>JANPCB010000062.1:0-220006 GCA_031430735.1 Ferruginibacter sp. | reverse complement strand
ATTGTTATAGACCAAACTGTGGCGCTGCGGCTTCTGGTTTCTTTGCCACAGATGCACAGAAAATGCATTTTAGCTAACTGCCATTTAAAAGTAGGATTGAATTTTTATAAACCAATCTGTGGCGCTGTGGCATCTGGTTTCTTTGCCACAGATGCACAGAAAATTCATTTTAGCTTACTGCCATTTTAAAAGAAGGAGTGAATTTTTATAAACCTATCTGTGGCGCTGTGGCATCTGATTTCTTTGCCACAGATGCACAGAAAATGCATTTTAGCTAACCGCCAATTTAAAAGAAGGTTTGAATTTTTATAAACCAATCTGTGGCGCTGTGGCTTCTGGTTTCTTTGCCACAGATGCACAGAAAATACATTTTAGCTAACTGCCATTTTAAAAGAAGGTTTGAATTTTTATAAACCAAACTTTGGCGCTGTGGCTTCTGGTTTCTTTGCCACAGATGCACAGAAAATGCATTTTAGCTTACTGCCATTTTAAAAGAAGCTTTGAATTGTTATAGACCAAACTGTGGCGCTGCGGCTTCTGATTTCTTTGCCACAGATGCACAGAAAATGTATTTTAACTAACTGCCATTTTAAAAGAAGGGTTGAATTTTTATAAACCAATCTGTGGCGCTGTGGCATCTATGGTAACCATTATTTATATTTGCAGCAATGGCACAAAAAAAACTACTTCGCTTTGCGCAAATAAAAGAATTTGACAATGTATTTGAGAAGCCAACAGATATGCAGGGTAAATGGCAGCAGCATTTTAACAACGAAAACCCCATTATACTGGAGCTTGCATGCGGTAGGGGAGAATATACCGTTGGGCTGGCAACATTGTACCCCAACCAAAATTTTATTGGGGTAGACATAAAGGGAAACAGAATGTATATCGGCGCCAAAAAAGCGTTGGACACTGGGCTTACCAATGCGGCATTTTTGCGCACACAGATAGAAGCGCTTTCTTATTGTTTTAATGCGGCAGAAGTAGATGAGATCTGGATAACTTTTCCAGATCCCCAACTGCGTATTTCCAAAGCGAAGAAAAGGCTTACGCATCCGAGATTTTTGAGGCAATACCAACAAATATTAAAACCTGGAGGTGTTGTTCATTTAAAAACGGATTCTCCACATTTGTATCGCTTTACAAAAAAGGTAATTGCAAAATATGGGCTTAATTTGCTGGTTGAATCTGCCGATGTATATGCGTCTTCGGAAATAGCTCCTGCATTACAAATAAAAACACATTACGAAAGTTTGGATATTGCAGGAAGTAAAAAAATTCATTACCTCAAGTTTCGCTTGCCCGAAGTATTGGCAGACTTAGACAAACAGTTACAAGAAGAATTGGTAGCAGAAAATGATATTTAATGATGAGCAACTTAATTGAAGGAGAAGATTTTTATTTCAATAAAGATGGGTTAATGGTTTTAACTTCTGCCTATCATTTAAAGCGTGGCGAGTGCTGTGGTAGTGGTTGCATGCACTGTCCTTACAATTATGAAAAAGTAAATGCTGCAAAAAGAAAAGAATTGTTATTGCATAGGCCTCCTGTTATAATAATGAAAACTATAAAGAACAATGGCAAAGAATCTTAAAAAAGCCGACGGCACTTTTACATTTTTTGATGATGTATATGATGTGGTAAGGCAAATACCTAAGGGAAGGGTGACTTCTTATGGTGCCATTGGGAAATACCTTGGTACAGCTTTATCTGCACGCATGGTAGGCTGGGCTATGAATGCGGCGCACAACCAAAAGCCCAAAGTGCCTGCTCATAGGGTTGTAAACAGACAAGGTATGCTTACTGGTAAACATCATTTTGCTACAGCAACATTAATGGAAGAATTATTGCTTAAAGAAAAAATTGTAGTGAAAGATGAGAAGATTGTTGACTTTGAAAAATATTATTGGGACCCGAGTGAGGAGTTGGGGTTTGGCTAAGAGGTCAAAGGAGAAAAGGAGAAAAAAAGAGAAATTGCATCGAGCTCTTTTTCTCCTTTGACCTCTTAGCCTACTCTCCATTACAAATAACAAATACCTTTACAAAAATTTATAACATGAGCCAAACAATACAAGGTACCGTAGCATTTATAAACCATCATAAGGGCTATGCTATGATTGAATATGAAGAGGGCAACAAGAAGAAAACCGTGCGTGCAAGTATTGATGATAAAGCACAAAAAGAAATGAAAGAAAAAAGACTCATCAAAAAAACACATCATTTTATGGTAGGCGATGTGGTGAGTTTTCAGGTAAAATTATCTGATAGGGGCGATAGGATGGTAGCAGTGGGTACAGAATTTTTGTATAATAATTTATTGGATGTACTTATAAACAAGAGCTTACTTAATAATAAATTTATTGGATACCTTAAACAAGTAGACGATAAATATTTTGTAAAAGAGATAGATAGTTATTTATTCTTTCCTGTACCATTTTCGCCTTGGCAAATTGTACCCGCAGAAGTAGATTTAAATGAGCAAGTAAATTTCTCGTTGGAAAATATTGACAAGAAGGAAAAAATATTCGCTTCGCTGTTTAATAATAAATACATTCCTGAATTTGAACAGGCCGTGAAACTTTTTAAAACCAAAACTCCCATAGAAGCCGAGGTGTTTAAGATTACACCCCATGGTATACATTTAAATATAGTAGGAAATAAGATACAAGCCAAAATAGCTTTTGAAGAGAATTTGAAAGTTGGCGATAAAATAAATGTATTAATTACTTACTTGGGCAAAAATAAAATTGCTGTAGAAAAAGTTTAATGAATTATTTGAAGAACACCGAAATAAATCAAATAATTAATTCCCAATAAATACTAATAACCGTTAGTTTTGCAAAAGTATTATGGCAAAAATAAAAACACTGGCTAACGGCTCAAAGAAAGATGTGATTTTAAAAAATGCATCTGCTCTTTTTAGAAAAAAAGGGTTTAAGGCAACGTCTTTGCGTGAACTTGCTGAAACAATGGATATAGAAGCCCCCAGTTTGTATAATCACATTGATTCTAAGGCAGCGTTATTAGAAGAGATTTGTTTTGGCGTAGCAAAAGATTTTACAGAATACATGAATACAATTATTGGCTCTAAGGAAAGTGCCGTAGATAAATTAAGTAAGCTAATTCGTTTTCATATCCAAAAAATATATACAGACTTTGACAATGTTTTTGTTTCTAATCACGAATGGAAACAACTTTCAAAAAAACAATTGGTTGAGTTTTTGATACAGCGAAAAGCCTATGAGAATGCTTTTGTAGAAATTATAAACGATGGGGTAAAGAAAAAGTTATTCAAAACATTACATCCCCAAATAACGGTTCTCACTATACTCTCTGCGGTAAGGGGTTTGGAGTTTTTACATAGTCATAAAAATGAATTTAGCATTGAGATTTTAGAAGAAAACATGGTACAACATTTACTAACCGGAATTATTAAATAAGATGGCAACACATTTTCACACACTAAAAGTAAAAGAGGTAAAAAAAGAAACAGCAGATTGTGTATCTGTAAGTTTTATTATTCCAGAAGGGTTGAAAGACACATTTTATTTTGATGAAGGACAAAACATAACCATTAAAAAAACAATTGATGGGAATGAGGTTCGCCGCTCTTATTCTATATGCAATGCCCCTTACGAAAATGAATTGAAAGTGGCCATTAAGAAAATGGATGGCGGCGTGTTTTCTAGTTATGCAAACGAGGCATTACAATCAGGAGATTTATTAGAAGTAATGCCGCCTACTGGAAGGTTTACCACAAAAAATAAAATGGGGAATTATCTCGCCATTGCTGCGGGTAGTGGCATTACGCCTATTATCTCTATTATAAAACACACGCTTAAAACAAAGGCTGATAGTAGCTTTACACTGATATATAGCAACAAAAGCAGGGGTTCTATTATTTTCTTTGAGGAAATAGAAGCGCTCAAAAATAAGTTCATGGAGCGTTTTAATTGTATCCATATTTTGAGCAGGGAAAGAACGGATTCGGATATTAATTATGGAAGAATAAATGCAGACAAGCTAGATGCGCTAAAACATTTATTACATTTTAAAATATTTGATGGGGCATATATTTGTGGACCAGAGGAAATGATTTTTGCCGCAGCGGCATTTTTAGAAAAAGAAGGTCTCCCTAAAACTAATATACATTATGAATTGTTTACTACACCAGGTGGAACACAGTTGGCAGTTGACAATAAGCAGTTGGCAACGGAGGTTGATAATAGCCTAAAAAGCAATATTACCATTAAGCTTGATGGAAGAAGTTTTGAATTTGCACTCGGTTATAAGTCGGATAATATATTGGATGCTGCTCTTGCACAAGGTGCAGACCTGCCCTATGCGTGTAAGGGTGGTGTATGTTGCACTTGCAGGGCAAAACTTATAGAAGGCAAAGTGCATATGGATGTAAACTATGCTTTGGAAGAGGAAGAAGTGGAGCAGGGTTTTATTCTTACCTGCCAAAGCCATCCGCTGACAGAAAGGGTGGTAGTGGATTTTGATGTGAAGTAGGGCCCCTCTATCTCCCCCACAGGGGGAGGAAACCTGGGAGATTGGAGCGAAAGGCCCCCTCTAGCTCCCCCACAGGGGGAGAATACCTGGGAGATTGAAGCTGAGGTAGAAGCAAATTATGGGCGATGATACTACGTTTCAATAATTGTTGAAAAAAGATAACCTGCTGACGAGCGGCGGGATGGACAGTAGTAGCTCTTGCACAAATAATTTTTGAGGTTTTATGGAGTAGCGTGCAAGACTACTACAGACAGCCCGTACTAAAGTTGAATAACTATATATCGATGAGCGCCAAAAGAAAAATAACTTTTGCTTTCTTTTAACTAACGTTTGTTAGTTTTTCGTATTTTTACATGATAAAATTTATGCTATGCAATTACATGATTTAGAAAAAGCATTTCAAGATAAAATAGACAACGAAATAAAAATTGAGCCCAAGGATTGGATGCCTGATGCTTATCGAAAAACCAATGTGCGCCAGATAAGCCAGCATGCGCATAGTGAAGTAGTGGGTATGCTACCCGAAGGAAATTGGATAAGCCGTGCACCTTCTTTAAAAAGAAAAGCAATTTTGATTGCAAAAGTGCAAGACGAAGCGGGCCATGGTTTGTACTTATATTCTGCGGCTGAAACCCTTGGTACGAGCCGTGAGCAAATGATTGACGACTTGCATAGCGGAAAAGCAAAATACTCTTCTATTTTTAACTATCCTACGCTTACTTGGGCAGATATGGGTGCAGTAGGATGGCTTGTAGATGGCGCTGCCATCTTAAACCAAGTAATGCTTTGTAGAACTTCTTATGGGCCTTATGCTCGTGCAAATGTGCGCATTTGCAAGGAAGAGAGTTTTCACCAACGGCAGGGTTTTGAATCGTTGATGGTGCTTAGTAATGGTACGCCTGAGCAAAAAGCCATGTGCCAAGATGCAATAAACAGGTGGTGGTGGCCAAGCTTAATGATGTTTGGCCCGAAGGATAGCGAAAGCACCAATAATGACCAAAGCATGAAGTGGAAAATAAAAAGAAAAAGCAATGATGAGCTTCGCCAACAATTTATAGATATGGCGGTGCAGCAGGTAAAAGTGCTTAATATGACATTGCCCGATGATAAACTACAATGGAATGAAGAAAGGGGCCACTATGATTTTGGTGAAATAAATTGGGATGAGTTTTGGAATGTAGTAAAAGGAAATGGCCAGTGCAACAAACAAAGATTGGATGCTAGAAAAAAAGCGCATGAAGAAGGGGCTTGGGTGAGAGAAGCGGCGGTTGCTTATGCAAAGAAGAAGGCAGCCTCCCTAAATCCCTCCACAGGTGATACTATGCGAGCTGCGTAATTGTTTTTGTGCAATGTTAATTCTTTGACTTAATTATACATTATTATTAAAATGAAGCAGCACAATTATATACTTACAGTAAACTGGACTGGTAATAAAGGCCAAGGAACCAATGGTTATACATCGTATGAAAGAAGCCATGAGATTGTAATTGAGGGAAAAGAAATTATTATGGCTTCTTCAGACCCATCTTTTTTAGGGGATGGCCGCAAGCACAATCCTGAGGAATTGTTATTGGCATCTCTTAGTAGTTGCCACATGCTTTGGTATTTGCATTTATGTAGTGATGCTGGCATTGTAGTTACAACATACACAGATAATGCAAAAGGAATAATGGAAGAAACCGCAGATGGCGGAGGAAAATTTACTTCAGTAATATTATACCCAACAATTGGTTTAAAAAATATAGAACAAAAAGAAATGGCCGATGAACTACATGTAAAAGCAAATGAGTTGTGTTTTATTTCAAACTCTTTAAATTTTAAAGTGGGGCATCAAGCAAATTTTATTGAAGGATAATTTAAATATAGTTTTATGAAAACATACATTCAAAAATATTACTACGGCGATTTTGGTGGCGAAGAAAATGCTGGTGGAGAGACTAAGCCAAATACGGCTGAAACAGCTTGGCCGCTTTGGGAAGTTTTTATTCGTAGCAAACAAGGCTTGGACCATAAGCATGCCGGTAGTCTTCACGCAGCAGATGCAACCATGGCCATAGAAAATGCTCGTGACGTATATACTCGTAGGCAAGAGGGTGTAAGCTTGTGGGTTGTGGAGAGCAAATACATTCATGCAAGCAACCCTGATGAAGCGGGCGAATTGTATGAACCTGCTGCGGATAAAATTTATCGTCATCCTACTTTTTATGAGATACCGGATGAAGTGGGGCATATGTAAGGCCCCCTTTTTCTAACGAAGCAGAAAAAGGAATTCGTAATTAGGAATTGGGTTTTTAAACTTGAAGATATCTTTAAACATTTATTCTTTAATATAATTTCAACTTAATGAATAATTATAAAGGCTTTACAGAATTAGAATGCTATAAGAAAGGCAGAGCATTGAGAAAATCAATTTCATTGATAGTGAAAAAGTTTCCTAAAGATGAAAAGTATGAATTAGTTTCTCAAATAATAAGGTCATCAAGGTCAATAACAGAAAATATTGCCGAAGGTTACGGAAGATACACTTATACAGACACAAGACATTTCTTTATTATTTCAAGAGGCTCTGTCACGGAAACGATAGAACATTTAACAACAGCTTTTGATGAGAATTATATCACAGAAGAAGAATTAAAAACTGAGTGCGGAACATGTGAATTGGTGTTTAAATTGATAAATGGATTTGTTGCATACTTGGACAGATCAAAAAAAGAGCAAAAGTCTAAACCCCCCAATTCCTAAACCCTAATTACAAATTACTATATGAACCATCTAATAAATTTTGCGCTTCACCTTGCCGACAGCACCCTAATTCTTACGCAAAGAAACGGCGCTTGGTGCGGGCATGGTCCTATACTTGAGCAAGATATTGCCATTACAAATATCACCTTGGATTTAATTGGGCAGAGCAGAAATTTTTATCAGTATGCTGCAAAATTGATTGGTGGCGGAGCAACAGAAGACAGCTTGGCATATCTTCGAACAGAACGTGAATTTAAAAATCCATTATTAGTTGAACAAGAAAATGGAGACTGGGCACAAACTGTTTTGCGGCAGTTTTTCTTTAGTGTGTATCAATACTTATTATTTGAAAACTTACAGGGTAGTAAAGATGAACAACTTGCCGCTATTGCAGCAAAATCATTGAAAGAAGTAACCTACCATGTAAAATGGAGCAGCGAATGGGTAATAAGATTGGGTGATGGTACAATGGAAAGTAATGAAAGAATGCAAAAAGCAATTCTCGTACTTTGGCAATATACCGGGGAATTGTTCCTACCAAGCGATTATGAAACCGCAATGGCAGAAGAAGGTATAGCTCCAAACATTTCAGATTTAAAAAACGCTTGGATAGAAAAAGTGAAAGCTGTTTTTGACGAAGCAACCATCTCCTCCCCTTTTGGGGGAGGTTGGGGGGGGGCTGTTTTTATGCAAACAGGAGGGAAGAATGGTACGCATACCGAAAAGCTTGGTTATATATTGGCAGAAATGCAATACTTACAAAGGGTATATCCTGGTGCGGAGTGGTAGCCTCCCCAGACCCCTCCACAGGAGGGGCTTTGAGCACTTTAATAATTTAAAGTAATTTTAAAACTACAACTTCAAAACGATGTTAAATAATAAATGCTAAAAATTTAAAGCTCCTAGAAGTCTCTCCGGGGGGGGAGCTTTTGAACACTTTAATAATTTAAAGTTCTTGTAAAATATGCAACTTCAAAACAATGATAAAATAATAAACGCTAAAAATTTGGAGCGCTTGGAAGTCCCTCCTGTGGAAGGATTTAGGGAGGCCATATTTGCACTACTTGAAGAAGTATGCGACCCCGAAATTCCTGTGCTTTCTATTTTAGATTTAGGTATTGTAAGGGATGTAAAAATAAATAATGATGAAACAGAAATCATCATCACACCAACTTATAGCGGCTGCCCTGCCATGGATGCAATAAGTATGGATATTAGATTTAAATTACTTGAACACGGCTATAAAAAGATAAAAATTACTTCTGTACTTACACCAGTATGGACAACTGATTGGATGACCGAAGCTGGCAAAGAAAAATTAAAAGCTTATGGCATAGCTCCGCCAAAGTATTCAAAAGATTTATCGGAAGATTTACCCGAATGCCCACAATGCAAATCTCCTAATACAAAATTGCTAAGCCAATTTGGTTCTACTGCCTGCAAAGCTTTGTATCAATGCAACGATTGTAAAGAGCCTTTTGATTATTTTAAATGTCATTAATAATTTTGGATTTCTGATTTAGAGATTTAAGATTGTGTACTCCATTTAGTTCAACCAAGGTTCTTTTTTTGTAGTTATGATTATTTCTTTTCCAATACCTCGACTCTTTTCATCAACACCTCCATCTTTTCTTTCAAATCATCATTTTCTTTTTTCATTTCTTCTATTTGCTTCTGCTGCTCTTGTATTGCTTTTATTGCAATAACGCCCAGCCCACTATAATCCATGGTAAGCACAGGTTTTGTTATTTCTCTATCGTATCGTTGGTATACAAGCTCTGGAAAAAATGGCTGAATATCTTGCGCCATAAATCCAAGCATTCGTCTATCGGTATCTTTGCTATCTAAATAATTATAACTGTAGGCGGGCAATTGTAAAACAGACTGCAATACCGATTTCATGGGAAGAATATTTTTCTTTCTGCTGCGGTCGGATAATGCGGTATACACTCCCGTTACCCTGTCTATATTGGAACGTAATGAGCCATTACTATAAAAATTAAGCGAACTATCTATGGAGCTTACATAAAAGCCCCATTTAAGGTTAACGCTACTAGGGTGCCTTAAAGAAAGCTGGTCTCCATTGCTAAATCCTGTAATCTGTACCCTACCTTCGGTTACATTATTGATGTCGGTTGGGTAAGCCCCAACACCTACATTGTGGCGAAACATGGCTAATGTAGGGGTGTCTGCAGTTGCGGTATTTTGTGGTGGTGAAGCTACATAAAAAGCCAGGCCTTGTGTTAGATTTGATGCTGTAGTAGCTTTGGTATTGATGTAAGAAGAAATAGCAACATTATTTGCCGTGCCAGATAAACCTGCATTTGTAAGATAATTCATTTCAAAAATGATAGAAGTCTTTTGGAGCGAATCCCAACCAGCAACCGTTTTACCACTTTGTACACCAGTTAGTACCAAAACAGGAATATTGTTTTTTGCATTTAGCAGTGCAGAATCTATTTTGTTTAAAATTTTTACTTTGGGATTCCAATTGGTTGAAGTACCTGTATAATTGTCCATCATTTCCACGCCATCCAAAGTATCCCTTAATTGCACACCTAAACCTCCACTCTTCCATACATTATCAGTTAAATTATCTGCTAATTTTATCCAAGATAATGCATTGGTGCTGTACCAATAATATCCTCTGGACATATCATTTCTTACACCAGGTTGTGTACTATTGTATACAATCAAACCATTGGCAGGGCTGGGAATACTGGTTACATCTTTAAGGCTGTCTATAGATACTTGAGGAAATAAAACCCCTTTGCTCGTACTGCTTACATCTAGCATAGCGGACGATGCTGGTAAAGCACCTGTAATGTTAATAGCTACTTGAGCCTTACCAATAAAATTGAAGAACAAACAAGTAAATAGCAATGTAAAATGTCGCATGGTTGTTATTTTTAATATTAGTAAAACTATGAAATTTTTTTAAAACTCATATACCTAATTTAGGGTATACCGATGCTGCAAAGTTTTACCAGCCCTTTTTTCTTTCTATATAAAAGTTATCAATTCTATCTAAACTTGTAACAAGGCTTTTGTCGTATTGTGCTGCTACAATTACTTACCATTTGTCCAATAGATATTCTAATCAAAATAACAATATTGAATGTGTATATAACTTACAATAATTGAATTTGAAATTAAAAGTGGGTCGTTTTATTTAGGTGTAAATCACCTAGGTGGGTTATTTTTGGGTAAATAAAAAGTATAATGAAATTCTGGGTATCGGTTTTTTTGATTTTTAATACTGCTTGTAAAATAATTAAATCATTGTACTTCTGCTAGCAAAAAAGCCTGTTTAAAAGATTGCTTTCTTCTTCTCGAAATATTTATTTTTTCTCCATTGCATAAATAAGCCACACCACCTGCATTGGTTATACTTTGGTATTGCAATACAAATTGTTTGTTTATTAAATGAGATCGGTGGGAGCGTATAAAATTATTCAGGCAAACTTGTTCTTCAAACCATTGCAATACTTTGGATACGGTAATGCAGCGCTGGTTGTTTAAATATATTTTGCTGTAATTGCTTATGGCTTGTATGCGTACAATATCTGCAACTTGCAAAGTATAGGTTGCTTCGCTTGCAGGAACTATGAGCGTATTATATTGTTGAGTTTTCAATTTGCAAAATGTTTGTGCATTTGTAAAGCGTTTATACATTTGAAAGATATTAGATTCTCTAGTAGTACTAATATCTTCTCCCTCTTTGGGATAATTTAATTAACCTAAACTTTTTCTCCTCTGTACTATTTTTACTTATAAACAAAAAAGTTTTGTTTATTGCTTATTTTCTAATAGCAGGCTTTTTAATGCTTTTTGCCCTCTAGATTATCTAATCGTTTTGTCAAAACAATCAAGCTATTCTTCAAAGCTTCGTTTTCTTTTTTTAATGCTTGAATACATGCCAATGCAACGCCCGCTGGGTCAATGGTAGAGATACTCTCATCATCTAAACCTACCCGAAAAGCCGCATAAAAATCTTGTGCCATTGGCCCTATATGATACTCGTTCGTTCCTTTATATTTCCATTTGCTTAAAGGGATACCCATTACTTTTTGTAAGAGCTCTTGCTCTTGTACTATTACAATATCTTCTTTCAAATTTCTATCACTGGTATTTGTCCAAGCTCCGCCATCGGTTAAATAAGCTCCATTGCCATTTCCAGCACCCGAGCCAACTTTAAATGCTTGGTTGGCGGGAGATGTTTGTCTGCCAAATACCCATTTTTCTACACTTCCGTTTCCAAACGCCATGGTATTTATGCTACTTACCCTCGCTTCGCTACCAATAACGGTTGTGTTAGATAAGTTTCCTACAGTTGTGTTGGCATCGTAGCCCAAAGCAGTGTTATAAAAACCGGCTATATTCATAGAAAGTGCTTTGGAACCAACTGCCGTATTAAAAGCAGCACTGTTGCCATTGGTATTTAATAATGCACTATAGCCCACACCTGTATTTTCACCTGTTCCATCATCGTCAAAATTGCTCAATACTTCATCACCAACTGCTACATTTTTATTTGAAGTAAAGAGGTTTTGCAATGTTCGTTTACCAATGGCTACATTACTAGCCCCGGGAACACTCAACGGCATGGTTTGAAAACCAAAACTAGTATTGGTAAAACCTAGTACACCAGAGTGAATGTTGTTTAACCTAAAAGGAACAACGGCAAGATTTGTACTACCCATAAATTGTACTGCTGGCTGTACTACATTGCCTTTTACTCGCCAGTCGTTGGATTCGATGATACTAAAATTACTTTCAGTAATGAAACCCGTCCATACAGTATCGTTCCAATAATAATATCCCGGTTTTACATCTGCAGAATCTTTTAAATTAAATACCAACAATGATTTTGCAGGGCCAGGAATAGTGGAAATGTCTATAGAATTCTTTAGCATTACCCGTGGTAAAAGCATGCCCTTATTTGCGGCTGTTACATCTAATCTGGCACTTTGATGTGGTGTGGCTGTGCCAATACCTACATTCTGCGCAGTTGCATTTATGTAGAAAAATGCAACGGTTACAACAAAAATTATCTTTTTCATACCTTAAAATTTAATATCATAAAAGTGCAATAAATAAAAGAGGGTTTGTTCACCTAGTTGAGTGATTTTTATTTCGTAAACCATACAATAAACTATTTCATAAGCCACAAAAAAGCTTGTGGCTTATCTGAAAAAGGGTTGGCAGTAGAAACACCGTTGAATAAAGCAGGCTGGGTAGTATTGCCTGCGAAAGTAAATTCCGTATTTGTTTTAATAATACCAGTATTGCAACGATCATTATATAAACTACTAACAGAAGTAGCTTTAATCAAATCCCCGGTTAATGTGGTAAAAGTTGCTGCAAAACCATCTGTTCCTCCTGAGGAATATAGAGGGTATCCATTCATAAATTCCAGTTTATTTCTAAACTCCCCGGTAACCAAACAATAAGAATTTTTAATATCTAATGACCGTACAACATCTTCGCCACTACCACCAAAAGTAGCTATCCAAGAATTATTTTGTCCTCCTGGCACTGAAGTATATTCTCCAAGGAATGCTTCTAAACAGAAAAGCATTCCATCAGTTACGCCATTGGTGCTAATATCTGGAGGTTCTACCCTTGGAAAAGGTCCATCATGACGAAACGAAGTAATATTGCTACCAAACACTCCAGCTACAAAAAGACGATTTTGGTTTACCAATAAATTTGTGCCCGCTTCATACCCGCTGCCCCTGGTGAATAAAACCCAATTTGCAGAAGGATTATTATAAGGGTTATACATTGCCGTAAACATATCTGATCCACCTTGAGAGGGAACTGCTGCTGGAATAACGCCAATTATTGGTATGGTGATTGAATTTTCAAATGACCCAGTAATATATAATCCAAATAATGTTAAATATATATCATTAACCATGTCGTCGCCAGTTCCGCCAATTCTTTTTGTAAACGTACAATTAGTGCCTGTAGCAGCATCATAACCTACTACAAACCCATCTAGTCCACCATTAGAAACTAAAGTTTGCTGTGTAGCAGTTCCAAATGTCTGGGTGCCGTGAAACTGACCTGCCACAATCAATTCGCCAGACTTTACTCTTAATGCTTTCCCTTCATCTCTACCGCCATTATTACCTTCCCTTCTGCGCCAATCTATTTGACCGTTGGTTAGCAACTTTATTATAAAAATATCATAGTCGCCAGAAACATCTGTACTCAATTTGTTAAATAAATTTCCATTGGCATTAAAAAGAAAAATACTGTCATTAAATGTTCCTGTAATGTAAGAATCGTTAGAATCGTCCACTGTAA
The DNA here is from genome assembly GCA_031430735.1 of Ferruginibacter sp. Taxonomy (GTDB): domain Bacteria; phylum Bacteroidota; class Bacteroidia; order Chitinophagales; family Chitinophagaceae; genus Ferruginibacter. The sequence continues at coordinate 206,431 of JANPCB010000062.1, read as the reverse complement.
TACTGGCTGGTAAAATTTTAGTTGCATTTGTACCCCCAAGTAATTTTATACCCCAAATACATTTTCCGGCACTGTCGAACTTAGCTACAAATGCATGTTTAGTATCTAACAGTGCTGCATTCCCTAACAGCTCAATTCCGTTTCCCAGATTTAGTTTGGCCCCTGAAAATGTACCTGTAACAAAATAAGTATTATTTAACCCTTCAACCATATCAATTATTTCGCTTGACAGGCTAGAATCGGCAATGGTAATATAATTATCGGCCACTGGTTGAAATCTATCTGTAGAGCCTGTTAAGAGACATCGCCAGTTTGATTTGCTGTACTGCATTATACAATCTTTGTTGGTATTATAAACGAGCATACCGTCAGGCACATTTCCCATAGCAATAATTGAATCTTCAGTTAACCGTGGCGGCAAAAATCCTTTATTGCTGCTTCTAACTTCTAGCACTGCTTTTGGGTTGGGATTAGTAGTACCAATACCTATATTTTGTGCGCTTACAAAAAAACCTTGCAAAGCAAATACGAAAACAAAAATTATCTTTTCCATACTGTAAATTTTAACGCTGTAAAAGTGGAATAAATCGCAATGTGTTTGTTCACCCAGTTGGGTGATTTTATTCTCTAAATGCGATTACCATCCAGCGGTTTTGTATGGTACTATATTGAAATGTTACCGAGCCATTACCAATGGTACTTATGTTTGCTCCTGCTAAAGTATTGATACGATTAATTGGGTCAGAACCTGTATCCAAATTTGCAATGGTTAAGTTAAAAGGAGAAGAATTTACGAGTGTAAATATTTTACCATCTACACCATCTCTTATGCCCGTAATGGTATAATTAGCGGTAACATTAGATACATTGGCAAAGCTACTTACCCCTACTGCAAGATTATGGTTGTTTCCATTTGCCAAGAAAAGGTTATTTTCCCTCAAAGAGAAATCACCATTCACATCTAATCTGGTGTTGGGCCGTGTAGTGGCAATACCTGTGTTGCCACTCTGTAAAACAGTAACTGCGTTACTACGATTGGTATTGGATGTTCCGTTGCCAATTTGAAAAATGCGGTTATTGTCATTTATAAATCCATTACTACCCCCTTGCAATAAAGTATCATTGAAAATACCGGAAACAAAACCAGCAAAATGCTTGGCTTTGTTTTCTGTGCCAGTTACAGTTGCAAAATCTGCCTCTACAAAATTTCTATACCCTGTTGCTAAAGAATAAAATCCTTCAGAATCATTTATTCCTCCTAAAGCAATAGACCCAGTGCCTATTGCATTATTATTTACTCCTATTGATGCACTATATCCGCCAGATGCAATACTCGATGAGCCTGCTACAAATGAATAATTGCCAATATTGTCTTGCTCCCACTGATCAGGACCTGATAAACCAACCCTAAAAGCTGCTTTATCTACATACCACATCATGCGCCTACCATTGCCGCTTACTGGTGGTGGCCCTATAATGGCTGCTAAATTTCCTGCTGCAGAAAAAACAACACTACTATCAACCACATGCAGACTAGCTGTTGGGTTTACTGTACCAATACCCATATGGCCGTTTTGTAATACCGTTAAGGCATTCCTCCTTGCATTATCTGCTGTTCCATTGCCTATTTGAAAAATTCGGTTTGCGTTGTTAATAAAATTAGCTTCGCCTGTTACCATGGTATCATTAAATGTTCCTGCAATAAACCCTGCATAGCTTTTAGATTTATTATGGCTACCGGTAATAAATGAGCGACGCCCCATGGCGGAATGATTGGCACCAAAGGCGGCGGAAAAATCTGCAGCCACATTATTAAACAGCCCATTGGCAAAAGCACTAAGGGCAGAAGCGGTATTACTAGATCCAAACGCTACAGCATTATCGCCTGATACAATATTATTAAATCCACTGGCAAATGCATATCCGCCCGATGCAATGCTATTGGCTCCTGTAGCTACAGAAAAGTTTCCGATATTAATCTTATCCCATTGTGTGCCATCTACAGCACCAATTCTAAAAGCTGCTTTGTCTGCATACCACATCATCCTTCTGCCAGCCCCCGAGAGCGGAGGGTTGCCAGGCGAAGCCAAAACAGCACCTGTTGCAGAAAATACAACGCTACTATCTGTTACATGCAACCTTGCTTGTGGAGATAAAGTGCCTATACCTACATTCTGTGCATGTAAAATTATTGAAGAAAAAGAAAAGCTTATTAAGAAATATATTTTTTTCATACACCAAATAATTAAGGGTATAAAATTGAAAAAAATTGTTATGCGTTTGTTCACCCAGTTGGGTGATTTTAATAGAAGAAAAATCATTTTGCCATCAGGCTCCTAAGTTTCACCATTACCCCATAGCGGGTATTGGCATCTAGCTTTATATAAATATTTTTAAGGTGCGTCTTTACCGTGTTTTCGGAAATAAAAAGTTCGTTGGCTATTTGTTTATTGGTGATACCTTCATAAACCAATTGTAACACTTCAAACTCTCTTTCGCTAAATGGATCTAAAATGGTGCTGTTTATTTTATTGGGTATTAGTTTTGGGAGCTGTTTGTTTACTTGTGAGGTATGATTACCAATAGCAATTTCTACAGATGCTTGCAACGTTTTTTCGTTAAAAGGTTTTACAATATAGCCACTTGGGTTTACTTCTTTTGCCCTATTTAAGGTATGCTTATCGGAATGCGCTGTAAGAAACAAAAAAGGTATTTGGTAAGTTTCATTTATTATTTGTGCAATGGCTATACCATCTGTTTCACTCTCCAAATTAATATCTAAAATAACTGCATCGGGGGTGTTGATTTTTAATTGTTCTAAAGCCTCTTCGCAATCGTATGCTATGCCGCTTACTTCAAAATCATCGTTGTCTAAATATGCAGCTATATGTTCTGCAATAGCAGGCTCGTCTTCTACAATTAATATTCTTAGTTTGTTCATGCTAGTGCATATTTTTTAATGCTCAATTCTACTGAAGCGCCATTGTCGTTTTTAATTTCTACAGCAGCTTTTAGTTTTTGTGCAAATGCACGTATCATGCGCAAGCCAAAAGATTTTGCTGTTTTCGCATCAAACTCTTTCGGAAAACCTGGGCCATTGTCTTTTACGCTCAATAACAATTGGTTGCCTTGTTCTTTTAATTGTATATCCAAAACACCTTTGGCTTGCTCGTTAAATGCATACTTAAACGAATTGGTCAATAATTCATTTAATACCAATCCGATGGGTATCATGGTATCTACATCTAAGTTTAAATCTGCTATATCGGAATTTATTTTTATCTTTTCGTTGCTAATATTATAAGAGTCACATAAGTTTTGCAACAAATTATTAATGTATTGTTTTGCTTTTATCCCTTTCAAATTATCCTCGCTGTATAGGTTTTGGTGAATCAATGCCATGCTTTGCACCCTGTTTTTTCCTTCTTTTACTGCATCGGATGCGTGTTGGTCCTTTATAGAAATACTTTGCAAGTCCAGTAAACTGCTTACTATTTGCATATTGTTTTTTACCCTGTGGTGTATTTCTTTCATTAATATTTCTAAATTGGCGGCTTGTTTTTGAATAATGTTATTTTTACTTTTTTGCTTTTTGTATAATGTAAAAATTGAAAATGCTGAAACCAAGAGTAATCCTATTCCGCCCGTGAGTAGCCATTTTGTTTGTCTTTCTTTTTCTAATTGGTTTGTTTGTAAGTTATTTTCTCTTGATAATGCCCCTTTTAATTGTTGCTCCCTGCTAAGTTGCAATTGTTTTAAACTGTTTTCTCTTTTCAATAGATTACTGTAAGCTTGTTCGCTTTCTACAATAGAATCCTTTAATACATTTTGTCTTACAAGTAATTTGTTGTTTTTTTGTTGTTCTTGTATGGCCATTTCTTTAAGTAAGCTTTCTTTAAACATAGCTTTTCGTTGTTCGGTACCTCTCAACATTTGTAAGGAATCGCTTTGTGTGCGAAATTGTAATACTTCAATTTGTTTTTGTTTAAGCTCATTATTGGTATTAAGCAAAACTATTTCTTGTTGCTTTTTTTCTGTTTGATACGTAATCTCTAATTCTTGTAGTTTAGCTTGTTGCTCTTTGTTTCCAATACTATCTTTTAGCTTAAATAAATAATCAAACAACAAATTTGCATCTTGTTGCATACCCGCTTTTGATAAAATACGATAAGTAGCTTTAGCATATGTAAAATGGTTAAGTAATTGATTAGGAGCTTTGGTAAGCTCCATATTTTCTTTCATATATGGTAAGGATAAGTGGGGCTGATTGTTATCTTCATATAACGCAGAAATAGTACTATTGGTAAAGGCTGCATTGGTAATATCTCCTTGATTTAGTAAGGTGTTTTTCACCCTAGTTAAAAAGTTTATTTTTTCTTCAAATGGCATATTATCTAAATTGGCGTATAGTACATCATGAATAGATGCTCCTTGTTGAGGGTTTTTTCGTTTGCTTATAAAATCTATTTGCTCTTTCATTACAACAGCATATTTTTCTGGCATTTTAGCATAACTATAAAATCCAAGTAAATAACTTAGCATTACGCCATGGTCCATTCTTATACCCTTCACTTTTGTTATTTGATAGGCTTTATCAAAATAGGTTTCAGCAAGTTTTATATTGTCTACTTCTTGGTACATTCTTGCTTTTTCTGAATATACATACCAATTGAGATAAGGGTTATATTGATTTTGTAGTTTTTCTGTTTCATCAAAATACTTTTGTGCAGAATCGTATTGTTTTAAATGCCTAAACCCTTTTGCTATAAAAAACAAACAGCTACGTTTAAGATCTGGAATGGTTCCCTTTTCAAAAAATGATAATGCCTTTTTGGTTTCGGTAATTAGTACTTGGTCGTTTCTTTTTATATCGTAATAGGCAGCATTAAATACGTAATATCTTATACTTGTGTTGGCATCGTTTAGTTCTTCTACCAATGGCTTTGCCGCATTTAGGCAATTAAGCATCACATCAAATTTACCCTGTGCTTTGTTTTTATTGGCAAGGGAAAGTAGGCTGTCGGCTTTTTGTTGAGGGCTAAGATTGCTTTTTAAAACCACATTTGCATCCTGCGCAGTAGCTTTTACTGTAAAGCAACAAACTATCGATATGGCAACAATAATTTTATTCATTACGAAATCAAATGGTAAAACAATATACTCAAATAAATTTAATATTTTATGTATGTAAAACTAAACATGGTTTCTAGGCTTTCTTTCACCCAGTTGGGTGGTTTTGCTAAAATTTTAGGCCGCAACTGGTTAAAATATTCTCTAATAAGCATTATATTAACCAAATAATTTTTTTAGGAGTAGGCTGCCGCTGCATGTATTTATTATCTTTACAGTTACCAACTTCATATTTTTGTACTTATGGATATCTCTATATATTTTGAAGAGGCTGCTCAGGTTTCATTTGCATTTGTAATTGGAGCCGTTATAGGTATAGAGAGGGAATTTAGAAGCAAGCCTGCCGGTTTTCGTACCATGATATTAATTTGTGTGGGCTCTTGTTTGTATACCATCATTTCTAAAGAAACCAACTCGGGCAGCACCGATAGAATAGCCAGCAATATTGTAACGGGCATTGGTTTTATTGGTGCAGGTGTAATTTTTAAAGAAGGGATTACTGTAAATGGGCTTACAACTGCGGCACTCATTTGGATAACTGCGGCATTGGGTATGGCCATAGGCTATCACAATTATCCATTAGCAGTAGTTGTATCTATAATGGTTGTTATTGTATTGTTTGTATTGGAGCCTGTGCAGCGTTTTATCAATAAATTTCATCGGGTAAAAGATTATAAAATAAAAACAGATAAAACCGGTGGCAATTTTAAACAGGAGCTGGAAGATTTTTTCTTACTACACGACATGACTTTCCGATGCATGAAAATGGTAAAAGAAGATATGGATGCTGTTTACATTTACAGAATAAGTTCGCCAGATAGAAACTATGATGGGGTAAATAAATTTTTATTATTACACCAAGAAGTAAAAAGTTTTGAAGTTTAAATAAATTATATAAATATGTCTTCCATTTTATTAGAAATAAAAAACAGTGTTGCTGTTGTTACACTCAATAGGCCAGATAAGTTTAATTCCTTTAACAGAGAAATGGCCTTTAGCTTACAACAAATTTTAGACGACTGCGCAGCAGATGAAAATGTGCGTTGTGTTCTGCTAACTGGCGCAGGCAAGGCTTTCTGTGCTGGGCAAGATATTAGCGAACTTACTGGCGAAAATGCGATAGGTATTGATAAAATTCTGAGCGAACATTTTAATCCAATTGTAGCAAGAATAAGAAACTTAAAAAAACCGGTGGTTTGTGCCGTAAATGGCGTTGCCGCAGGTGCTGGTGCCAATATTGCTTTGTGTTGCGATGTGGTTTTAGCTTCTACTTCGGCTTCTTTTATTCAAGCGTTCTCCAAAATTGGATTGATCCCAGATAGTGGCGGTACTTTTTTTCTGCCTAGATTAATCGGCTTTCAAAAGGCTTCGGCATTGATGATGACGGGCGATAAAGTAACGGCCGCAGAAGCTGAAAAAATGGGTATGGTTTATAAGGTGATTGATGAAACAACTTTTGCCGAAGACGCTTATGCACAAGCTTCCACACTTGCACAAATGCCTACACAAGGATTGGCATTTACAAAATTGGCGCTAAATAAATCTATGACAAATACCTTTGATGAACAACTGCATGAAGAGGATAGGTTGCAACGTAAAGCAGCAAGCACTTCAGATTATACAGAAGGCATCAATTCATTTTTAGAAAAAAGAAAACCTACTTTTACCGGTAAATAATATTAATATGTCAGAAGATATTTCGAGTAAAGTTGTAGCCCATATGGTAGAAAATGATTTGTTTAGCAAGTGGCTAGGCATATCCGTTTTAGAAATTAAAGAAGGTTATAGTAAAATAAAAATGATTATTAGACCCGAAATGATCAATGGCTTAGGTACGGTACATGGCGGTGTAGCATTTGCTTTTGCAGACAGCGCTTTTGCTTTTGCATGCAACAATAGAAATATTTTATCTGTTGCTTTAGATACTTCCATCAATTTTATAAAACCCATTTTTGTTGGCGATGATTTGATTGCAGAAGCAAAAGAAATTCACAACGGCAGAAGTACCGGTTTGTATCATATATCTATTACCAATCAAAACCAACAGTTGGTTGCATTTTTTAAGGGTACCTGTTTTAGAACCGAAAAGATGTTGATAAATACGGGGAGCAAGAGTTTGTAGGGGGAAGTTAATATATGTTTGCAAACCTATAAAGCTTAAACATAGACCAACTAGTTGCAAGAAACTTCGACAAAACCTTATAGGTTTTTTAAAGAACTTCATATTTTAAAAATCATTCCTCAACTATAATTGCATTCTTCAAATAAATTGTTTGTGAATGATATTCTAAAAATCCTTTTAATCCTCCATACCATTCTAAAAGTTCAATAGAAATTGCCTGTTTAGGGTCTTTAGTTAAAAAAGAATTGTAAGATGACCATTTCCAATCCTCCATATTTTTACAACAACCATGGTGCACTGCATTTTTATGAATATAAAAAGCTGTTGCACCAAATTGGGTATCATTGTTTACTAATACTCTTCTTAAATAATCTATAAAAAGTGCGCCTTTTCTATTATATACTTTATTAAAAGATTTGGTATAACTGTTTAATAAATTTGAAAAACATTGCATTAAAAAATCAGGTACGTTATCTGGTTCGAGTGCTACTCCATTTTTTAAATTTGAAAAATGCAAGTTTATTAACTCTATACTTTTTATCCTAATCATAAAATGAAAATGATTTGGTAGTAAAGTCCAAGTATAAATATCTGAAATGGGTAAAATGTACTTTCTAAATTTTTGTAAAAAATATCTATAATTTTCATCGGTATGAAATAACTTTTCATTTCCATTAGCACGACTGAAAATGTGATAAATTTTATCAGGTATTAAATCTTGGTAGTACTTTTTTGGCATTATTAAAGATACTATTTTTTCGTTTTTAAAATAAACACCTCTTTAAAAACCTATAAGGTTTGGTCTAACTTTCTGAAAAATAAAACGCTCCGAAAAACCTTATAGGTTTACAAACGCTTCAATTCTTAAACCTAAAAAATGGCAAAACTTCAAAAAAATAATTAGGTTTGTATAAATAATTTTACATGATTTATTCTTTCAATGATTTTATACCTATAATAAACCCTTCCTCATTCATACACCCACAAGCCTGCATTACAGGCAACGTTATCATCGGTAAAAATTGTTACATAGGTCCTGGTGCAGCACTGCGAGGCGATTGGGGACAAATAATAATTGAAGATGGCTGCAATGTGCAAGAAAATTGTACGGTACATATGTTTCCGGGTGTAACTGTTTTATTAAAAGAGGGGGCACATATTGGCCATGGTGCCATCATTCATGGAGCTACTATTGGCAAAAATTGCTTGGTGGGTATGAATGCCGTTATTATGGATAATGTGATATTAGGGGATGAATGTATAGTAGGTGCCCTTAGTTTTATAAAAGCAGATTCCGTTTTTGAAAATAGAAGTTTGATTGTGGGAAACCCTGCAAAAAAAATAAAAGAAGTGAGCGATGATATGATAAATTGGAAAACAAAAGGAACAGAATTGTACCAACAATTACCAGCACAAATGTTTGAAAATTGTACGCCTTGCGAAGCACTTACCGAAATACCTGCCGATAGAAAAATACAAACCAGTAATTATAAAACATGGAACGAATCTAAGGATTAGTTTTTCCTTTTATCTTCCCATAATAATTTTTCATTGGTTTTCTTTTCTTCAAAATCTTTTATTTTTCCATCGCCTCTTCCGGTAAAACCTCCATCGGGGTGTGCAATTATTTTGCAACTGTCATCGTACAAATCACTAAAATTATCGCAACAAACAGCGGGTACATAATAAACTTTTTTGCCTCCATACATATAACTGTATAATTTGCTAGGCGGGTTTGTAACAGCTTCTGCTTTCATTTTTTCTATCAATGCTTTTATGCAAGCAGGTAGTGTAGCCATTGAATCATTTGTAATAGAATCTGTAGCAACTTTACTTGCTTGCACTGTTGAAATACTGTTTTTGGCCGAATCTGTTTTTGAACATTTACAACCAACTATTGTTACAACAAATATTAATGTTATTAGTTTCATACACAAAGATTATAAAGCAATTTAGTGTTTTCATTTTTAATGACTAAATATAATGCCACGAATGCACAAATATTTGAATTCGTGCATTCGTGGCTTATTTAAAATTATTTTACATAACACTATTGGTTTCTACATTTGGCATTTTTAATGACTAAATATAAAGCCACGAATGCGCAAATATTTGAATTCGTGCATTCGTAGCTTATTTAAAATTATTTTATGTAACACTATTGGTTTCTACATTTGCGGTTTTTATTTTAGAAATTCTTCTACCTCTAAAAAATAAATACAAATTAAAGAATAGCATAATGCCTAAATAAATAGCAAAGCCTCCAATTTTTGCACTCAATATTTCTAGCAAACTTCTGTTATTGGTTATCTCATAAGCCACTTCCATTATTAATAAAGCAAAGCCGAGGTTTAAGAGATAGAAGCCGGTTTCGAAAAGGGTATTGGTAGCGTGTGCAATTTCTGTTTTACCACTAAAAATATCGAGCATAAAAACTTTGCTGTTTTTAAATAAAGTATGCGCCACATACCAAGTAAGTACAATAATGATGGGTAAATAAATAAGGTAAGCGATAAAATTAAGATCTGTATTCATGACTGTTGTTTTTATGGTGATTAAATAAATTAGCTTTTTTGCCAATCAAAAAGATTACATACATATTTACAAAATGTATAATGGCAAGAGACAATACAATCCTGCCCGTCATGGTAGCAACACTTGCTACTAGCATAGAAAAGTTGGTTATTGTTTTCCAAAAGTTGAGCATGATGGTTGCATAACCTAGGTTCAATAAATAATAGCCAATGAGTAAGATTTTGTTGATAGCATCCGTAATGGTTTCATCGCCTTTTAAAATGGATAAAATGTAGTTGCGGCCATTTTTGTAAAAGACATTTCCAACTTTTACGGTAATTAAAAAAGTGAGTAGAAGGTATATGATATAAGCGGCTATGTTCATGTTATTGATTATTATCTGCTGCTTTGACTGCACAAAAATAACAAACATTTCTGTATTTTCAATAAATATTGAAAGTTTATTTTTCTACCCGTAAATAAAAGCTGATTAAAAAAAGATTGCTGACGAGCGGCGGCGGACGGAGCGGTGTATTTGTATGTATGCGTGCCAGCACTAAATGTGCACTGGCACAGAGCTACTGGCATACGCATATATACAAATACGGAACAGCGAAGAAGGCCGAACTTATGCTGATTATAGCTGTAAGCCTGAACGCACAAAAGGGTATATTTAAAATTGTGGGAAAGGTTGCCAGTCTTAATGAGCAATTTCAAAATAAATGTACTGGATAAAGGCAGGCTACGCTGTTTGCAAAAGCAATAAGCCCAATGCGCCTATCTTTTTGTATTTTTGTCGCTTAACTATAATAAAATTGGAACGTTCAAACTTTGTAGATCAGATAAATATTTTTTGCCGCAGTGGCCATGGTGGTGCTGGTAGCAGGCATTTTTTGCGCAATAAACTTACGGCAGAGGGTGGGCCCGATGGTGGTGATGGTGGCCGTGGGGCACATATTATTTTGAAAGGCAATGCACAATTGTGGACCCTGCTTCATTTGCGTTACTATAAAAATGTATTGGCAGACGATGGTGGAAATGGAGAAGGTGGCCAAAGAAGTGGTCGTACCGGCAAAGATATTATCATAGAAGTACCGCTTGGCACCATTGCCAAAGACCCAGAAACGGGCGAGAAATGTGCTGAGATTTTGCATGATGGAGAAGAAGTGATTTTAATGAAGGGTGGCCGTGGTGGCTTGGGAAATAGCAACTTTAAATCATCAACCAACCAAGCGCCAGAATATGCACAACCTGGTGAGGCTGGTGTAGAGGGTATAAGAACGCTCGAGCTAAAAGTATTGGCAGATGTAGGTTTGGTTGGTTTTCCCAATGCGGGCAAATCCACTTTGCTATCTGTACTTACTGCCGCAAAACCAAAAATAGCCAACTATGCATTTACTACGCTTGTACCACAACTTGGCATGGTAGAATATAGAGATGGGAAAAGCTTTTGTATTGCCGATCTGCCCGGTATTATTGAAGGCGCTTCGGAAGGCAAAGGTCTTGGACATCGTTTTTTGCGCCATATAGAAAGAAACTCTATCTTACTTTTTCTGATACCGGCTGATAGTTCGGACCATCGCAAAGAGTTTGAAATACTAAGAAACGAATTACAAGAGTATAATCCAGAAATGCTACAAAAAGAATTTGTAATTGCTATTAGTAAATCGGATATGCTAGATGATGAATTGAAAGAAGCCATTAAGAAAGAATTGCCACAAAATATAACTTCTATATTTATTTCTTCATTAACCAATGTAAATTTGGTAGAATTAAAAGACCTGCTTTGGAAATCATTGAATACGCCGCATAAGGATACAATAAATTAATTTAAATAACAAGGAAAGGGCATCAAATATTTGATGCCCTTTTCCTTAAATTCTATACCATTTTTAGCTTAAATGTGCAGAGAGAAATTTCGCAATTTCAAACATAGATACTTGTGCTTTGCCGCCAAACAATGGCTTTAATTTTGCATCTGCATTTATCATACGCCCGTTTTTGCTATCCTGCAATTTATTGGCTTTAATATAAACCCATATCTTTTTTACAGCTTCTGTACGGGGTAGGCCTTTTGTACCTATTACTGCGCCAAGTATTGCGCTAGGAGTAAGTGCCTTCATAAACGCAGCATTCGGTTTGCGCTTTACTGCTGCTTTTTTAGGGGCTGCCTTTTTTGCTACTGCTTTTTTTGGAGCCGCTTTTTTAGGGGCTGCTTTTTTAGGAGCTGCTTTTGCTGGTGCCGCTTTTTTTGCTGGTGCTGCTTTTTTTGCTGCTGCTTTTGCAGGTGCCGCTTTTTTAGGAGCTACTTTTTTTGGGGCTGCTTTCTTAGCTGCCGCTTTTTTTGGTGCTGCTTTTTTTGTTGCCATTACTTTTTTTTTAGGTTAATAAGCTTTGTAATTGCCTTACCAAATATAAATGATTTATTTTCTAAAAAACCTAAAATATTAAACTCATTTTTTCTGTTTACGCTAAGCTGGCAAAATGGGGGTGCATTTATGATTATTACAAGGGAATTCTACCCATAAAAGAAGCGTAATTATTGGATAAAATAATTGCGCTGGTTGGTATAAATTATAAGTAAGTTAGCAATAAAAATGCCCTGCCTGAAGCAGCTATGCAAGCAGCCTATTATTTAAAGACTAACAAGTTATACCATCAAATTAAAAAACCATCTCTAGCCTACAATGGCTGGTTTACCAAGCCTAGGCGATTGCTGAATACGTAACAACTCAACTATCCAAACAAATAGCGCTAGAGAAGGCGGAATACGACTATTCCCATGGAAATTTTTCTAATAACCTCAATTGAGGAAAGCCTCCCGCCTGCATTTCATGAAATGAATATTCTTCTATCCATTTCTCTCTGTTTATTTCGTCAACATAAAATATTATCCAATTTTCTTTATCAACTTCTACTTTTTTTAAAGTTTCCTTTTTCAAGTAAAATTCAGTCCCTGTTAAAATAATTTCTTTATCCATTTTAAATTTATTGTGGTCTGATTTATCTTCGCCTTGGTTCGAGTCTTCTCGAACTATAAGCTTCAATCACCACCAAACATCAAGAGTCGAATCGTGGCGAAGGCTTTATTCATAATGTTTAAATCCTATTGGATTTCTTGGTTTTGTTGGTTTGATTTCTTTTTCTAAAAGTTCTTTTAACACCATAAAAATATTTTCAATGTCTTTACTATTGCCTTTTACTTCCTTTTCTAATTTAGCAAGTTGCAATAAAATTTCTTTGTGTGTAAGTGCAAATTCCCTCATTCTTGTAAATACCCTTATAATTCTAATATTTACTTCTATTGCCGTTTTACTATTTAAAACACTGGATAACATTGCTACGCCTTGCTCTGTAAAAGCCATTGGCATATACCTTGTGCCGCCCCAACTTGAGGTGCCAATTTGGCTCCTCAAATTTTCAAATTCCTTCGCTGTAAGTTCAAACATAAAATCTTTGGGAAACCTATCTATATTACGCTTTACTTGCCTTTTTAATTGTTTTGTTTCTACACTGTACATTTCAGCAAGGTCTTGGTCTAACATAACTTTTTCGCCTCTTATTGCATAAATTTTATTCAAAATTTTTTGCTCCGCTACTAATGCTTGTAACTCTTTCTTTGCCATTAATTTTTATTTTTTGGTAAATGTAAAACTATAAAGCCTGATTCTTTTTCTTTCGCTTCTGTTTTTAACCACACACACCCAAGCACAAGAGCTATTGTCTGCACTTTATTCCTTCGCAACTTGGCTTACAACAAATCTACCTATCAAAAATGAAAGTACGCATACCTACATCGGTTATTGATTGCCAAGGTCGGTATTCTTATAAGTAAGCTAGCGTTATAAATGTATCCTAAAATAGTACTGGCGATTTTTTTGTACATTGCTTCGCTAAAACGATTACATGCTACAAACAAAAATAGCCGGTATAGGTATGTATGTACCTCAAAACATTGTTACCAACAACGACCTAGCCGCTTTTATGGAAACAAGCGACGAGTGGATACAAGAGCGTACCGGTATTAAAGAACGCAGGTATGCACACCGTACAGAGGAAACAACTACCACCATGGGTGTAATGGCTGCAGAAATTGCATTACAGCGAGCAGGTATAACTGCACAAGATGTAGATTTTATTATTTTTGCTACCATTTGCCCAGACTATTATTTTCCAGGCTGCGGGGTGCTTTTGCAACGTGCTATGAAAATGAAAGAAATAGGCGCACTCGATATTCGCAACCAATGCAGTGGCTTTATCTACGCCCTTTCTATTGCAGATCAATTTATAAAAACCGGTATGTATAAAAACATACTGTTGGTAGCAAGCGAAAAACACTCTTTTGGCTTAGATTTTAGCACCAGGGGAAGAAATATTTCTGTAATATTTGGCGACGGAGCAGGAGCGGTGGTATTGCAACCCACAGAAGGCCAAGGAATCCTTAGTACACATTTGCACAGCGATGGGGAAAGTGCAGAACTATTGGCCATGTACAACCCGGGCACCCACGCAAACCATTGGGTAAAAGAACCTGTTGCAGATTTTGATGACGCTCCAAGGGGAGAAATGTTTATGAGCCACGACATGATAGACAAGGCGCAGAATTTTCCCAACATGGATGGGCAAGCCGTTTTTAAAAAAGCGGTGGTAAAATTTCCAGAAGTAATTATGGAGGCGTTGGATAAAAATAATTTGTTTACAACCGATATAAATATGCTTATACCACACCAAGCAAATTTACGCATAGCCCAATTTGTACAACACAAATTAAAGTTGAGGGACGACCAGGTATTCAACAATATTGATAAATACGGAAATACTACAGCCGCTTCTATTCCTATTGCTTTGTGCGAAGCATGGGAAGCCGGAAAAATAAAAGAAGGCGATTTGGTATGCCTTGCTGCATTTGGAAGTGGTTTTACTTGGGGAAGTGCGTTGTTGAGGTGGTAGGGGCCTCCCTAAACTTGCTTGCCGGTAGGCAAGTCCCTCCACAGGAGGGACTTTGGTTTCTAAGAATGCAAAGCTTCTTTTAAATATAGGAGGCCGTAGCCTCGGTTTAGAGAGATAGACCGAGGATGTATGAGCCCAAAAACTTTGAATCAATTTCATTGTCGAGTTTATCCTGTGTTTATCGAAGGGCTCCGTTCAACAGCATATCTTTGCTTGCCTACCGTCAGGCAGGTTCATCTTTTAGTATGCTTTATAAAAAATATTTAATTATTACCGTTTGAAAAATAGAAATTTTTTGGTTTTTATAAACCCAATATCTGGATCAAAAAGCAAAGGGGCGGTTCAGTCTCTTATAGAAACAACACTTACCAATAATAAATTTCCTTTTCAAATATTACCTACAACACAAACGGGCGTATACGAATATCTACCTAATAAAATTGTATCAGATAAAATAACCGATATCATTGTCTGTGGTGGTGATGGCTCTGTAAATCAAATTGTATCTCACACGCTAGGCATACCAGTAAACATAGGCATTATACCTATGGGCTCGGGCAATGGATTGGCATTTTGTGCAGGCATTCCAAAAGATCCAAAGAAAGCGTTGGATATTATACTTGCAGGCAAATCAAATTTTATTGATTCCTTTATGGTGAACAACCAGTTTAGTTGCCATTTAATTGGAGTAGGATTTGATGCACAAGTTGCACATGATTTTGCAAACCAACCTAAACGTGGACCTTCTTCTTATGTGAAACAGGTGGCAAAAAACTTTTTTAAAGCAAAAACATTTCCTTTTCAAATACAAATAGAGAATGATATTATAAATACAGAAGCATTTTTTATATGCATTGCCAACAGCAACCAATTTGGCAATAAAATTAAAATAGCTCCAAAAGCCAGCCTTAGCGATGGTTTGCTGGATATTGTTATAGTAAACAAAACGAATAAATTTAATATACTATTAAAAGTTTTTAAACAACTCCTAAGCGGAAAAGTTGTGCCAATTGATGGCAAGCGCCGGATTGTTCAATATTTACAAACAAAAAAACTTAGCGTAGCCAATCCAAATAACGCACCGCTTCATATTGATGGGGAGCCAATGAAAACAAACAAAAATTTTGAAATAGAAATTATAGAAAAGGCTTTTTTACTTTTGCATGCTTAGTAAATTATTTAAGCAAAGAAACAATTTGCTTTATTTCTTTTTGGTTCATAGGGTTGTCGTATGCTGCTATTACATCCCGTTTTTCTATGCTTGATAAATGAAAATTGAGCGATGCGCTTTTTTCGGCCTTTTCGGAAACATACATAATGTTTGATTTGTACACTTTGAAGGTAGCATTATCACTAAAATAATTAAACTGATCCGCTTGATAATAATCTTGCAACTTAAAAAAATTGTGTTGCAGCATGGTAGCTGGTGTTACAATCATATCTGTCACCGTTTTTGATTCGAAGGGCTGCTGCCAGTTATCCATGGCTCTATCTCTAATTTGAATGAATAATATGCCGCTCGTATTTTCTGCTATCCAATCTTTAAAATTATCGGCAAAACGCAAAGCGGTTTCTTGCCCATAATTGTCTCTAATACCAGCATCCATAACGTCTATTACAGGATTACTGGGCAACCATACATTGGGCAATACATAAGGAAAAGTAGCGTTCATACGCAAGGCGGTAAGCATCCTTAAATCCATTGGATGCTGCTTATAAAAAAGTGCGCTAAAATCAACTGCATCTGGGCTTGATGTGCTGTCTACTTGTGCTAAAACAGGTTTCATCATAAAGCTGATTGGCTGTGTACTTATCATCATTTTACGTGCATCCGATTTTATTACGTTGTTAAAAATTATCAGCGGAATAGCCCCAGAAGATTCTTCCAAGTTTAGTTCTTTCATTTGTTTATTAAGCAGTCCTTCCGAATTTTCGCTTAACTTTTTTTCAAAAGCATATCCACGATCTTTTATATAACGATTGTTGCCTACAGAAAATTTTTGTGCGGGGGCCAATACATCTCTTGCCATTAAAGAAGTGAATACTGGGTTTAATAAATCTTTAGAAATATTTTCGGTATACTTGCTGTCGTAATTATTAAAACTACTGTCCTTCAATTTTTTGCTATACAATTCTCTGTAATAAGCTGCTGCTAGCATGCCGCCGCTGGCCCCACTCATTAAAAAAGTTTTTTTCATCAATTTGCCGCCGCATAATTTATCTGTTTGTTGCAGCACATTCATTGAAAATACCGCACTGCGTAGCCCTCCACCACTCACATTTATAAAAACCATTATTGGTTTTTCTTCTTGTTGCTTTGCTTTCCAGTTGTTAAGTATGGTAAT
Source organism: Ferruginibacter sp. (assembly GCA_031430735.1). Classification (GTDB taxonomy): domain Bacteria; phylum Bacteroidota; class Bacteroidia; order Chitinophagales; family Chitinophagaceae; genus Ferruginibacter. The sequence goes on along the minus strand of JANPCB010000062.1, from coordinate 189,370 downwards.
CATATTCGCACGGTCTACAGTAATTTTATTTGGTGTACATAAATTTTGTAAAGCTTGCTTATTGTATGCCGGTCGTGCATTCTTATCGGTATAGTTAAGACCATATGCTTTGTTTCTTGGGTCTATGATTTCTTTATCGTACAAAAAATTAAGTATAAAAACAAGTATGATAATGGCAGGCAAACTCCAGCTTTGCAAAAAATAAGTAAGTGCCCCTATAACAGCAACCAACAAAGCAAATACAACAAGAATACTAGCTGCTGCGGGTATCTCAAAAATTTTATGGTCTTGAAAAAAGCCGGTTGTTACTATTACAATAAATGCAATTACAATTGCAAGGATGGCGGCAAAATGATGGCGTTTAAAAACGGTATCCAAAAAATCTTGTCTATAATGTTTTACGTTTCTGCATTTGTGTATACGAAACCCTGTACTCAGGTACCAGTAAACTTTTAAACCAAAATCATCTTGTTTTTCGGTTTTAGCACCAAAGGTCTTATTAAATTTTTCGGAGCTGGCTATTATGGGAGCCATGGAACGTTCAATGGTTTTTCTTGCGCCAAAAAAATAAGCAAATGAAAATAAAATCAATATAAAAACGCCCAATACAATCCCCAACATTTCCATAAATATTTCTCCGTTACCCATCAACTCTTTCAAATAATCGAATTGATATAATTTTATTAAATAGAAGACTAGGAGCGATAGCGGCAAAAGCGCATTATTGAGGCAATACTTTAAAAACGGGTCTGAAGTGGTGGCCAAAAATTTTAATCTTTTGCTATGTAAAATAAAAGTGGTGATATTCCAACACATAATAAATACACCCAACGAAAGGCCTGTTATAAAAGCGCCTAAAATATTTACAACACCCAAATATTCTGGCGAGAAAAAAAGTGCATCTGCACCAAAGGATTTCATAAAACCACTGGCCAATGTACTAAAAAGCAAATACCAAAAAATGAGCAATACTTGGTACTTTCTAAAATGCAACACAAATAATTGTACTGGCAAGAAATAAAATATATTTTTCAAAACAGTTTTCATATATGTGTTTATTTTGAAAGGTATAAAGAAAATCAATAAAAAGAAACCATTAAAAAAATTGGATAGAATAAAAATTGCACAAAGGGTTGCCAGCCTTTCGGAGAAGACCATCAATTTGAAAAAAATGGGAAAGTTTGGTTTCAATAGAAGCTAGCGACAAAAATAAAAGCACCAACGAGATTTACAAAGCTTTTGTTCTTCTATCATTTTCATGCCTATTGTCGTAATTGGAATTACAAATAAAACTTAAAGCTTTTGAGGTTTTAGCAAATCGGTGGTGTTTTTTGTGTACAACAACATAAACATTGTTTGTGTAATGGCTAGTGTAGCAAGCAATAAATGCAATGGTTGAGCCTTTGCCGGCATATCTAAATAATATAAAACAATACCAGAAGACATACTTGCCAAAACGATTATTGTGAGACGCAGCAAATATTTTTTTAACAAGGGTACTTTTCTGCAATACCAAGTAGTATAAAGCACGGATAATAAAACAAACCAAGAAAAAGAACGGTGTATCAAAAATGAAAAGGGCATTTCCGCAAGCCATGCTGCTCGCTGGTGATAGTCCAATGCTTTAGACACATCATCTACATACATTCTTACAGCTGTGCCTAGTACGGATTGTGCTAGTAAAACCAATAGCAATAAAAACAATGCCCTTCTTGTTTTGGTGCCCGCTGTTTTTTTGTAAAGTTTATTTGTAACAGCAAGCAGCAATGCCAACTCTATTTGGGTAAGTGCCAATGCAAATAATAAATGAATGGAAATGCTGATGTGCGCTAAGTTTAATTTAACCACAATGGCACCAAATAACCCAGTAAGCACTACTACAATTAAAAATGCCTTGGCTAGTTTAAATGCTTGATGTTGGGTTTCTCGCCTTTTGAATAAAAGAACCACTTGTACAATAGCAAACAGACCTAATAAAACACCTAACAAACGGTTTATATATTCTATCCAAGTATGGTAAGCATTAAATGTATGGTCTATATCCTGCGCTTTTAAAAACTTTTCAAAATCGTCTGGCAGTTGAGCGGCATTCGTAGGGGGTATCCATAGACCAAAGCATTTGGGCCAATCGGGGCAGCCCATACCGCTTTGTGTTGTTCGCACAATACCACCAGCTAGTATAACCAAAAAGGTTAGAATAAAAGTAGCCAAAACCCATTTCTTAATAATACGCATATAAATTATTGGTACAAAAATACGAAAAGCAAGTGTGTATAGTTTGATTAATTAATAGATATTTGCAACAGCAATATGCTAGAACCTTTTTTACATAAAACAAATATTGAAGCTGGTATAGATGAGGCTGGAAGAGGTTGCTATGCAGGACCTGTATTTGCCGCTGCGGTCATATTGCCCAAAAAATTTTATCATCCTTTATTAAACGATAGTAAAAAATTATCTGAAAAACAAAGGGAACTTTTAAGACCTATCATAGAAAAAGAAAGCATTGCATTTGCAATAGGCATAGTGGGAAACGATGAGATAGATACCATTAATATTTTACAAGCCTCTTTTAAGGCAATGCATATCGCCATTGGCTCCCTAAACATAACTCCCGAGCACCTATTAATTGATGGGAATCGCTTTAAACCTTATAAAAACATACCACACGCTTGCATTGTAAAAGGCGATGGCAAGTATGCCGCTATAGCAGCGGCCAGTGTGCTTGCCAAAACCTATAGAGACGATTACATGCGAACAATACATACCCAACACGAACAATACGGCTGGAATAAAAACAAAGGCTATGGAACTGCCATTCATAGAAAAGCAATAGCTATTCATGGGCTGTGTGAGCATCACCGCAAAAGCTTTAACATACTTTAACAAAAAAATTTTTTATTGTTTTAAACCTTTATTTGCGCACAAAGTCTGAATTGATATAAAAGAAATTTAATTACCATTTTAAACCAACAATTATGAACGTAAAAATTATCTTAGCCATTGCCATTTTCAGCGCTGCTTCTTATAGCGTAGATGCACAAACAACCAATACAGGAAGACCTGCAGCTACAAACAGACAAAGAATTAAACAAGGGGTAAACAACGGAGAGCTTAACCGTGCAGAAGCTGCTCGCTTAAAAGCACAAAATGCAAATCTTGCAAAAGAAAGAAAAGCTGCTAGGGCAGACAGAACTGTAACAACAGAAGAGCGCAAAGATATTAGGCAAGATCAAAAAACATTGAGTAAAAAAATATATCGTCAAAAGCATGATCGTCAAAAAAGACGCTAAACGCAGTTAGTTTTAAGTTAGAAAAATAGAAAAGCAATTCCTGAGAAGGAGTTGCTTTTTTGTTATGTACAGCTCTCCTTATTTCCCATTTTTGCTACCCTTTTATCTAGAAATAATCCCTATCGCACGTATTGCATTAAGGTGGATATCGGATGTTTAAAATCGGAAAAAGTAGTAAGCAGTTTAAATCTTTATCTTTACAAAATAAAAATTACAATGAAAATTAATAGACTTTGCTATACGCTATTGCTTCCTCTTTTTTTCTCCTTTACCATTGTACACAATGCAGTAGCGCAAGAAAAAAAAGTAGCGCCAACCAGCATTGCCTTATACAACGAAATTGCTCAGATGGACAGTATTATGTTTGCTGCTTTTAATGCACAAAACATGGCTGTTTTTAAGCCATTGTTTACCAAAGATCTAGAATGGTATCAAGACAATGGTGGGCTAATTCCATACAATACTGTTTTCAAAAATTTTGCCGCTACTTTTAAAAAAGAATTTAAACTTACCCGAAAATTAGTGCCTGGTAGTTTAGAAGTTCATCCAATAGAGGGTTATGGCGCTATAGAAATTGGTGTTCACCAGTTTTTTCATATAGAAAATGGAAAGGAAGAAATGGGTACATTTAAGTTTTTAATGATATGGCAAAAAAAGAATGACCTTTGGAAAATAGCTAGGGTGATAAGTTATGATCACTAATGTTTTTTGTACCTCGCTTAAACTTTAAAATAATTATGGATAATCTAAAAGAGCTAAGGCTAGCTATTTTAATAGATGCAGACAATGTACCCTATGCCAATATAAAAGAAATGCTGGAGGAGGTTGCAAAAAATGGCACTCCCACAATCAAAAGAATTTATGCAGATTGGACAAAACCTACCGTATCTGGTTGGAAAAACATTTTGCTAGAAAATGCCATCACCCCCATACAACAATACAGTTATACTACCGGAAAAAACTCTAGTGACAGCGCTTTGATAATTGATGCCATGGATATCTTATATTCTGAAAAGGTAGATGGCTTTTGCATAGTATCGAGCGACAGTGACTTTACAAGACTGGCTATACGCTTGCGTGAGGCAGGAATGAAAGTGATTGGAATAGGTGAGAAGAAAACGCCCACTCCATTTATTACCGCCTGTGATAAATTTATCTACATAGAAATATTAAAGGCCTCCAGTATTTTAGAAACGATTGAACCTAAAAAACAAGAAAAAACAAAATCAATAGCTGTTCCATTAAATAAACTTGACAATAATATTATCAATCTTCTTGCCGATTCCATTGCAGATTTAGCTGACGAAAGCGGTTGGACATTTCTGGGCGATCTTGGTAATTTCATTCTAAAAAGAAAGCCAGATTTTGATCCCAGAAATTATGGGTTTTCTAAAATGCTGCTCCTCATAAAAAGTTTGAAAAGGTTTGAAATAGATGAGCGGGAAACTGGCAAAAACAATATCAAGCATATTTATGTACGTGTAAAATAATTGCTGAATAAAAATTATAAAGAATTTACTTATTTTATAAGCGGCAAGGCAAAAATATAATTAAAAAATAATTATTATTACTTTTACTTAATTAAATTTAACTTAATATGAAGCTAAAAGCAATAGATGTTGTAGATACTATTACTACAGAAGATTTTAAGAATAATTATTATACCCAAAACAAGCCGCTTATTATAAAAGATATGGCTAAAAATTGGCCTGCTTATCATAAATGGAATTGGGATTATTTTATTGATACAGTAGGCGAAAGTAAAGTAGGCGTGTACAACAATGTAAAAAGTGATTCTTACACACCCATAAATACGGCCGATGATTACATGAAATTTGGCGACTACTTGCGCAAAGTAAAAGCTGGCCCACTCGATCTAAGAATTTTCTTATTTAATATATTTCATCATGCCCCACAAATTGTAAGGGATTTTACTTGGCCGGAAGATTTAATGAAAGGATTTGTAAAAAAATATCCGATGCTTTTTGTTGGTGGGCAAGGCTCTATTACGCATATGCATTTCGATATAGACATGAGCCATATTTTGCACACGCAATTTGCTGGTAAAAAAAGAGTATTGCTTTTTCCACATGAAGAGCAGTATAAACTTTACCGCAAGCCTTGGGAAGTGCTAAGCCTTGCAAACTATGCTGATTATAATAACTCTTTTGATTATGAAAATTTTCCTGCAGTAAAAAAAGCAAATGGCTACGAAGTAATATTGGACCATGGCGATACGCTTTTTATGCCTGCTGGCTATTGGCACCATATGGAATATATAGAAGCAGGATTTGCAATGAGCCTTCGAGCCATGCAAAGTAACCTAGGCGGCAAGCTGGGTGGGCTCTGGAAATTATTTGGCATGAGAAATATAGATACGCTGATGAAAAAAACGGTGCCTACTTGGTGGTATAACCGCAAAAGAAAGAAGTTGTATAATTATGCTGCTATGGAGTTAAAAAAGTAATTTTCTTTTAAATTTATTCCGCCTCATTCAAAAAATCCAACATAGGTTTTACCGCAATAAAAATATTTGTACAGTTTTTTACAAAGTTTTTATCCAGCAACTCGGCATCAGATATCTTTTTTGTTACAATGAAACTTTTTAGTTTTAAAAAATCTATAGCTGGATTTTCTACATCATAACCCTTGGGTGGTCTTTGCAAAACATCTTCTTTACTTAACCCGTCTTCAAAGGTTGTTTTAAATTTTTTAGATGAAATAATTTTTTTCCACTCTTCAAAATTGTAATCTATTTCTTGCCGCACCGCTGCAAGCTTTTTTGATTCGGGAGCCCAATAACCTGCGGCTACAAATGCGGCACCTGGTTCTATATGAACGTAAAACCCCGCTGTTTCGGCTTTTTTTCCTCCTTTAGATAAAATACAAGACATATTGGATTTATAAGGCGCTTTGTTTTTAGAAAAACGCACATCCCTGTTTATACGAAAAGTACAATCCTTGGCAAGTAATTGTGCAATATCCTCGTCGTGTACACCAATAGATTTTATTAAAGCCTCGGCCAATGATTTTATATCTTCCTTAGCTGCTTCGTATTTTTTTCTGTTGCTGTCAAACCATTCTTTGGTATTGTTTTTCTTAAGGTCTATAAGAAATTGGGCGGTTGCTTTTTGTATCATTTTTAAAATTATTTTTCGCTTCTATAAAATTGAATAAAGGTATGCTATATAACTGAGTGACTACCTTTGCCAACAGCAACAAAGATGATGACCAAAGTTGTTTCTTTGTTTATACAAAAATATTTGCGTTAGTTTTTTCAAATACATTCTACATTCATAAACATCTAAGCCCTCTCTTTAGTGGAATTTTAGGAGACTAAATTTATAAAATCATCCTCACTTATAATATTGATTGTTTGTATTTTTTTTGCTTTCTCCAATTTACTGCCAGCATCTTCGCCCACTACCAAATAATTTAGCTTGCTGCTTACGCCGCTCAATATTTTGCCACCTTTTGCTTCGGCCATAGCTTCGGCATCGTTTCTTTTTAGTTTTGCCAGGGTTCCAGTAAACAAAAATGTTTGTCCTACAAGCCCTCCTTCTATTATTTCTTTTGGTTGAGATTTCATTTGTAAGCCTGCCGATTCCAATTTATGCAACATTACTATATTGTCTTCGTTCTTAAAAAAAGCAGCAATACTATCAGCAACCTTTACGCCTACATCATCCATTTGCTTTAGTTCTTCTTCACTTTTATTTGCCAACTCAAAAATATCTGCTATGTTTTGTGCAAGTGTTTTTGCTGTAGTTTCGCCTACATATCTTATGCCCAATCCATAAACCAACCTATGCAATGGTTGTTGTTTGGATGCTTCGATGGCATCCATTAAGTTGGTTACAGATTTTGCGCCAAAACCTTCCATAGTTGCAAACATATCTTGTTTTAAATCATAAATACTAGGCACATCTTTTATGATACCCATTGCATAAAACTTTCGCACATTTGCCTCTCCAAAACTTTTTATATCCATTGCATCTTTGCTCACAAAATGTATGATGCGCTCCACCACTTGCGCTTCGCAATTAATATTTACACAACGCCACACAGCTTCTCCTTCGGGTCTTACGAGCGCATCGTTGCATACAGGGCAGTGTGTAGGAAATTTTATTTCGGTTTCTGCACCTGTCCGCAATTCTGCCAATGATTTTACTATTTGTGGTATTACGTCGCCGCTGCGTTCTATTAAAATGCTATCGCCTATTTTTAAATCTTTTTCTTTTATATAATCTTCGTTGTGTATAGAAATACTGGTAACCGTAACGCCTCCCACTTGTGCGGCAGCTATTTTTGCCACTGGCGTAATGGCGCCCGTACGACCAATTTGAAATTCTACATCCAATAATTTACTGGTTGCTTGCCTTGCCTTAAATTTAAATGCGATGGCCCAGCGGGGGTGGTGAGATGTCATGCCCAATTTGTCTTGTAAGGCAATATCATTCACTTTTATCACCATGCCATCTATTTCGTATGGCAATGCGTCCCTCCCTTCTTCAAAGTCATTTATATATTTTACAACCGCATCTACACCATGCACCACTTTCATTTCCTTTTTTGGAGATTTAAAACCGAGTTGCCAGAGCATTTCTAAAAAACCGGAGTGTGTTGTTGGTATTGGGAATTGGTCGATTGGTTGATTGGTTGGTTGGTTGATTGCCGTGTCTTCAATTGTTGAAAATAAATTCAATTTATTGGAAAGCTCGAAAATCCCTCCTTCGGGGGGATTTAGGGGGGCCAAATAGCTTACATGATACAAAAACGCTTCCAAGTTTCGCTTGCTCACTACTGCAGAATCTTTCATGCGAAGCGTCCCTGCTGCGGCATTGCGAGGATTTGCCAATGGAGGCAATCCTTCTTCTATTAATCCTTGATTGTACTTTGCAAAATTGCTTTTGTTTATCAATACTTCTCCCCGAATTTCTATCTGTTCAATACCATACGAAGACAAAGCGGCGTGCATGGGTATGGAACGTATCTGCTTAATATTTGGTGTAATATCATCCCCTACTTCTCCATCGCCACGGGTAATGCCTCTAAGTAATGTATCATTTTCATAAACCAATGATATGCTTGCTCCATCAAATTTTGGTTCTATACAATATTCAATATTTTGTATTCCCGAAAGCTCTCTTACTTTTCTATCAAAATCAATAAGATCTGCTGCATTGTACGAGTTATCCAACGACAACATGGGTACCAAGTGTTGTGCTTTTGGAAAATTCTTAACCAGCCCTGCGCCCACACGCTGCGTAGGAGAGTCTGGCGTAATCAATGAAGGGTTTGAGGTTTCAAATTTTTCGAGCTTTTTAAAAATAGTATCGTATTCTCCGTCTGTTATCAATGGATCGCTTTCTACATAATATCTATGCTCATGAAAACGAAGAATGTTGCGAAGCTCCTCCACATTTTCGGCTGTTATTTCACTACCTGCAAATGAGAGCCATTTTATAGATTCTTGTTGAAGTGCTTTTACTTGTGCTGCATTAAACATGGGTGCAAATTAATAATGAATTATTAGAATGGATATTTTTTAGTAAAAAAGTTGATTTTAATGCTTCTGTTATATTAATATTTAAACCACAAATTACTTTATTAACTATTTTTGAAGCATGATAAAATTCAAGCATCTTGTTATTGCCATCGTTTCCGTTGTGTTTTTTTGTAGCTGCAGCAAAAAAAATGTTTCGCTTATTATAAGCAATGCTAAAATATACACTGCCGATTCTTCTTTTTCCGAATTTCAAGCCATGGCAATCAATAATGGAAAAATAATCGCTATAGGTAACAATGTTGATATTCAAACAAAATATGCCTCCACCAATAATATTGATGCAAAGGGAAATACGATTTTCCCTGGATTTATAGATGCGCATTGTCATTTTACGGGCTATGCAACCGATGGTTGGAAATGTAATCTATTTGGAACGGCCTCGTTTGCAGAAATCGTAAGTAAAGTAAATGAGTATAGCAAAACAGCTCCGCTTGAGTGGGTGTATGGGCGAGGTTGGGATCAAAACGACTGGGATGTAAAAGAGTTTCCAACCAAAGATGTTTTTGATAGCCTTTTTCCTAACCGCCCAGTATTTTTAAAAAGGGTAGATGGGCATGCTGCTTTGCTTAACCAAAAAGCGCTGGACCTTGCAGGTATAACGATAGCTACAAAAATAGCCGGCGGCGAAGTGGAAATAAAAAACGGAAAGCTTACGGGTATATTGGTAGACAATGCCATGCATTTTGCAGAAAAAAAAGTACCACAAATAAACGATTCCCTTGCTAAAAAATATTTCAATGACTTACAAGAAAAATGTTTTGCTGCAGGCCTTACGGGTGTGCACGATTGTGGCATAAGCGAACATATCGCAACGCTGGTACAAGAAGCTCAAAAAAACAACGGTTTAAAAATGAAAATCTTTGCATTGTTGTCGGACGATAGCAGCTACTACGATAAATGGATTAAAAGCGGACCATTAAAAACAGAAAGATTCACCGTGGGTGGTTTTAAATTTTATGCAGATGGGGCATTGGGTAGCAGAGGCGCCTGTTTATTACATGACTATGCTGATAAGAAAAATTGGAAAGGATTTTTACTAGGCACTGAAACACATTTTAAAACAGCTGCAGAACTTTTTGCCAATAGCAATTTACAAATGTGTACCCACGCTATTGGCGATAGCGGAAACAGGATAATCTTAAAAATATATGCAGATGTTTTAAAGGGAAAAAATGACAAACGTTGGCGCATTGAGCACGCACAAGTAATGGACGCCTCCGATTTTCATTTTTTTACTGACTACAATATTATACCTTCTGTGCAACCTACACATGCCACAAGCGATATGTACTGGGCACAAGATCGTGTGGGAGCTACACAAATAAAAACAGCGTACGCTTACAAGCAATTATTACAAACCAATAATTGGATGCCACTCGGTACCGATTTTCCTGTAGAAGATATAGACCCATTAAAAACTTTTTTTGCGGCAGTTGTAAGGCAAGATGCTAAAGGTTTTCCTGCAAATGGTTTTCAAATGGAAAATGCCCTTACACGCAAAGAAGCTATTTATGGTATGACAATATGGGCTGCCAAGGCCGCTTTTGAAGAAAAAGAAAAAGGCAGTATTGAGGTAGGCAAAGCGGCTGACTTTATTATGTTGGATACCGATTTGATGAATTGCGATAAATCTAAAATATTGGGCACAAAAGTTTTAGGTACATGGATAAATGGGGAGAGGGTTTGGGGGAAGTAAGGTTGAACTTAGAGAAAAGAGCTATCTCCCAAAGGAGATAGCTCTTTTTTACTAAAAATCTTAAACCTACGGTTTCAATTTCCCCAAACAACCCAACATCTTTATTACACTTTGCCCTGCTCGCCTTTGTGTACTTTTTATCGGTTGCATCTATTTGTATGGTAAAGTGCTTGCCTGTTGGTTTTTTAAAAGTAGGCAATGATAAATTTTTTATTTTACAAGACCCTCGCCCCTGTCTAACAGCCCTTTTCATAACGACATTGTATTTTGTTTCTCATAAATAATATATCAATTAATTGTAGTTTATACGCTATTTTGGGGTATTACAACATTGCAGCGCCTACATCCAACAAATTCCTTGTTCTTCTTCTAATATAAGTATTGCGATTATTGCAATTTTTATTTTTTAATTTTACCGCTATTACCAAAAGCATTCAAATCCCTTCATTGAAAATAACAATAAAAATTACCCAAGAAATTACAAAACTTGAAACTGTTTGGGATAGTTTTTTGCCTGCAGAGCATCACTTACGAAGTAAACATTTGCTAGCCTTTGAGAAATCCTCTGTTCCAGATTTGATAAATAATTACTTACTTGTTTATGCAAATGATGACCTCATCGGTTTGGTTTATCTACAGCAATTCCAGTTTAGGCAAAGCAATTTAAATTTTTCGAAAGACCAGTCCATACTTATTAAAATGGCAAAATGTATATTGCCTTCAAAATTACCCTTACTTATTTGTGGGCATCTGTTGCGGATAAATTTTCAGGGGTTTTATTTTAAAAAAAAGGAACATAAATTAAATGTTTGTGATGCCATAAAACTTTTTACAAAACAAACCAATAAACCTTACGGCATAATAATTAAAGACTGTGAAGATCTTTTTATAGAGCAACGAGCCAAATCATTTGGTTACCGTCTTTTTAATGCAGATGTAACCATGGAGATACATAGGAGACCCCATTGGCTTAGTTTTGATGACTACTTAAAAAACCTGCACAAAGATTATTTCAAAAGAGCCAAAAAAATAATGGCTGCATTTGAGCCTATTAAAATAATACCACTAGCCGCTACCGAAATTTTAGAAAATGCAAATACAATTGAAACACTTTATTGGAATGTTGTAAACAAACAATCCATAAAACTTGGCACAGTAGATGCAGGTTATTTTTATCAATTGAAGAATGATCTTCAAGAAAAATTTGAATTCAATGCCTTGTATCTCGATAATATTATGATAGGGTTTTACACTTTTATTTTTTATGAAAACGAAATGGAAACACATTTTATTGGATTGGATTATGAAACCAATAAAACACACAAACTTTATTTCAATATTTTGTTTTTAAGTTTACAAAAAATGATAGCGCAACAATATAGTAAACTGGAGCTTGGAAGAACTGCTCGGGAGGCAAAGGTAAATTTAGGTGCTGAATCCAAACAAATTATCAATTATGTAAAAGTAAAAAATAAAGCAGCAACAATCATTTTAGATTATGTGTTAAACCAGTTCAACAAAACAACTAACAATAATTTTGTGGATCGTACGCCTTTAAAAATTATTTAAGTACGCACGTGTTATGCTAGTACATAGTGCTTTTTTAGAACTTTAAAAAGGTTATCGGGATTAAAGGGTTTGCTTAAATAATTTGTAAATCCGTTGTTTAATAGCTTATGTTGCATATCTACAGTAGCGTTTGCTGTAAGGGCAATGATGGGTATTTTGCTTATTCTTTCATTTGTATTTAATCTAATTTCCCTGGTAGCTTCTTCGCCATCCATTATTGGCATATGGATATCCATTAAAACAAGATCAAAAGATTCTTTTTCCACCATTTCTATAGCGGCTTTTCCATTATTGGCTATCTTATAATGTATGCCCCACTTTTCCAAAAATCGCTTTAAAACTAGTACGTTTATATTGTTGTCTTCTACAATCAACACTTGCATTCCATTTAAATTGCTGCCACTTATGAATGCGGTAGAATTTACATTAGGCAATATCTTTTCATACGCATGTGTTTCAAAAGTAATGTAAAAGGTAAATGTAGACCCCTTGCCTAGTTCACTTTTCATCGTAAGCCTTCCACCTTGTAATTCAATCAGCTTTTTACTAATTGTTAAGCCAAGTCCTGTACCACCAAAATTACTTGCTATTTTTTTATTAGCTTGCGCAAAACCATCAAATATATTTTCTTGTTCATTAGTAGCTATACCTATACCGGTATCTTGTACAGTAAATTCAACTGTACAATTATTAACTGTTTTAGATAATAATTTATAGCCAAATGTTACGTTACCTTTTGAAGTAAACTTAATAGCATTGCCCACTAAATTTGTTAATACTTGGTTTATTCTTACGCTATCTCCATAAAGAGAATTTTCTATGGCTTTATCTGGGTTATAAATTAAATCAATGCCTTTCACATTGGCGTTTATTTTAAAAACCTGGTATACAGATTCACAGATATTGTTTAGGTTAAATGATGTAGACTCAAATTCAACTTTTCCAGTTTCTATTTTTGAGAAATCCAATATATCTGAAACCAACGCCAACAGGTGTTTACTTGAATAGTTTAATATATCTACATACTCTTTTTGTCTTGGCGTAAGCTTTTCATCTTTTAATAAATTTGCAACACCAATTACACCATTTATGGGCGTTCTTATTTCGTGGCTCATAGTGGCCAAAAACTCACTTTTAGCATCCGCTGATTGTTCTGCCCTTAGTTTTGCCAGCATAGCCGTTTCTATTTTATCTACCGCCCATTTTAGCTCAGCCTCGGTTTGTATTCTGTGGTCTATTTCTGTTTGAAAGTTTTTATTTTGCTCAAAGAATACATCAATCATCTTTGCAACTTTTCCAAGCTCTGTGTCTTTGGTTATAACATTTGAAATTATTGTAGAATCATTTTTTTCTAAAGCAATAGAAATTTTCTCTAAGGGCTTAAAGAAATACCTGAAAAAATAACGATAAAGAATTATTATAATCACCGATATAAAAATGATAAATAACAAAAGCGATTCTCTCACAAAATCAAAGTATGCTTTTGTTTCGGAATTGATGTTGGTAACTCTTATGTACAGCGGGGGTGCATTTATACAAGAAATGGTTTTGTAATACGTGAGTACTGCTGTTTTTTTGTTTATAAAATCTTTGGGTTTAACGCTTGCTGGTTCAAAACTATATTTATACTCTGGATTTAACTCTTCTAGATCTTTGAGATAATCCTGATTTATAATTTTACAAACTATTAAGAAACCGAGTGGTTTTGTTTTTCTGGCATAATCAATCCTTGGCACAATTGACGATATATAACCTTCAAAATAATGGTCACCCTTTTTAAAACAAATCCTTTCCGCATTAGAAGTTTTGCCATATTTCGTTAGATCCAATGATGTTCCTATATCCTTTAATGCAACTTGATTTTGGGTGTTAAATATTTTATTGTATATATTTTTCCCTGTATTGTCAAGAATGGTTATTAGGTTTGCTTTATAAAATGGTGTTTGTAGCGGAGTGGTCATATTGCTTGTTATCCAAGCGGTGTCGTTGTTTTTCAAGGCAGTACACAGTTCATCCCAATAAGAACTTTCATCTACATAGCCTATGATGGGGGCGGCTTGTATAAAGATTGTTTTATCTACTTGGCTGCTTACACTTTTTAGTTTTTCTTCCAACAAAATTTTCACCTTATTAGTAACCAATCTTTCTATCACAAAAGCGGAAACTATAAAACAAAGTATACATGAAAATAATATTATGGATAGTCGTCTTTTGGTTTTCATTAACCTTTGGATTGTTAGATTTAGGGTAATTTATAAAGTAATATACAAATATTTTAAGTCTTTTTATATTTAAATAATTTAAATAATTTGTTTTTTTATTGAAAATGAACACTTTGGATAATATAGCTATTTCGCTTTGCTAGTTATTATACCTAAACGCATTTACAGGCAAATTATTTTTAAGCACCAGCAATAAATTATTTTCTTTAATATACACAAGTTTACGAGCCTCTCCTTTTATGATAAGGCCTGTGCTAGAATTTGCTTCTGGTTTAAATAAGCCATTTCCTTTTCCGGTCATTAATATTATTGACGTCGCATCTATATTCCCAACCATTACCGCGGGGTCGTTGCTATTTCCACAAACCAGTATATCTTTTATTCCATCTTTATTAAAATCCGATATTACCAGATCATTTATATTTGATAATTGTGCAGCTTCTGGTAACGGAATAAATTTAAACCTGTTATTACCTTCGTTTAGCAAAACCCCCGATTCGAAAAAGTTTGTTTTATATATCTGCATTCCTTTTTTTTGTTCTGCAGAAAATAAATTATTGAGGGTTGTACCAGAATAATCCTTATAACGAATGAATTTTTTTCGCATCATGGGCATTTGATCTATAAGCTGGTCTCTACTAAAAAGAGGGTAACATTTCCCCTGGTTGTAATAACCCAAAATAGCATCATAACTTCCATTGTTGTCAAAATCCTTTGCATATATAGTACATGGATTGTAATAGTTTCCTTTTATGGAAGAATTGGTACCACGGTTTCCTAAAATAATATCAAGGTCCCCATCATTGTCTACATCCATTACTTTTTGGCAATACCACCAACCAGTAAATTCATTGAGGGTAATTGTTGTATCTTTTTCTGTTGTTGGCGAAATGAAGCTTACATAATGCTCCCTTTTTATAAACATTCCATTTTGCCATTTAAATATAAGGGGCGCCATCCATTCACCAGAAAGAACCAATTCATTTTTCTTATCTCCATCTATATCTATCCAACTTGCTGCATTTACCATCCCTATTTTTGAAACATCTTTTGCAACTTGTAATGTTACATCTCTAAATATTCCGTGGTTATTTTCTAAAATTATGCAATTATCCTGCTTTGGAAACTGGCCCGGTAAAACATGTCCACCTACAAACAAATCTAAGTCACCGTCATCATCAAAATCCATTGTGGTTACACAAGAACCGTTGTAATTTTCTGTAGGAAGGCTCTTTAATGCCTTGCTAAAATTTCCTTTACCATCGTTTGTGTATAACCTATCCTGATACAAATTATTTTCAGCATTAAATTCTGCCCCACCACTCACAACGTATAAATCATTGTCGCCATCTCCATCGGCATCAAAAAAAAGAGCGCCCATATCTTCGCAAGCCTTATCGGTTATAAATGCAGTTTGCTTTTTTTCTACAAATCCTCCGGCTATATTTTGAATCATCAATTTTCCTTCTACCCCTGCTGATCCTCCAATGAAAATATCCTCTTTACCATCTCCATTTACATCGGCAGTAGCATAGTACGGGCCCTTGCGGCTACACCTGTAAGGAATGAGTGGCTCTCTTTTAAAGTCTATAAAATCATTTTCTATGTGTGTGTATTTTATTTTATTAAGAGAAGTAATATCAGAAAACATGGTGGCTTTTTTTTCTGTCAACAGCACTTTAGCTTTGGCATCTGATTCATAAACGGTGAGCACTTGGTTTGCTTTTACGTTTTCTAAAACAATGCTTTTTTGATTTGGAAAAATTATTTCTACTCTAGGAATAATGGTATCGGGCCCAACACCAAAGTGCACCAAATGTTCCATGGTTGATAAAAACCCTCGCTGCGGATCGAAGTGTTGAATTTGTTGTTGCCCTTTCGCATCAGTTATCGTAAGAATGCTGCCATATATTTCATTTTTTATTTGGGGCGATTTGTATAGTTTAACCCTTAAAAAGTTAGCTGCGTTTGCTTCGTCCGACGAATTATTTTTGAAAACAAACGCTTCGTCATCTACATTGTTTACAACCAAATCCAGATCTCCATCGTTATCTAAATCTGCATAAGCCGCTCCACTCGAAAACGAAGCGGGCTCGTCCATCCATACATCTGTATAATTATCAAATGCCAGACTTCCATTGTTGTGATAAAAATAATTTTTTACTTTTACAGAGGGAATACTATTCAACCATTTTTCCATATCTACATTTTGCCCACTATTCATTGTTTTCATAATAGAGTCCAAAATAAAAACTTTATAATCCCAATCTGTTACATCTCTTTTTAAACCATTTGTTATGTAAATGTCTTTTTTGCCGTCGTTATCAAAATCTACCATTAATGGCGCCCAACTCCAATCTGTTTGTGCTACTCCTGCATGGTTTGCAATTTCACTAAATGTACCATCGCCATTATTTAATTGCAAATTATTCCGAGGGTATTGATGATATAAATTGAAATTTATCATCAACTGAAACTTATCATATTGTTGGTTTACAGAAAACAATTGCTTTTGCCTTGCTGGGTCTTCTACTGCCATATCAGCTACAAACAAATCTTCTTTCCCGTCATTGTTTATATCTGCAACGTCGCTTCCCATAGAGAAAAAACTGGTATGGTTAAAATAGTCTGAAAGCTTATTTGTAAAGCTTCCATTTTTATTGTTTATGTAAATACAATCTGGTTTGTTCATGTCGTTGGCTACAAAAATGTCTTGATAGCCATCCTTATTAAAATCAAAAATAGACGCACTTAAACCAAAAGCATGGTTTAGTAACCCTGCTTTTTTAGTTACATCAATAAATTTATTTCCACTGTTTTCATAAAGCCTATCACTTACATATAGCCTGTTGGTATCTTCTACATAAATAAGTTTGCCGTTTTGCATTGTTGCTGGTACCGTCATCGATTTACTAAAATCAGATGGGTGATTTACAAAATATACATCTTTGTCTCCATCATTATCATAATCAAAAAAATAGGCTTGTGTAGAAAAGCTCTGGTCTTCTAATCCATATGCTGCCGCTTTATTGGTAAATGTTAAATTGCCATTATTGATATACAGTATTTTTTTTCTTAGCAGTGGATCTTTGTAGCCAGATTTGCAGACGAAGATGTCTAACAAGCCATCATTGTTTATATCAACCATATTGATACCCGTCTTTATACCTTGGCCACCATTTACACCTGCACTTTCTGTAATATCTTTAAATTGTAGTTTCCCAAGATTTAGGTAAAGCTTATTGTTTCCTTTAGTAGATGAAAAATATATATCTTGTAGGCCATCGTTGTTAATATCGCCTATACAAACACCTCCTCCATTGTATAAATATTCGTTTAAATAATAAAACATGGAAGCTTCTTCCGTGATATCATTTCTAAAAGTTATGCCTGTATAATTTGATGGTAATAATGAGAATTTTTTTTGTGCTTTTGTGGGTAGCACCAATATTGAGTAAACCAGTATTATAAGAAGCTTTTTTTTATGCATACTTTTTAATATAACAATTTGTTCAATACATTTTTTCCAATAGCCTTTCCTTGAAGCACACTGATGCGGGCAGTTTCTGGATAATGAATACCACCGTATACCCTGCTAGCAGAAGATTGCAAAGCCGCCTCATAAAATGATTTAAAGGCTCTTGAACCTTGACCAAATGGGATTTCTGTTTTATCTTCAAAACTACATTCTTCTCCCAATAAACGAGTAAGAATAGTAGCAGCCGCATTTGAAACAACAGCATGGCCACTTGTAAATTCGGGGAAAGGCGGTGTTTGTAAATATGGCTCCCAATTTTTATCTACAACACGATTAATAATAGTGATAGGGCGTATAAGATTGGTACTATACTTTTCATCCCAACAACTGATGAATGCATCAAAAATACCAATGGCCGTAAGCGTATAAACCTGTGCTGCTTTTGCAACAGAAATATTTTTTTGTATACAAGCCTGTTGTGCTATCATAATCCAATGACCGCCTGGCGAAATTTTATGAACGAAATAATTTAGGTGGCCCATGTTTACAGATACATTAGGGTTATCATCCCAGTAGAGTGCGGTTGCTTTTCGAGAGGAATCAAGCTTTTTTCCTATAAGGTATGTTTCCATCATCGTTTTATAAAACAACGATTTTTTATCTTTACTAAAAACTAATTTTTCTTTGGGCGAAAACTGAGATGGCTTTATTAAAGTAAGTGGCCTTATGCTGTTCCAATACGGTTCCAATCCTTGTGCATAATCCAATGGTGTTGGCTGCCAATCGCCTGGTTTATTTCTTGTAACATAGCGCATCAGCCCACGAGACTTTAAGTAGTTGTCTTTTTTTGTCCACGCAATAACACTATCAGCTACTGTATGACCGTAGTTAATTGAATATTTAACTATCGCTGTATCTGAAATTACCATTACAGAATCTACAAATGCTTTTCTCCAATTTTCAATTTTATATTCAGATCCTACCAATGTTTGCGCAACGTAGGAAAAGGAGATACACGCTGCAATAAAATTATCTACTTTTTTTTGTTGCACCAAATCAGGAACGTGGTTCAATCCATTTATTTTACCACTTAGCGATGGCAAAGATTTATCCTGTTGCCTTATACATTCGTAAAACGCAATATTGGGGTACACATAAATTCTACTTGCCACTACAGGTGTAAACAAGTCTTCCATCACCGTGTTTACCAAAAGGCTATTTAATTCATGTAAAATTTTTTCTTGCTGTTGCGCAAAAATTTTATTGGAATTATTCAAAAACAATATCCATGTAAAAATTAAAATTACTTTTTGGGTTAATGTATTAAAGCCCATTTACAATAGTTAGTTGTTGCTAAAAGTAATATAAAAAATAGAGATATTGTTTTTTTGCTTATTAAAACTCTGCCAGCTGTTTATTTTTTTTTCTTTTGCCCCCTTGTTATTGGTTTACCATATTTTTTCATCATCCTATCTTTCCTTCTTACCACAAAATTTACCTTGCTATTTTTGGCCGATTTTTCATGAAAGGCTGGTCCTACTTCATCCTTCTTTGGAAGTTTTACTTGGTAGGTTTTCATAAACACTTTAGGTATTTCGTCTTCCGTCAACACTTCAGAAATTACAAGGTTTTCTGGTAACGGCTTTATAGGCACCTTATAATGCATTAGGTTTTCAATAACGTCGAGTTGCGGCTTTTCATTTTCTGTTATAAAAGTAATGGCAATACCTTTTTTATCGGCACGCCCTGTTCGCCCAATTCTGTGAATATAATTTTCTGGTACATCGGGCGTATCAAAATTAATAACATGTGTAACTTCTGAAATATCAATCCCCCTTGCTACAATATCTGTTGCAATTATAAATCTATAATTTCCTTCGTGAAATTGTTTTACGGTATTAAATCGATGGTTCTGTTCTTTGTTGGAATGTATTACACCACAGGTTTCCGGATAAATTGTTTCTAGTTGCACGTACAACTCATCTGCCAATTTTTTTGTGGCAACAAATACCAAAACCTTGGTCATGGTTTCATCTTCTGCCAATAATAATTTTAGCAAATTAACCTTGGTATAAAAATTGGGAACCGCATACCCCTTTTGTATAATATTTTCTAATGGCGTTCCCGTGGGAGCGGCTTCTACTCTTTCTGGTTCATTAAAAAATGTATCCATCAATGTTTCCACCTCGTCTGTAATGGTTGCAGAAAACAATAGGTTTTGTCGCTTTACTGGCAAAAGATCTAATATGTTTTTTATTTGGGTACGAAAGCCTAGGTTTAGCATTTCGTCCATTTCATCTATTACAACTTTTTTTATGTTTTTGGTTTTCACTGCCCCATTCATCAATAGGTCAAAAAGCCTGCCGGGCGTTGCTACCAGTACATCTACTCCAGCCCTTACTTCTGCAGATTGTGTGTTTATATTTGTACCTCCATACACACCCACTGCTGTTACGCTCATGTAAGTGGAGAGCTCTTTAACTGCTTCTACTACCTGTGCTACCAGCTCTCTAGTAGGAACTATAACCAATATTTGAGCATATTTTTCTTTGCTAAATTTCCATTGGTTTAAGCAAGGCAAAAGATAGGCAAATGTTTTCCCTGTTCCTGTTTGTGCTATACCGCACACGTCTCTACCCGACATTACAATAGGGAAAACCCGGTGCTGTATTGTTGTTGGGTTTGTATATCCAAGATCGGTTAATGCAGATAAGAGCGGCTTGTTTAAATTTAAATCTTCGAATGTCATAATAAAAAATATGTACAAAGGTAGTTTTTATATATTGGAGAGAAATATTTGTATACTTTATTGCATCATTTGCATGATGTGACTTACTTTTAATGTAGAAAACGGCGGAATATAAATTCTTGTATCTATACCATACAAAAACAACTATGAAAATGAAAAATATAATATTCACCCTTTTATTGGCTGGGGCAGGTTTTGCTTACTATTCTTATAACAACCCTAAAGTAAATTTTAAAGAAGATACAAAAGCCGGAATTCAATTTCACAAAGCTACTTGGGCAGAAGCTTTGGCTTTAGCAAAAAAAGACAACAAGCTCGTTTTTTTAGATGTGTATGCCTCTTGGTGTGGGCCTTGCAAAAAATTAAAGAAAAGAACTTTTTCTAATGATAAAGTGGGCGCATATTTTAATGAGCATTTTATAAATGTTTCTCTTGATGGAGAAGAAGGTGAGGGTGTTTCCGTTTCTTCGCAATACAATGTTACAAGTTATCCTTCCTTGTATTTAATAAATGGAGATGGAAAAATTATTTCGGAATCAGGTGGGTACATGAGCCCAAAGGAATTGATTTCTTTTGGGAAATCGGTGATTAAATAAATTGTTTTAAATTTGTTTTAAATTATTAACGGAATGTCATCTTACTTTAATTATATAGATACAGCCTCATTAGATAAAAAATTAGAGAGCGGGGATTTTCCTTTTTCTAAATATTTGTTTTGGGATACCCCCATTGAATTAATTGATAGAGAAAAACATAAAAGGTCAATTGTAGAACGGGTACTTACTCGTGGTTTTTTGGAAGACTTTTATACTTTAATAAAAATGTATTCTAAAGAAGAAATTACAGATGCAATAAAAAGAAGCAGGGTTTTAGATAAAAAAACGGCAAACTTTTGTAGCCTGTATTTTAATATTCCATTAAACGAAATAAATGCTTCATCTTACTACAGTTGAGAAAGGCACTTATGGTCTTTTGAAAAAACTAAATACAATCCCATTTATAAAAAATAATTTTGCCTTGGCTGGTGGCACTTCTCTTGCTTTACAAATAGGGCATAGAACTTCCATTGATTTAGATTTTTTTTGCACAACCCAATTTGATTTGAATGAGTTAGAAATTGTTCTTTCTAGCGATGAGGATTTATCTTTTAAATTTATTGGTAAAAACAGTAGGATGTTTTTTTGCTATATAAATGATGTAAAATGTGATTTTGTGCAAGAGCCTGCAACTTTGCTAAACCCATTTGTAGAGATAGATAATGTACTATATTTTTCTGTAGAGGATATTGCTACTATGAAAATGCATACCATTTGTGGAAGAGGGAAAAGAAAAGATTTTTTTGATGTTTATGCTTTGCTTGAACTGTATCCATGGGAAAAATTAATTTTACTTTTTGAGAAAAAATATGAAAGAAGCCAATTAAATTTTCTTTGGAGAAGTATTTGTTATTTTGAAGATGCTGATAATGATTTTGAGATATTAGGATTCGAGCCCTTTGATAAAAATTGGGAACAAATAAAAAAAATAATTTTGGAAAAATGTATTTGATGTTTATCATACCCTTTTCAACCAACCCGTAATACTCATCCTATCTCTATTTGCCTTTACCACTTCGTGTTCCATTTCATCGCTTTTAAAAAACACAGCCGTTTGAGATTGCGGTTGTATTTTTTGCATTTCGTCGTTTTGATAAACCAATAATTGCCCCCCATCTGCTTCTAGCCAATTGTTGTTTAAATAATTTATCAAAGAATACTTTCTGTTGCTATCATTTTTAAATTGGTCTTTGTGGCGCTTGTAGCTGGCACCTTGGCCATATACTGCGTAGTGAAATTCGTATCCGTTTATGCCGGTGTAGCAAGTGCTGTTAAGCCGTTCTATAAAACTTTCTACTTGGTTTAAAAACTGTTGCTCAAATTCATTGTCGTGGCTTTTATCCATCCAATAAATTTTATCGCCTCGCATTTGTTGTTTGCTATCCATTATGGTCTCGTTGCCTACGCCAGCATAAGTCATCAGGTCATCTGCTTGCAAGTGTTTTATATTTTCTTGTAATCCATTGGATAAATCGTCGCTTAAAAAAGCCGTATCTATTCCAATATTATTTTCTAAAAAACTATCTATGAGCTGGTCGTGTGGGTTGTGCATGTATGTGTATGAGCGAGGAAGGTAGTTGTTTATGAATTATGTTTTAAAACAACTTTTCATTTGGGGCATTTATAGTTATTGCAACCTCCTTCAAATAGGTTATTTTTCTTTTCACCGCAGAGAACAAGAGAATTTTGAGATTTCGCAGAGAGTCTCTGCGAAATCTCTTTTTACTTTTTTCTTTTCTACTTTCAACCTGCTATTTTTAATCCACACATTTGTTTTTTTACCATTTGCTTTCTTCTTTTGCTTACTACATATTTTGTACCATCGGTAAGCCAAATTTCTCCATTTTCATCCATTCTATTTATGTATACCTTGTTTATTACATGCGACTGGTGTAGTCGTATAAAATCATTTTCTTCTAAAATATGTACATACGTACCAATCGTTTTTGCAATAAGCAAAGATGTTTTATTGCTAAAATAAAACCAAGTACAATTACTGCTTGCTTGGCAGCGAATAATTATTATGGTTGATATTAAATGTGGGCCGCTACAAGTATGCAATCAAATAAAATCGTAATACATATTTTTTTTCACTTACGCTCAAAATTATTTTTTAAAAAATAAGATTATACATACGTTCACTATTTTACTACCGTTAATGTTGCACCTGTCTTTACCGATAATGTAGCTCCTGTGTTTACTTTTAAAGTACGCACAACTGTATTTACATTTACTAGGGGATAGTTTAATTTGTCTGTAGCTATGATCACATCAGTATTTATATCTGGTAAACTATTACAACTCCAATTCGCCATTGTCTCCCAAGCAGTGCTTACAGTTCCTTCCCAAGTCATTCCAAATTTCAAAATAAATTCTAAACTGTAAGTGTTTCCGTTTACCAAACACCTGTACTTAAAGCCATACATTGAAGTTGGAGGATTGTTAAGATTAAGTATTGCAGTTGTTGCACCAGAGTAAATGCCAGCATTGGTTATATTGGAATAACCGGTTCCGTTATCTGCCTGCCACTGAAAAGTTGATCCGGTCATTTTTGAATCAAAAACTACATTAGCGCCCGGACATATAATGTACTGCCCATTGGTGATCTTTACACTGTCCAACAAACGAAGTATTTCTATATTACCGGCCGTATCTGTTGCAGTTATATAAAACTTATAAGTATGCTCTGCTATACCAGTAAAGCTGGTGTCTGTTCCGGTAAAGTTGGATAAATACAATTCCGGCGGGCCATTATCATCGGCTACATAAATGGAATACGATTTTACTCCGGAACCGTTGGGGTCATCTGTTCCCGTATACGTCAGCGTTACTTCTGTATCGGGGGTAAGGTCTGGCAGGTTTGCAATACTGCTCGTTGGCGCAACCGCATCAATGGTGTTTTTATGAATGTTGGTTGGGATAGTATCGTTCTCATCAAACACAATGAAAGCCCTTGCCCCGATAGTGTCTAATGTCTGTGCATTGGTTTTTGGTTTGATACTAAAGTTAACAAAGCCGTTACCATATTCGGGGTTAAGGGTATCCTGCACAAAAAGAAATCCTGCCATCGGATCTTCCGGGGGCAATAATGTAATGGGGTCTATTGCCTGGAACTCCCAGAAAATAGTATTGGTAACAATATCATATCCCGCTGTCATGTCAATAAACAGCCCGGTGGAATCCCTTGCATCCAGCCGCTGATAGTAAAATGAATTGCCCGCAGGAATATCAAATGAAAAATTATTGAAGCCTACATTACCCAATTCTAATGTGGGGGCATCCTGCTTAGGCTCCACCGGTGAAGTGATCTTCAAATATTTTACCGGTGCTGTAGCGGTGGTATCGTTCTCAAACAATATGGTATAAGGCATCCTGTCTTTTACACTTACCCATGCTTTATCCGGCTGGCCATCCGGTCCTTTGATGAGGTTGGGGTCGGAGGTGAGGAGGACATCCATTGAAGCATAGAGGCCACTAGTTGAACCGTCAAAAATATCCCACCATGATTTTTGAGTACCCCCACTTGAGTAACACTCTAACGGAGTTCCAGAAGGTTGGCTTGCCCATTTCTCTTTCATAGCAGCTAAATCTTGCCCTATGAAATATGATCTGAATTCAGAATAAGCGAAGTCGCTAGCATGATTAAAAGAGTTCTTACCTGTACCAGCTTCCGTAACAAAATCGACATTACCTACAACTGCACCTGGCCCAGTAAAAGTAGTTAAGCCACTAAAGGCAAACTCACCTAAAGCATTCCATTCATTTTGCCCAGCTGGGGAAATACCATTGGTGAATTCTCCTGCCAGTTTCGTTCCTTTATACCCAAACTCTACTAATCCCAATGTTTCTCCCAAATAAGACACTTTATCTCCTGCACTTTGTACAACCCCTTTTGCTTTTACACCGAAGGCATCCACATTGTTAACAATAGCTTTTTCAGCATTATAAAAAGCCTCTTTTGCGTATTGTTTGCCTAATATCGCCTTTGCATTTGCATTTTTTCCATATTCTCTTACTACTCCCTTCGCATCATTGCCAAATTTGACTGTTTGATCTATTCCATAGTTCGCTGCATCAATAATTTCATTTTTATATGAATCAACCCTTCCTAAGGCATAGTTGGCTTTAGATAAAAAATCAGATATACCTTTATCCACCGATGACCCTAAAAATGACTCCTTCGTTGTACTTTCTGTAGGATGGTCTTTATAGTTACAATAATATATCTCCAACCCCCACACATCCACCCCATTCGCCGGATTATTTCCCACATACTGGTACATACCCATACCATCGCCATATTCAATTAAATCCCGTTGATTGAATACCCCTGTTTCCGGTGAATAGTTCCGATAAAAGAAACGATAACTGCTGGTAGCACTATCATACTCTTGCCCGGTAAACCCAAAGCGGTTGCCGGCCAAAGAACCGGCCAAGGGGTTATTCAAACTGTCATACCTTGACAGTTTTCCATACACATCATATCGATAGCTTTCCAAAAGCCTTCCGCTGTTATTGCTTATGGCTTCCACAGAACCCAATTCATTGGGGTGGTAATAAAATTTATTCCCGTTCTTCTCATTCATCACCGGCGACAAAAAGCCATTAAATACAGTGCGGTTCAATAAAACATTACTGCTGTTTCTTTCTTCAATTTGCGCAGCGCCGCTGTACGAATATTTCAAGGTGTTCCCGTTAATGGTTTTGGTTACCCGCCTGTTGATGGCATCGTAGCCATAGGTAACCACACTGGCTGGTGATGATGAGTCTTTTACCAAACGGTTATCCGCATCGTATGTTTTATAAAAAGTTCCGTCGTATGTAAGATTGCCCCTGTTATCAAAAGTGAAGTTGGTAGCGTTCACTCCTGTCAGCTGGTTCAAGTTATTTATAGAATAGGTTGTAACCGCTCCGTTCAGATTTGCAGCGGTCCGGTTGCCCACAGCATCATAGTTGTAGCTGTTTTGAATATTCGGACTACCGACTGGGCCTCTTTTATAATTGGTAAGACGGTAGCCATTATCATAAGTAAATTGTTCAGATAAAGAAGGATTGTTTAGCCGACTGATAGCCGTCTTGTTCATTTCCTTATCATAGGTAAATGCAGTGTTCTGCATCGTTCCTGTAGTAATAGAACTTAAGCGGTTGGCAAAATCATACTGCATGCTGCTGCTTACACCGTTGCCAAATGTTTTATTGGTAAGCTGGTTGGCATTATTATAAGCATACGCTGCCACCGTTACGCTGTCTTTTAAAATTTTGGTGAGCCTGTTTCTTGTATCAAACTCTTTTATCACCGTAGTGCTATCAGGATAAATAGTTGTTTGAGTCCTTCCGGCTATACTGTAACTATATCTTGACGTTCTGCCATCAAAATTTTCTGATGTCACCCGGTTCAGGTTGTCGTAGGTGAAGGTGATAGTGCCGTTATTGTTGTTGGTTGTAAGCACCCGGTTAAGCTTATCGTAAGTATATGTATATACCTCGCCCCCGGGCAGCGTACGGCTGGTTACCCTGTTCAATGTATCATACTGGTAGTTAATAACAGTAGCATCTGTACGCCTGATTGCTGTAACATTATTTTCTACATCGTATGTATTTTCAACATAATTCCCGTCCGGGTAAGTCATTCGCTTTCTCCGGTTCAGGCTGTCGTATGTATAAGTGGTGATGTTATTGTTCTGGTCTTTCAGCGAAATGATATTGCTTTGCGCATCATAGCCCGGTGTTATTACAAAGCCATTGTTGTCAGTAAAAGTTTTTACCCTGTTCAGGCTGTCGTAAGTATAAAAGCTGGTGCGGCCTTCCCTGTCGATTACGGAAAGTATATTGCTATTCTTATCATAAGTTAGCTGGCTGCTGTTGCCCAGCGGGTCAGTTATGTTTTTCAGGCGGTCAAGGCTGTCATAAGCAGCTGTTACAATGGCCCCAGTAGCATTGGTATAGTTGGTAATGTTCCCGTTTTTATCATACACAAAGCTGGCAATGGTACTCGTGGCATCACTTACAGAAATTAACCGGTTGAGGGCATCATAGGTATAATTCAGTTGCCGGCCATTGGGCAAACTTACTGATGTAATGTTACCATTCCCATCATAAGAATAAGCAGCATTGTTATTGTCGGGGTCTTTTGTTCCCTTCAGCCGGTTGCGGGTATCATAATTCATTTTTGTTTCATGCCCCAATGCGTTTTTTGCCGATAAGAGATTGTCCATACCGTCATAGGTATAATTGGATTGATTGCCGGTGGGCCCGGTTATATTCACCAGCCTGTTGCTGGCATCAAAATTCAATGAAGTGGTTTCATTGTTTTTGTTTTTGAAAGTTACCAGGTTCCCTGCTGCATCGTAAGTAAACTGAATATCGTTATTGATAGGGTCGGTTATTTTTTTTAGCCTGTTTAATATATCATACTCGGCTGAAGAGGCATTTCCCCTTGCATTCGTAAAAGACAATAAGTTGCCCCTTGCATCAAAAGACAAGGCGGCATTGTAACCGTTAGGTCCTGTAACATTTACCGGGTTGCCATAGCTGTCATAGTTATAAGTATAGATGTTGCCTTTGGGGTTAGTGCTGGTAATAATGTCGCCATTTGCATTGTAAGTGGCCGTATAAACATTATTACTTGGTGTCACCAATTGCGTCATATTGCCCCGGCTGTCATAACCGATAGTGTAAAGATTTTCTTTAGGGTCTTTAAAACTATTTATTTTTTTAAAATCTGCTGAATACGTGTAAATGCTTTTTTGGTTCAATGGATCCGTAGTAGTAAGCATGTTGCCAAACCCATCATACGTATATGTATACACCTGCCCGTTGGCATCCGTCATTTTAGTTTGGTTACCCTGGTCATCGTATTCATAACTCATATTAAATCCACAACAATTGCCCGACATGGATGTGATCCAGGATAAATTTTCAACCGTTTTGTATTTGTATTTTGTTACCTGGTTTCCGGTTGTGAGGTGGTCGGTTACGAAAGTGGTTTTTGAACTTGTGTCATACGAAAAACTCAGCCGCTTATTACAGCCAATCAGTTCCCGTATCGTTCTATCCGGGAAGTAAATGATGTCGACTTTATTGTTGTTCTTATCGGACAGTGATTTCATCGGGCCGTTTACCAAATAAGTGTACTGGTATTTATTATTCAGCGGGTCTTTTACTTCCTTCAGGTTGCCGGCTGCATCATAGGTATAGGTAAATGTCCTGCTGGGTGTAGCAATGGCATCCACCACGGTGGCCAGCCTTCCCTGCGGGTTATAGGTAAAACTGATGCTCTGTCCTGCAGCATTGTTGATAGCGGTAAGCAGACTGTCGATGTATGTAAAATTGATATAGTTACCGTTAGGCTCTTCCATCCTTGTTATCCGTTTATGTACAGCATTATTGAAAAAATACTTTACACTGTCGAGCTCTATCAGTACATATTGCCCTGGTTGGTGTTGAACCAGTTTACTGTAAAATCCTCGGGGTGATTTATAAGCACCGCCGGGTATTGAATCATATTGGTCTTCCCTTCCGTCGCCCCACAGAATCAGTTTTGAACCAGGTATGGTATCCTGTTTATACCTAATATTGTATTCAAATGTCCATCCTTTACCATACCCATATTCTTCAGTAAACAAAAAACTGTTGTAATGAAAGCTGATGTTCAGTCCAAAGCCCCTGGCCGGTACATAAACATCTGTGCGTGGGATGAATAAATTACCGCTTAGGGTATTTACTTGTGTACCCAAAGGGCCCCGCTTGTTGGGGCTGTTCAGGTTCTGGCTACGGACCGCAACAGAGCAAATTGAAAAAAACATCAGCAGTACTAATCTGCACTTACATTTATTCCTAGTGTAAATATGTAGGATGTTATACATAAAATATTTTTAGCTGGCTTTTATTGTAGTTTAAATAATACATCCCTGTCTTCGGGAACCTGCGGTGGTGCTTTACAATGAACGATTATTGAACCGCCTCCGCCCGGTCTGATAATACCCGGCGGTCCGCCCGGCTCTGTAAATTCTAAGTATAATGTTGGGGTACCAGAAGGAACGCCTGCCTTTGTAAATGCCATCTTCACTTCTTCATCATTATATAATATCCTTGATTGTGCAGGTATATCAAAATTTGTGGGATTGCTGAAATTGATAACGATGACCACCGGTCTGCCCCTTACCACACTTGCAGGCACAATCAATTCCACCACCAATTGCGAATTCAGCCCACTGGCTGCGCCGGGGTCGCAACCGGGTGCATTGCCATTGCCCGGGCCGGTATTTACACCACCACCTGTTATCAATCCTCCGTTATTTGCAGGAACTATAGAGAACCCATTGGGTAATATCGCTGAAGAAGAGTCTGGTTTAATTAGTGTCAGGTTATAAACACCCAGCGGTTTACCCTGAAGGGGAAAAGTGGCAAACACTTGGGTGCTGTTTGTATAATAGACAGCAGATGCATAAATAGTGGTCGTTGCGTTGCTCAGTTTAGCAATCATGCTGTCCCTGAAAAGTGAGCCCTTTATCCTCACAGTTACATTGCCAATATTTCCTCCGCTGTTGGTGTTTACATTTAAAATGGCAAATGGCAATACATCCGCTCTCAGTGTTATATCCTGTACCGGAGGGTCAGTAGTCACACAGCGGTACATAATGTAATAAACCGAATCATTAACATCACTCATTACAATTTGCTGATTGCCATAGTTAGGTATTTCAAACCGGTAATCATAACTGGCAGGCGTTGGAACAAATCCTCCTCCGATAAACATTTCATTGCGTACAAGCAGCGAATCATTTGTTTTCAACGTAACGAGTATAGTGGCACCCCGCAGCGAATCGGGTATCCGCAGTTTATAATACCTGTTGATGGTTTGGAGTGTATTCGGTTCCGGGATACCCAGCTTCAGTTCTTTAGCTTTTACATATATGGGAGTGGTAGCAATACCTGTATTATTTGTTTTATCCAGTTCAATGATATTATTAAGCAGGTCTGTTTTTACAAACAGGTTGTAATGACCTTCTGTTGCAGTTGTTACTCTTGGTGTCAGCCAAAGACTATCTGTTTCCATCGGCAGCAAATCAACATATCGTTTTTTTGTACCCAGCAATGCGGCGGTAGAATCCAGCAAATTACCTGCTGACAGGTAGATGCCATCTGTTAACCAGCCGCGGACACTTGCACCGGAGTTATTTTTAACCACCCATTTTGCTGTGTCAATTGTATAACCGAGATAAACAGTATCCGGCTTCATAATATTCTCCACAATCAGGTCAGTAGAATCGGGCAACTGGGCCTCTATAAATCCGAAGCCAAGGTTGTTGGTTGTATTGCTCTCCGGTACAGCATTGTTGGAATTAGCTCGGGCTATCAGCACATAGTTTCCGGGAGCAATATTCAATGGCATCGTACATGTTACCGTATCCATGAACGATGCACCTGGTGCAAGCGGGGTTGTTCGTGTTTTATTGGAAAGTACACTTTGGCCAACTTGTGCCTGGAAATTGGTGGACAGCCTAAGTTCGTTCTTCCATGCACCGGGGAATGTAACAGCTGGACCGCTATTAGTAACCTTGTAAATAACAGTAAACGGCTGTCCCATTGGTACCGAGGCTGGGGAAGAAAGAATAGTGTCAATAAGATCTGGAAGCGGAGGCCTTAGCAGGTGTATTTTCCTTGCCTGCCCGCTGATATTCCGTATAAACTCATTGTTATTTGTAAATATTTTTTCTGCAAGAATACGGTTTGAATAATTTGATTTTGCTATTACATAATAGTCACCGGCAGGAATATCTGGCGGCATTACTGATTTGGTAGTAACAACACTGTCATTCCGGCTAATGGTATTATAGTTCAGGAAACCAAATGCCTTCACATCATTGGCATTTACTATAGAGTCCGCAGAGAAATATATACCATCATAGTAAGAAGCATAATAATCTTCTGTCGGTTTGTAACCAATGTTTTTTACTTTCCAGTTTGCTGTAAAGGGTGTGCCTAATGATACGGTATCCCTGTTCACAGAAGCAGCAACCATTACATGATCCACCAGGGGATTCACCACTACCCGGCTGCTGCTGGCGCCGATATTATTATTCAAATTGCTTCCTTCGTAAGCGCCGTTATCAGCATTTGCTTTTACAAAGAAATAACCGGGGGCATACAGCTGCTGCGGAAAACAGTTATTGATTTCATAACTCATTTGCGGAATGCTGTGCGCAAAGGAATCAGTATAGTTTCCGCCTGCGGCTACTGTTCTTATTTGTGTTCTCTTTATTATAAACTTAGCGGTGGCAGCGTTAAAAGTAGGGCTGCAACTGATGAACAAACTGTCTGTCCAGTTTCCAATAGTAGGGCCCGTACCGTTATTGATAACGGTGTATTTAAATGTTGCCGGTGATTGTATAAATACTGAATCCGGTAGCAATACCGATGAAACAACTAAATCCGCAGGTAGCGCAGCAATAATGGAAGTGGCTGCGGCAATGCTTGTATTATTTAGCTGGTTAGTTTCTTTAAACAAGCTGTCGTAGTTGGTTACTATATAGAAGTACCTGGTACCGTTTGTTGCAGCGGGTATAGTATAATTGAATGTATGTGGTATAGGAGTTCCTACCGGCATACTTTCGGTAAACGTTTGTGTGCTGATAACCTGGGCACTGCCATCAAAGACGGAATTATTGCTTATATAAAACCTGTCTTTCCGCTGATGGTTATATACAGCGCCGGGTCCGTTGTTCAGAACATTATAGCTAACAGTAATAGTTTGCCCGCCAGCAGCTGAAGCAGGCGAGCCGATGGAAGACACAACAGCATCTGGTCTTTGCACAGCGAGGGGCAATGCACTTCTTCTTATTTGCGCTGTGCCGGGATATTCAAAAACTTTTTTAGTAGGGTTGGTATAAACATATACATAATAATTACCCGGCTGCAGGTTTGACGGCACCGTAAAGTTTTCTGCTTTTGCAAAATCAGAACCCGGGTTAATAACATTTGTAATATTGATATTGCCGCCTGCCAATGCCGGGCAACTTACAAAGCTGTAAGATGGGCCGGGTGCGTCTGTATATATTCCTGAATTAACTGTTCCATGATTTACTTCTTTTACTAATACTGCATTTGCAATATTCAAGCCTGTTGAATCTGTACTCAGATAAACCCTGTCAATCCAATAACTACTTCCGGAAACAACACTATCCTTAATAACCGAAGGGCCTATGCAAATACTACCCGGAGAGCTGCCTGGCGGGCAGGGAACACGGCAGGTGCTCATGGTAATATAATGCCCCCTGTTTTTTTCTATATTATCTCGGAAGCCCTCATTCTTAATATTCCAATTTACACCGATGGGTTGTGTAGTACTAGCTGTGCTGACAGGCACAGTAAGCGAACTGACGGTAAGTTTCGGTGTGGGAGTAAGATATAACTGCAGTTGCGCCTGGCCCACATTATTATTATTCAACGCTCCTTCATAAATAAATCCATTTGCAGCTGTATTGGCATTTGTCTTTACATAGATGAACCATGTACCAAATATAAAATTGGGTATCACCGCCTGCAGGTTTTTGGTAACAGTGCTATCGGCATTCAACTGAACATTATTAAATACATAAGCATTGGAAGCCCCGGGATAATATGAACCATTGCCCTTAGGTAAGCTGAGAGGTGTGCATTGATTTCTGTCAAACAATGGGTTCTGAGAAATAAATATTGAATCCGTCCATACACCACCCGCAGGAGTTACCACTCCATAGTTTTTTACTTTGTAAGTAATATTCATGGCACTGCCTGAAAAAATGGATGCCGGAGTAAACACAGAGTCAACCCGCAAGTCCGGAACAGGCGGTTGTGTGATAACAATCTGGTTTGGCGCCCTGGCTGTGTCATTCAGGTTGCTTGCCTGTAATAAACGATAAATAGCGCCGTTATTGGCAGCAATTCCATACACATACACCGGGAAGTTGTAGCCCAATGGCAGGGTAAAGTTGATGCTATTGATATAAAACTGTCCGCTGTCCAATGAGGAAGGCCTGTCTTTTCTTCCAAGTAATACGGGCCTTCCTGCTGCAGTTAACTGGCTCCATCTAGAAGAAAAAGGAAAAGGGTTACCAAGGTTTGTATAAGGAACTGTATCTAATGCAAAATAAATCCCATCCTCCCATGATTGATTCAGCAATGTTTTACCCGGGCCGATATTTGTTACCTTCCAACTGATGGTTACTGTTTGGCCTGATGTGGCAGTTGGCGGCGCCTGTATATCACTTATCACTAAATCAGGCAATGGTATCAGCCTAAACTTCTGTATCGGCCCTGCTATTTGTGCGCAGGGGTTCTTTGATACCACTTTCCATTTATACGTTCTATTATAAGGAAATGGGGCATTTTTGGAAATGCTGTATGAGATGGCAGATATATTGGATACATAAGGAACAACAGGCTCCGTGGCGGCTGAATCCCATACATACAGGTCATAGTTCACTGTATTTATTCCTGGTATCCAGGATAAACGTAACGGTAATTGTTGATCAATAACCCCATCTGCAGGTAACATACCTGTTACCGGACCGATAATAGTATTATTTGAAGTGGTAATACTTATTTGCTGTTCATTTGTATATACAGGGTCGCAGGGGCTGTTTGCTTTTACGCTCAATGTATATGTTCCTGCTGTTTGCCATTGCACCCATGCTGTATCGTTATTGGTTGTCAATATTCCGCCACCGCTCAAAGTCCATACATAATTAGCCGCGGTAATTTTTTGTGTAGTATACTGGTAAGTGGCAAAGCAGGGGGATGTAATACCTGTAATGGCTGTTAGTGTTCTTATACCCACACAGAATGTCCTGTCTACCTGCGTTGCAGCATTATAATTGGTATCTCCGTTTTGAGTTGTCCTCACGGTTATCAATCCCGCCCCAAGGATAGAAAGGTTTCCGTTGGCAACAGAGGCCGGGCCGGAAATAACTGAAAAGCTTACAGGCAATCCAACAGATGAAATGGCTGCCAGTGTAAAAGCCGTGGCAGGATAAATTTTTGACGGGATAGAATCAAAACTGATCAACTGGTTGCCTTTTTTAACAATGATAGTGTCATATTTAGGCATAGCTGGGCTGTAAACATCATCACCCGGTTGCAATACTTTTATGATGATAGTGCCCACACCGGTAATAAATAATGTATCATTCACCACATTACCGGGTCCGCTTATTTTCTGATAAAAAACAGGAAGGCCGGAGCTTGCTGTGGCCGGCAAACCTGTCTTTGCAGTTGGCGACATGGCAAGGGTATCTGTATGCGGAAATGTTATTGTTTGCGAAAGTGTATCAGCCGGAAAGTTAAAAGTATTGGAGGCCGGGCCGTAGCCGCAATTATTTTTGTATTTCAATGTATAGCTGCCTGCTAACCCTGCATAAAAAGAAGAATTGGTAGCTCCGCCGATGATCGTATCATTTCTGAACCATTGCAGGGAAGCACTTTGCAGTACTGAATCCACACTCAGTGTGCGGGCAAAATTGAATATCACCGGAACCCTCGTAGGTGCTGTACCGCTTACTACCAGGCTTCGTTGTTTCGGTGCTGAACTGCCGGCAATATTAGAAAGCACTAATTGCACATTCCTGGTACCGGCAGTATCCCAGCGTACAACAACAGTATCGGCTGCGCTGATAATGGTTCCGCCACCAAGCGGCAAAGTCCAGGTATAAATAGTGCTATCGTTCACTATGTCCGTGGCTGAATACACAGCAGTTCCGTTTACGCAAGGTGTTGTATCTCCCACTATCGTAAAATTGGAGCCGGGGACAGCATATACTTTCCAGATTTCCCTGCCCAAAACGGGGTGTGTGGCAGAAAATAAAAGTTTACTATTTAAAGCTGTTAAATAATCAGGAGTGGAAGTTGTTGTTCCGGGATACAAGTCAAAACCCACTGTGCCGGCAGCAGTGCCATCGCTTTTGTAAAATTCAACACCGCCGCTCGTGGTAGTTGCACGAAAAAATAAAGTGTTGTTAACTGCAGTAAGTAATTCGGGGTTACTATTGCCTGTACCAGTATTTATATCTTTTACCAATTGTGTTCCGGAAGCGGTGCCATCGGTTTTCCATAGCTCACGGCCAGATGCAGTGGCGCCAGCGCTGAAATATACAGAACCATTCATACCGGTAAAAAAATTTGGGGTGGAGCCACTGCTACCTGGAACAATTTCGGTGATCATCATCGTGCCTCCCGGCGTTCCATCAGTTACCCAGGGTTCAAATTGCGTTGCTGCGGTAAAAGCAGTAAAATATAATTTGTTCGCTGCCACAGAAAAATTTTGTGGATTCGAGTTAGCTGATCCGGCAGAGATATTCACAAACAATGTTGTGCCGGCTGAAGTTCCATCGCTTACCCAGAGTTCATTTCCATTCACTCCATCATTTGCGTTGAAATATGCTTTACCATTATAAGCAGCAATGCTGGTGATGCCTGGCGAACCGGTTCCTGCAACAATATCCTTTACTATAACAGTACCTGCTGCTGTACCATCACTTTTCCATAATTCACTGCCAGATGCTGCTACAGTTGCTCGGAAAAATAAAGTTCCATTTACATCCGTAAGTAAGGCTAAGGAAGGAGAGCCGGTACCTGCAACAATATCAGACACCAGTACGGTACCAGCAGCCGTGCCATCACTCTTCCATAGTTCAATGCCGGTGGTTCCATCATTGGCTGTAAAATAAAGCGTATTGCCTGAAGCGGTTAAAAATGCAGGGGCAGACCCTGATGCACCTGAACGTATATCTTTTACCATTACTGTACCTACTTCTGTTCCGTCTGTTTTCCAGAGTTCATTGCCTGCTGCAGTAGTGGTAGCCGTAAAAAACATAGTGCCATTTACATTGGCAAAGTTGGCAGGGCTGGAGTTGCTTGCTCCGGCAGAAATATCCTTTACCAGCACAGTGACGGCTTCTGTTCCGTCTGTTTTCCAAAGCTCGATGCCATTCGTTCCCTCTGTTGCTGCAAAAAAGATGGTATTGCCGGCTCTTCCATAAGGGCCGGGATTGGCAGCATTGGTAAACGCATTTATATCCTTTATCAATGTAGTACCGGCATTAGAGCCATCGGATACCCAGGGTTCAATGCCCGTTGCGGTAACAGGTATCCCCGGTTTATAACCGTTGTACATGAAGTACAACTTATTTTCAAAGCCATAAAAAGTGTTGAAAGTACCGTTGCTAACTGCGGAAGTATTTAATGCTATTGTGCCGTTTTCAGTTCCATCACTTTTCATCAGTACTGTTGCCGAACCCTGAAATGCCGTAAAATATAAAAGCCCGTTTACATTGGTCAGCCTGTTGGGTGAGCTAGAAAAAGACCCTAGATTTATATTCTTCACTAGCATTGTACCCGCATTGGTGCCGTCGCTTTTCCAGAGTTCTTCTCCCTCTGTATCTGTATATGCAGTAAAAAACAATGTGCCGTTTACATTCCTGAGAAAGCTTGGGTCAGAACCATCTAATCCCGGAGCAATATCTTTTACCATTACCGTTCCGGCAGCTGTGCCATCTGTTTTCCATAATTCCGACCAGTTTACGTCGTCGCTGCCATTAAAAAAAACAGTATTGCCTATCACAGTCAACTGATTTGGAAAACCATTAGCCACGCCTGGGTACAGGTCTTTTAATAAAACTGTTCCTGCCACCGTTCCATCTGACACCCACAATTCTTCCCCCAGGCTGCCATCATAAGCCCTAAAAACAAGCAAATTGTTTACTGCGGTAAGTTCAGTTGGATATGATGCACTTGCACCGGGCCTTATGTCGTTTAACAGTATCGTTCCTGCTTCTGATCCATCTGTTCTCCATAATTCGGTACCAATGACACCATCGTCGGCTGTAAAAAAAAGAAAATTGCCCGACACAGTTAGTTCAAAGGGACCTGAATCGGGTGCCCCGGGATAGATATCCTTTACTAAAATTGTTCCGGCAGTGGTACCATCGCTTTTCCATAATTCTCTGCCAATGCCTGTAGCGGAGGCGGTAAAATAAAGTGTGTCCCTGAAGTTTAATAAGTTCTGGGGAGTAGAGTTGGTAGCTCCGGCAATAATATCTTTTACTATTACCGTACCTGCATCGGTACCATCACTTTTCCAAAGTTCCCTTCCATTAGCGGAGGTTATGGCGGTAAAATATAAAATGCCGTTTATTACCACCAGGTTCTGGGGAGTTGAGCTGTTTACCCCGGCATAAATATCTTTTACTATTACCGTGTTCGCAGTGGTACCATCCGTTTTCCAAAGTTCAATACCGCTGGAATTATTTGTAGCTGTAAAAAATAACTGGCCGGCCATTTCAACAAAATTGGCAGGAGATGAGGACAAGGTGCCGGTATTAATATCTTTAACCATTACTGTCCCCGCCTCTGTGCCGTTTGTCTTCCATAATTCAAAACCATTTGCTCCATCTTCTGCCGAAAAATAGACATAACTGTTATAGCCTTTAAAATTATACCCACCAGTTGTCTGGGAATTATTTGTGACCAACCCATTGATGTCTTTCAATATCTGCGGCGATTGTGCACAAATAACTGTGCTGTACAAAAGAAAAGAAAACAGCATCATTTTTCTATACAAGAAACGTCCTGATTTTTTTCTTTTGAAGCTGGTTATTTTATAATGAATTGAAAATATCCTGAAATCTTTTTTCATGCCAGTTAGTTGGTTCAGAAATTAAACGAATTTATTTTTAATCTCCGTACCAGCCTATAATCCATTTGGATTAGATTAACTTTATACGGTTATGTCTTACTTTGAAGCAGAAAAGCTAATATTATTGAGAATTAGGATTCTAATATACTATATTTTTATATCACACTTATTCGCTCTGCGGTTGGATGCCCAACCCATCAGCCGGTATAATACTTTCAGCTTTAGTGTTAATGAAGGTTTACTTCAAACCACCATTGGGGATATCGCCATCGATCAAAACAATTTTTGTTGGATCAGTTTCCCCAAAGGCATACAAAAATTCGATGGTAAAAATTTTACTAATATACCTTTGCAGCCCGGTTTACCTGATGATAAATTTGTAAAATTCTTTTCCTGCAGTAATGGCGACTTATTGCTCACCCATACAGTAGGAATCAGTAAATATGAAATTACCAGCAACCGTTTTGTTACCATTTACAATAACCCTGCTGGTGTAAATAATCCGGTAATTTTTATTGGTGAAGAGGAGGGTATTATTTATTTCTATACTGAAAACGGCACAATAACCGGAATTAACAGTACTACCTATAAACCCATTACAGAAACAAAAACAAACCAGCTTGCACACCACACCGAATACCTGCCAAAATTCAGCGATAATATTATCAATCATAAAGTTGGGATCAACATTAACTATAAATTATATCTCTGGGATTTGAAACTGAACAGGCTAGTTGCCACTTCAGATGTGGTTCCCGACATGTCAATTTATTTTTTGCGTTTAAAAACAGCGCATGAAATTTTATACTATACCTATAAAGTAAACACTGCGTTGCAGCGTTATAACTTTATAACAAAAAAAAACAATCCCCTTTTTATAATTGGTAAAGATGATAAACTAATTGGCCGTTGCAATATACTTTCCTGGAAAAATAGGCTCCTTATTTCCTTCAATAACCGGTTATTTGAAACAGATTCATCATTCACTTGGCTGAAAACAGAACTAGTGGATTTTCAAAACCTGTCTATAGCCCGCAATGCAACCATATCAGGAGGTGGTATTAAAGAAGATAACTATGGCAACCTATATATACAAACCGTAACTGGTGGAATAAAAAAAATAATAGGTAACAATTATCCAGTAAAATATTACGGCGTCCTTAAAAAAGAAGATAACAATATACTAAGCTTGTTACCCGATAAAAAAAACAATAGAATACTAGCCGGTACTGTAGGTAATGGGCTATTGGTATTTGATACTTTACAATATTTAATAAAGCATATTAAAACTTTACCAGGCAAAAACCTTCCCTTTTCTTCCAACTGTATTGTAAAAAATAGCAAGGGCGATTACCTATTATTTAACGTAGGTGAAAAAAGCATTTGGGTTTTGAAAAAAGACCTTTCCTCCCTATCTGCCATTCCAATAACATCCTCTCTACCCGAAAACAAAAAAGGCATTCATTACTTTGGCAATTCATTGTCTCAAAACCAAGAAGGGGCAATTATTCAAACACAAGGAAAAATATTTAAAACCAATTTTACTGACAATGTTGTTTATGAACACGAGGTAAGCACAGCTTACATCATGGGAGGGTTATTGTACAATAATTTTATAATTACTCATGGTAATGATGAATTGATTTTCCTTGATGCTGCTACATTTTCCGTAACTAAAAGAGTTCCTTTCAAAAACACCGGTAATGTGAGGTGCTTTGCACTTGATGCTACCAACAATATTTTTATTGGTAGCAATAATGGTATTTACAAAATAGATGAGAGCGGTAAGATATTGGAGCATCTTACCAAAAAAAATGGCTTGCCAGATGATTGTATTTATGCCATGCTGTTTGATAGTGAAAATGATTTGTGGTGCAGCACCAATAAAGGCATTTTTAAAATAGGCAAAGACAAAAATATTTTCCTTCTAAAAAAAGAAGACGGCTTGCAGGAAAATGAATTTAATACAAACGTAGCTGCAAAAGCAGATGGTGGAGAAATGTTTTTTGGTGGTGTTAATGGTGTCAGTAGTTTTTATCCTGCTGCTATAAATAATATTAAAGACAGTGTAAATCTTTTGTGCACCCAAATAAAAATAAACAACAAAGAAGCTTTTACAGATACTGCAGCATGGAATATTAAGGATATTGATTTGCCCTATACACAAAATCTTTTATCCTTTGATTTTGTAGCCATGGGTAACAACAACCCCGACCAATACATTTATCAATATAAAATGGATGGTATAGATGAGCAATGGCTACAAAACGAAGGCCTACAAACCATCCGTTATTTTTTACCGCCTGGTAAATATGTATTTAAAATATTTGCCTCTCGCTTTTTTGATAAAAATGCCAAACCATTAAAAGAAATTACCATTACGATACATCCTCCTTTTTGGAAATCGTGGTGGTTTCTTGCTGGCCTATTTTTATTATTTACGAGTGCGCTGGGTCTAGGCATTGGCTATTATAATAAAACCAAATACAATAAAAAAATTGCAGATATAGAAAACGACTATAAAATCCAAACAGAGAGGGGGCGTATCTCTAGAGATTTACACGATAGTATAGGCGCTTATGCAAATGCTGTTTTGTACAAAACGGAATTATTAGAAAATGAAATAAATATTGCGGAAAGAGTTGACTTAATGAACGACTTAAAATTTGCATCAAAAGATATCATTACCTCTCTTAGAGAAACCGTGTGGGCTTTGAAAAAAGAAATTTATTCGGGTGAAGAATGTTTGGTGAGGGTTCGAAATTTTGTACAGCCGCTAGCTCGTTATTATTCACATATACTTTTTAAGATAGAGGGTGAAGCGCCTGCCAATACTCAATTTCATTATACCAAAGCCCTTAATCTTGTAAGAATAATACAGGAAGCCATAAGCAATAGTATAAAACATGCCCATGCAAAAAACATTGTTGTTACAAGCAATATTGAAAATAGCAAGTGGAAACTAACGATACATGATGATGGTAAAGGATTTGATTATGAGGCTGCAAAAATATTAGAAACAGGAAATGGCTTACACAATATGCAACTAAGGGCTTTTGAAGCAGGATTTGATTTTAACATTGAAACCGCCATTGATGGAAATACGCTTATTACTATTTTGGTGTAGTTTTTTTTCTTTTGTTACACTCATCCTTTTGGATTATTTGTTTGTGCGTAAATAATTATGATATTTGAATTGATGTTCTTTAATAGATTGTTTATACTTTGCTGCACGCTGCTGCAAAAAAATAAACCAATGTGGTTAAAGCCAAAACGGCATTGGTTTTGGAGATAAAGTCCCTTTAATGAATATTATTCAAACAAGGACCTAAAGGTCTGCGCAATTAAAAAACGTTCTTAACTTAACGATATTGATATTTGAATTAATAATAAATGTATGCCTGTACAGATTGGTATAGTGGATGATAATGCAAGCAATCGTAATATTCTTAAAAATAAGTTATTGCGGCATGGGCATTTTATAGTAACACTGGTAGCAACTGATGGGAAAGATTTTTTAACTAAAATGAAAGCGCTTTCATTTGATGAAATGCCTGCTGTGGTTTTAATGGATTTGGAGATGCCAAATATGGATGGTGTAGATGCAATAGCAGCGGGTTCTTTTTTATACCCTTCTGTAAAATTTGTAGTGCTTACCATTTTTGATGATGATGATAAAATTTTTAATGCTATAAAAGCGGGTGCTTTTGGGTATTTATTAAAAGATGAAAGCGCAGAAAATATTACAGAAATGCTATGGCAAATGCACGAAAGTGGCGCCGGGCCTATCTCTCCCGGTATAGCGCATAAAATACTACAGCTGGTACAACACAACGAACTTACCTTGCTTCAAAAAAAAGAAAATCCGCCAAAAACTTTTTTCGACCTTACCCAAAGAGAGCAAGAAATTTTACAATTATTAGCCCAAGGTTTACTATACAAACAAATAGCCGACCAATTGGGCATAAGTGCAAATACGGCAAAAAAGCATGTGCTAAACACCTATCACAAATTACATGTGAATACCCGCACACAAGCGTTACAAATTGCAAAAGAAAAAGGTTTGTTGTAAAATAATAAATAGTACTATTTCGCAGCTATATTAATTAAAACAATAATGCCACGAATGCACGAATAAAGTTGACGTATTTATTCGTGCATTCGTGGCTAAACTAAAAACATCATCAAATAAAAAATGCCTCCTTACTATAAAAGTAAAACGGCGCATCATTTTCTATGGTTAATATTTTATTGTGCCAATAGCACTTTATTTATTGCTTGTATAACAGCATTGGCTGCTAAAACTTCGGCAGGTGTAATTATTTAATAAAAAATATTTGCTCCACCTCAAACCCAACCAATTTGATAGTTGCTTTATTTTGGGGATCTGCTGCTTTTTTGCTTTCATTTTGTGGCACTGTTTGTTCTTGTCCTATGGCTGCGTTAGCTGGAGTATATTCATTTTGTACTGGTTCTTGGGTCCAGTCTTCGGCTTGGGTTACTTGTTTTTGGCAAGCTGTGCCTATTGCCGTTACTAAAATTATCAAAAAAATTGCAAAAGTAATGTTGCACTATTTTAAATAAATATTTGTCTTTATTTTGTTATTTAGTACAATTTCAACACCAACCTTTCCTTTTCTCTATCGCTCTTACCCTTTGTGTATTATTGGGTGTAACTCGTTTTAATTACAATTGAATTGTATAAAGATTAATAAATCGTTAAGTATGTATTTTAAGATGGTGGGTACTCCCTTTTAGGATAATTTTATTAAAAATTAAGCAACGGATAAAATGGGTAGTAAGGTTCTAAATACAGCGAAGAAATAAAGACTCAACAAATCGTTCTTGAATAAAAACAGAAAAAGTCGTACATGCTGGGGGGCATCGTACGACCTTTCTTTTTAACGCAACCGCATCAACACTTCTTTTACATCTTTGTACCAAGGCTCCCAAGGAATAAAATGAGGCGCCCCTTTTAATATTTTTGTTTCTACAGCTTTTGCATTCACCAACATCTTTTGGGCATATGCCACATTGGCTACGGGTACAAATTTATCTTTATCGCCATGCACAATCCATACTGGGCTGGTAATAGAAACAAATTGTTTGGAAAGCAAAACAACCTCTTTTTTAAAAGCCCACAGCTCTTTGTTGCTTGGTCTAAAAGCACCAGGCAGTAAATATTCTAATGAACTATTTGCAAATACGCCTCTCCATTTTTCTGGTGCCTCCTCTGCTGGTGATACAGATGCCGCTAATAAGATTATGCCCGCAAAAGTAGAAGGGTTATCAGCCGCAAGCTTTATGGCCAATGGCCCGCCAAGGGAGTGCCCCACAATATAAACGGGCTTTTTATTATCAATATATTTTATGAGCGGGCTTATGATATCTGACTGTTCTTGCATGCTTTTTGCATCACCAAATTGGCTATAACCAAAGCCCGGTCTATCTATCGATATCATTCTATATTTTGCCAACAACTCTTTATCCTGCATATATACACTAAAGGCATCCCAGCTACCGGGCGAGCCATGCACAAAAAATAAAGTAGGAAAGCTATCGTTACCCGTTTTTGCAAAATGAATTTCAAATCCATTTACATTAATGGATTCTGTAAACAATGGCACATTTGCTTTTGTAAATGTTGCTTTAGCTT
Source organism: Ferruginibacter sp. (assembly GCA_031430735.1). GTDB lineage: Bacteria > Bacteroidota > Bacteroidia > Chitinophagales > Chitinophagaceae > Ferruginibacter. The sequence continues at coordinate 145,870 of JANPCB010000062.1, read as the reverse complement.
TACTATCGCTCATTCTAAACTTCATACAACTTTGTGCAAACAATATCCATGCACTTAAAATAATAATAACAATAACCATTGCTTTTTTACTACGGTTGTAAGGCATCTTTTCTTACTTTTTATTTTAATGAAACCATTGCGGCACCTACTATTTTATAATTATCTTGTTGTTGTATATATGCAATAATAGCCATTTTATTTTGTGCCAATATTCTTTTTGTATCAAAAGAAATCACCTCTTCCGCCATTGCTTTTTTGGTAATAAAACTACGCACTACATTTTCATTTACTATTGTTACCCCTTCATTTTCGCCACGTTTTATACTTGTTGTTTCTTTTGCTGATACCAATGCTACATTTATATCGCACAGTTTGGTATCTCCTTCCAATGCATATTTTATTTCTATCGAATTATTTTTATGTTGCGTTGCTTGTAGTGTTTTAAAACGTATGGTAGCTTTTGTGCGTTGTGTAGTTGTAATATATTTATTTAATGCTTCTTTATCTGAGCCCGTAAATTGATATGCACCATTCACCAGCATTTGCGGTGTGTATGCCCCACTAAGATTAAATGCATCTACATAGTTTGATTGTCTTGCAGAAAATTGTCTGCTACTAAATGGATCTGCCCATCCGAGTTTATTCCAATAGTCCACATGAAAAGAAAGTGCATAAATTTTTTTATTTTGCCAAGTTGCTTCAAAAATAGTTTGTGTTAATAACCTGTCTGCTGGTGGGCAGCTAGAGCAACCTTGTGAAGTAAATAGTTCTACAACCGTAATTGGTTCAAAATCTATTGTAGGTTCAATTGCTTTTTTATTTTTAAAACTAAAAAATATTGTTGTTGAAAAAAACAATGTAACAAATAATATTACTTTTTTCATACCTATACATTTCGGGTATGTACAATAAATACATGTAAAAAGTTCTTTGTAATAACTTAAAAAAGAAAAAGCCTCCATTTCGGAAGGCTTTCACAAGTACTGTCTTTTACGGTTTTTCTATGTGATATTGGTCGGGTGGTTTTCCCTCGAAGATATTGGATATTAAATGTCTTCGTATTTTTTCAATTGGATAATGTAAAGGTGATGGTTTATTTCTTGCTGTTGTGTAGCATGTTGTATTAATGTAATGTAGAAGTTTTTCGCAGCCGCATATTATTCTTATAATATTCTTACGCAGCACTTTTGGATATTAAGTAAAATAAAAAAACCTCCAGGTTTTGTATGGAGGTTTTCACAGCTTACTGTATTTTACGGTCTTTCTACAAGATATTGGGTAGCTTTTCGCTACAATACTGGATTTAAACTTTTTCAAAGTCTAATTGGATATTGTAAAAATGCTCTTTTCTTTTTTGGTAAAATGTAGTGCCTTCTTTGATAGTATTGTAGAAATTTTTCGGCTGTTTAAGTATTTCTTATAAAAATTGGCAGCGTCGGGCATATTTTAGCTGTAAAAAGGGTTTACATTAACTATATTTGTCAACCTTTTCAACCAATTCATTAATGGCAATTTTTGATATCAAACTTCCTGCCTCTATAGCCAAGGCGCTTAATATTCCAATTAGCGACCCTAGGAGGCAACAATTAAAAGTTTTAAAAAAGCTGTTGCGAAAGGCAAGATTTACACAATTTGGGCAAAAATTCAAATTTGATGAAATCTTATTAAGCCGACACCCCGGAAAAAGATTCCAGCAACTTGTACCTACCTACGACTACAGTAAAATTTACAAAGAGTGGTGGTACAAAACACTCGAAGGCGTGCCGGATGTTTGTTGGCCTGGGGTTATAAAATATTTTGCGCTAAGTAGTGGTACCAGCGAAGCCTCTAGCAAATACATTCCAATTACAAAAGACCTTATAAGAAGCAATACAATTACCAGTATAAAACAATTGTTGAGCTTATCAAAATATGAGCATGTTCCAAAAAGCTCTATTGCCAAGGGTTGGCTTATTATTGGAGGTAGCACCCAATTACAAAAAGGGGCTACTTTCTTTGCAGGAGACCTTAGCGGCATTCAACAAAAAAATATCCCTTTTTGGTTTAGGGGAATGGGGTTGTATAAACCTGGTAAAAAGATTGCTAAAGAAAAAGATTGGGGCAAAAAACTGGAAGAAGTAATAGAAAATGCGCCTAACTGGGATATTAGTTTTTTAGTAGGCGTACCAGCTTGGCTTCAAATATGTTTAGAAAAAATTATTGAGCGCTATAACCTAAATAATATACACGAAATGTGGCCAAACTTGGCTTTTTATGTACATGGAGGTGTGGCCATGGAGCCTTATAAAAAAGGTTTTGAAAAACTGCTTGGCCAACCTATTACCTACATAGAAACCTACCTTGCCAGCGAGGGTTTCCTTGCTTATCAAAACAGACAAGATACCAGGGGTATGATGCTGGTTTTAAATAATAATATTTTCTTTGAGTTTGTTCCCTTCGATGAAAACAATTTTGATACCGAGGGTAATATGGTAGAAGCGCCAGAAGTTTTCATGATACACGAAATAGAAGAAGACAAGGACTACGCCATTTTAATAAGTACCAATGCTGGTACATGGCGATATGCCATTGGCGATACAATTAAATTGGTTGATAAGGGTCGTAGCGAAATAATAATCACGGGGCGCACCAAGCATTTTCTTAGTTTGGTAGGCGAGCATTTGAGCGTAGATAATATGAACAATGCTATAGAAATGGCCGCAGAAGAAATGAATGTGGTAGTACCAGAGTTTACGGTAGCTGGCGTGCCACACGGAAATTTCTTTGCGCACGAATGGTATATTGCCACAGATGATAAGGTGGATGCGATAAAATTTGCTGACTTATTAGACAATAAAATAAAAGAACTCAACGATGATTATGGGGTAGAAAGAAAACATGCTTTAAAAGCTGTAACGGTTCATGTGCTACCCGAAAGCACTTTCATGGATTTTATGAAATCTAAAGGAAAAATGGGTGGACAACACAAATTTCCAAGGGTGCTAAAAGGAAAAATGTTTGAGGACTGGAAATTGTTTTTACAAAACACCAGCGTTATAAATTAAAATACAAAACCCGATAACCCCCAAAAATGACCGATGCTATAATTTCAGGATTGTTATTAGGCCTTGCATTGGTTTTTTCTGTAGGCCCCGTAATATTTACTATTATTAAGTTGCGTATAAACTACGGCCTTAGTAGTGCCTTTTATTTTATTGCAGGCGTATGGCTAAGCGATATTTTATGGGTTGTTACAGCAAATCTGTTTGGTTCCCTTTTAGAAAATCTTAGCGCATACCGGTTACAAATAGGTACAATCGGCGGAGCTTTTTTAATATCACTGGGGCTTTTCTATTTGTTTTTTAAAAAATATCATACAAAAGAGGAGTTGGACAACGGAGTAAAAATTAATGTTTCTACGCATGCGCGGCTTTTTATAACAGGCTTTTTAATAAATACGCTAAACCCTGGTGTTATTGCATTGTGGTTGGCTGCTGCTACCAAATCTATTAGTAGTACCCTTCAAGAAAAAATCGTTACCTTCTCTATTTGTATTGCCATGAATATTGCGGCCGATTTTTTTAAAATAAACCTTGCAGGAAAGCTAAGAACCAAACTAACAGATAAAAACATTGTCATCATCAATAAAATATCAGGGTTTATGTTTCTTGCTTTTGGTGTTGCCCTAATTATTGGGGTGTGGTTCAATAAATTTCATACTACAAAATAGACTGTGCGTATAACCTTTGCCACTATATTGCTTTTTTGTGTGTTGCTCACACACGCACAATCCAACGATTTTATTATTCTTAAAAAGAAATCAACTACCATAAAAACATTTTTTAAAGGTTCGCAAATAGAATTTATTACAACCAATGGCGCTTATAGAAATGCGGTAATAAACGAAATGAGAAATGATAGTATTTTCTTAAAAGAATATATTATAAACAGAATCCCTACTACCCTTGGATTTTATATTGATGATACACTAGGCAGTTATCATTATGCTTATCATTATAAGGAAATCTATAAATTCAATAAAAGCAATAAAAAATTTAATGTAGGTGGAAGCGGGGCTGCATTGCTTGGTGGGGGAATATTGATAACGCTTGCAAGTGGCGTTGTATACATTGCAGACAAAGAAAAATTTAGTCCTTCTTTGCTCGCAGCTGGTGCCGGATTGGGCGCTCTTGGATTTCTTATCAGTAAAAAATCTGGTAAAGGAATTACTGTTGGAAAAAATAAATACTTACTTCAATATATAACCATTTCTAGCAATAAACATGAAGAATCAAAAAGGTAAAACTTGGTGGCAGATTATAAAAAGAATTTTTATTTGGCTATTTGTTACCCAGCTTGTTTACATTGTTATTTTACGATGGATAAATCCGCCGTTCACCATTACACAATTGGTAAGTTTAATAAAGGGCAATGGGTTAAAAAGGGATTATGTTTCCTATAATGAAATAAGCAGCAATGCAAAACTGGCGGTAATGGCTGGCGAAGACCAGATGTTTCCAGACCACAATGGTTTTGATATAAAAGCAATAAAGCTTGCGGTGAAATACAATAAAAAACATCCAAATAAAGTTAGGGGCGCTAGCACCATTAGCCAACAAGTAGCCAAAAATGTTTTTCTATGGCAGGGTGGTGGTTTTTTTAGAAAAGGGCTGGAAGTGTATTTTACTTTTATGATAGAAACCTTGTGGAGCAAAGAAAGGATATTACAGATGTATTTGAATGTATCCGAAATGGGCGAAGGTGTTTTTGGTATACAGGCTGCAGCAAAGCATTATTTTGGTAAAAATGCCGCACAGCTAACTAGGAGCGAGGCCGCACAAATTGCAGCTGCATTGCCAAACCCAATCAGGTTTACTATAAAACCTTTGAGTAGATATGTGGCCGCACGATCTCAAAATATAGCAGGGCAAATGAATAATTTAGAAGGCGATCCAGATATTATTGAGCTTATTAAATAACGCTACAATTGACCCTCTATAAATCTTATTGCCTTTTGTAATCTTTCCTCATAATTGCCGCTAATAATTATCCAGGGGGCTTTTTGCTCCGTTAGTTCTTCTTTGTAATGGTGAAATAATTTTTGCCTTTGCGCTATATTGGGATATTCTCTTAAATTATCTTTTACCCATGGCGCATCTGTATTACACAAAAGATAACCGTCGTATTTTCTTTTCGAAATTTCGGCAAGTATTCTATTGTCGCATTTATTAAAAACAAACTCACTCCATATTTTTATTACCAACAAGTCGGTATCTATTATTAAACTGTTATTACTCTTTTCTTGTACTTTTTTTGCGGCCGTTTCTTCGCACATCAATTGTCCTTGGGCAATTGTATATAAGCTTTCGAAAGTATAATCGGTTCCGTTTTTTTCTAAGTATTCCCTTGCATACTCTGGTGCCCATATTGTTTTAAAGTAGTCTGCTAGCTTTTCGCTTAGGGTGCTTTTGCCCGTACTTTCTGGTCCTACAATTACAAATTTTTTTATACTTTTTATCAACGCTTATGCTTATTTTGTTTTTGTAATTTTTTATACACAACGCAGTCTGTATCGTGTGCGCCTGCAAGATAACCTGTACTCATCAGAAATTCGGCAACAATTTCTCCCCCCGTAAACTTAAAAATACTTTTAAATAATTTTACCCATTCGGGCTTTTCTTTTGGGTGATGCTGCTCTATCCATTTTTTGAATGACCCATATTCTTTTTGTAAAGCAAGAATAACGTTGGCATTGTGTATGGCTGCATTTATTTTAAGCTTATTTCTTATGATGCCCGCATCGTTTAACAGCCTTTCTATGTCTTTTTCTTTATACGCCGCCACTTTTTTTATATTAAAATGATGGTATGCTTTTCTAAAATTTTGTTCTTTGTGTAAAATGGTGTTCCAACTAAGGCCCGCTTGATTTATTTCTAAAATTAACCTGCAAAAAAGTTCATTGTCGTCCTCTATTTCAAATCCATAAAAATTGTCGTGGTAGTTTTTATGAACCAAATAATCTGCCGGCTTCATATTTGCCAACGCTTTACAATATGACATAAGGATTGTTTTATTTGATAATTGCTTGTGTTTGCCTTACTCTTTTTAACCACTCCATTAATCCAAATACAGCCATTATTAAAAGTACTACATAATATACACTTGTAAAAACATAATGCTTTACAAAATATAATGGGATAGATGTAATGTTGGTAATGATCCACCAATACCAGCTTTCTACTTTCTTCTTCGTCATAAGCCACATACCCGTAAAGGCAGAGGCGCTTGCAAGTGCATCTGCCCAAGGTATTACACCCTCGAAAAACATTGTTTTAAAATAGGTGAGTGCACAAAAAATTACCACATAAAAAATAGAAAAAAACAGAACATGCTGTACCCACTCTTTTTTTGTGGCTTTGGTAATGTGCAATATCGTCTCTTGAGCACTATCTTTCTTCGTCCACATATACCAACCCAAAAAACTCATGATGGTATAATAAAAATTTACGGTGGCTTCGCCCAATAGCTTTCCTTTAAAACTGATGAATATATAAATAATGGTATTAATCAAGCCCGTAGGATACACCAATACATTTTCTTTGCGGCTATACCATACACTGATAATTCCTGCAAAAACAGCAAGGTACTCATACCATTTTGTATGCGCCATATCTGTTATAAATTGCTGTATTATTTGTTGAAAATCCACTCTTTCGTTTTTACGAAAATAGATATTTACTATTATAAAATGATTATACTTCTATATTTATTAAATTTATCGTTGGTTTAAAATCAAATACGACATTTAAAAAATTAATTTGAGCCGATGATTAAAAAAATAAGCTTTTTCCTGCTCATTATATTATACACCGCTGCCGGTATTAATCATTTTATTCACGGAAGTTTTTATTATCCCATTATACCTCCCTATTTTCCAAATCCTGTTTTAATAAATATTATTGCAGGTATTGTAGAAATATTAGCTGCAGTTTTGCTAATCTTTCCGACTACAAGAAAATATGGTGCATATCTTATTGTTGCTATGTTAATCGGTTTTATACCTGCCCATATATACATGATACAAAAAGCTGGATGTATGAGTGAGCAAATTTGCATTCCTTTATGGGCCGCATGGATTCGCCTCGTTCCTTTACAATTTATTTTAATGTGGTGGGCTTGGAGCCAAAGAAAGTAATGCAACTTTTGTATTCCGGTTTGTTACTAAATAGAATTTGAAACAAATAAAAAAGCGCCTCCGTAGAAGCGCTTACTTTATTTAATTTTTATACTTTGTTTACATTATTCGCTCTCCGCCACTACTTCCTTTACTTCAGGAATCATACGTTTCATCATTCCTTCTATTCCTGCTTTTAGGGTTATCATGCTACTTGGGCAACCGCTACAACTCCCTTGCATCATAAGCGTTACTTTTCCATCATCGTAGTTTTTAAATTGTATAGCGCCTCCATCCATTTCTACCGCTGGTTTTACATAATTTTCTAACAATTCTTTGATGCGCTTTACTACATCTCCATCATCTGCACTTACTTCGTTGCTGCTTTCTACTTTCATCACCGCTATCTCTTCTTCGTTTACTACCGGTTTTCCTTCTTCCAGATATTCTTTCAAGAATTGTTTTACCGCCGGTATTACATCTTGCCAATCCGCCGTATCCAGCGTTTTTGTAAGTGTTACAAAATTGCTTGCTATAAATACGGATTTTATAAATGGAAAAGTAAAAAGTTCCTGTGCAAGCAATGATGGTTTTGCGCTTGCCTCATCCGGAAAATCGATGCTCTTTCCTGGATACAATAATTTGTTGGCCACAAATTTCATTGTTTCTGGGTTCGGTGTCATTTCTGTATATATGCTAATTACCGGGCTGCCTGTTTTTATCATTGTTCTTATTTTTCTTGTAGTATACAACAATTGTATTGTACAAAAATACTTATTTATATTGTCTATTATTTTCGAAAACCGATAATTAAGCCTTTCTATAACACAAAAAAGGCGATTGAAAGAATCAATCGCCTTTTTATCCCTATTCTTGGGTTTAAAAGAATTTACTTCTAGAATCTTTAATGGTTGCTTGTTTTCTCAATGCTTCAAACCAATTGCCGGCTTGCTGGCGTATTCCTGCCAAGCGTGAAGAAATTTGAGCCGCTTTTTGATCGGCGGTTGTTTCAATTTTTGGCTGTACACCGTTTACTTTTATCATATATACCGCACTAGCACCCGCAAATGCTGGAGACGCTTTTGTTTGGTATTCTTTGTTAAATGCCGCACCTATTAATTTAGGTTCTGGCCCTATTCCGTTTACTATTTTGCTGCTCAATGTAATTGTTGAGTCTGCTCCTGCCATTTGTACTTGCTTAGTATAGGCAGCAGCGGCCGTTTCCATTGTTGCCCCCATTTTAGCAATAATAATATCTGCCTTCTTTTGGTTTCTTATAATTGCTTCTGCTCCAGATCTTGCTGTGGCTGCATCTTGTGTTCCTTCAGTATAAATTTTATTTACAGTGGCTACCACAAAATCATTGCCAATTGCTATAGGATCACTTACCGCTCCTTTCTTTGCTTCAAATACCCACCTTACCAATGTTCGTGCATCTTGCATATTTCCTACACTAAAATCATTCTCTTTTACTGTTGTTGGAATTTCTACAAGTTTTATCCCGTTTTTAGAAGCATACTCGGCTAGTTCTTTTGATCCTTTGTTTGCCGAAGCTTTTGTAGCGGCAATACTTGCTGCATTTATTGTTTCATCGCTCGGAATGATGGTTTTTGCTACAATGGCTATTTTATAAGCTGGTTTAAAATTTGTTTGATTTAATATATCTATTATATGATAACCAAATTGTGTTTTTACTACATCTTTTGTTCCTACAGGTTTTGTAAAACAAAAAGCGTTAAATTCTCCTACCATTTGTCCATATCCAAAAGTACCCAAGTCGCCACCTTTATCTTTACTCCCATCTGTAGAATATTTTGCTGCCAAAGCTGCAAAATCTGCTCCAGCTTTTATTGCTGTAAAAATACTGTCTGCCAATTTTTTTGCTACAGAATCTAACATAGTTGGTTGACCTGTTTGAGGATCATTTGTACCTATTAATATATGACGTGCTTTTACACTGTCTGGAAGCGCCTTTGTTCCCAACACTTTTGCAATACTATAATTTTGCCCATCTAAATATGGACCAGAAACTACACCCACACCATATTTTACCATTGTATCTTTTACTGCTGATGGTATTCTAGATAGGGGTAAATAATCGTCTACAAAATCTATAGCAGAAGTGTTGCGTGCTACAAATCCAGTAGCATTTGTATCAACTGCAAAAGAGGATTTTAAATCTTCTACTACTTTTTTTGCATTGGCACTATCTGTTGCAGAAGGGTTTTGGCTAAAACTTATATACGAAAATGTTCTACCAGCTTCTTGCTTAAACAAATCTTTATGCTTAGCCACATAACCATTAATATCATCGTCTTTTACTGTAACCGCACTATCGGATATTTCGTTGTAAGGAACAGCTACATAAGAAATAGTAGCAAAGCTTTTATCTTCTGTTGCGTCTTTTTCTTGCATCCAACTAGGGTAATAAGCTGCAGCATTCATCATTGCACTATATTTAGAAAAAGCTGTACTTATTTTTAAAGGCTCCAATATTTGTGCATCTATTGCTTCCCTTTGCTCCCCTTTAAATTTTTTAATGTTTGTAATTGCTTCTGTTGCTTTTGTTATATCCAATTTACCATCGGGACCCATTAAACTTCTTTCTTGTAAAAAAGGGTTTGATTGCTCATTGCTTAATAGTATATAGGATAATTCCTTAGAGGTAAGGTTAATACCCAATTTATCCGTTGTAGCATAAAATACGCTTTCAGATACCATTTGATTCCAAACTTGGTCTCTTATTCTCAAAACTTCTGCCCCCGATGGTTGTTGACCACCTCTTTGTTGGGCTTGTTTATTTTCTTCTGTTTTTACTTTCTTATTAAAGTCATTTAATTCAATAGAGCTTCCATTTATTTTTCCTATTGTGTTACTTGTAGGCCTATTACCATTGGTATTAGAATCCATTAAAATAAAACTAATTAAAGCTATCGCTATAAAAATGGCCATTATAACGCCGCCTTTGTCTTTAATACTCTGAATAATTTGCATTTTCTTTATATATTATTTTTGGATGGCAAAAATAGGGTAATTAATAAGTATTAACAAATTGTGGATAAAACCAAGGTTTAATACGCTTTTATAAAAAATAGCCTTATTCTTTTCATTTTTAAAAAAAAGATAATATATAGCAAATATTACCCATTTTTTTGTGCTTAAAACTGCCTATTTATATGGATAAAAGGGCCTTATCAACATATATTGTGGATATCCTGTTTTTTAGGTGTATAAAGCTATATTTTAAAAATTTAATATCGGGAAACTGTGGGAATAAATAACATGCTTTTCTTCTTAAATAACTATTCCTTGTTTTTACTACCATTTTACAAGCATACAATTAACACAAACTAAAAAAATATGTTTAACTTTTTTTTCCACTGGGTTTTTTATTAACAGATGTTATTTCATAAAAACGAATAACAGAGCAAAGTCAATAGATAATACTTGATAACAAGATAACATCACAAAAATAAAAATTGTTATTTTTATGTGGATTACTGTGGATAAACCAAGGTTTTTGGTTTTCCTATAGTTTTAAAAAACGACTTTTACACAAATTAACAGCCCTAATAGTAATAAAGGGTTATATAAATAATAAGTATTAATACATATTATGGTAGATATTAACACACAAATTGATTTTGAAAAAAATATTTCAAAAAATGGTTTTTTGAATTTGGAACTAGATCCAACGCTTGATCTTTTTAAAGAAATTGAAATTTTAAAAAAAGAAAAAAATGCCATCATCTTGGCACACTATTATCAAGAGCCCGATATACAGGATATTGCAGATTTTATAGGAGATAGCCTTGCACTTGCACAAAAAGCACAAACTACCACTGCAGATATAATTGTTTTTGCCGGTGTTCATTTTATGGCAGAAACGGCTAAAATTCTTAACCCAAGTAAAAAAGTTTTATTACCTGATTTAAATGCAGGTTGCTCATTAAGTGATAGTGCACCACCATTGTTGTTTAAAGCATTTAAAGATAAACACCCAGACCATATTGTAATTACCTACATAAACTGTAGTGCAGGCATGAAGGCATTGAGCGATATTATTTGCACCAGTAGCAATGCGCAAGCAATCGTAGAGAGTTTACCTGCCAATCAAAAAATTATTTTTGCACCCGATAAAAACCTTGGTGCCTGGATAAACAAACAAACTGGTAGAAACATGGTTTTATGGAATGGCGCTTGCATGGTACATGAGAATTTTAGTATGCAAAAAATAACCAAGTTAAAAATAAGGCACCCCAATGCTAAAGTGATTGCACATCCAGAATGTGAAGCGCCTGTTCTTGCTCTTGCCGATTATATTGGCAGTACATCTGGTATTTTAAAATATGCTACAAAATCAGATGCGCAAGAATTTATTGTAGTTACAGAATCTGGTATCCTGCACCAAATGCAAAAAGCCAATCCAACAAAAACATTTATTCCAGCTCCACCCCAAAACAATTGTGCTTGCAATGATTGTCCTTATATGAAATTAAATACATTAGAAAAATTATACTTGTGTATGAAATATGAATTGCCAGAAATTAAAATGGAGGAAAACCTTCGTTTAGCAGCTAAAAAGCCAATGGATAGGATGCTGGAAATTAGTGCTTCTTTAAATTTATAATAACAACGTTGTATTTATTTCTATTTTTGCAATCAATTTTTTAAAAAACGCATTAATAACTTTTTCCCATGTCTATACCTTCTGTTGATTTATCTGATTTTTTAAGCACTGATATGAATCGAAAAAATGATTTTGTTCAGAAATTAGGTAAAGCTTACGAAGAAGTTGGATTTGTTGCAGTTAAAAATCATGGTGTGCCAGATGAGTTAATTGCTGATTTATACCAATATGTGCAAGAGTTCTTTTCACTTCCATTAGAAAAAAAGAAAGGATATGAAATTGCCGGACTTGCAGGACAAAGAGGATATACAAGTTTTGGAACGGAACATGCCAAAGGCAGTGATGCGCCAGATTTAAAAGAATTTTTCCAATACGGACAAATTGCAAGGGATAATTTTACAGAAGAAGCATACCCAGATAATGTTCGTGTATCCGAAGTTGCTCCTTTTAATGTCACTTTTGATAATGCATATCGAGCATTTGAAAAATCTGGTACAGCTTTGCTACAAGCTATTGCTTTGTATATCGGTTTAGAGGAACATTATTTCGATCAATTTGTGTACAATGGTAATAGCATTCTTAGAGCTATACATTATCCTCCAATTACACACGAACCAGCTAGTGCCATACGTGCAGAGCAACATGAGGATATAAATCTCATTACACTGCTTGTAGGAGCTTCTGCTGACGGTTTAGAGGTGCTTAGTAAGAATGGGGAGTGGATAGGGGTAACATCGCTTCCTGAGCAGATTGTGGTTAATGTGGGCGATATGTTACAAAGATTTACTAATAATAAACTTCGTAGCACTACGCACAGGGTAGTTAATCCTGCAAGAGAACTATGGCATACCAGTCGGTTTTCAATTCCGTTTTTCCTACACCCAAAAAGCAGTATGAGTTTGCGTTGTTTAGAAACTTGTATAGACGCAGAACACCCTATTGCTTATAAAGATGCAACAGCAGGCGAATATTTAGATGAAAGATTAAGAGAAATTGGATTAAAGAAATAGTTTTTTTATTAATATTTTTTACAATACTAGGCTACCTTTTTGGTGGCTTTTTTTTACATGTTTTGTTTCGTTGTATGAATGTTTTATATTTGAAAGACCAACAACGTATTTGAAGTTACTAAGACATATACCATTTTTAAAGACTGTTTTTTTATATAGTCTTACTGCTTTTGGTGGCCCACAAGGTCACCTAGGAATGATGTTAAAGATTTTTGTATTAAAACATAAGTATATAACGGAGGAAGAATTAATAGATTATAATTCTTTTTGTCAATTGCTTCCTGGTGCTTCTAGTACACAAACCATTACATTAATAGGGTTTAAAAGAGGAGGTGTATTATTAGCTGTTATTACATTACTCATTTGGATTTTACCGGCCTGTATTTTAATGGGAGCATTGTCTTTTTTATTGACACTTTTTCCTGCAAAAAATTTCACACAAGATTTATTTCAATATGTAGAACCAATGGCAATTGGCTTTTTGATATTTGCTGCTGTAAGGGCTTTTGGTTTTTCTATTAATAATTTTATAACAATGGTGATAATGGTTATATCACTTTTTGTAACATTTATCTTATTTAAAACACCATGGATATTTCCTATCCTTATTATATGCGGCGGTGTTGCTACAAGTTTAAGTAGTAAGCGAATTCCAGAAAAAGAAATAATAAAACCAAAACAAATAAAATGGACGAATATTTGGTTGTTTGTTATGATATTTTTAATTGCTGGAATATTAAGTGAAACAGCTCGAAAACAACAATGGGGAAATAGAAAGGCGTATAATTTATTTGAGAATTTTTATCGTTTTGGAAGTTTTGTTTTTGGCGGAGGCGATGTATTGCTTCCAATGATGATTGACCAATATGTAGAAAGACCCAATGCAAAAAATAATATAGACGACGAATCTATTATAAGCATAAGTAGGGCTGAGTTACTTACTGGATATGGTTTTGTAAGGGCTATTCCAGGGCCTGTATTTTCTGTTGCATCTTTTACTGGGGGTATAGCAATGAAGGAAAAAGGAACCGGCGATCAACTTCTTGGTTGCGCAATAGGAACAGTAGCTATATTTTTACCTAGTGCATTATTGGTACTTTTCTTTTTTCCCGTTTGGCAATATTTAAAAAAGTTTGTGGCTATTTATAGAGCGTTGGAGGGTATCAATGCTGTTGTGGTGGGATTAATGGCCGCAGCTGCATGTTATCTATTAAAGGTAAATTTTGATAACACATTCAACCTGCATTCTTTTATTGCTTTGTTTGTAATTAGCGCTACATTTTTATTTTTAAAATACACTAAATTACCACCTACGGTTATTGTATTGTGTTGTGTAATCTTAGGATGGATTTTCTAAAGAAGAGCCGTAGTAATGTTTTATTTTTATTTCTTCCATTACTTCATCGGGTACTAAGTATCGTATAGATTTATTTTCCTTTATGTTTTTTCTGATTAGGGTAGAAGAAATTTCTAATAAGGGAGCATCTACTATTTTTATATTTTTTGGTAACGTAGATTTTATTTCAAAAGAAGGACGGAGGTATATTAATATATTATAATTATTTATTATATATTTAAAGTTTTTCCATTTCTCTATATTCTGAAAACCATCGCTTCCCATAATGATAGAAAAAATATTTTTTGGATATTTTTCGCATAAGTAAATCAACGTGTCTGCTGTGTAAGATGGTCTGGGTAATTTAAATTCTACATTACTTGCCTTTAATTTTTTTTCCCCTTCTATTGCAATTTTTACAAGAGATAATCTGTGTTGCTCATTTAATAAACTAGCTGTATTTTTAAAAGGATTTTGTGGAGAAACAATAAACCAAACTTCCTCAATCTCTGTATGGTTTGCAATGTGATTAGCAATAATCAAATGACCGGTATGTATAGGATTAAAAGAGCCAAAATAAAGTCCCACTTTCATTTTAAATATTTTGGAATGTAAGAATAATAAGTGTTGAGTTAATTGGATTATTATATTTCTTCCACCAGAATATGTTCAGCCTCATTTAAACGAAGGCTTAAAATATAGCCAGCAACAGAGATAGAAATAGGGTCTTTAAAAAGTGCAATTTTTTCCACTTTTATTTTCTCTCCTGGCACACAACCCATCTCCATTAATTTTAAAAAAATCTCATCGTTTTTAAATGCACGAATAATTACTTCTTTACCAATTTTTATTTCCGATAATCTTTTATACATTAGCTATAACCTTCAATGATAGAAGGCGTAAAAGTAGTTTAAAGAATAGTTTAATCATTCCGAATTAAAGAAAAATATGTCTGTACAAATACATCAACAAACCAAAATAAAATTAAATAATAGAAAAGCGCTAAAAGCATTCATTCCGATGATCTTTAAAAAAGAAGGTAAATCGTTTAAATCGTTAAGCTATATTTTTTGTACGGACGAATACTTATTGAAAGTAAACAATGATTTTTTGAAACATGATTTTTATACAGATATTATTACGTTCGATTTAAGTGAATCTAAGGAATCTCCAATAATAGGTGAAATTTATATAAGTGTTGATAGGGTGAAGGAAAACGCACTCACCCATAACGTAAGCTTTGAGCAAGAACTACACAGGGTAATATTTCATGGTGCGCTACACTTATGTGGTTACAAGGACAAATCAAAAACAGACTCCTTGCTTATGAGGGATAAGGAAGAAGATTGTTTAAGTATGTATTTTGAATAGTTTTAAGTACTGCTTGTGGGCACCGACTTTATAATACAGTTATTTCTGCCAGAGTATTGACTTCTAACCTAACATTAACTATTATAAAATAAACATAAACAGGTGTTCCACGAAACACAGTTCCTAACTGAAACAATAGCTTAAATAGGCTTGACATATAAGATCAGTTATAATAAAAGTATAAAGCTATGTTCCACGAGACACAGTTTCCTACTGAAACAATGAGTATATCCTTTAAGTTTATGTTTACTTTTACAACAGGATAGTAAGTAAAATGTTCCACGAGACACAGTTTCCTATTGAAACAAAACTTAAAATATTATTTATGGGGCGAAAAAAATGGACAGCTAAAGAAGAAGTAACCGACACCGATATTAAAACAAGGGAAAGAAAGAGGTGGCAACTAGCCTTAAGAAGGTATGTATTAGAAAAACAAGTGTCGGAAAATTATGCCCCTTACTTTGGGTTGGATATAGAAAACTTTAGAGAATGGATAGAAATTCAGTTTACCGAGGAGTTAAACTGGGATAACTTTGGTTCTAAGTGGCAGTTTGAGCATATTATACCTGTTGCATACTTTGATTTTAGTTTAGAAGACGATCTAAAACTTTGCTGGAACTTCATAAACATAAGAGTAGAAAGGATAGCGTTAAACAACCAAAAGGGAAATAAGATAGATGTGCTAGCAGTAAAGCCGTACTTTGAAGCGTTGTTTAGAAAGACAGGCTACTTCCTTTGTACAAAAATACTGTCTAAGCTAAATGAAATAGAGCGGTTAAATATTATTAGCGAGCCCAAGATTGAGCATTTTCTAAATAACCGAAAGGCTGATTTTGAAATGATGTATACTTTCTCAGCCGAAGAATTTGTTCAAATGAACAGGGGCTTACCCTTTAAAGATGTTTTATTGGAAAGAGAAATACTTAGAAAGTTTGGATAAATCAACCATACATGCAGCGCTTAACCCGTAACCCATAACCTTTCAACTCGTAACCCATAACATTTCAACCCGTAACCCATAACATTTCAACACGTAACTTTGCAGCCATGTTTCCAAAATACGATATTATAGTAGTAGGCGCAGGGCACGCTGGTTGCGAAGCCGCTGCAGCAGGGGCCAATATGGGTAGCAAAGTGCTACTCATTACCATGAATATGCAAACCATAGCTCAAATGAGTTGCAATCCTGCCATGGGCGGTATCGCAAAAGGCCAAATAGTAAGAGAAATAGATGCGCTAGGAGGGTATAGTGGTATAGTTACCGACAAGAGTATGATACAGTTTCGCATGCTAAACCGATCTAAAGGCCCAGCTATGTGGAGTCCAAGGGCACAAAGTGATCGTATGCTCTTTGCACAAACCTGGAGAGAGATGTTGGAAAAAACAGAAAATCTAGACTTTTATCAAGATACCGTGTACAATATTATTGTAGAAGAAGGGCTGGTAAAAGGAGTAATAACAGGACTGGGCCATAAAATATATAGTAGCTCGGTCGTACTTACCAACGGTACTTTCCTAAACGGGGTAATACATATTGGCGAAAAAAACTTTGGTGGAGGTAGGGTTGCAGAGAAAGCAGCAACAGGAATTACCGAGCAATTGGTAGAACTGGGTTTTGAAACAGCCCGTTTAAAAACGGGAACACCACCAAGAATAGATGGTAGGAGTTTGGATTATACCAAAATGGAAGAACAAAAAGGCGATGAAGAGCTGGTAGGGTTTAGTTACCTAGCGAAACCAACACTTAAACCAGAAGGACAAAAAAGCTGCTGGATTACTTATACCAACCAAGAAGTACACGATATTTTAAAAACAGGTTTCGAAAGTAGTCCTATGTTTAAAGGTCGTATACAGGGTACAGGCCCACGCTACTGCCCAAGTATAGAAGATAAAATAAACAGATTTGCAGAAAGAGAGCGCCACCAATTATTTGTAGAACCAGAAGGATGGAACACGGTAGAAATATATGTGAATGGATTTTCATCTTCTTTGCCCGAGGAGGTGCAACTAAAGGCACTGAGAAAAGTGCCCGGTTTTGAAAAATGTAAAATGTTTAGACCTGGCTATGCTATAGAATACGATTTTTTTCCGCCAACACAACTTACGGTAAGCTTAGAAACAAAATTAATAAAAAACCTGTTTTTTGCAGGACAAATAAATGGCACAACCGGTTATGAAGAAGCCGCTTGCCAGGGTTTAATGGCAGGCGTAAATGCTCACCTTGCAGTGAAGGATGAGCCACCCTTCATATTAAAGCGAAGCGAAGCATATATTGGTGTTTTGATAGATGACTTGATAAACAAAGGCACAGATGAACCTTACCGCATGTTCACCAGTAGGGCTGAGTTTAGAACATTATTGAGACAAGACAATGCCGATTTACGCCTCACAGAATTAAGTTATAGACTAGGATTGGCATCTCAAGAGCGCATGGACAATGTTTTGGCCAAAAGAAAACAAGTGGAAGAGGCGATTGAAATTATTAACTCGTTACCTATCAATGCAATAGATGTCGATACTTATTTAATTTCTGCAAATTCGGCTGCACTGGCTTTTAGACAAAAGCTTGGACAAATTTTATTGCGACCAAATATTAACCTATTTGACATGATGAAACAAGTAGCGGTTGTTAAAGAAGCACTGCAACAATTTGATGTGGAAGTTATAGAGCAAGCAGAAATACAAATTAAATATTTTACTTATATAGAAAAAGAGAAGGAGTTAGTTGAAAAAATGAGCCAACTGGAAAACCTTGCTATACCGCACGATTTTAATTATGAAAAGTTGGTGAGCCTTGGTAATGAAGCAAAACAAAAATTTAAGAAAATACAACCACGCACACTTGGACAAGCCAGCCGCATAAGTGGTGTAAACCCAAGCGATGTGCAAATACTGATGGTGTACATGGGTAGATAAAATACGAATAAACCAAGATTAGTAATAAATAAAAAACTACAATTATGGAAGAATTAAAAGCGGGCGATATTGTAGAATTAAAATCGGGGAGCCCAAAAATGACGATAGCATTCGTTTCCAAAGAAGGATATTGTTATTGCACATGGTATGATTTTAATGCTTTTACTTGGCACGAGCAGGTGAAGATTTATAATGTTTTATTAAAGAAAGTTGTTTAAAAAAATCACCCCAATTTATTTGACAGAATAGGCAATGAAAATATTTAAAATAGAAAAGAATAAATATTTGCTCAATGAACTTATAAGTTGGAGTTGGGATATTATTATATTTGGAATAATAAGTATGGCAATATTTTATACAACAAACAGGATGCTTGAAGATGCTTGTGTTCTGCTTTCTTGTGTATTTTTTATCCAATTTTTTGATATGCTTCAGCAAGAAAAAATTACTGCAATAAAAGTAGATGCTGTTAATAATACCCTGGCTTTTATTTTATCGAGCAAGCTTTCAGGAAAAGAAGAAAAGCGGTTTCCATTAAATTTAGCGAAAGTTGTATTAATAAAAAAGCCAACATTCAGTATTTGGATGTATCAAAAACTAATCCTTAAAGTATCACTACCCGATAATAGTTTTTTTAATATTACCCAACGATATGGCTTTTCTGAGAATACAGTAATAGAAATAGAAGAAGCCATTAACCAGGGTTTAAAACCAAACGTAAATACATCCCAACTTCATACATTAACAACCTAAATCACATTAAAATGAAAATAGTATCATTCCTTTTATTTTCTGTATTATTTATGATGAATGCAAAAGCACAATTAACATACCCAACCACAAAAAAAGTAGAGACCGTTGACCAATATTTTGGTACAAAAGTAGCAGACCCTTATCGCTGGTTAGAAGACGATAAGAGCGAAGAAACAAAAGCCTGGGTTACTGCACAAAATAAAGTAAGCTTCGGTTATTTAGAAAAAAGCCCCTACCGAGCCCAATTTCAAAAAGCGATAGAAAAAGTATTTAATTATCCAAAATATTCTGCCCCATTTAGAAAAGGAGAATGGTATTATTTTTATAAAAACAATGGTCTACAAAACCAATCTGTATTGTATAGGCAAAAAGGGTTGAATGGAAAAGTAGAAACAGTGATTGATCCAAATACGTTGAGTAAAGATGGTACAACCAGAATGACCACTTTTACTTTATGCAAAGATGGAAAATATGCAGTTATAGGTTTGAGCGAAGGTGGAAGCGATTGGCAAACCTATAAAGTAAGGGACATGACAACAGGTAAAGACCTTGAAGATAAATTGGATTGGGTAAAAGTAAGTAGTGCGGCTTGGAGCGGTTATGGTTTTTATTATAGCAGGTACCCCGCCCCCGATAAAGCGGCAAGCGCCTTGAGTGTAAAAAATGAAAATCATCAAGTGTGGTTTCATAAAGTGGGTACAGCGCAAACAAGCGATGTGCTTATTTATGAAGATAAAAACAATCTACAACGATTTCACACCGCTAGCACAAGTGAAGATGAAAAATATTTGTATTTATATTTAAGCGACAGAGGAAAAGGTTTTGATGGTAATGCACTTTCTGTTATGGATTTGAAAGCGGCTAAAAAAGAATTCAAGCCATTAATAAAAAAAATAACAAATAGCAATTACAGCATAGTTGAAAACACCGCTACAGATTTTATTATTCAAACAAATGATAATGCGCCCAATTCAAAAGTAATAGCTACACCCATTAAAGTAATGGACATTACGATAAATAATGTTATTGTACCAGAAAGAGAGGAGCCACTACAAAGCGCCAATGCGGGAGGAGGAAAATTGTTTGTAGATTATTTAAAAGACGTAACCACTCGTACCTATGTTTTCGATTTTAAAGGAAAGCAAATAGGGGAAGTAAAATACCCTGGTATTGGAAACGGCGGCGGCCTTGGTGGTTATAGAGACGATAAGTTTTTGTTTTATGTTTTCACCTCCTTTACATTTCCGCCTACAATTTATAAGTATGAAATAGCCACAGGAGCAAGTACTGTTTTTAGAGAACCAGAAGTGAGTTTCAACCCAAAGGATTATGAAACAAAACAGGTGTTTTATAAAAGCAAAGACGGTACAAAAATCCCGATGTTTATTGTAAGTAAAAAAGGGGTGGCATTGGATGGAAATAACGTTACACTTTTATACGGCTATGGCGGCTTCAATGTAAACCTAGAACCAGGTTTTAGCGCAACGCTTTTACCCTTTTTAAATGCAGGGGGCGTGTATGCACAAGCAAACCTTAGGGGTGGCGGCGAGTATGGAGAAAAATGGCACCAGGCCGGGATGTTGTTGAATAAGCAAAACGTGTTTGATGATTTTATAGCTGCAGGAGAGTATTTGATAAAAGAAAAGTACAGCAATTCTAATAAACTGGCATTGCGTGGTGGTAGCAATGGAGGAACCTTGGTAGGAGCTGTTATAAACCAACGTCCAGATCTTTGTAGAGTAGCCATACCGCAAGTGGGTGTAATGGATATGTTGCGTTTTCATAAATTTACTATTGGCTGGAACTGGATTGCAGATTATGGAAGCAGTGAAAAAGACGAAGCTAATTTTAAAAACCTTTTTGCGTATTCCCCCTTGCACAACATAAGTGCAACAGCCAATTATCCTTCTACGTTGGTTACAACGGCAGACCACGACGATAGGGTGGTGCCCGCACATTCATTTAAATATATGGCAACGCTACAAGAAAAATACAAAGGAAAAAATCCAGTAATCATAAGAATAGATACCAACAGCGGCCACGGTGCTAGCAATACTAAAAAAAATATAGAAACGATAGCAGATATTTATTCATTTATTTTTAGCGAAATGGGAGTGGTACCAAATTTATAATAAGCGATAGAAAATAAAAAAAAGAGCTCAATTTTGAGCTCTTTTTTTTGTATAAAATAGCCGCAAAGGTACAATATTATTGGGTTTTATACAGGTATGTGCGAAAAAAAAAATACACACATACTTAACAAGTATTGTGTTTAAAAAATATTAAATTACATAAAACAAAAAGGTTTAAAAATACATTTATAAAAAAACGTTATGCAACAGGAAGAAAAAAATTATATCAAAACAGACCTCCGTCACGACAACATGGAATTTTCTGCATCTACAGATGGTGATGACAAATTGGACCAAGATGATGAAAGGCTGGAAGAAGACGATGAAATAAGCGGAGAAGAGCTAGACGAAATTGAAGGCAACGATTTTGAAATGGCTGCAGCATTAAATGCTGTAGAAACAGATAGGCTAGCCGATGCCGACAATGTACCAGAGGCTAATGATGAAGATGATTATTATGATGGAGATCCGCTATAAAATTTAAGATTTGATATTCTTTGATTTTTCGGTTAGGAAGAATATAAAATAAAAAGCAACCAATAAGGCAACTATTGCTGTTACAATAAAAGTAGCATTGGCGCTGTAATTAAACCAAATAAGCCCAGCAAGTGTACTAGAAATCAAACTACAAATACTTTGAAAGCCAGTATAATTTCCAATAGCTGTTGCAGTATCTTTTTTACTAGAGATATTGCTAATCCACGCTTTAGAAATACCTTCTGTAGCCGCCGCATAAATACCATATAAAAAAAACAAACAAACCAGCACGTAAAAATTTTTTGTAACACCCATGCCTAAGTAAACAATAGAAAAAATACAAAGGCCAATTACAAATATTTTTTTCAGGCCCACTTTATCTGCAAGTACACCAAAAGGAAATGCGGCAAGCGCAAAAACAAGGTTGTAAAAAATATACAAGCCAATAACCATCGTATCGCTCATTCCAGCTTCCCTTGCTTTTAATAATAGAAAAACATCTGAACTATTAAACAAAGCAAAAACCAATAATCCAATAACAACTTTGCGGTATTCCAGCTGGCTTCTTTTCCAATAATGTAAAAAAGAAAAAAAAGAAACAGCTTTTTTTGTTGCAACCTCAACAGCTTTTTTTTCTTTTAAAAAGAAGGAGGAAAGAACAGCCAAACAACCAGGCAGAAAAGCGATAAGAAAAAGAATTTTATATTGCCCCGGATAAAAATATAAATACAACAAAGCAAATGCTGGACCCAAAACAGCGCCAAGCGTATCCATAGAACGATGAAAGCCAAAAACTTTACCCTTGGTTTCTATTGTAGCTTCATCAGAAAGTAAAGCGTCTCGAGCACCTGTGCGTATGCCTTTGCCCATACGATCTATTGTGCGACTACAAAAAACCCAAAGCGGATAAACAAAAAGCGCCATCATTGGTTTAGATATTGCGCTTAGTGCATAACCCCATTGCACAAAGGGTAAGCGCTTACCGTAGCTATCAGAAAGTTTTCCAAAATAACCCTTGCTTAATCCGGCTACCGCTTCCGCAATACCCTCTAGTATTCCAATTAAAACAATAGAAAAGCCAATACTTTTCAAGTAAATAGGCATTATAGGATACAGCATTTCGCTGGCCATATCTGTGAAAAGGCTTACCAAAGATAAAATCCAAACGGTACGAGATATGTGTTTCATTAAGTCAGCTTAAAATTCCAAATACAAAAAATAAACAGGGTAAACTTATTTTTATTTAAACTGTACGCTTACCATCTCCATAAAACAGCAACAGACTTTGCATACTGTCTTTTAATGCAACGGATGCATTGTCAAAATAGTCATCCTTGTTTTTTTTAGAAGCTTTGTTGTCATTCGACTTTTTTACAGCAGCCTTCACCTCTTCCACATGATCGAAAAAAGGCGAAATGCCATTTTCATAAAAAGCATTTAAACCCTCTATGTGCATCAGCAAATCTTCATACTCAGCAATAATGCTATTTATTTCTTTTACATTATCTGCATTGTGCCTACGAGGTGTTTTATCGAATAAAGCGGTGATTGCTGCGGCTGTGTTCATAAACAAATGTACGTTTAATGCAGTTTTCTTTTTAAAAAATTAACCCAAGCATAATATCTTAGTAACAATTACATATGCCAACTTTGCTAAAATTTAAAACAGTTGGAAATAAGTTCAACAAACTACGGGAACGATTTTTTATGGGGGGTTGCCATAGCCGCAGCACAAAACGAAGGAGCATATAATATAGATGGGCGTGGGCCCTCTATCTGGGATGTTTATGCTAAACGAACAGGAAAAATAAAGGGAGGTGCAACCCCGCATGTTGCCTGTAATTTTTACCATCGCTATAAAGACGACCTCATGCTAGTAAAAGCGCTCGGTTTTAAAGTGTTTCGTTTTTCAATTTCGTGGAGTAGGATTTTTCCGGAAGGTATAGGTAGGGTAAACAAAGAAGGGATAGCTTTTTATCATAAAATTATAGACGAATGTTTGCAATTGGGCTTAGTGCCTTTTGTAACATTGTATCATTGGGATCTCCCACAAGCGTTACAAAAAGAAGGCGGATGGGCGGCATCGGATATGCTAAAATGGTTTACATATTATACCAGTTTTTGTGCCAAAGAATATGGAGATAGAATAAAAAATTGGATTATACTGAATGAGCCAATGGGTTTTACATCGCTGGGCTACATGCTTGGAAAACATGCCCCAGGTAAAATGGATTTGGAACTTTTTTTTGCTGCCATACACAATGCAGCACTTGCTCAAGCCGAAGGGGGAAGAATCATTAGAAAACTTGTTCCCAATGCATATATAGGCACCAGTTTTTCTTGTAGTGAGGTAGTGCCATTTTCACACAAAAAAGAAGATATAGAGGCTGCCAACAGAATGGACATTTTACTAAACAGGTTGTTTATAGAACCTACGCTTGGTTTAGATTATCCGCATGGAGATTTTCCTTTGATGGATAAACTACACATGAATACAAAATCTTGGCGGTATACAAAACGTATGCAATTTGATTTTGATTTTATAGGAGTACAAAATTATTTTTCGCTTACGGTAAATCACAATCGTTTGATACCTTATGTACAGGCAAGCGAAGTAAAAGCAGCCAGTAGAAAAGTACCACATACTGCCATGGGTTGGGAAATAAATGCAAATAGCTTTCAATATATGCTAGAGCGGTTTTCGGCATACAAAAATGTGAAACAAATAATTGTAACAGAAGGCGGAGCTTGCTTTAAAGATCGTTTACAAAACGGTGCGGTAAACGACATAGAACGCATTGATTATTTTAAGCAATATTTGGCAGCGATGCAAAAAGCAATGGAGGCTGGCGCAAATATAAAAGGATATTTTGCTTGGACACTTATGGATAATTTTGAATGGGCAGAAGGCTATAAGGCTCGCTTTGGCTTAATTTACACCGATTTTGAAACACAATTGCGAACCATAAAAGACAGTGGTTATTGGTGGAGGGATTTTTTGAAAGAAAAATAAAACTTATTCCCCAAACCATTGGTTGTGCTGTTCTTCTACCCGTATAAACGTAGTGCGCTTGGTAAGTTCTTTTAGTGATTGTGCACCCACATAGGTGCAGGTAGAGCGTACGCCACCCAACAAATCTTGCATGGTATTGTTTACGGAGCCACGATATTTAACTGCCACCGTTTTACCTTCGCTGGCCCTGTATTCTGCCACGCCACCAGCATATTTATTCATAGCCGTTTCCGAACTCATACCATAAAACTGTTTGTACTTTTCGCCATCTTTTTCCACTAACTCACCACCACTTTCATCGTGTCCCGCAAGCATGCCACCCAGCATTACAAAATCTGCACCACCCCCAAAAGCTTTTGCCACATCACCAGGCACTTTGCAACCGCCATCGGAAATGATTTGCCCTTTGAGACCATGCGCCGCATCGGCACATTCTATTATGGCGGAAAGTTGCGGATAACCAACTCCCGTTTTTACCCTAGTGGTACAAACAGACCCGGGGCCAATACCTACTTTAATAATGTCTGCACCGGCAAGTAATAATTCCTCTACCATTTCGCCCGTAACCACATTGCCGGCCAATATTATTTTTTCTGGAAAAGCGGCCCTTGTTCTTTTTACAAAATCTACAAAGTGCTCGGAGTAGCCATTGGCTACATCTATACAAATAAATTCCAACGAAGGACATTGCGCTATAATGGCTTTAAGTTTGCTGGCATCTTCTTTACCAGAGCCTGTGCTCACTGCAATATGTTGTGCAATATTTGTGGGAGCGGTTTGCATAAAAGTTTTCCATTGGGCAATACTATAATGTTTGTGTATGGCAGTAAAAGCTTTGTGTTGTGCAAGTGCTACCGCCATTTCGAAAGTGCCCACGGTATCCATATTGGCTGCCATGATGGGTACGCCTGTCCATATTTTTCCAGTATGTAGGCATTTAAAATTGCGCTCGAGGCTTACTTCTCCTCTCGATTTTAATGTAGAACGTTTGGGCCTTATCAATACATCTTTAAAGCCTAATTTAATATCGTTTTCTATACGCATGGGTTTATTTTTTGCAAGGAGTAAGTTAGTGCAATTGAAAGATAGTTGTAAACTTTTTTACTTTGGGGCAAAAAATTGTGAACCCCCATACTTGTTATTTAACCAATTTGTGGAAGAGCAATGAAAGGGTTTCGTCTGGATTATTACAGAAGCCTGGATGAACTTTAGATGTTTGTATAATAGTACTTCTTGTAGCAGTAAGCCAGCGAAATCGCTCCGCAATACCTAGTTTTCCTATTGGGCCCGCAAGTAGTCCTCCTTTGCAAATTTCTTCAAAAGCAAGAAGGTGTTTATTCACCTCTTCAATATCAATCTTATCACAAAGGTTATGAAGCTTGTTTGCGTTCACATCAAAATGTATCTTTAAATACTTTTGAGATGCACAATACAACACAATGCCTGCGTTCAGAAATTCCTCACGCTCCACCCGTGGCACCACCCGAATAACTGCATATTCATATAAGTGACTTTGCTGCATGCTGTGTTTCTTTTACAAATGTTGATGAATGGGCAATACGGGTATTTAAAAACTGTGAATAAGCATTTCTTTGGGCTTCTTTTGTTGGGAATGGCGCTTCATCAGAAAGCCAACTATCGGGTATTAATCCTACAATTTGATTAATTTTTGCTTCCGTTAATATCTTTCTATATTCAATGTCCACCTTATCCAATTCTGTAGCCTGCGGCAAAAGCACATGGTCTTTTATTTGTGGAAAAGTTCGCTTGCTTCCGTCTTCCCAATTGAGCCATGCATGATGAAAAAATAAGGCCGCTCCATGATCTATCAACCACAACTCTTTCTTCCAAAAAAGCATATTAGTGTTCCTCGATGTTCTGTCCACATTCGTGATCAAAGCATCAAGCCATACTATTTGTGAAGCAAGCAAGGGGTCTATGGTTGTAACTACAGGGTCGTAGGTTACCGAGCCGGAGAGATAATGCAGCGCTAAATTTACACCTGTGCTCGCTTTTAAAAGATCCTGAATTTCTTCATCCCCTTCTGTTCTGCCAAAAGCTTCATCAAGGTTTGCAAATACAATCTCTGGCACTTTCAATCCCAACGCCCTAGCAATCTCTCCACCAATCAATTCGGCAATGAGCGCCTTTGTTCCCTGCCCTGCTCCGCAAAATTTTATTACATAAAGAAACTGATCGTCTGCCTCAGCAATGGCAGGCATTGAGCCACCTTCACGCAAGGGTGTTACATACCTGGTTACATTTACGGTTCGTAAATTTTGTTGGATAATATCCATTTGGCAAACTTAACAATAATGTGGCCATAATAGACGCACCGGTTCATATTTTTCGGGCAGGGCAGCATTTGAAATAATACCCCAAACGCCATTGTCCCGTTCGCTTTAGCGCAGCTCTTTTAGCCGTTTAAAAAAGTGTAAGTCCCATTTTATTTCGGTTTTTTGCATGTTTTATTTACAGCAACCAGCAAGTTATGTCTTATGAAAAATACGGGCAACTGGTAAAAAATGCGATGCTAATAAGCAAGAACGTTTTCTACAGCAACTTCTTTTACTAGCCAGCCGCCTTCTTCTATTTCCTCTTCTATCTGATTAAAATCCCAACCACAATAACCAATAAATATTTTTATATCTTTTGTGGTGATGGTATTGTTATTAAGCAATGCAACAGCTTGTTTAAAATTTCCACCATAATAAATGTTGTTTGCAATGGCTGTACCTCCTTCAATTAAATCGGGGCGGCTATGAATAAAAAAAAGATGTTCGTTGTCTACAGGGCCTCCATAGTAAAGCGGAAAGGCGATGCAGTCTTTAAATTCTACCAATTGGTTTAGAAATTTATCGGCTTTTTTATTTATTATAAAACCGATAGATCCCTTTTGATTGTGCTCTGTTATAAAAACAAAGGCATTGTCAAAATTAGCATCGTTTAAAGAGGGCTTACTTAATAATATGGTGCCGGTGCTTATGTTCATGTAGATAAAGATAATACATATAGCAGAGCCGTATTTACAGAGCTGTTTTTTTATAATAGTAATTGAACAACCAAAGGTTTAGAATTATGTGTAATAGTTAAAAGATCATATACAAAACAGCTTTTCTGTGAATCTGTGGCAAAAATATTGCCACAGATTCACAGAAAAAAAACAGAAATATCATTTTAATCTACCCCTTTAAAAATCATACATTGTGTATTTCATACATAAAAATCTTTTGCACCCAATAACGGATAGTCATTAAAAAGTTGTTATATGAAAAAATATTTTTATTTTCACAACCAATACAAACTTTGCCAAAACACTTTCAACTATGTCAACTTCAACAATTGTGCTCATCTCTATTTGTATTTTATTTTTTATACTTATTGCCGCTTTAATTAAAATTTACAATGAGCTTGCCAAAGAACGCATTCTTACCCAAGAAGGCGCTAGTGGCGTAGGCACCTGTTTGCAGCAACGGAATGATCTGATACCAAACCTAGTTGAAACTGTAAAAGGTTATGCGGGCCACGAAGATCAAACACTGATAGAAGTAATAAAATGGCGCAACCAAAGTGCAGGCGCAGCCACAGTGGAAGAACAGAATGCTGCTTCCGGCGGATTGAAACAAGCGCTTATGAATATGCTGTCTATTACAGAGTCCTATCCCGAACTGAAGGCCGATACACAGTTTCAGGAACTGATGGGAAAATTGGCACAGCTTGAAGAAAAAATAAACGATGCCCGCCGCTACTACAATGGCACCGTACGGGAATACAACCAAAGCCTTGCGGTGTTTCCTAAAAATATTGTTGGCGGTAGCTTTGGTTTTAAACCTGCCGTTTTCTTTGCAGAAGATGAAGAAGCAAAAGTGGCTCCCAAAGTAAAGTTTTAAAGAAACAGAATTGCCTTGCCGTTTTTCATTTTTTATAACCGGAAAATTACATGCGGAAAATCATCACCCTGCTTATTTTTCTTTTAACTGTTTTTTTTGCAGATGCACAGAAAACAAAAATACCTGCTTATTATTTTACCAAAACCAGTGAATACTTTTTAACTGATGCAGAAGTAGACTCTTTGTTTTATGATGAGGCAACCACTTTTTTAAAAGAACAAAGCATTCCGGAATCAATGATACAGTCGGCGTATCCTTCCATTAAAAGCATGCTGCAGGCTTTTAGTAAACAAAATATCACGCAGGCATTTACAGTACTGGAAAAACAACAAAAAATAAAACCAATTGATAAGAGCCTGCCCAGGTTTTACAGCAATAAGCGGTTGTATGTAGAAGAAATTCAGGTGCAGATACGCAAAACATTTTCTACAAGTAAAGCACTTTCGAAATACACATTGCTTAACAACAGCGACCGGATTACCAGCTTTAACAGTATTGTACGGGTTGGCGTAGATGGCAAACTGCTTGTGCAGGAAGAGATAAGTATTCACAATGGCAACGGAGAGACAAATTCGGTTTATGCCAACGATGCTGCATCGGAAAATGTTTCAGTAAACGATGAGATCAAAAGAGGAATTGTAAGGGCTTTTCCGCTTTACTATATTAATAAGTATAAACTTTTTCAGAACACAACATTTAAACTGAAAGAAGTGTTGCGGGATGGTAAAACGGAAAACTACCATACCGAAAATCATGAGAACGGGATGTTGGTTTACACCGGAAATAAAGATATTATTCTGGATAAAGGAAAATACACTTACCGCATTACTTACGAAACAGAGCATCAGCTAAAATCGTTAAAAGATTTTGATGAACTGTATTGGAATGTTACCGGCAATGGCTGGTCATTTAAAATTGACTCGGCAAGTTGTACAGTAATTTTGCCAAAGGGAGCATTGCCTTTGTCAAATAAATGCTACACTGGTCCGCAGGGAGCTACGTTTGAAAACTGCAACTTTACCACAACTACCAAAGGCGATAGCAGCATCATTGTTTTTAAAACAACCGCTTCTTTACAACCTTATAATGGCTTTACCATTGCTACATCATGGCCAAAGGGATTTGTACAAAACCAACCATCGCTTTGGCAAACAATAAAATATTATGTTTGGAATAACAAAGCTGTTTTCTTTTTACCCATTGCTGCATTGTTTTCTGCCATCTTCTGTTTCATCTTCTGGTTTCGTTATGGCCGTGATCCGGAGATGGGAACGGCCTATCCTTTGTTTGAACCGCCTGCGGGTTTTGGCCCGGCTGCATTGGGCTATATCTATTTTCAAAAATTTAGTAATCAATTAACGGCCGCAACAATGGTAGACGCAGCCGTAAGGCATAGAATTAAAATTGATGTAGAAAGAGAAGGACTTATTTTTAAACACAATGAATACATCATCAGCCAAAGTGATTTGCCCGAAAAAAAACAGGTGAGTAAGTATGAAGAATTCTGGAGCGACATAGAAGACCTTATTGGCAGCCGCATTGAAAAAGGAAAATACAACAGCGACCTGGGCGACTTGAACAAAGCGGTGCAAACTTATTGCGACGACAATTATAAAAGCAAAGACGGTTTTGGAAAAAGCAACAAGGGCTTTTTTGCCTTGAATAATAAGTATACTATTTTCCCGGGTTTGGTTTGCTTTGCAGCGGGTATTTGGGGAGCTATAGAATTATTCAGGGCGCTGTATCTTTCAAACTTCTGGCAGATAGCATATTTTATTGGGGGTATTATTTTGTGTTCGCTGGTATTTAAAATATTCTCAAAGTTATTAAAAGCGTACAGTCCCGAAGGGCGGCAACTGGCAGATAAGATAGAAGGCTTTCGTATGTTTCTATCCACAGCCGATGAAAAAAGATTTGATACCTTGAGCCCGCCCAAAAAATCGCTGGAGCTATACGAAAAATATTTACCATTTGCCATTGCGCTGGGTTGCGAAAATGAATGGGGACAAAAATTTGAAGACATCCTCAGCACAGCGGTAATTAGCGGAGCAGTAGCCAGCTCTTCATTTGCGCATAGCATGAGTAGAGACAATGATAACTTCAGCTCTTCCTTTGCTTCATCTTTCAGCGGCGCCATTTCATCGGCCAGTTCGCCCCCATCCAGTTCATCGGGCGGCGGATCTTCTTTTAGCGGTGGTAGCAGCGGCGGCGGTGGTGGTGGTGGCGGCGGCGGTGGTTGGTAAAACTTTTTTAACCTTAAAATAAATACAATATGTTTACAGAAACATCTTTTGAAGATTGGTATGCAGAAGTAAAAACAGCATTTACGAAAGCAGGTCTTACCCTGCCTGAAGATATTGAAATGATGGAGCTTGCCCATATGGAATGTATGGCCGAGCATAAATCAATTGCAACTTTTGTGCAGGAAACAGCAGCAGACCAAAATGGGTAACAGTTAAAACAATCAGTATGAAAAAGTATTTTTTATTTATCACAGTCATTACCATTTTTGTTTCCTGTAAACAATCGGCAGACAAGTCAAGTGCGGCAGCAGTGCTATACGATTCTGCATATGTGCCCGCAGCTTTTGCCGACACCAGTCGGGTAGAAAAAATAAAAGCAGCATTTTCGGTAATAGACAGCCTGTATAAAAAACATGCAACCGACAATCATTTTCCGGCTATATCTTTTGGTATTGTGGTAGATGGTCAGTTGCTATACAAAAACAGTTATGGTTATACTGACGTTGAAAAGAAAATACCGGCCACAACATCTTCCCTGTTTCGCATTGCATCTATGAGCAAAAGTTTTACTTGTATGGCCATATTAAAACTGCGTGATGAAGGCAAACTGGATTTAGATCATCCAGCTTATTTATATATTCCTGAACTGAAAAATATAAAATACCCAACAGCCGATGCGCCTGCCATTACCATCCGGCATTTGATGACGCATGGCGCCGGTTTTCCGGAAGACAATCCCTGGGGCGACAGGCAGCTTGCTGATGATGACAAGGACCTGATGGAATTTATTGGTAAACAGATTTCATTTTCCAACCCACCGGGCATTGCTTATGAATACAGCAATCTTGGGTTTGCTCTGCAGGGAAAAATTATCAGTAAAGTTTCCGGCATGCGTTACCAGGATTATATCAAAAAAAATATTTTAGAACCATTGGGCATGAAAACAACCACCTATGAATTTGCTGATGTGGCACCCGATAAACTGGCGCATGGTTATCGTTGGTTGAATGAGAAATGGAATGAAGAAATTTTGCTGCACGATACCAAAGATGGAAGCTGGGGAGCGATGGGCGCTATGATCAGTTCTATAGATGAGTTTGCAAATTATATGGCTTTTCACATGAGTGCATGGCCACCCAACAATGCAAAAGATGATGGGCCAATAAAAAGAAGTTCAGTAAGAGAGATGCATCACCCATGGCGATGGAATGGATTTAATCCCTCTTTTAAATTCCCAGATGGCAGAACCTGCGCTATTACAGCAGCCTATTGCTATGGTTTGGGCTGGGTGAAAGATTGCGATGGTAAAACTTATATTGCTCATAGCGGAGGCCTGCCCGGCTTTGGCAGCCAGTGGCGCATCATGCCCGATTACGGCATTGGCGTGATGGCTTTTGCCAACCGTACCTATGCACCCATGGGAGGTATAAACCTGCGTGTGCTTGATACGTTGATTAAAATTGCCGGCCTGCAACCACGGCAAATCGTCTCATCAAAAATTTTAGAGCAACGAAAAAATGAATTGCTTAAAATTTTACCCGACTGGAACAATGCAGAACAAAGCGGCATCTTTGCCGAAAACTTTTTTCCAGATTACCCCATTGACAGTTTGAAGAAAGAAGCAAAAAATTTATACAGCAAAGCCGGAAAAATAATTGCCATAAAAGCAACAAAACCTGAAAACCAGTTGCGGGGTAGTTTTATTATGGAGGGCGAAAAAATAAATATGGAAGTTTATTTTACCTTATCGCCGGAAAATCCGGCGTTGATACAGGAGTATCATATTAAGGAGTTGATTAAAAAATAACAATGAGCTAGCTCAAGCCAGTATTATTTACAGTGTCAATGAAATTATCCTTGGGTTTTAAAAAACACACAAATAATTTGGATAATTAAGATTTAATATTATTTTTATAAGATATTTTTATAATCGGTATCTCATACTTTCATTAAAAATAAGTTATATGAAAAAGCATTTTTTTATTGCATTTGTTTTTATTGTAGGAATCTTCGTATCGCAGAGTTTTACAATACTGCCTCCCAAAGCCGGTAATGGCGTTCTGATTTATGGCCTTGTTTATAATACTGCCTGTAATGGCAATTCAAGAACAGCATATTTTCATGTTACAGCATATTCAGATAGCAAAAATTATATGGCGGATATGAAAAAAATGAGAGAGGCACTAAAAGAGAAATTTACAAATGCTGTTCATATACATGTTGGTTCATCCCAATTTGAATATGGATCAAATGCCAGTAATTTTTTCCTCATTCATTATAAAGTGAAAGGTACTACCTGCAACAAATGGGAATATGTTGCAAAATTCGGGAAGACCGCTACAGAGGCAAGAGAAAAAGCCGAAGAGGTTGCCAAATCTGCAAGCAATGGAGAATGGAATGTCAAGGAATCAAAGTATTGGTAATTAAAAGAGTTACAGGGATTTCGAAAAGGTCACCAAGACTTTTGCCGCTTGTAGGAGATAAGGCGGCAGCGGTTCAGAACGCATAGATTAAAAGCTGCGGGAACACTACTGCAAAAAAGGTTTTCTGGATTCTAATGTAGAATATTATAATTGTAAAAAATCTTACGGATATGAGACTAACTGCACTTCTCTTGCTGGTATTCAATGCTGTATTGCTAAATACAAATGCCCAAAGTTCATCAAGTGGCACATTTTCAATAGATGGAACATGTTTTAAAAAGGCAAGTTATTCATTTAATTACTCTTTTGTAAAAGAGAGAATTGAAGAAGACGGTTTAAAATTTAGCCTATTGGCAAATCTAAATATCAGTTTTAAATATCCCAATGATGCAGTTTATACATCATATTCACCAGGTGGAAAAAGCTACACTCCGTCTGATTTAGGACTTAGTGAATGGCCACAGAAGGAAGATAACCGTATGGGCCTTTCTTTAGAATTGGCTTTTTATCACAACAATACATTACTCTTCCGTCGAGATTATCAATCAGCTAAAATACCAGTAGGTGGTCAGTTTATTGGAAAAACTTATTCTCCATCGGAACAGAAAACGGTAAAGCAAGAGCCGCTTTTCGCTCCAGTATATGACGGACCCAAAATAAAAAACTTCAGTGTTGAAAATTGCAGGATAGAAGTGGAAGGTATCAGATTTATAATTTGTCCCTCATTTGCAAGTGAGTTGGAGCGAAAAATTTCCGAGAAGAACAAATCCGGAGCTTCGTCATCTAATACCTCATCTTCTTCTTCTTCTTCCACACCTACCTCTTCATATTCTTCATCCTCTTCTACAACAACTTCAACATCCTCTTCTATTTATTCTGAAGAGACTGCAGTTTTAGTTGGCAAAACCGTAGAAGTTGGGGCAGCTTTTTTTGATGGATTGGCTGCAAATCGTGATCGTAGACTTGAAAGAGAAAGTAACGAAAGAATTGAGTTGGCAGAGATTGAAATAAGAAACAAAAAGATTCAGAACTGCCATACACCTGAATGTAATGCCCAAAAAGGAGATATATATAATAAAGCCAGAGATGGCGTTAAATATTCTTATAGTATCTGGAAAGTTGCAGCTGAATATTATTCTAAGGCTGGTGAAGCAGGAAATACATACGCAATTAAAAAGATACTTGATTATTATATATCTGAAAGCGACAAAAAGGCATATTGGACAGGAAAGCTAATTAGCATTTATTTGAAAAAAGCAAATGAAGGAGATGTTGGATCTATGTGGTATTTGGCAAGGATATATGATAATTATTACGGACAGTATTCTAAAAAATTCAATGATAATAACAAAGCCTTATACTGGTATGAAAAAGCCGCAGATGGAGACGATGAAGATGCACAAGAAAAGCTGATAGAAGTCTACAAATATGGTAAGATGCGTCAGAAGAAAGACTATGCGGAAGCATTAAAATACGCTGAGGATCTGTTCAATAACGATTACGGTTCTTTGGATCAAAAGAAAATAGCAAAAAATGAGATCGTAGATATATATAAAGATGGCGGGTATGGAATTGAAAAAAATATACAACTAGCTAAAGAGTGGGAAGCTAAAGTTGCTGATTTTTATGAAGAATTCTCTTATGACGTTAATGGTTGGCCTGAAGTAACTGATACAAAGTTTAGTACTAATATTAAAGATGGTAAATACTTAGTAGAAGTGAGTAATGGTAATAAAGCAAGCACCATTGATATTCCATGTTACCAAGAGAAGGACTTTGAAATATCATCAAGGATCAGAAAGGTGGAAGGAGATGATAAAACCTTATTTGGGCTTTTATTAGGAGCAGACAAAAAGCTGGAAAAATATTTTGCTCTACATATTACAAACACTGGAGAGTATAGCTTGGGCGTAGTTACAAGCAAGAATACCTCACTTATTAAAGTAATGGGTGCTACGACGAAATTAATTATGAATGAAAATAGTTATAACGAACTCACCTTAAGAAAAGTGGGAGATAAATTCAAAATGTATATGAATAATGTGTTTATAGCCGAAGCTCCTTCTCAATATTTCTTCGGACAAAAATTTGGGTTTTTCATTTGGAGTGAAGATAAAAAAGTAGTGATAGAAGCGGATAATTTTGTAATTAGGGAACTAGAGTCTGGAGAATCAGAACCAATACCCGAAACATCGAATACCGGTTCTCCTCCAAATACTGTTTCTTCCCAAAGCATTTTAGCGTTTAATGATAATTTTGATAACAACAGCAATGATTGGTATCAGCAAACAACAGACAAATCAAGTTTTGCAGTTCAAGATGGGAAGTACCGGATAGAATCAAATGGAGGTAACTGGTTTGCGTCTAAACCTGTAATTCTAGATCAAACAAGAAACTATGAAATATCTGCGACAGTAACCAAGGTAGATGGTACAGATGGATATTATTACGGTATAGTCTTAGGAAAAGATGTCCAATCAGGTTTTTATCATTTTATAGGCATTACCGGTTGGGGAAATTATGTACTTTTTGCAAATAAAGGGACAACAATAAGTGATATTATTCCCACAAAAACAAACGAGGTAGTAAAAAAAGGAAATGCTACTAATAATATAACACTTCGAAAGAGTGAGAATGTATTTGAATTTTTTGTGAACGATCAGTTGGTTGGCGAAACACCTGCAGAGTCATTTTTTGGAAATCTTTTCGGTTTTGAAGTTTGGTCGGGTAATGAGAAGATTAAAGTAGATTTCGATGATCTGATAATAAGGTATCTAAATTAGTCGAAACCACTGATGACATTGTACTTTAACAACCATGCATCCGGAATAATCGGCTCAACCAATTTAGACCAAAAGAGCCAGTTACAAAACTATGTACGACCTTAACTACTTCCTCCCCGGCCAGCTTTGGCAATACGATACCCGACCGGGCGAAGAAAATTCGCTCCTTACGGTTCTTGCCATTGATGATGAGGAAGATCATACCATTATTCATGTAAGGCTCGATAATATTAATTTTGGAAGCAATGGTTATATTCAGCATTTGGCTTTTTCTGCAGAGGCGATCATGGATTCTGTTACCGGGTTTTTTGCCGCTGTAGGTAATGGAAGCCGCCGTGTACTGTTGCCGTCGCTTGGGCTTCGACCAGCGACACAGCAGAGATCAAAGCAAACCGATCCAAAAATCAATTTTTATGCCGATGGGGGAAGACAGAAGCTGGAGCAGAAATTAGATAAATACATTGCCGGCGAATTAGGCAAGGAGAGGTTGCTGCCTTACAGGCTTTGCTGTGGATATTGGTATTATACTATGAATGAAGCAGAGGAAGCCCGGTATAAAGACATGAAAAATCAGCGGGACAAAGGTGATGAAATAAGGCAGACTGGGGTAGGCTTTAGTTTCTCATATCATTGGAAAAATGATGACTAAATAAACAAAATAAATACACAATGAAAATAATCTATTTTGTAATAATTGTTTTATTCAGCAATTATGCTGTTGCCCAGGATTATTTGTTTGTTGCATCTTATCGCCCAAAGGGCGATGGTTGTTATGACAAGATACTGAAGCAGATTCCACTTGAAAAAGCAAGTCAGTATGATTCGGTTCGTCGAAGTTTTTATGCTGATTATAATGCTTCTTCAGCAGATATGTATTTGCTAAAGCCGGAACATCCATCAATCGTGTATTCATTTAAAACCAAAATACAGGGTTTTTCCTGCGAATACTTAGCCCATGGTATAGCGTATGGTGCTACAATAGAAGATGCAACAAAAAAAATGAGTGAAACGGCAGCAAAAAACCCGAGAAATTTTCTTACTCCGCCAGAAATGGCAATTACATGGAAAGGCAATGGCAGCTCCAAACAAACTTTAAAAAGAGAGTATAAAAATGGAGTTGAGATAGAATATATCCTGGCAAAAACACAATCAGGTAAAACCACGATGTTGATTAAAGCAATAAATAATAATAAAGATGTGGATATTGAATTAAGCTTTAAAAGCCTTTCAACTTCTCCAGGCATAGAAAACCATGGCCTGAAAGGTACTGATGTGTTAATTTCCGCAGGAGGTCGTGTCTCCACATCTATCCCGTCTGATGTATACGACGTGGATTTTAAATATAAAGCCAGGAAGGATGCACCCGCAGATGTAAAAAAGATTATTATGGATTATATGAAAAATAAGACGAAAGAGATAATTGGTGTAAATAAAGAGGGAAAAATTATTTATTCTACGGGGAGTATAGGTATAAGATAATAGTTTCTCCTGGGTAAGAAACCTGTTATTAGAGCTGTTTTTTAAACTTAAGTAGTTAAACTAAGATGTTCTATATTTTAAAAAAGACCTAAAAAAAATGTTATGAGAAAAAGATTCAAGTTAATTTTTGCTTTTATGTTTATTGCAGTAATGGGTTCTGCTCAAGTAATCAAGGACTCTTTCGGAAAACCTTATACAACTGATGAAAAAACGATAAAAGTGATTGCTGATCCTGCCAAACGAAAGCCGGGTTTTCGATCTGGGTTTTATGTTGAATTTGATTTCCGTTATGGAATGGAAATAAATCAGAAGGAGTCATTTATGACACAGATCGAAAAGATTGTAATACGCAAGGAGCTTGGATATTTTAATCAGTACTATAGTGAAAAGGCAGGCACTTATTATCCTTGTTCTAAACTGGAAAATCTTTGTGAGAACATTGAGCTGATAGGAATAAATATTGAAGCTACGTGGGAGTACAACGGGCAGCAGTATAAAACGGGAGCCATTACTATGGTTAACAGGATTAATGATAAAAGTTACTTGCGAAAGCCAATAGGAATAAACAGGCCTGGCGGGAGTGTAATCCCGATAGACGCAGTAAAATCCGGAGCTGCTAAAGTGATAAATATTGAAGTAGTCAGTTGGTCGGTCAATAATACTTACCCTATTATGCGTATTGTTAATAAACTGTATGAAGAAAAGAAAAAATAGGAAACGTTACCTCTCATAAAAATCACATCCATTATGATAACCTCTATTCGTAATGTAAAAAAACATCTACCGTAATAAAACAGCCAACAAACCACCATGTACGACCTCAACTACTTCCTCCCCGGCCAGCTCTGGCAATACGATACCCGCCCTGGTGAAGAAAATTCGCTCCTCACTGTTCTTGCCATTGATGATGAGGAAGATTATACCATTATTCATGTAAGGCTCGACAATATTAATTTTGGAAGCAATGGTTATATCCAGCACATAGCTTTTTCTGCAGAGGCGATCATGGATTCGGTAACCAGCTTCATCAAACACCTGGATGCGGTTCCTGATTATACAAAAGCATACGATCAATGGAAACAAGCATTTGAGGAGGGAAAAACAGATTATTGGAAGGTAACGGTAAAGGAAGCCGTAGAAGCAATTGGCCAAAGAATGAATAAAAAAGAGTAACCATTGGCACGATAAAGTGATTAGTAGCGGCTCATCATTTATCTATTTCCATACCGGTAATTGAAAGCAAGTTCTCTGTCGCCCAGTAACAGCTTAGCCTCCCTGGCTGCTGTAGACAATTCAGCCCGATCTTTTTCATAAAACAAGGTATGGAGGTTTCCTTTCCAGTATAAAATACATAGCTGAAAATCGCTGCTAAGGGTATAAAAAGAACAATCTCCTACATCGGAGTTATTGTAAAAAAGCATCGGAAGTACCTCTGCTAACGAGGCATGATCAAGCAGCAAACCATCTGTTCCAGTTTCAGCGCCAACCAGTTTTTTAAACTGAATACGATCTTCCTTTGTATTAAAGCCAAATTCATCCCAGGTACGGCAAAGATCCTGCACCAGTATTACATGGTCTATTTCAAGATATTTTAAAAACTTTACAAATGCAGCAGCAAAACCATTTTCGTATGTATTGCCATTTAATTCCTCATCATAAACCAATATACAAAACTCCGCAGCCTGGTTGTTATTATTGAACAGCGGTACCCTATGATCGTAAAACGGCAATATGCTTGAAATGAGGGCAGGGTCTTCCCCGTCGAAACCCTTAAAATAAAAGCTTTGTCTTGCAGCTAGCTCAACATCTGCCATGTTGCTCATTTCAAAAATTTGCCGGCGGTAGATTGTTTTTATCATGTGAAATTCTTACTGTTTTTATTCAGCAGTTAAATTTAGCTAATTTAGGGTGTTTAAAATAGTTTCAAAATTACTAAACATGCCCCGAAATCAAAAATACTGGAAACGCCGCTTCGGCAATCTTGAAGACAATGCAGAACCGTATGCTCATCATATAGACCTGCGGCGCATTGACGACCTGGATGATGAAGGTTTTGCATACCTGCTTACGAATGTGAAAGGCGTAAACATGCTTGACCTGAATGAAACAGAGATAACAAATGCGAGCATTAAACTATTGACAGGTTTGGAATATGTAAAAGAATTGCGGGCCAAGGGCTGCTGGTTAGATAATGCTTGTATAACCGATCTGAATAAAATAACCAGTCTTGAATTTTTGCACCTGAAGAATACGGCCATTACCATAGATGGCATCCTGCAGCTACATGCGCTTACCAATCTTAAAACCCTCCTGTTTTCGGCAGATGATGTAGAGGCTATCAAAGAAAAGATGCTGCAGTTAAAAGCCATGCTCCCCACCTGTGAATTTGTTATTGATGGAAAGCCTTATTATTTTGATAATATAGAACGCTTTATTTATGCAGCTAAAGCGCAACCATATAAATACAACCTGAAAATAAAAAACGAATCAGCGGCTGTTACCTGGAGCAATTGGATTATTAAACCAACCGACAATTGTTTTGAAACAGAAAGACAGGGGCCTTATGCAGTAAGCAATATTGAATGGATAGAAGTTTACCCGATAGAGGAACGAAAGGAGGGCAGATTGGTTCCTGTAATAGAGATTAATCATACCAATGCTGTTGTAAAATTATTGGAAGATCTGGCGATTCCATACATGATAGTTGAAGAAGTTATATGGATTTATATAGTAAAATAAGGCTTATAATAAATCCTCCATGATTGCCTTTACCTCATAATACGTTTCTTCATCTGGGCAGCGAATCTGCCAGCCATACAGCATTTCATATTTTTCAAAACAGATGGTAAAGCTCAGCCAGTTGCCTTTCAGGGTCCAGTTGGTCCACCAAATTCCGTAGCCATCATGGTCATCATCCAGTTCAGGATAATCCGGGATCTCCGGTAAATCCATAGCCATTTTATAAGCCTTATCTAAATCAGCTTCTTCATAATCGGCTTCAATCAGTTTTGCAATTTCCGGCATGGCAACATAAAAATCGCCCATATGGTTAATGCCTTCTACGATATTTCTTTTAGTTGGCTTCATATTTATTTTTATTCTCCCGGATGATATTTCCTTTCCACATGCTTCAGCACATCTTCTTTATAAAACAATACGTTTTTAAATTGCCCTTTGCTGTACATAAATCCCTGGTCAAAAAAATGGTTGGATTTTGTATCGCTATTTTCGCTGCCGGCTAATAAAGATATTGCTTTTATTTTTTTTGCCAAACTCCATTGCACAAGAAGTTCGGTAAGGGAAATGCATCGGCCCTGGCGTATGAATGTATTAAATACGGCATATACTTTTCCTGATGGAAGAAATTGTGCAATTGCAACTGCTTATTGTTATGGGCTGAACTGGATGAAAGATTGCGATGGTAAAACCTATATTGCTCACAGCGGCGGCCTGCCTGGCTTTGGCAGCCAGTGGCGCATTATGCCCGACTATGGCATTGGCGTGATGGCTTTTGCCAACCGTATCTATGCACCCATGGGGGGTATAAACCTGCGTGTGCTTGATACGTTGATTAAAATTGCCGGCCTGCAACCACGCCAAATTGTACCATCAAAAATTTTAGAGCAACGCAAAAATGAATTGTTTAAAATTTTACCCGACTGGAACAATGCCCAACAAAGTTGCATCTTTGCCGAAAACTTTTTTCCCGATTACCCGATTGACAGTTTGAAAAAGGAAGTTCAAAATTTATACAGCAAAGCTGGTAAAATTATTGCCATAAAAGCAACAAAACCCGAAAACCAGTTGCGGGGCAGTTTTATTATTGAAGGCGAAAAAATAAATATGGAAGTGTATTTTACCTTGTCGCCAGAGAACCCGGCGCTTATACAGGAGTATCATATAAAAGAAGTGCCCAAAGCAAAATAAAAACCAAGGCTTGCTGCTTTTATTACAAAACAAAAAAGGCTGAAACAGTATTGTTTCTTATGTAGTATTTCAACCCTTCACTAAAGTTCATGATACTCATGCGTAGTAATATGAGATACCATTTGCCAATGATTATTTCGGAAGGCATATACTCTTATGTAATGTAAGTGATATCGGTCTGTTTTATTATTTGTTTTTTTATGTACCGAAAGTTTGCCTCTCAATATGGCAAGGTTAGGATGTAGCTCAACTCTTACAGAATCATGTTGACGGGAAACAAAATTCCCCTTTATTACTGATCTAAGCCAATCTTGTTTGTTTTGTATATTGCCACTGCCATGGCTAAATACAAAATCACTTGCATATAATTTATTTAAAGTTGCGGTATCTTTTGCTACAACAAAATTGTCTATTTGTTGGTTGAGAGAAATGAGTAAACTGCTATCTGTAAAGGAAGCAGCGTGCATTGAAAGTTGAAGCAGTATTACAATTAATAGCGCAGCCATTTTTTTCATGACCTAAAGTTAATACCAATAATAAAATAGACCAACTAAAGTTTATGCGCTGTGTGGATATGCGCAGGTGGTAAAAGTTGTCTGGTCTTCCCGCACTATGGCGGGACTGTTTCGTATAGGTGCTTATGCTTATGCCGCTGCTAGCATAAAAAAAATATCGATCCTACAACCGCAGCCAATTGTCATTTAGTTGAGGGTTGCTAGAAAACTATCCTACGTTTTGTGTGATTGATTTCGGTAAATAAAAAAGCAGCCCGAAGTGAGCTGCTAAAAATTAAAGTATAAAAATATTAGTCTGTTTTTGAAGCTTCTTTCTGTGCTTTTTGAACAGCTTTAAATATTTTGTATTTATCGGCACCCATAATGGTTTTTAAGTTGTCGTTACGCTGTTTATTGATAGCATCTAATTTTTCTTTTTTTACGTCATCTGCTAACGATGCATCCGCTTTAATAGGTTTTGATTGTTCGTTGCTAGCTTCCATTGCCGCCCTCGCTTTCAATTGCTCATCGGCACTTAATCCTGCTTTTGTAAAAGCTTCTACCAGATCGGCCTCTTTCTTTACTTTAGCGGCTTCTCTTTCTGCCTTGGTTATTTTTTGCGCTACAGGTGCAGTAGCTGTTTGTGCATGCGCTGTACATACAAAAGCGGTAAGCAATGCGGCTAGCATAAATGTTTTCATTGGTACAAATATTTTCATGATTACTAATAAGGGTTTAATTAAGTTATAAAAATACTGATAAACAGTTTG
Source organism: Ferruginibacter sp. (assembly GCA_031430735.1). Taxonomy (GTDB): domain Bacteria; phylum Bacteroidota; class Bacteroidia; order Chitinophagales; family Chitinophagaceae; genus Ferruginibacter. Next base: position 103,070 of record JANPCB010000062.1, on the reverse strand, counting down.
TGAAAATGTTTTTTTTAGAACCATTAACGATATTTTATCTCGTTAAAATGTTTTCGAATAAAGAGACTGATAAAAAAAATACTTACCCAAAATATATAGGATCAGCTTTTACCAATCTATTCCTTAAAATAAACCTTGGCAATCTTTCCGCCTTCAATAATATATATGGCTACAGCGGTAACTGGGTCTTTCCCAAAGCCCCACACTTCCTCTTGATCTATAACCATATTACCCTCTACAATGCGGTTGACTAAGCGACAGTATAATTTTGGTGTACTCGTTACAAACTGGTAAGCTTTGCGCATCCCGGCTTTGCCCTTCATTTCTAACTTACCTGCAAACATATAAATCTCCACATCCTCCGCATAAGGAGCTAAAAAAGCTTCCAGATCATGGGCGTTATAAGCATTAAGTTGCTGTTGAGCCAGCATTTCGGGAGTAACGGTAACCAACGAATCTGGCTTAAAAGCAACAGCCTTGCTTATTACCCAGTCTATTTTTCGCCAGTTGGCAATATCATCTATTGGGTTTGCCGAAAGCACCAGCATATTGGCTAACTTATTTTTTGCTATACTACCCCATTCGTTTTGTTTGCCTACCGCTTTGGCAGCATTGATGGTGCTGGCTTCAAGCAATTGCCAGTTACTCATGCCAGCTGCTTGCATGGCTTTCAGTTCATCAAAATAAGAGCTGGCATGTTGTGTACCAATATTACCAGCATCGGTACCTGTGGCAATTGTAACGCCGGCAGCTACTAGCTTTTCGAGGTTTACCTGCATAGTGGAATCAACTTTTTTCTCCTTTGCTTTACTATCGGCGGCACGCATGGCTTTGATGTAACGGTCAGCTAGGGCCGTATCTGGCAAAGGGTAGTTTAATATACTTCCAACGATGGTTGGGTTGGCAATGGCTAGTTCTTCTGTTGTAAAATGATACGAATCGGCGAGTACTTTACCATAATTACCCATTACTACTAAAGTGGGGCAAAGCACTGTTTTGTTTTTCAGCAACAGTTGTACAAATGCATCGGTAATAATTTCATCATCCACACTATGCACCAAAAAATCGGCACCGGCCTGTACAGCCAATTGTGCGGTAATGCGCTCGGTAGCATGCACGGCTACTCGTAAATTATTTTTATGGGCCTCATCTATGGCAGCTTTTACCAATGGCAAGTTTTTGTTGGCTCCTTTTTCTACATCGGCATCTGTTACGATGTACCAGATTTTTATAAAATCGGTATGCAGCGGTATTTGATTTCGCACTTGCTGGCGCACGCCTTCTTCGGTAAGCATTAATTCAAAGGGAGCTTCTTTGCCCAGTTTTTTATAAGGCTCGGGTACATAGGTTGTAAGCAGGGGCCCCGTCATACTTATAATGGGTGCGTAAGATTTATTGGTAAACGAATCCCGTTGGGTTAAAAAATTGTACGAGGCACCCACATCTATTACTTGTGTAATACCTATGCTGCTGTATCTACGAAGCAAATCTTCCATATTATTATGCACCCAATTAAGCTCTTTGTTGTGTGACTGATAATTGCGTAAATCAATTACATCGGGCCGGGTAAACAAGCCGCCGCTCTGAAAAAAATGTACATGCGCATCGGTAAAACCAGGCACAAGGTATTTGCCTGTTCCATCAATTATCGTGGTGCCTGCTGGCAGGTTATCGGCTTTGTTTTTATCGATAGAAATAATTTTACCTTCCTTTGCTACAACAGTATATCCTGCCAGCAATTTTTTATTTTCTACATCAATAACGGTAACGTTTTTTATTGCTATTTGTGCAGCGGTTGCTTGCGCCAATGCAAGCAGCATAAACAGGGAGTATAAGCGCATGGTAAAAGTTTTTAGAAAGGTACAAAATTTTGTGAAGTTGCCAAATGATTTACATATTCTACGAACCAACTATCTAAATAAGGAACCAACAATGCAATGATATTATTTAACCGCTCCTTGCTTTTCTATAATGAACTGCATGATGGTTTCTAGTTCTACACCCGCTCGTTGCATAGCATCCAAAATTTCATCTCGGTTTACATTGGCAGCAAAGGCTTTTTCTTTAAACCTTTTTTTAATACCTTTCAATTCCATGCCTTCATAACCTTCGGGCCGCATTAAACTATAAGCATGTGTAAGGCCGCTCAGTTCATCAAAAGCAAATAGCATTTTATCCATGTTTGTTTGAGGCTGCACACCAAAATGATTGGGCCCATGGCTGGCAATAGCCCTGATAATTTCTGGATCAATATGCCTAGCTTCCAGCTCTTCAATAATTTTTTTACAATGCAATGCTGGCCACTGGTCCCAATCTGCATCATGCAGCAGGCCCGCCATTTCCCAGCGCCACTGGTCTTCTTCTCCTAGGCCTTCTTTTTCGGCTGCCCAGCATTTCATCAGGTATGCCAGCTGCCGCATATGCAATTGCAGGCGTTCATTTTTTACCCAGTCGGTTAATAGGGCATTTGCTTCTTCTCGGCTTAGTACATTGCCCGCATGGGCTGGGTTGCCAAAAACGGTGCGGTTTAGTAATAATGACATGTGTGGTTTTTAAAATAAATATAGTGGTTTTTACAGAAAGGGCTTCATGGATTTACTTGTATGATTGTTGTTTTAATAGAAATGAAATAAGCTTCGCTATTTGACTAAAGCAAAGGGAGCAAACATTTTTTTTGTTTACCGCAGCGTACCAGCGTTTAAAGAGATTACGCAGAGAACTATTCTTCTCAGCTAAAACGCCTTTATCTCATTTTCTCTGTGGTGAAAACCAAATACTGGTTTAATGTAGCAAAGCAATAACAGCATTAAACCGTTTTGTAAAAGCCGCATCAATATGATCTTTAGCCTTTGTGCTTATAATAACAATAGCGTGTGCATCTTCTAGTTTTTGCATTAGGTAAGATACTTCTAGATTAGCATATTTATCGTGCGCATCTTTTACTCCTGTTCGCTTACCAAATAAGGCGTCTGCTTCATCAAAAAATAATATAGCGCCGGCTCTTTTTGCTTCATCAAAAACCAGTGTTAAGTTTTTTTCTGTTTCCCCAATATATGCAGACAGCAAAGCGGAGAGGTTAACCTTATATACGGGTTTGTTTAACGCTGCACCCAATAACGCTGCAACATCCTTTTTCGTTTTGGTAGCAGCACCATAAAACAATACAATTTGACTTTTATTTTTTAAGGCTCTTTTTGATTCCTTGCTGTTTTTTAAAAACAACGCTTTTATATTATTTACTTGTTGCAAGGTTTCATTATCCAATACCAGATCTTCCCAATGTAGGTTTGTGGAGCGTGTAGAAAAGAATGCGTATTTCATTTTAATATTTTTATATAAAACAAATAGCCGATACAAATATAAATTATTTTAATATTTTATATGCGGTTAAAATAATAGCATGAAGTAAACAAAAGCGCATAAACGGACTATCATTTTTGTGTGAGGTTGCAATGTGTTATTGGCGAAGAAAGAAGATTGCATTAAAAGAGGATCTACTATAGCTACAAATAAGTTTCATAATGTCAAAAACCAAAAAAAACGTTTAATATTATAATTTTATTGTATATTTGTTTGTGTTATTATATTGTTCCCGTTATAAAAAAATCTTTATGCCCAGCAAAAAAAAAGGTAAGGGTATTAAAAACGAAGACGACAAAGATTCTTCTACCATTATCATCCCCCAACAGGTTTCTACAGAAATTATTGTAAGCACCCAGCCCGTTCCTTTTAAGAACAAGAATAAAAAAATTCACGATAGGCAAATAATCCCTCCGTTAAAGAAAGGCCCCGTTGTACCAGACGAAAAGCCAACGGGTTTTACAAAGCCAGCGGAATAAAATATACTTCCAAAAAAATAGGCCAGCGTAAAAACAATTATAACGTTTAATATCTATGATTCCACTACATTTTATCTTGTATGCTATTTTTTAAACAAATTATGTCACTCATTAAAGCATTTTTATGGCTACAAAAAAATCAACTCCAAAGAAAAAAGCGGCTCCCGCTGCAAAAAAAGCGGCTCCTGCTGCAAAAAAAACGGCAGTCAAACTTACTACCGTTAAAGTAAAATCAATGAAGCCGACGGAACTGAAGGTTGTGTATTTGAAAAAAATATCCAAGTTTTCTGATGCAAGAAAAACAGACAACATTCATGCAAGGAAGGTAATTCCAACATTAAGAATTGGTGCTAAAACAAAAGACCTAATGCCAACACAATCCATGGCGCTAGAGAAAGAAGTAAATTTAAGTTCAAAAAAGAAGTTAAAGGGGCCCGCAGCATTGGCCTTAACAGATTCGGTTACGTTTGCCAAAAATGTTCAATTGGCTGATGTGGCTACAGCAGATACAGCTTCTCACGTATGCGAGCCCAGCACTGCAAAAAATGGGGATGTAATTTTTTATACGGGCAACTGGTTTGCGGCTGTTTCCATCAATGGCGGAACCACGTTTTCTTATATCAATCCTTATACTACATTTCCAAATCCGCCTGGTATGGGTTTCTGTTGCGACCAAGTAGTACATTATATAAGAAGCATAGATACATTTGTTTGGCTTTTACAATATGGCAAAGATGCATCTGGCAAAAACATACAGCGTATAGCTTATGCAACCACGGCGAAAGTGAAAACGGGTACTTGGAAATTTTATGATATTACACCCGCAAGCCTTGGTTTGGCTGCAGGCACCTGGTTGGATTTTCCAGATTTAAGTACGAGTACAGGAAATTTGTACATGACCAGCAATAACTTTAATGCTGCTGGCGCTTGGAAGGCTAGTGTGGTAGTGAGGATAAGGCTTACAAGTTTTACCGGAGCTGCCTTGTCTGCAAGTTCTTTCAAATCTACCAGCTTTGCTAGTTTTAGGGTAGCACAAAATTGTGGAACAACGGCTTATTTTGTAGCGCACAAATCGAGCAGTGCACTAAGGGTTTTTACGTGGAAGGAATCGCTTGCTGCTCCAACATTTAATGACGTAAACGTGGCATCGTGGGCTACAACAGGCTACAGTTCTACCACGCCAGATGGACGCAATTGGTTGGCTCGTGCAGATGGAAGACATACTGGTGCAACATTGACAGGCAATGAATTGTGGTTTTCTTGGGGTTCGGCAAAGGGAGGGGCCAATGCTAGGCCGCAGGCTTTTGTACAAATAGCCAGGATAAATGCTACTACAAAAGTACTCATCGAAAACCTAAACATATGGAACCCCGATTTTGCTTTCTTTTACGCAGCGCTCGCTACCAATAGCAACAACGAAGTGGGCGTATCTGTAGCCATGGGTGGTGGAGCCAAATTTCCAACACATGTTGTAGGCATACTTACCGGCACACGCAAGCTGGTAATAACGTTTGCAGGCAATAGAGGCCCTGCAGATAACAAATGGGGCGATTACCTTACTGTAAGAAGAAACTATCCGTTGGAAAAACAATTTTGTGCTTCGGGCTATGTGCTAAAATCTGGTGCCGGCGCTTCGGATGCCACACCTAATTTTACCGTTTTTGGTAGATCTTCGGATGTGTAAATATGTGTAAATAATAGGGTTAAAAGTTTGTATCTCATAGTGGAGGTACAAACTTTTTTTTGCGCCTATGTGAAAATTATTTGAACTAAAAAGTTTTAAAAGGCGCTGCCTTTGGCGATGGTATAGATTGTATGAGGCGAAAAAGTTGTTCCGTATCGGCTACATCAGTTAGACGCATTTTACCATCAGGTGCTTCCATTTTCAAACCGTTACAAATTGTAACCGTTTCATTCCCTTCATCTTTTAACCGTTGCTTTAGTTTTCTCCAATAGCATTAGGGTCTACACTTTCCGTTAATAACGCTATCGCTATTTCTTCTGCAGTTAAATTGTGCAATGGATGATGGAGACCAAGCTCGGCGCTCGCAAGTATAGGCATGGGTGACTAACGGATACGTAGAAAAGGGTAATCTTTTAAATGAATAACACTCCTTTTTATTAATCTATTCTTAGATACGCTTCGTTTAACGCTAAAGATAGAGGGAGTATGTGAAAGGGTTGCTAAGCGTTTATTGTGGTAAGAAGTGAAACTAAAATATTTCTAAAAAACCACATCCATCATCATTTATTAAATCTCCAATATCAAATGAATGTTTTATAAGCAATGATGCTATATACTGATTGCTTTGGTTTCCTGTTTTTAATAAAACGATTTTAGGTGGATATCCTTTTTGATTGAGTAAGTTTAAAAAATCAGTGTCATTGGATATTATTACTAATTCATTTTCTTTTGCAAAGTTCCAAATCTCTATATCTTTTGGTGGAGTAGTTAAGCCCACATGATCTACATGTAGGCATTCATCAAAATGCTGCTTAAGTGTAGTTGTTAAACGCCAAGAAATATTAGCATCTAATAAAAGTTTCATAATTATGCTGCAATAATTTTTGAAATAGATTCTCTATGTGCAGCAAAGTGTAATGCAGCAAAAATATCATCCTCTTTTAAGCTTGGGTAATCTTCTAAAATCTGTTGATTGTTCATGCCCGAAGCTAACCATTGTAAAATATCTAATACAGCAATTCTTGTATTTTTTATACATGGTTTACCAAATCTTATATCGGGGTTAATATCAATATGCGATAAATAATTTTGCATAACCAAAGTTACAAATAATAATATAATGTGGATTAATAAAAAAGAAAAATATTGAATGCTGTTTGCTGTCAGCAATTTGTTTAAAGGGCGGTATTCAATTAAATTGGTTTGGTAGAATAAAACAAACGCACATGCATGATTGCGTGATATGTGTAACACAAATGAATGCGAAAGAATTTACTTTTCCTTGTCTTTTATTACTTTCAATACTGTTAAAAAGGAGGATTTTAAGAATCTTTGGTTTGATCCCATGGCTACTCTGCTTATTCTGATTTTTGAATATTCCCTTTTTTGTCAATTGTAATTGCACCGCCATCACCTACGGCAACGACTGCTTTTCCATTTGAAAACCCTTGATGAACCTGGTCATATTTAAGTGGAATTACAAGTTTACCGGTGGGATCAATAAACCCCCATTTTTTATTCAGCATTACTGCAGCAAGCCCTTCAGAAAAATTTTGTGCATATTCATATTTTAGGGGGATAATTTCTTTCCCGCTTTTATTTATAAAGCCCCACTTACCTCCCCACCAACCCGGCCCGTTTGTATCATGATCTCCCCCAATAGCTACTCTTAATAAGCCATTAATAAACCCTTTAACAACATATACATCTTCAAAGCTGGTATAGTCATATTTGAAAGGGATTATTTGTTTCCCTTTCGTGTCAACTATTCCCCATTTTTTATTCATTTGAACCGCCGCCAGCCCAGCATCAAAATTTTTAACCCTTGTGTACTTAGGCGAAATGATTTCTTTTCCCGTGCTATCAATGAATCCATATTTATTGGTTATTTCAACTATTGCCGGGTATCCATAAAGATCATCAATAGCATCATATTTCGGGGGAACTATTTCTTTTCCTGTTTTATTTATTACACCCCATTTTTCGTTTAGTTTAACAGGGCTAAGGCCATCTTTAAAAAAAGTGACCTGATCATATTTTAATAGAACTATTTCTTTTCCTGTTTTATCTATATAGCCGTGTTTATTATTTATAGCAACGTTGGCAAGTCCTTCAGAAAAGGAACCAGCGTAATCATAATTAAAAGGGATTACTTCTTTTCCGGTAAGATCTATGAATCCCCATTTCTCCTTTTTTTTCACACAAGCTAGCCCTTCATCAAAATCGGCAGCATGATCGTATACCAGTGGAATAATTTCTTTTCCAGTGTTATCTATAAAGCCCCTTTTTTTATTGAGCTCAACAGTGAAAAAAGCCCCTCCATTGCTGCTGAATGCATAATCATATTTTGCTGGTATAATGATTTTACCGGTTGCATCTTTAAACCCCGTTTTTTTTGAAGTTTTATCATAAAAGCTTTCTATCTTTTGAGCAGATACATTAAAACATACAGTGGTGAATAGGGTGACAAAGAATGTTTTTAGCATAGCCATTATTTTATAATAAATTTCTATATTAATTTCTGTATTTGGTATGTGAAAAAAGTGGCAGAAAATTTGAACACCCTGTTAAGGCATTGACCTACTTGTGCCAAAGTTTTCTGCATTGTTTCACAATTTACTCAGCTCCCTTCATTTTAGGATAGCTGATGGATGTTACCCGACCAATATGATACATTAGTTTCTCTTTCTCCCACTTGTCTGGCATTGCTAATCTAAACGCTGCAAACCTGATAGATATCGGAATATCCGGGATTCGATACTGGCAAATTTGTTCCTGGTTTATATAAAAGCTTATTGTATTGAATTCATCTTTCTTCACCGTAATCTCATTCCAGTCCCCTTCCTTCCACAATTTTGATTTGCCGTCCTCCACCTCTCTGCTCATTGGCGATTTGCAGTTATAACAAAGGTGGATGATCTTAAAATTGCCTTTATCATTCACCTGCATACTCATTTTATCCTCTCCATTTGTAAAAGGAAATTCAGTGTTAAGTTGTAAATACATTTTAGCCGAACCCGACTTTCGTTTTACCCAAAAACTTATTGATCGGCTGAACTCATATTCCCGATCTTTTTTATATCCTCTTTCGGTTGCTGTTTGATAGCAGCTTAGTGTTGTCAATAAATTATACAACGGGAAAGGAATACCGTCAGTTAAATCAGCCGCCATTGTTTGTTGCAGTTCTTTGTACATTATCTCCTCTGACTTATCACATAAATTGGCTGCCCACGGTATGGTGCCGTTCCCGCTAAAATCATCCGTTGTTATAATGGTATCCTTCGGGAAAACCGCCCTATTGTATCCTATTTCAGATACCGCTTCATTGTATCTTGATTTGTTAGATGCAGGCGGTCTGTAGCGGCAATAACCATCCACCCAAAATTCGCCGCTGCTGTTTGGTCCTTTTTTAGGTTTAATAAATTCACGGGGTGCTTTTTTTGAATTGGCAGATGCCTGTGCTTCTTCTCTTCTTATTTCATCCGAGGATTTATTCTTAAAAGTTCCGTTCTCATATTTGTATATGCTGATGTAACTCTGGCCATTGGTACTAACTGAAGCCATCATGATAAAAATAACGAGAGCGGTTGTTGCTAAAAATTTACTTTTTGTCATAAATAAAAATTTTGATATTTCGTAAATAGGTATTTCAATATTGAAATATTTGAATGCCTGTTAATAAAACAAGCAATGAAAATAATAAAATGCATTCTTGCAGGCAATGTGAGAAAAATGGTATTTATCTATTGCATCATTGCATGTAATACCCATTCCGTCCAAGGCCCTGAAGTATTTGTCCAAAGCAATGTATTGAGAATTTAGTTTTGCATTAGACCCTGATATTACTTCATAATCATTTCCCTAGGGACAGTGTATTCTTCTACAATTTTTGTAACTAATTTCTGCTCTGTAGCAGTAATAGGCGTCCCTTTTTAAATACAGCATTAACGAGCGTTTTCAGATATAATTTTCTCTACTTTTATTTTTTTTGTCTCGCTTTTGCTTCTGCCTCATTAATCAGTTCTTTGGTTTTTGGATTGATAAAAAACACCTCGCCATTATTATCCACTATTTTGTAGCTACCTATTGCAAAGCAATCTTTCATATTTTCGTTACACAAGCTGGTTGCCACTTCTTTGTATTTCATTGGAAGCATTTCGTTTCCACTGCTGTCTATATAACCCTTCTGTGTTTTAGATTCATTGGAAACAACAAGCCAATTGCCGCTATAGGTATAATCAATTTTGTCAAATGATACTTTAGACATTCTTCCACGGTCGTCCATTAATTTTTGTTTGCCGTTTTCATTTACTATAAAAATATCGCTGCGACCATACACTTTTAAGAAACTAATAGAAGAAAACCGCTCCAATTCATATAACCCAAGCTTGTCATTTTTTTCATCCAGATACCCTGTAAAAACGGCTCTATCAAGTGCAATCTGGAATTTTTTGTTTTTGGCGAAAATTTTAACATCATACCAGTCAATCTTTCTCATTTCGCTGTATCGTTGCTCAACTGCTTTCTCGCCGTTAAGGTAAAATTCAAAAACATCTCGCCTGTGAACAATTTTTAGAATATTGGTTCCTTCTTTTACGGCGGCCTTTCCACTTTTTAAAGCAGTAAAATCATTTCCTTTTCCCAGTTGCCAGTCACCCAATTCATTGTATTGAAACTGTAAACCCATAAAAAAAAGCAATACAGTTATAAAGTCTTCTTTGTTACCTTTCAACTTCACGATGGTAAATTCCATATCACTTGAGTATTTGCAAGCCAATTGGTTTATATTAAAATCAAACGCAAGCTCCGGATGCAATTTTCCTGCCTTAGAAATATACATTCCGTCCTCGATGTACCGTTTCTTAAATTCATCGCCTTTTACCCACATCATTCCTTTTGGCTTGGTGTAATCTTCTTCGATTTTAACTACTACTTCTTGCGATTTTACTTGCTGTACTGCAAAAAGTAGAAAATATATAAATGTTGATTTTAGATTTGACAAAGCCATTAGATTTGATTTAAAGTTTTTAGTTAACGGAAAACATACTACTCAATACTTTTACTAAAAGTTATATTTCCTTTTTTTCATAACCACTTAATAGTTTGGATTTGAAAATTTTTAAAAAATAAAAATACAGAACCTAACAGGGGCATAAAATGTGAAAAAAGTAGTAGCCGCAGTAGTTTCAATTTAAAGAATCCTGGCATAGAGTTATCAAAAGAAGTCATACTCATACGACTCCCTTGTTTCAATTTTCATAAATATCCCTGTGGTGAGTGAGGGTAGCCCCTTTTCAGCATTATATTGATAATTGGTTTCCAAAAAGACCTCCCCATCCTCACCAGTCTGGCTGTCTTTTATTAATTGGCCAGTAGCGTTATAAGTATAAGTATTCTGAGTTTCAATTTTATTAGAACCAGACATTCTCCTAGAATTGTTTAACTGTCCTTTTTTGTCATAGCCAAAACTGGTAGTGAATATATCACCGTTGGGTTTTGTTTCTAAAATTTGTAAAAGCTGATTATTTACATTGTATTTATACAACTTCTTTTGACCGTTAGACCAGGATTCTCTTATTTCCTTATGATTCTTATCTAAGAAGAGGGTATCTGTTCTGTTGTAAGCGGGTGTTATTGTGATTATTTTATATCCCCCAGTAGCAGCGTATTGATAAACTTTCTTTTCAACACCGAAAATACTATGTGAAGTAATAATACTATCGGGTTTCTTTTGTTTATTATAGTATACTTTAGATTCACTTATTAATTTACCAGAAACGCTTAATTTTATTTCATACCCCTCTTTGTCAAATTCTCTTTCAGCTATGATCCTGCCTGAATATTTCACAATTCGTTTGATTCCGAGTTTTTTTATTTGAGCTTTATCAGGTAATTGGCCGAATCCGGTTATTGCAATTACGGATACAATACACAAAGTAATAAATTGCTTCATTTATTTTTTTATTAAAAATATAGATTGCTCAGCAGTATCCAAATGTGATAAAAGTAGTAGATTACTACAGCAACCCCGTCTTCTTCAAAGCCTCTGCCCTACAGTTTACCTGTAGTTTTTCGTAAATGTTTCTTACATGCGTTCGTACAGTATCTAAACTGATAAATAATTTATCGGCTATTTCTTTATATCGGTATCCACGGCTAAGATTTTCCAGCATTTCCTGCTCCCTTTTACTGAGGTCTTGGAAATACTCGTTTGTTTTTTCCTTAATGGCAAAAGCTTCAATCACTTTCCTGGCTATCTGGCTGCTGATGGGGCTTCCGCCCTGCTGCACGTCGGCAATGGCCTCCAGTATTTTTTCGACGGGAGTTGATTTTAGTAAATAACTTACCGCTCCTGCTTTAAGCGCTTCAAAAACAGTATCCGGGTTATCGTATACCGTTAATACCATCATCTGCATTTTCGGATGAAGGATTTTTAATTTTTGAATACAATCAATACCGCTCATACCCGGAAGGTTTACATCAAACAAGGCAATTTCGGCAGGCTTTGCTGTCAATGCTTTTAAAGCCGTTTCTGCATCTCTAAAAATGGCCAGGTCTTCTACATCTATATTGAGTTGTATTTGTTCGGCCAGGTAATGCCTTACCTTTTCATCATCTTCAATAATGGCAATTGAATTAATTTTCACCATATAAAATTGCAATTTGTTTTATTAAAAATTGATGTGATTTTAGTAGTATCAGAGTTGCACACGGTAAAAAAACCGGCTGCCCTTTTCTAGCTCCGATGTAATGGTTAGTTTGCCGCCCATTGCATTTATTCGGTGTTGTATGTTTTTTAACCCGTTTCCGGTAATTTCTTTTTCGGTATCAAAGCCAACGCCATCATCAGTAATTTCGCAGTTTAACAGCCTACCTTGTATTTTCATCAATATAGAAATATTTTTTGCGCCACTATGTTTAATGGCATTGTTTACAATTTCTTTGGTCACCAATAAAATATTTCTTCGCTGCTCATTGGATAGTATGATATCCTTTTCGCATTCGGGGAATTGTATATTAAATGCTATTTGTGAATATTCAAGCTGCCTGTTCACTAACTCTCTCAGGTAGGCAGTTAACTGATTAAACGTTTTATTGTCTGGGTTGAGGCTCCAGATTATCTCACTCATGCTGCTAACCAGTTTCCTGCTTGTTTCTGCTATATCATTCATTTCTTTTTCATTGTTATTTGATTTGCTTTTTGCCCACTCGCTCATCATGGCTATTTGAGTAAGTCCGGCTCCTATATCATCGTGCATTTCTCTCGAAATACGCTGCCGTTCCTTATCAATCTCTTGTTGTTTTAACAGCGCTCTTTTTAAATTTTTTTGAGAAAAATATTTTGTAATTAATACCGCAACATATAATATCGGAACAAGCAAAAGTAAATACAGCCACCAGTTGTTTCTTTTAAGCTCGGGCACTGTAAGCTGTATTTTATATTTCTCTTCGAGGTATTTATGTACCGTATTCAACTCGGCGTCGTTTAAAGTTTTGTTGTAAACAATTATTTCTGCTATATCGCCGTTCAAAACTTCCAACCTTCCATTTGATGCTATCTTAAGCGGATTAATATCGGGCTGGTTGTTTTTTATTCTGAAAGAAAGTTTTAAATCACCGTCTCGGTAAAGATTCATGGTGGTGTCAGAGTTTCTTGAAATGGTTACAATTGACCATTTTTTTTCGGGAACTTTGACTACAGGAAACCCTTCTGTTCCCACACCATCATAATAGATAGCCAGCTCTTTCATTACTCCAAACTGCCAGGTAACGCCCTTGTTAAAATAGGTTGAAACCAACGTGCCATAACCCCCACCGGAGGTTTTACCATCGCCATTTATTTTCACAACCATTGAAATGGTTCCTCTTTTATTGGGAAAAGTTTGAAAAGCACTGGTCTCAATACTGTTGTCTAGGCCATTGAACCGAATTGCTGGCAAGCCATTAACCTGATCTGGCACTAATAAAGGACTATTTACCAATAAGGATGATGCATGGTGGTTATTGCCACTTTGATCTTTCCATAAAACAACTTTATTGTTGTTCAATTCTACTCCTTTATCTGTCTTGAGCCATAAAGAAAGTGCAGTGGAAGGGATTTGGCCGAATGACTTTATAAAAAAGAGACCAATTAAAAGAATTAAATAAGCAACTCTTTGCATCAGCTTTGGTTTAAAAAATAAATATAAGAATGTTTTTCTTTTGACGTAAACAAGCATTTGTTTATTTTTTAGCAAAATACCTTCTATCTCTACCATATCTACATTGGCCCGAATGGAGCTTTGGCGTATAGATAATTGGAGCAATAACCCTGTTGCTTTCCAACGAGCGGTTTTACGAGAGTTAATTACAGCAGCCCAATACAGCAAGTTTTGGGAAAATATGGGTTTAATAGACTATGATAAAAGAATGTAAACAAAAAGTACCCTTACAAGAATAGGATAATGTAGCGGCTTAAAATAATTTGCAAAGGCATCTCTCTTTCGTTGCTGTTTATACAGTCTTGTGTTCTTGATACTCCTTTTTAATAATAAAACCCTACAGATGCTTTGCACAACGATAGGGGTAGAAGGGCAAAAACCAAACTATGTCATTAAAGTTTTTGGGCAGGGTTTACTTTAGGCCAACATCCGTTCTTATCTTTATGCAAATGATACAACAAGGCGAAAAACAGCCACAAATCCGCATATTGGCAGATAGCTTCTTGCCATCATTTAAATTGCTACGCCAGCACAATCCACTTCGCTTGGCTGGCGCTACCGCTTTTTTTACCACATTTGCATTGCCACCCATTGTAATTATTTTGGCGCAACTTTTTGGCTTGCTCATCAATCCCATGCTCGTTGGCAAAGGCCTCATAGAAAACATTGGCAATAACCTCGGGCAACAGGGTGCAGAGCAGGTAAGAGAAGTAATAAGTAGCATCAGGGGATTTAGCCAACACAACTATGTTTTTATTCCGGGGTTTGTATTTTTATTGTTTGTAGCCACCACTCTTTTTAGCGTTATCAAAAATTCTTTTGAGCAAATTTGGGAAGTAACACAAAGCGAAAAAGCTGGTTTTATACAAGGCCTTGGTAGCAGGTTAAAATCATTGGCCGTTATAGTTTTGGTGGGTATTTTATTTTTTGCCGAGCTTTTTCTTAGAAGTATAGAAACAATAGGCGGCGATTATGTAGAAAAAATTTTTGGAAACGGAAGTATTTATTTTAAGTTGGTGTTTAGTGAGGTAACGGCGGTCGTAATTGTATCTACATGGTTTGTACTAATGTTTCGATTTCTTACCAACGGACGCCCTCGGTGGAAGGCTTCCTTCCTCGGAGGAATACTTACGGGCATTTTATTTATTGGCGGTCGTATTATTTTAAAAGTATTGTTGATAAAAGGAAATGTGGGCACACTCTACGGTACATCTAGTTCTGTAATGCTGGTGCTGCTCTTTGTATTTTACGCTTCTTTTATTTTATATTTTGGCGCCTGTTTTATAAAAATATATTCCGATAAAATGGGGTGGGCACTAGCGTTTAACAAAAAGGCGAAAACGAGGAGCACGCAGGAAAACGCTGCGGTAGAGGGGTAAGGTTTGTATGGGCAGATACACATGTCTATTTATAAATTTTTTGAGACGGTTTGCTAACCGCCAAGGATTGTGGGGCAAGGGAAGGCTTCGTTAATGGGGAAGATTGTAGAGGGTGCGAACGAAGCACAAGGGTTTTTAGGTAGCTGCACAGATACGCTTACACACACTGCTCGGCGGCATATCAGCGCAAGGGTGGGGCCGGGAAAAGATATTGTGTTACAAAAATACAAAACCCTAATTTTCTAGTAGGCTGTTTTTGGAATAGCCATAACCATTGTAAAAATTCGTAGTGTCCAAAATAAGTATGATTAAAAACAAGAAAAGCATAGTGAAATTTCATAGAGCTTACATTGTATTAAAAGTTGGTTGAGCTACGCAATGTCCGGGAAGGGCAGAGACGTTGTCGAGAAGTAAGATTTTTTTAAAAATTCTTCTTTAAAAATAAACATTCATCATAATAGACCTTTAGCATGTAAAAAATCAAATATTTTTTTGTCGACATCTGACACGAATTCTTTATCCAAATAAGTCAGCCATTTAATTTCCTCAATTTCACTAGCGGCTTTTAATATACCATCATATAATGCAGTATAGCATGTCATCTTAACTAAAATGCCAAGGGGGTGGCCGTGAGCTTGTGCCTGGAATGTGTCTAAGAAAGTTAAGGTTTCTTCACGTAAATCTATACTTAGCTCTTCTCTAATTTCCCTGCATAAGGCAGCTGCGTCGCTTTCACCCAATTCTCTTTTACCTCCAGGAATATAATATTTCTCTTTACCATAACTTTTAGTTGACAGAATCTTTTTATTTTGTACTTCAATCCACGCAAGCTTATCGATCATTGTAATTAATTGTGTTTGGGTTAAATAATAGAATACTAAAATAACAAGTTATATGCTCAACCTATTATCCATATAGGTTACAAGTAAGAAAATAAACTTGATCTCATCACAACTCGATTGTTTTTTTGAGAATTTGGTGTCGTAGAGGTTGCAAAATAAGCACAAGGATTTTTGTATGGCTGTAAAGATAAGCTTATACAGATAGTAGGGGGTATAGCTGCGCAAGGGTGCTATGTGTTTGTGGAGATAGAGAAGGCTGAGCTAGAGGGGGTAGAGTAGAGGTTTTATGGAGATTCTAAAAATGAATTCTAAAATGATACACATTGTCGGTTGATCAAAACATACAATGTGTATAGATTTACCCAATGATAAATGAAGCCTTGATTAAGGAGTTTGGTTTAAGGATTAGACAACTACGAACTGAGAATGAATTAAGCCAAGAGAAACTGTCTTTTGTTACAGGTTTTCATAGGACATATATTGGGATGATAGAAAGAGGGGAAAGAAATATTTCTCTAACCAATATGGCTGTATTTGCAAAAGTATTTAAAATGTCAGTTTCTGAACTGTTAGATTTCACACCAATAAATCCAAAGCATTCCTTTAAAAAATACGAGATTAAAACTGAAGAATAATGTCAAGAAAACATTCGTTTGTTTTGACATTGTCTAATAATGTCACCGAAAAAGAAGGTGTAAACTTTCTTATAGAAAACCATACAGGATTCTTTAAAATTGATTTAGCAACAAAAAAAGAATTACTCGATTTGCTAAAAGTTGAGCATAGGTTTTTGCAAGCATTTGATTTAATTTATGTTCCCGATATGGTAGGCAAAGAGGTTAATTCAACTTTCCTCCAGACTTTCCTTGAGGATATTATTTTAGTAGAACTAAAAACCACAAAAAAATATTTACCCGAAAATCCAAAAGGGTTCTTTTTTGGTGCAACAGAAAATGAATTCAATTTTGGTAAAATACTTGGGGACAGATTTCGGTTTTGTTTTGTAAGCATGAATGAAAAAGGCTCTTCCTATTCTTTACAGACTATTGGGGAGTTAGAGGCTAGAATTAAAAACAAACGAATTCAATTTCAAATAAACTTATAAATACTTTAAATGTAAAATAGCCTAAAGCACTTTTTGCGTTTGCACAAATACGCTTGCACAAGCATGTGGGCTACATATTTACTTATGGGTGCAATGTGTTTGTGGGTGTAGGAGAACATTGCGGTAGAGTGGTAAGTTTTAGCGTTGCATAGATACGCTTGTACAAATATGCATGGTTGAATATCTGGCGATGACAGACGATAAATTATTCCAAAATGGCATAGCCGATACTTAGAACGAATATTGTGATTTGGAATAATGACTGAAAACCCATAGCCATGAACGAAAAAAAGATAAATCAATTTATCTCCCATCAATTGGTAAAAGCTAGAGAAGAATTGAATTATACCCAAATGAAAGTACAGGAAGATAAAGTGATGTCGCAAAGTAATCTATCGAAAATAGAAAACGGAGCAAAAAATATTAGCGCAGCAAAACTTTACCTGTTATCAAACTATTACAAAAAACCCATTGAATTTTTTTTTGATAAATGAAGAATTTTAAATTTATAGACTTATTCGCAGGACTTGGAGGTTTTCATATTGCCCTAAATAGCTTTGGACATAAATGTGTTTTTGCTAGCGAAATAAATGAGGACTTAAGGAAACTATATAAAGTTAATCATGGTATCGATTGCACAGGAGACATAAATGCAGTAGAAGTTAAAGATATACCTAAACATGACATAATTTGTGCTGGTTTTCCGTGTCAGCCATTTTCCAAAGCAGGCAAACAAAACGGACTTGAAGACTTGAATAACGGCAACTTCTTTAATCGAATAATGGAAATTGCAGATTTTCACAAACCAGAGTTTATTTTTTTAGAGAATGTTCCAAACCTCAAAGGACACGATGAAGGTAACACATGGCAGTTTATTTTTAATAAACTTTCTGTAAAGTATGATGTAAGAGAAAAGGTTATTTCACCTCATAAATTTGGCGTTCCGCAGCATCGTTCAAGAATTTACATTGTGTGCCGTTTAAAATCTAAAGGAGGATTAAAAGAATATGAATTGCCAGAAGGTGATTTTAAAGAAACTCTTTCAATCAAATCAATTATAGAAAAAAAGCCCAAAGAATATACTGTTATTAAACCCAATTCTTTAAACCATATCAAAGTTTGGCAGGAATTCTTGAATAATTTAGAACCCATTGAAGTTCCAAGATTTCCAATTTGGGCAATGGAATTTGGAGCAACATATCCTTATGAAAACAAAGCACCAATTCATTTATCAGCTCTGGAACTGAAAAAATATAAAGGAAAATTCGGACAAAAAATTAATGGACATTCCTTTGATGAATTGCTTGAATGCTTACCAATTTATTCTCAAATCGACCAACTAGAATTTCCACATTGGAAAAAATACTATATCAGAGCTAATCGAGAATTCTATTTGAAGCATAAAAATTGGTTAGACAAATGGATTCCAAAAATTCTTGATTTTGAAAACAGTCACCAAAAATTTGAATGGAATTGTGGTAATAAAATCCCTTTGCAAATTGATGATAAGATTTTACAATTCAGGCCTTCGGGTATTAGGGTAAAGATGCCAGATTTTTCTCCAGCCTTAGTCTTAACATCAACTCAAATTCCAATTTTCCCGTGGCTTGGTAGATATATGACTCCAAGGGAGGCTTCAAAACTACAATGTATGGAGGAACTTAAAGAATTGCCAAGCACAACGGCAAAGGCATTCCGTGCATTTGGAAATGCTGTAAATGTTTGTGTTGTAAAAAATATAGCTAAAAATCTTTTGAAATAAAAATCATGATGGAAAATATTAATAAAGTATCAATAAAATTTAAACCTGATTTTTATGGTCAATTCGAAAACTTTAGTAACAAAGTGTGGAATGTTATAGGTGAATTTGTGGATAATGCTTGGCAGAGTTATGATTCGAATAAACTACAACTAAACAAAGTTCATAATGGAAAATTTAAATTAGAGATTCGAATAAATATTGACAAAGAAAATGACGTAATTACAATATCAGATAATGCAGCCGGAATAGATTCAATCAATATTTTGAGAGCACTTGAAGTTGCAAATACTCATGCTGATCTAACCGGCCTTAATGAATTCGGAATGGGATTAAAAACATCGTCTAATTGGCTATCTCACTCCTGGAATCTAAGAACTAAAGCTTTAGGAGAAAAAATTGAAAGATACGTTGAGTTTAATTTAAAAGAAGTAAAGGAAAATAAATTAGAGGAACTACCAATTATTAGTAAGCCATCAGATGTAAAGAAACATTACACTATAATTACTTTACATAAACTCACTAAAAATGCACCCTCAAGCCAACAGTTTGATAAAATAAAAAAACACTTATCTAGCATTTATCGAAAGTTTATACGTAAAGGCGAAATGAAACTTTTTTTAAATAGCGAGGAATTATTTTATGATGAGCCAGAAATACTTAAGGCACCTTTCTATAATAATCCAAATGGTAAAAATATATTATGGAAAAAGGAAATTGTATTTAGTTCTCAAAACTATAAGGTAAAAGGTTTTATTGGTATTTTAAGCACAATGAGTACGAGTAAAGTAAATGGATTGTCCTTATTTCGTAGAGGGAGACTTATTGAAGGAAGCTACGATGAAACCTATAGCCCAAAAGCATTGTGCGGACAGGCAGGTTCTCCTAGACAAAAAAGGATTTTTGGGGAATTAGAATTAGAGGGGTTTTCTGTAAGTTTTAACAAAGGAAGTTTCCAAGAAAAAGAGGACTTGGAAGCTTTAATGATGGCATTAAAAGTGGAAATTTCCGCTAAAGATTTTGATTTATATAATCAAGCGGAGAAATACATCAAGGCTAAAACAAAGGAAAGTAATGTCAAAGTTGCTAAACAAATAATAAACACTTTAAAAAAATCGACAAAAGATTCTAATTTAAAAGCAATAGTTGATGCATCTCTGCAGGATATAGGGAGTTCAAATATTACTAACCAAAACGAACGAATTTTAAAAAGGGCAGTTGCAATCGAATCACACGAAGATTTTTTCGATTTTGGTAGTGAAAAATATAAACTTAAACTAGAACTTATTAATGAACCTAATCTTCCTGTTTTATATTCAATGGAACAAAAAGAAGACGAATTATTTTCAAAAAAAATTCTTTACAAAATAAATCTCGCACATCCTTTTTTTGTTCGGTTTGACCAATTTAAAAAAGATGATGACTATCAACCAATAATTTCAATTATTCGTTCATTAATTCTCGCAGAGTTAAAATCTCCTTCGCAAGGGACAAAAAATGCTGGAAATGTTAGGATAAATTTCAATCATTTTCTAAGAAACATTTAATTCATGAGTGAAACAATTAAAATAATTCAACCAACTGTTTCAAACTTTCAAATTGTATCTGGTCCAAGAACTATAGATTTGATAAGTCGCTTAACAAAACTTGATTCTGTCGAAAGAGATAATTTGATAAATGAAACGACAGAAATTCTTTCAAAATGTGTAAACCCTGTAAACAAAATGGGTAATACGACAGGTATTGCAATTGGGTATGTTCAAAGTGGCAAAACAATGTCTTTTACAACGTTGACTGCGTTGGCACTTGACAATGGATTTCGAATTGTAATTTATTTTGCAGGTATTAAGGTCAATCTTTTAGAGCAAACAACAAAACGCTTAAAAAAAGATCTTCATACTGAAGGTGAAAATGCAAGGTTTTTTAAAGTTTATCAAAGTCCATCTATCAAAGAAAATATTCATGGCAAAATCCAAAGTGCTTTGAAATTAAACCACAAGCCAGCTATTTTGATTACGGTTTTAAAACATTACAAGCACATTGAAGAACTAACGAAAATATTCAAATCAGCAGAAGTGAGGGAGGAACTAGGTAATAATGGAGTTTTGATAATTGATGATGAAGCAGACCAAGCAAGTTTAAATACTTATGCGAGAAGAAATAGTAAATCCGAAGATTGGGAAGATGATGAATTTAGTTCTACTTATTCAAGTATTCTAAATTTCAGAGCAACACTTTCAAATCATTCTTATATACAATACACAGCTACACCTCAAGGTCCACTATTGATCAATATAATGGATCTCCTTTCTCCACAGTTTCATGTGGTACTTACTCCGGGCAAGGCCTATACGGGTGGCAAGACTTTTTTTGAAGATAACACAGACCTAATAGTGACAATCCCAGATACAGAAGTGTATCATCATAAACACAATCAACTATCAGAATGTCCTCAAAGCTTAATAGATGCCTTTCAACTTTTTTTAATGGGTGTTGCAATTACTGTAAATATACTTAAGAAAGAGAATTTTCTTTCGATGATGATTCATGCGGACAGGGAGCAAGACGCAAGCAAACAATTTTATGATTGGGTAAAAAAACTAAAAGATATTTGGGCGGAAAGACTAAATCTTCCAGATTCTGATCCAAGTAAAATAGAACTGGTGAAAGAGTTTAAAGGAAATTATATTGAAGCAATAAGAAGAATTGACAATCCCCCAAGTTTTGATTTAGTGATTCAAGAGGTGTTACAGGCAACACTTGATACAAACATGGAATTAGTGATACAAGGTTCAAGAGAAATTGATTGGAGCAACGGATCATCACATGTTTTGGTGGGGGCTGACATGCTCAACAGGGGTTATACGGTTGAGGGTTTAGCGGTATCATATATGCCTCGATATAGTATTGGGAAATCTAATGCAGATACTATACAACAACGGTGTAGGTTTTTTGGTTACAAACTAAATTATCTTGATAGTTGTAGAGTTTTTCTACCCAATGATTCCATTATTGAATACAGAGAGTACGTAGAGCATGAGGAAATAATGCGAACAATGCTTAAAGAAAATACGCTTGAACAACTTGAACAATTATTGATTTTAAGTCCCCAATTAAATCCGACAAGAAATAATATTTTATCCAAGGATATAATAAAACATAAACTTTCAGGATGGAGACAGATGAATGCATTACAGCATATTGAATCAAACATTTTATTTGTAAGTCAATTTATTTCCTCTTATAAATTCACAAATTATAACGATTATAAAACTCCCGCAAGAAATCATCGGTATGTTAAACTTGATATTGATAAAGTAGTTGAATTTTTGAAAGACTTCAAAATCATGAATATGCCAGATGCATTGCGCAAATCTTCAACTATTCAATATTTGAAATTTTTATCTGATAAGAAAAAAATTAAGTTTGCTTATATTTTTGAAATGGGATACAATTATCCTTTAGAAGATAAAAAAGGTACTGAGATTTTAAGGATAAATGAATCAATAAAATTAAATAACATATTTGCCGGCCCTTCAAACTCCGGAAGCACACCATATCCTGGCGATAGAAAAGTTAGGTTTGAAGATTCTCTATGCATCCAAATACACCATATCAAAATAAAAGATGATTCACTATCAGTTAAATGGGGGAGCAAAGATCTTTACACGCTAGGTATTTATTACCCAGAAGATTTTGTTCATTCATTTGTCGGTATCAATAAGTAAAAAATGCAAACGATTTTTAAAATCTTTCTAGCACTTAAAAAACAATTCTCAGACAATGAAGATTTTTTTGAAATTGCTCCTTTACCCTTGACTAAAAAGCATAAAATTGGTATTTCTCAGTTAGAACAACCAATGTTCTTTATAAAATGTGAAGACTCAAACAAAGTCAAATCAATTGATTGCAATCTTGAATTTATATCTGTTCAATTCAATAGAAAGTGTCAACTAAAAAATAATAAGAATAAAATTGAGGAAGGTGTTTATACTATAATTTCCCTGAAAACTAATTCCGTTGATTTACAAGAATATTTTTTAGATGTAATCTATTTAATAATCATAAAGCTTTCAGATAAACCAAATTTGAAAGATTTGAAAATTGAAGTTGAAAAACTTATAAACTTATTTAGTAATTTTTCGAAACCGGCAGTTAAAACGATACAAGGTTTATGGGCTGAACTTTTAGTGATTGAACAATCGAGTAACCCAGATTATTTAATTCGAGCATGGCATAGCTCTAAAAGTGATAAATTTGATTTTAATGATGGTTCAGACAAGTTAGAAATAAAAAGCACCTCAAAAAGCAGAAGAATTCATAACTTTTCAATTGAACAACTTAATCCAAATGAAAATTCAAATTTAATTATTGCATCCATTTTCGCTGTAGAAACTGGGGTTGGCAAAAATATTTTTGGATTGATTGAATTAATCGAAAGAAGGATAAAAGATAAAGAATTGTGTTTTCGCATAAATGAAATAATTGCTCAAACCTTAGGGAAAGATTTTGAGAAATCATTTGATGTATTCTATGACTATCAACTTGCTATTGATTCTATCAAATACTACTACAGTGAAATTGTTCCAACAATTAATTCTATAAGTATTCCGACACAAATAACTAACGTTAGATTTGATTGTGACTTAACAGATATTTCAGACGTGAAATCTTGTAAGAATAAATCGCTTCTTCATAGTCCACTTTTCAAAAAGTAATTATTATTATGAGAAAAATATTAGCAAAAGAACTAAAAATAAAATTCATTGAAACATTATGTGATTTGGAGAAGTTTAGTTACGAAGATGGGAATCCATTTCTAATTAAAATAGGAACGAAACGGTTCTTCATATTTTTGAAAAATCTATCACCTGCATATTTCAAAAACTCACCTGATGTTACAAGAGTTCAATTACCATACAGTAATCATTTCTCAAAAATATTTAAAGCTGACATACCTTTTATCATTTTAGGGTATGATGTTGACAATGACACTGTAGTTTGCTGGAATCCAAAACATGTTAAAGATAGATTAAATGCAAAGAGTAATGTTTCTTTATACTCACGTGAATCTTTACAAGCAAAGGTTAAACCGAATGAATTTAAGTCAGGTTATCTATCAAATGGCGAAAAAATTATAATTTTCAAACGAGTGAATTTGACAAGTTTCTTTGACAACATCCCTGCTCTTTTTAAAGAAGTAAAAGGGGAAAATGAAGATGACAAAATAAACATTGTAAGCGAACCTTTGACGGAATATATTACTGATAGACTACTTGATATTACTGACAAATCTCTAATTCTTGAAATAAAACCACTACTGAAAAAAAATAAAGTTTTAGAGGCCGTTGAAGTTTGTACTCTTTTTTACAAAGGCAAATACAAAAGCATGACATTTAAAGACTGGTTTAAACTTGTTAATAAACATTATCAAAAAATCAACGCTCAGGTGTAAGCACATTTGCAATTTGCACAAGCCCACGCTTAACCCAAAAATTGTAAAATTCCCGGTCTGTCCAGGAATTAACAACAAAAGAAGAAACTTAAATGCGCCACTTTCAAATAAGCAATATTAAAAAACTTAAAAAGAGGTTGCCCTTATACCAATCACCCCATCAACTCCTCCTTAAAATAATTCAACCGTAAACTATCCTTCCAGCCATTGGGGTTTTTTCGAGTAGGGTTTGTTGCAGGCACTAATATTTCCGTCGCCCATGCCTCATGTAACCTTGTTAATTATTTCAATTTTTTTAAACTTCTATTTTGCAGCAGGCTTTTCATTTGAGTAATAGCCATATTGTTTAGTTGTATCAATCTTTCGGCTTGGCTAAGGCCATTGTGTATAAGGACGGCATTAATGCTTTCCATATTAGACAGCACTACCAATTGCTCTATGCTTGCGTCGTCTCTTATGTTTCCTTTGTTGCCAGGGTTTTCGGCTCGCCATTGTAATGCTGTTTTGCCAAACAGTGCTACATTTAATAAATCGGCTTCGTTGGCATACACAAATGCCGTTTCTTGCTTGCCTACAAGCTTTGGTATTATTATTTCTTTAATGGCATCGGTATGTATATGATAGTTTACTTTGGCTAGTGTGCGTTGTAAGTTCCATTCTAGTTTTAGCGTATTGTTTTCTGCT
Organism: Ferruginibacter sp.; assembly: GCA_031430735.1. Lineage (GTDB taxonomy): Bacteria > Bacteroidota > Bacteroidia > Chitinophagales > Chitinophagaceae > Ferruginibacter. Next base: position 78,122 of record JANPCB010000062.1, on the reverse strand, counting down.
TCTTTTAACCGCTGAAATTCTTTTATGATGTACAGCTTAAACTCAATAGATATCCAAGAGGCAAATTCGAAAGCAATGTCTTTATGCGCAAACGTACCACCGTATCTGCCAGATTTAGAAATAATGCCTATTGCTTGGGTTGTTTCAATCCATTTTTTGGGTGTCATTACAAAACTATTTAGCCCAGCCTGTTTTCTAAACCCGTCGAATTCGACGGGTTTAAAATTAGGGTTATACATGAGTTCCCAAAAACCCAATAGCTCTATCGTATTTCTATTGCGCATCCAGTTCTTAATAATATCATCTGTATTGTTGGCATCTTTATGGCGGGCAATATCGGTAAGGGATATAAAATCGGATTCCGCTCCTTGGAAAACAGTAATGTCGGTACCTTTTACATTTATTTTATTATTTTTTGACATATTAAATTCGTTTATTTTTTATGCTCAAAAAACCAATCACCTCATCAACTCCTCCTTAAAATAATTCAACCGCAAACTATCGTTCCAGCCATTGGGGTTTTTGTCAAGCAGGGTTTGTTGCAGGCACTAACATTTCCGCCATCCTTGCTTTAGGTAACTTTGTTAATTATTTCAATTTTTTTAAGCTTCTATTTTGCAGCAGGCTTTTCATTTGTGTAAAGGCCATAGTCTGAAAAGATGCCTATTGTATAGATAACATTACAAAGCAATTTAGCTCTGCTTATTTTCTAAACCCGTCGAATTCGAGGGGTTTAGAATTGGGGTTATTTTCGAGCAGGGGTATGTTGCGGGTATTAACACTAATAGTTCTTAATAGATTCAGTGTGGTTTGAGCGTAATTGTAAATCCTAAGCCTTTTCTAAATGTTGAGCTTTTTTAGATGCAGAAATCTCGATTTTTTTTACTACAGTTTTTGCTTTTTTGGCAAAATATTTTGATAGAGCCATTTCTTCTTCTTTTGTAAGAGAACCTTGCCCCCCTATATAATCTGGTTCAATTAATTGCTTTTTCATATACCTAAATTTTTAAAATAATGATCAATTAGTTTTAAAGCAGCCTTGGTTTCAATTATCATAACTCTTCCGCCGAAATGAAATGCACCTAGAGATTTTTCATAATGTTCTATAAGTTGAGTTTTTGAAAGAAATGAGACATTGCCCTCATGTCCACGTTGAAAAGAAAGCCTGCAAGCAAAAGCTACAAGATTTCCTGCTACACCTGCGTAAGTTTTTGTTTTGCCTTTGTTAAAAGGAGCATTTTCTACTAAATGCATATAAACATGATCTCGTTTTACCTCTAATGATATTAAACCCTGAATGACATTTATATTACCAACAATTGTTAATTTATAAACTTCTCTTTCGGGGCTTTTTAATTCGGATTTCCAATCAAAAAGCCAACTGTTTTTCTTTGTAATATTTTTTAAATCTGCAGTTGATACTAAAGATACTTCTGTAGGAAAGCTATCGCCAGTAACAACGTTTTCAACAGAATTTGTAAGTTTGTCAATTGTAAAATCTAACGCTATCTTTTGGCTTTTTTTCACCTAGTAAATATATGAAATTATTAGTAGTTTTATCATCAAATTCGCCTGTAATTTCTCTTTCTTATATTCTACTTTACAAAACCTCATTTAATTTTTATATCAATCACAATTATAGTTACAAGCTCCTCTGCTCAATGATATTCAACCGCCCAACCCAGCCCGGATAGAAGTGAAAACCGAAGCGTAGCGAAGGTTGTAACGAATAGCCGGAAACAAATGCTCATAAAAGTTACTGCTGCCCACGCTCCACCTTCCCTACCTCATCAACTCCTCCTTAAAATAATTCAACCGCAAACTATCGTTCCAGCCATTGGGGTTTTTGTCAAATGTTTTGCTGCTGTAAAATACCATGCCCTTGAGTGCGGGTAGGCTGCGTATTTTTTTTATTTGGTTGGGCAGTTGGTTTTTGTCTTTCCATGCGGGGTTGCTGCCGGCACGGTAATAGCCTAGGCCAATGTAGCAATCTTTGCCAAACGTATTTTTTGCCCACCATTCGGCAAGGGTGTTAAACTCGGCAAGGGGGTGGCCTATTTCCCAATAAAGTTGTGGGGCTACATAATCTATCCAACCTTTGCGCAGCCAGAGCAAAATATCGGCATAGAGGTCGTCGTAGTTTGTTTGTCCCGCTTGGGTATTGCTGCCGAGGCTATCTACCGAGGCATTGCGCCACACACCAAAGGGGCTTATACCAAAGCGGCATTTTTTGTTGGCTTGTTTTATTACCCGGGCTAGGCTCACAATAATAGAGTCGGTATTGCTGCGGCGCCAGTTATCTTTGGTCATGCCCTTACCATTTTGCAAATACGAATTATAATCGGGAAACTCCTTGCCGGGTATGCGGTAGGGGTAAAAATAATCGTCCATATGTATCGCATCTATGGGGTAGCGGGTTACAATGTCTTTTACTACGGCGGTTACAAATTGTTGTGCTTCCTTGTTGCCGGGGTCAAAATATTTTTTATCGCCGTATGCTATAAACCAGTCGGGGTGCTGGCGGGTGCTGTGCATGGTGGTAATGTTGGGCTTTTTTAAACTAAACACGGCTCGGTAAGGATTGAGCCATGCATGAAACTCCATACCCCGCTTATGTGTTTCGGTAATCATAAATGCCAAGGGGTCGTAAAAGGGGCTGGGTGCTTGCCCTTGCACACCGGTGAGCCACTGGCTCCAAGGCTCGTAGGCCGATGGGTAAAATGCATCTGCGGCGGGGCGTATTTGTACAATCACCGCATTCATGCCATTGCGCTTGTGCATATCGAGCAATTGTATAAAAGAGGCTTTTTGTATGGCTACATCGGTAGTGGGTGCACTTGGCCAATCTATATTGTCTACAGTGGCTACCCATACTGCCCTAAATTCTTTTTTGTATACGGGTTTTTGTGCGGTGCAGTAGGTAATAGAAAATATAAATAGGGCTAGTAGGCTTTTCATGTGTTGTGGTTTGGTGGTAAAGATAATAAAGAGTTGGTAAGGGTACATGAATTGGAAAATAAAGAGTAGTTAAAAGGAGGGGCTAGGAGAAGAAAGCTAGGAGAAAGGGAGAAGGTTTAAAAGGAGTGAAGGAGGGGCTAGGAGAAGAGGGTTAGGAGAAAGGGAGATAGTTTAAAAGGAGTGAAAGAGGGGCTAGGAGAAGAGGGTTAGGAGAAAGGGGGGATAATTTAAAAGGAGAGGCTAGGAGAAAATATCTGGGAGAAAGGGAGAAAGTTTAAAAGGAGTGAAGGAGAGGCTAGGAGAAGAGGCTTAAGAGAAAGGGGGGAAGTTTAAAAGGAGGGGCTAGGAGAAGATGGCTTAAGAGAAAGGGAAAAATTTTAAAAGGAGTGAAGGAGGGGCTAGGAGAATTAGCCTAAGAGAAAGGGAGATAATTTAAAAGTAGCGAAGGAGTTGCTAGGAGAAGAGGGTGAGAAAAAAGGATTCTATTTAAAAAGCGCAAATGAGAAAAAGCAGTACAATATTTACAAAGATCAATTCTGCCAACCGCCAACTGCCAACTGTCAACAGCCAACTGCCCTCTGCCAACTCCCTAATGTTATTCAAAAAGCGCAAATGAGAAAAAGCAGTACAATATTTACAAAGGTCAATACTGCCAACTGTCAACTGCCCACTCCCTTAAGTTATTCAAAGAGCGCAAATGAGAAAAAGCAGTACAATATTTACAAAGGTCAATACTGCCAACTGTCAACTGCCCACTCCCTTAAGTTATTCAAAAAGCGCAAATGAGAAAAAGCAGTACAATATTTACAAAGGTGAATACTGCCCACTGCCAACTGTCAACTGCCCACTGCCCACTGCCAAATCCCTAATGTTATTCAAAAAGCGCAAATGAGAAAAAGCAGTACAATATTTACAAAGGTCAATATTGCCAACTGTCAACTGCCCACTCCCTTAAGTTATTCAAAGAGCGCAAATGAGAAAAAGCAGTACAATATTTACAAAGGTGAATACTGCCCACTGCCAACTGCCCACTGCCAAATCCCTCATTATATTCAAAAAGCGCAAATGAGAAAAAGCATTACAATATTTACAAAGGTCAATACTGACAACTGCCAACTATCAACTGCCAACTGCTTACCCCCTCATTTTATCCAGCAACATATTCATTTCTTTTGCATCTACATGGGTAAGTGTACCGCATATGGCGTACATGTCATTTTCTGCAGTATCTAGCTTTGCTAATAGTTTTTTTCCTTTGGTAGATATACTTACATCTACCAATCTTTTATCTGTGGGGCAAGTCGTTTTTTTTACGAGCCCTTTTACCAGCAGCCTATCTACAATCCTACTGGTGTCGCTCATTTTATCGAGCATGCGTTGCCTTATTTGTAGCGTAGAAATTGGCTGGCCGGCGCCACGCAATATGCGAAGAATATTAAATTGCTGTTGGGTAATATCCTCTTTGTCAAAAAAAGCTTTTAATTGCTCGTTCATCCAATTGGCAGTGTAAATAATGTTTACCATTACTTTTTGGTGCTCGTTAATAAACTTATGCTGGTTTATTTCTTTTTCTAAACTCATAAATGCAATATTAGCTTAATATTTTGTTTTTGGGAGGGATTTCACACAAAGGGACAAAGAAAGCAAAGAGAACAAAGGGTTAGATGCAAATGATTTCACGCAAAAATGCAAAGGAGCAAAGAGCGCAAAGAAAAGAAAGGATGAATGGTTTTACAGTGAGTTAATGTTGGGTTGTTTCTTCTTCAACATTTTCTATGCCCGTAAATTCATTCACATAAATTTTTACCAGTATCAAAAAATAACTGATAAGCAATGGCCCAAAAATTAAACCTACAAAGCCAAAAAGATTTAAACCTACAATAACACCGAATACGGTAATGAGTGGATGCACATCGCCAATTTTTTTCATAAAGCTTATCCTGGCTATATAATCTACATTGCCTGTAACAATAAGGCTGTACAAGGTAAGCCCCAAGGCTGCTAGGGCATGGTTTTGTGCAAAAACATAAATACAAAGTGGTACCCAAATAATCATGGTACCTACCAATGGGAAAAAGGCGAAAATGCCGGTAAGAAAGCCCCACAGCGCCCAATCTTTAATACCAAAAATGTAATAACCCAATGCGGCAAACAAACCTTGCACAATACAAATAAGCGGTATGCCCAAGGCATTTGCCTTTATCATCATCTTGGTTTCTTTGGCCAGAATATCTATATTGGATTGTTTTAATGGAATGATTTTACTGAGGGTTTTTTCCATATCCTTGCCGCTTACGAGCATAAAATACAATAAGAAAAACATGATTAACAAATTAGCAAGCAAAGTGGCGGTACTGCTTAGCAACATGGGCACAATGGAAGATATTTTTTGGGCGGCGGCTTTTATATTTTCAGCCGATAAAACTTCCATATCTGTTTTGGCGGCAATGGCATCTGCTACAGATTGTACGCTGGCTATAACCTTGTCTTGGTTTTGGAGTAGCTCGTTTATCTTAGGGCTCACCAAGGTTACACTTAAGTAAATGGGCAGCGAAATGATGGCTATGTAAAAGAGAATGAATAAAAGGGCGGTCCAACCCTTGCGCCATTTTTTGGCAAAAATAAGGTTGAAATAATAACTGCGGCAAAGGATGTACAGGGTTAATGCGCCCAATATACCAGGTAAAAAAACAAATAATTGTTTTACTAGTAAGTAAGCAATTAAAATAATAATCGCCAACACGATTACTTGCCTTACCCGATCGTTGAATACAGTTTTGTTCATTTAATAAAATTATAGAAACTAGTTGAGCATGACAAATTTATATGGTTATTCATCTATCTACGGATATGTAGGACAAGTTTTGGTGAAAAAAGTAAAACACATAGGCACAGTAGAAACATAGTTACACATAGTGACCTTTATTTCCACACACTTTCTCCCTCACTACAATTAGAACAAATATCAATGTTCTTTCTGCTCTTCATCAGCTCACCTCTAAACTGTTTGTAGTTTTCGTTGTGCCATATTTTTTTGAAGGGCTCGTTTTTTAAATTGCCTAAGCGGTGCATAGCATCTTTGTCGAAACAACATGGTACCACCAAACCATCCCAAGTAATTACATTGGCATGCCATAGTTTCCAGCAGCGGTTTGCAAATTTGTTTTTTGCTTTAATACTGCCATCGGCATTGCGTTTGTAGCGGCTGTATTTTTCGTTTGTAGGGATAAGCTTGTTGGGGTCATTTTCGTAATCGTACACTTGCGCACTTTTAAAACGTACTTCATCTACACCTATATCTTTGGCCAGTTGTTTTATTTCTTCTATCTGGTGCTCGTTGTGGTGCACCACCAAAAACTGAAAGAATACAAAGGGTGTTTTGCTGTTCAGCTCCTTTTTCCATTTTACAATATTCTTAGCGCCTTCTATTACTTTTTCCAAATTGCCCCCTACCCGATATTGCATGTAGGATTCTTGTGTGGTACCATCTATAGAAATGATGAGCCTGTCCAACCCGCTTTCTACCGTTTTTTTTGCAGCTTCATCGGTAAGGTAATGCGCATTGGTACTAGTGGCCGTATAGATGCCTTTGTCCGATGCATATTTTACCATATCTAAAAAAGAGGGGTTTAAATAAGGCTCCCCCTGAAAATAAAAAATGAGGTACAACAGCTCTTTGTAAAGATCATCTATCGTTTCGGTAAAAAAAGATTTTTCCAACATGCCGGTAGGTCTTGTAAAAGCCCTTAAGCCACTTGGGCACTCTGGGCAGCGAAGGTTGCAGCTTGTAGTAGGCTCAAATGAAATGGAAATAGGGTAGCCCCATTGTACAGGTTTGTCTATAATTTTGCTTATGTAAAAACTGCTAAGCACTTTTAAGCCGTTCCACATTCGAGTAGGGGTGAGCTTGCTAGCAAAGTTTTTAGCATCGTTAAAATTAAAATCGGGCATGGCACAAAAGTAGGGAGTAAATAGAGATTACTTGTACGATATTGGATATTAGATAGCATTTACAAAGACAGGTGGCATTGGATTTGCAGCATAAAACCGCCTAGTTTAGATAAAATCATAATATTATCTTTGTAAAAACGTTGTAAAAGTAAAAACCGTACTTATATACTGATACCCGTTTATAAAAATGAGATTATGAAATATATTTTACTCTTATTAGTGCTCTCGGTTAAATTGAGCTATGGCCAGCAAGAGCGCCAAGACGCAGAGTCGTTGGCCCGAATGGAAATGCAAGCCCATCAAAACCAGTTTAATAATCTTGGTGCACGCACATTGGCCAGCAATAATTTTGATGTAAAATATTATAGGTGCGAGTGGGAAGTAGACCCAGCCATAAGATACATTACGGGAAAGGTAACCGTATATTTTGTAATGACTACTTCTTCGCCTTCTATTACATTGGATTTGTTTAACACCCTTACAGTAGATAGCATCAAAAATATTAATACCCCCTGTACCTACTCCCAAACAACCAATACATTGAATGTAAATTTTCCTACAACATTAAATGCAGGTGTGTTAGATTCTGTTAGCATATGGTATAAAGGCATTCCGGGAAATACAGGATTTGGCTCTTTTATACAAGACTCACATGCAGGTACCCCTGTAATGTGGACCCTTAGCGAACCGTATGGTTCTCGTGATTGGTGGCCTTGTAATAATGGCATAAACGACAAAGCAGATTCGATAGATGTTTTTATAACCAACCCCGATATTTATAAAGGCGCAAGTAATGGAATGTTACAATCTGAAATAGCTTTGAGTGGCAATAGGGTAAGATCTCATTGGAAACACCGGTATCCCATTGCAACTTATTTGGTTTGTATGGCGGTGACCAATTATGTTAGCTTTAATAACAGCATCATGTTGGGGGCTACCAATTTGCCCATGCTTACGTATTGTTATCCAGAAAACTTGGCAGTATGGCAAGCCAATACACCCAATGTTTTACAAGCCATGCAATTGTTTCACAACACATTTGGCCCCTACCCTTTTATAAATGAAAAATATGGGCATGTTCAATTTGGTTGGGGCGGAGGTATGGAGCATCAAACGTCGACTTTTATTGTAAGTACCAACGAGTCGTTAATGGCGCACGAGCTAGGGCATCAATGGTTTGGTAATAAAATAACTTGTTTTAGTTGGGTAGATATTTGGCTAAACGAAGGATTTGCTACTTTTTTAGCTGCCTATCACATGGAAACAAAATACCCTGCAACCGCATTGGCCAATAGGACAAGTGTTATAAACAATATTACATCGCAACCAGGAGGTTTTGTAAAAGTGCAAGATACCATGATTCTAAACCAGATTTTTAGTGGCAGACTTAGTTATAATAAAGGAAGCTATTTATTGAATATGCTTCGTTTTATTTTGGGTGATGTTGTTTTCTTTAATGCAATGAGGAGATACGAACAAGATCCTTTGCTGGCTTATGGCAATGCAACCACGGCAGATTTAAAAAGAAACCTAGAGGCCGAAAGCGGAAGAGACCTTACCTACTTTTTTAATCAATGGTATTCCGGCGAAGGTTACCCTTCTTACCAAGTACAATGGAATGTAGTAGATAATAATTGTGCCAATATTACACTAAACCAAACAACCTCTGTACCCACATCGGTTCCATTTTTTAGATTGCCGGTGCAGCTTACGTTTAAAAACGCCACACAACAAAAAACCATTGTGTTAGACAATGTGGTAAACAACGAAAGCTTTTTAAGATCAATTGGTTTTACGGCAGATACTGTATTGGTAGATCCAGGATTGTGGTTGGTTACTAAAAACAATACAACAGTAAAAGGCGCCCCAGTAAACAATGGTTCTTGTTCTATATTGGCACTTCCTATAGATACCATCAGACCTATTACCCGTATAAATAGCGGCAAAGGTATTGTTGATATTCACCCCAACCCAATTACCAATCCACTTGCGATAAATATCCGTGATTTTAAAGACGTATCTGCGGATGTTAATATTTACAACAATGTTGGGCAAATAATATTTAGCCAAAAAGCAGCGCTAAAAAATGGAGCTACTATACTAAACCTACAAACAGATAACTGGGCAAAGGGGCTTTATGTTGTAAAAGTAGTGTCGGCAGGAAAAACGGTAACGAAGCAGTTCTTCAAATAATAAAAACGTGATTACAGTAACCAAAGCCCTGCAATTTTGTGGGGCTTATTATTTTCTCAATGGGTAACCTAGACACTAATTTTAGTTTATTGGTATTAAATTGAACAACTCAATTCCACAATAGAACTTTAAGCAAAAAACAAAATCGTTCTGCCCAAGGCTGGAAGAAGGCTTTTTTTCTTAATCCTATACCATTTCTCACTGGGTTGAAATAACTTTAAAACAAGGATAAAATTTATTAATCCTTTATCCTCAACAGTGCTTAATATTGCACTTAAAGATTATTGGGTTTATGGCAAAGAAAGTGCGGGGTTTTGGAAAAGAGATTTTTTACACAGTATTGTTTTTGGCAGTAGCTGCAGCCGTTTCTTTATACATAAGAGAAAAGTTTTTTAAGCCTGGTTTTGTACGCTACAAAGAATTTGGTATAGACATTCCTACCAATTACGAAATACATGGCATAGATGTGAGCAAGTACCAGCAAGATATAAATTGGGATTTGGTAAAGCAAATGAAAGTAAAAAAAGTAGCCATTGGTTTTGCTTTTATAAAAGCTACTGAAGGTACAAGTATGGTAGATGCACGGTTTAGAGACAATATGGAGGAAATAAAAGAAGCAGGTATTGTGCGGGGTGCGTATCATTTTTTTATTGGTTCAAAAAGCGGAAAACTACAAGCAGAAAATTTTATAGAAGCCGTACAACTTAAAAAAGGAGACCTCCCGCCTGTGTTGGATGTAGAGCAAGCAAACGGCGCATCGGTTTTAGATATGCAACAGCGCATAGCAGATTGGCTAAATGCGGTAGAAAAAAAATACAAAACAAAACCCATCATTTACAGCAATATAGATTTTTACAAAACATTTTTAGCAGGTCGTTTCGATGATTATCCGCTGTGGGTAGCCCATTATTTGGTAAAAGACAAACCTCGGATAGAGCGCTCATGGATTTTTTGGCAACACAATGAGAGTGGCCATATTACGGGTATAAGAAGCAATGTAGATTTTAATGTGTTTAATGGCGATAGCGCAGATTTCAGGAAACTGTTGTTGAAATAACGCCGTATTTCATTTGACAATGATTTTTTGGAGGGATGCCAACGTTTCAAGAGTTGTCATCTTTTTATAAGTTGGCGCTGTTATAAAAACAATAATATAACTTTAGGATATGGGAATGGAAGACGATGCAAGAAGTTTTTTGGTGCTAATCATGCAAATGGTTTCATCTATCATTTTATGGTTGCTTATCAATATTTTCTTTGGAATTTATTTGCAATACGGTATGTTTGAAAACGCCCCAACCATCACAAATATCATTTACTATTTACTATTTATTGCAGGGAGTTATTTCCTTTTTAGGTATTTCAAAAAAAGATGGAAAGGCGTTGATCTATCTTAAAAACGTACAGCATCTAAGCGCCTCCATTTGCACATTTGCACATTTGCACATTTTCTCATTTGCCCATTTGCATATTTTCCCATTTCCCCATTTGCACATTACCTAACTGCTATGATCCTGTATTATAACCCACTTCTTTTTTATTTTTTTAAAGAGCAATGTAAAAGCACCGCCAATATCCCCAATGCTTCTTTTTAAATGCCACTTGCCCACTACGCTGTAATACATTACCGACAACCGTTTCATGCTTATGATTTCAAAATCCAATTTGCCCATGGCAGCAGTATCGGGGTATCCTTTTTTGTAATTGCTTTTGGTTTTTTCCCAGCCATAGGTGGGCCCGCTTTTGCCAATAAACATCAAAGAGTCACTGTGCCAATATGTTTCCATGTATCGTTCAATATCGCCAGCATTCCAAGCTATGAGTTGTTCATTCATCGCATCTTTAATCTGCTGCTCATCGGTAGGCTGGGCTAAAATATTAAGGGTAAATAAACAAGAGAGCATTAAAAGCATTGTTCTTTGCATAAAAAATTTTAAAACAAATTAACAGCTTTTTGCGGACAATATCAATGTGAATGGTGTGTAGAAGAGCAGCGGCTCTTGCGACATAATTTATAATTTAAAATATGCGCACTTATTATAAGCACAACCGCAGGTATGATAAAATAAATTTCGGAAGCAATAAAAAACTGTTTGGTTACTAGTAAAATAAACCCTGAAGAAAAAAGCCAAACAGGCAATGGGTTTTTGTGGTGGGTTTTGTAGCCATGTACCAATGCATATACCCCCACAAAGAAAGCCAGCAATATCATTCCCCATTCAAAAAAAACATTGTGAATAATATTTACACCAAATAAAGGAAGACTGGTAAGTACAATTGGAAGCACCACACAATGAATAGCACATGCTATAGATGTGGCAATTCCCAAACCATCCCAATTTATTTTTATGTTCATATTGGAGCAAAGGTACTGGTTTTTTGCAATGTTGTTGCAAAAAACAAAGGCGGTTTGCAAATGCTAACGTAACTTTGGCTAAATTTTGTAAGTGATTTCGTTGTTTCGGGTTATTAATTAAGTGATAATTATGGAAACTGTTATCTGGTACCAATTGTTAATTATCTAAAGTCTACAAATAATATGAAAAAGAAGGTTTGGTTTTATGTGGGGTTTTTTGCCATTTTATTGGCTGTGTTTTATTTCTTCATCATGAAGGATTATGATTTTGATGCTTCACCTTTGTCTGTAATAAACCCTGCAGTACCGGCATTTAGTTTTGTAAACCAAGACGGCAAAATTATTTCGCAAAAGCAAACGGATGATAAAGTGTATGTGGCAGAATATTTTTTTACAACTTGTAAAGGTATTTGCCCAAAAATGAATGCCAATATGCGCCGTGTGTATGATACGTACAAAGACAGGCCCGACTTTATGATCATCTCACATACATGCCAGCCAGAGGTGGATAGTATGCCCTTGTTAAAAGCATATGAGCAAAAAATGATAAACGGATTATTGGTAAAAAACGATGACGGTGTTTATTCTATTAGCAATGCACCTATTACACAAAACCTAGCAAACAACAATTGGAATTTTGTAACCGGCAACAAAGACTCCTTGTATAAAATGGCAAGAATAGGCTACATTATAGATAACCAAAAGCCCGATAGCACTCAAAATATAGCGAACCAATTTATACACACACAGTTTTTTGCGTTGGTAGACAGGTACAGGCGTGTACGAGGAATTTATGATGGATTGAAAGAAGAGGAAATTCAAAAACTCATTAGGGATATAAAAGGGGTTTTAAAAGAAAAAGTGGATCACACAAGGTTTATGACGGGCTTTAGTAACTCACCCACATAGTATGTTATGAAAACACAACCAGATATTTTAAAACAATCGGGCCTAAGCATTACAGAAAGTAGAAAAAAAATTCTTGACCTTTTTTTGCTTTCAGATGGCGCACTGGCACATGCGGATATTGAAAAAAGTACGGCATCTTCTTTTGACAGGGTAACGGTATATCGTACCTTACAAACTTTTGTAGAAAAAGGTATCATACACCAAATACCTACAACAGATAACTCCATATTATATGCACTTTGCAAACACAATTGCGAGCAGGGGCACCACCACGACGATCATGTACACTTTATTTGTAGCAATTGTGATAAAACCATTTGCTTAGATGATGTAACCGTACCCGAGGTAAAACTGCCAAAAAACTTTACAAAACAACAGGCGGCCATGGTTGTAACGGGAGTTTGTGAAGATTGTAAATAAGAAAGTATGTTGACCACAAGGACACTGAGTACACAAGGTTTAATTTCTTCAACTACAACATTGCCGTATACTTTTGATGGTGAAATATGAAAAGCCACCTTATTTTTTTACAAGTAATTTATAAAACCGCTCTAGCTCTGTTTTTTCCAAAGCGGATAATTTTCCGTCTTTATCAAAAATGCTTTTAAAAACCAACAGCATTTTGTGTTGTGGATATTTTTCTAAAATAGCTGAAATCATATTTTCCGAAACAGTATCTTTTTCTTCTTCTATTTTAGTTATGGTTACTTCCGATCGTTGGGTAATATGTTTCTTTTTTATGATAGCTTCTAAGGTTGCGAGCCTACCAGGATGAATAGCAGGTAAGCGTGATGCTTTCCCCAATAACCCTTCTAATTGTTTTTTGCTAAGGCCACCACGTTCTATATATTGCATTTGAATACTTTTGCAAAAAGCATCATCAGGCCTTGCTTTTAAAACAGCCTCTAGCACATAGGCTACAATATCATTATTTGGGTTTATGCGTTGTTGCATGGCGGTAAAGTTAAGGAGAGAAAAAGTTTATGAACCAAATTTCTGATTCATCTAATGCTAATAAGAAGTGGGGAGCCATTATAGTTAAAAATGACGCTATTTATATAAAACTAAAAAAATTACTAAAAAATTACTAAAATTATTAGTGTTTATAAATTTAATTACGTAGTTTTGTTTCACAATATATATTTACAGGTAAAACAAGATACATCAACTAAAAATTTACAACATGAGCGCAGCAGACAAATTGGACAAAACAGAAAAATCTGAAAAGTTTAAAGCTTTAAGACTTACGATGGACAAAATCGATAAAGATTTTGGTAAAGGATCGGTAATGTTAATGGGCGAAAAGGGAGTAGTAGAGCAAGAGGTTATTTCAACAGGATCTATAGGATTGGATATTGCATTGGGCATAGGTGGCTTACCCAAAGGAAGGGTGGTAGAAATTTATGGTCCGGAATCTTCTGGTAAAACAACATTAGCTATACACGTAATTGCAGAAGCACAAAAGAAAGGTGGCATGTGTGCATTTATAGATGCAGAGCATGCTTTTGATAGTAGCTATGCACAAAAACTAGGCGTTGATATCGATAATTTATTAATTTCTCAACCAGATTATGGCGAGCAAGCATTGGAAATTGCAGACAGGCTTATTCTTTCTGGAGCGATAGATGTAGTGGTAATAGACTCAGTAGCGGCACTTGTACCAAAAAGCGAATTGGAAGGAGAAATGGGCGATAGTAAAATGGGGCTTCATGCAAGGTTGATGAGCCAAGCATTGAGAAAACTTACTGCAACCATAAACAAAACAGGAACCATTTGCATATTCATAAACCAGCTAAGAGAAAAGATAGGTGTTATGTTTGGCAATCCAGAAACAACAACAGGTGGTAATGCGCTTAAGTTTTATGCTTCTGTAAGATTGGATATACGCCGCATGGCACAAATAAAAGATGGCGACGAAATTACAGGTAACCATATAAAAGTAAAAGTGGTAAAAAATAAAGTAGCTCCACCTTTCCGCATTGCGGAGTTTGATATTGTTTATGGAGAAGGTATTTCTAAAGTGGGCGAAATTATTGATATGGGCGTAGAGCTTGGCATTGTACAAAAAAGTGGAAGTTGGTTTAGCTATAATGGCGATAAGCTAGGGCAAGGCAGGGAATCGGTAAAACAATTGTTGGTAGATAACCCAGCCATGGCCGATGAGATAGAAGTAAAAATAAGGGAGAAAATAAAAGAAAATAAAGGCGAGGAATAGAAGCCTGACATATTTTTAAATTGGGGTTAGTAAGTAATAAAAAGCCGTCTTTGTAAAAAGGCGGTTTTTTATTGGGGGTTACCCTGTAATGAAAAATGAAATGGCTGAAACTGCTATCGAAGACTTTTTATGACCCATTGTTATTAAAAGAAAGGATACAAACCCGTTGGTAGTATTGGCTTTTATTTGGTTATGTTCTTTTCCATTGATACGTTTTTATGAAAAAGAATACACTGTAATGGAAATAGTATTTAAAAACAGAGCCATTATCTTTGCAGTATGTTAAAAGAAATACTGTTAGATGCAGTGCAGGCAGGAGCTGCACAAATGCAACATTTTTTTAATGGCAAATTCAATATTGCAAGCAAAGATGGATTGAACGATTTGGTAACAGAAGCTGATCATGCTTCAGAAAAAGCGATAATTGATATTATTCAAAAATCGTATCCAGATCATTTTATTTTATGCGAGGAAACAGGTGAAATAAAGACGGAGAGTGAATACAAATGGATTATAGACCCAATAGATGGAACCATTAATTTTGCAAACGGTATTCCTATTTGTTGTGTAAGTATTGGGGTAGAAAAGGCAGGGAAACTGATACTTGGTGCAGTGTACAATCCGTTTATGAACGAACTGTTTGTTGCAGAAAAAGGTATGGGCGCTACATTAAATGATAAAAAAATAAGTGTAAGTGCAAAAGATAATGTAGCAACCAGTTGTTTGGTTACAGGCTTTCCATACACGTATTTAGATTCTCCCAACGGGCCTTTACAAATTTTTGAAAAGCTAATAAGAAAAGCAGTACCTGTGCGTAGGCTTGGGAGTGCAGCAATAGATTTATGTTGGGTAGCTGCAGGCAGGTACGATGGCTTTTATGAACATAAACTACAGGCATGGGATAGCGCCGCAGGTTTTTTAATGGTGGAAGAAGCTGGTGGCACAATTACAGATTTTGATGGAAATTATTATTCTGTTTATCAACCCCATATTATTGCTACAAATGGTAAAATTCATGATGAGTTGAGGGGAATTGTGAACGGTGCGGATTTATAATAATTGCTTAACAAAAATAACCTTACTAAAAAATTAGAATTAGATTTTATCGAACATGGAAAGAACAGAAATATCATCACTCGGAGAATTTGGATTGATAGACCATTTGACACAAAACAATGAAACCAAAAACGCTTCCACCATTTTAAGTGTGGGAGATGATGCAGCCGTGATAGATCATTTTGGTAGGCAAACTGTTATATCATCCGATCTTTTATTGGAAGGGGTTCATTTTGATTTGTCGTACACACCATTAAAGCATTTAGGCTACAAAGCGGTGGTGGTAAACCTAAGCGATATTTATGCCATGAATGCTACACCAACACAAATTGTAATAAGCATTGGCTTTAGCAATCGTTTTGCATTAGAAAGTTTAGATGAATTTTATGAAGGCGTATATGAAGCTTGTGAAAAATACGATGTTGATTTGGTAGGTGGCGATACCACCACTTCGCTCAAAGGATTTATTATAAGCATAACTGCTATAGGCGAAGTAGCACCCGATGCGTATGTAACAAGGGCGGGCGCAAAAAGTGGGGATCTTATTTGTATAAGCGGCGAGCTAGGCGGCGCTTTTCTTGGGCTTACTTTATTGGAAAGAGAAAAAAGGATATTTGAAGAAACAGGTGCCCAACCGGATTTAGAAGGGCAAACATATATTGTAGGAAGATTATTGAAACCAGAAGCTAGGAAAGATATGATAGAATATTTTGCGGAAGAAAATATTATGCCTACCAGTATGATTGACGTAAGCGATGGACTGAGCAGCGAAATAATGCACATCTGTAAACAAAGCAAGGTAGGCTGCGTGTTGTATGAAGATAAATTTCCGATGGCAGATGAGATGAAGAACTTTGCTTACAAATTACAAATGGACCCCACCGCATGTTTTTTGAGTGGTGGCGAAGATTATGAATTGTTGTTTACTGTGCCACAAGGGGAGTATGAAAAAGTAAAATTAAATCCATCAATAAGTATAATCGGATACATAACCGACGAGGGCGAAGGAAAAAATTTAATTACCCGTGGTGGCAACAAGCATGCATTGGTGGCGCAGGGGTGGAACCATATGAAGAAATAGGGTTTAAAAAAATGCTACTAAAAAGGCTACATTTTTTATTTTATATAACATTCATAATTTTTATTCTTCTTACGATTGTATTACTTTCATTTTAAAATTTAAAATGAGCCAACATATTTTTTTAATCAATCGAAATGTTCCCTTAGTTGATTATTTGTGTCAAATAAAAATAAATAAATAGGAACACATGCATAAGTACTACTCCTTTATTTATATTATTATAATTGCTATTTTTTGTTCCTGTGCCACTGCAAAAAAAAACTACAACCCAGCCAAAAAATATTCTACTTCAGCATTGCAAAAAGATTATGCCTTACTTAGAAAAGTATTGGAAGCAAAACACCCATCCCTATACGGGTATACACCAAAAGGAAAAATGGATGAATACTTTGATAAATTTTATGCAGTAATAAAAGACAGCATGACGGAGCAGCAATTTGCTTGGCTTGCGGTAGCTCCACTCATAGATAAAATTCATTGTGGGCACACTAGCATAAGCCTAAGCAAATCGTATAGCAAATGGGTAAAAGGCAAAGCCATTCCATCTTTTCCATTATACTTAAAAGTGTGGAACGACAGCATGGTGGTTTACGGTAATTTAAATTTTAAAAAAGACAGTATTTTTAAAAGAGGGACTTTAATAACTTCTATAAATGGTATACCCAATAAAATTCTTTTAAAATACATGCTCGAGTTTTTGCCCGAAGATGGGTATGCATACAATGTAAGCTACCTAAGGCTCAGCTCCAATTTTCCTTACTATCATAGAAATATTTTTGGCCTCAGCAAATCATATACGGTAGGATATTTAGATAGTGCAGGTTTAGAACAAAAAGTGGTATTGCCCATTTTTGCCCCCACCAAAGATTCCTTAAAAAAAGATAGCATTATCCGAGTAGAAAAAAGAAAAATGCCCCAAGAGCAAAAACTATTACAATTCCGTTCTTTTTCAATAGACAGTACAAAAAAATTTGCAACTATTACTTTAAATACCTTTTCCAATGGTCATTTACGCAAATTTTTTCGCCGCTCATTTAAGCAAATAAGAAAAGAGAATATCCAGCATCTTATTTTGGATATTCGCAACAACGGTGGTGGAAAGGTTGGCATGAGCACTTTGCTTACGAAGTATATTTCTCATATTCCTTTTAAAATATCCGATAGTACTTATACACAAAGTAGAGGGCTAGGAAAATATGCAAAATATATTAAAGGAGGCAAACTAAATAATGTGCAAATGTTTCTTACTTCACGTAAAAACAAGGATGGTAATTTTCATATTCGTCGTTTGGAAAATCATTTTTATCAGCCAAAGAAAAATAATTATGATGGCAAATTATATGTCATCATTGGTGGAACAACTTTTTCTGCCTCTACGCTTTTTTGTAATGCTGTAAAAGGACAAAAAAACATTACGCTAGTGGGCGAAGAAACGGGTGGAGGTTGGTATGGCAATAATGGAATAATGATTCCAGACATTACACTTCCCAATAGCAACATACGCATAAGGCTGCCGCTGTTTCGTATGGTACAACAAAATCATGGTCAAGTAAAGGGAACAGGAATACCCCCAGATGTTTTTGTAGGCCCGAGTTATGATGCCATTTTGAAAGGTTATGATAAAAAGATGCAAGTAGTAAGGGCATTAATTGATAATGCCTCAAAGTAAGCTACGCTTAAGCCCCTCCTTCTGCGGGGTTTTGGGAGGTTGCAGTAATGATAAATTTATCTGCGTCTTTTAAAAAAGGAAACTTGGTTCTCACTTCATTCAGATTTGTTTTATCCAAGGTTATGGTAAACATATCTTCTTCATCGGCCTTGTGATACAACACTTGTCCAAGCGGATCAATAACCATTGAGTTGCCGCTATGGTAAATATTATGTCCATCATCGCCTACTCGGTTTACACCAATAACATAACACTGGTTTTCTATTGCTCTTGCGCACAGCAATGTTTTCCAAGCATGGCTGCGGCGTTCTGGCCAGTTGGCTACATAAATCAAAACATCGTATTCTTCCTCACTCGATTGGCGTGCCCATACCGGGAAACGCAAATCGTAGCATACTTGTAAATTTATTTTCCAACCCTTAGCTTGTGCTATTAACCTTTTATTACCTGCCGTATAATGATCATCCTCTTTAGCAAAGCCAAATAAATGTTTTTTATCGTAGTAGCCATATTGCCCATTCGGTAACATCCAAATAAGCCGGTTGTAAAATTTATTTTCTTCTTGAGCAATGATACTTCCTGTAAGTATTATTCTTTCTTCAGCAGCAATTCGTTTCATCCAAGCCACCGTTTCGCCTTCCATTGTTTCGGCAAATGCAGTTGGATTCATAGAAAACCCAGTAGTGAACATTTCGGGCAACAGCACTATTTCGGTTGGCTCTTCTCTGTTCTTTATTTTATCTTCGAGCATACGCAAGTTGGCGCCCTTGTTTTCCCAATGTAGGGTTGTTTGTATAATGCTGATGGTGAGTGGCTGCATGGTATAAAGGTAAGAATAAAATAATTTTAGTGTTTTGGTGTGATTGTGATATTTTTAGAGTAATTTATAAAATGAAAAAAATATACTTTATTACAATCTTTTTATATTGCTTAATGGTAAAGGGAGAAGCACAAAAAAAGTCTCTAATAATTGATTCTACTGGTTCACTTTTTACGAGAGTGGAAGTAGAAGCAGTGTATCCTGGAGTTGCTAGTGAATGGACAAAATATTTACAGAAAAATATTAATCCGAATGTGCCTGCAGACAATAAAGCTCCCAAAGGAAGATATGTGGTCATAGTACGTTTTATAGTTGCCAAAGATAGTAGCATATCGGAAGTTGTTGCTGAAACCATTAATGGATATGGTATGGAACAAGAAGTTGTTAGAGTAATTAAAAAAGATAAACCTAACTGGACTCCCGCAAAGCAAAATGGTTATGTGGTAAAAGCATATAGAAGGCAATCTGTTACTTTTTTGGTAGAATAGCATTGATTCGCAGTAAAAAATAAAAACACTATTATTTATAAATTTTTTTAATTGATTTTTATTATTCAAATACTATTATATGAAAAAAATTTTGTTCACTCTTTTGTTTCCGATGTTATTTACATCAAACCCCAAGGCTCAAACTGTAAAGGAACCAGTAAAAAATATTCCATCTCCAAAATTGCCCAAAGAAACATTATCTAAAAATGATAGTGTAAGTAACTTTGAAATGGAAGATAGGATATTTCAAAAAACCGAAATTGAAGCTGAATTTCCAGGTGGCGCAAACGCATGGGAAAAATATTTACAATCTAATTTGAATGCAAATTTAAATAGTGAAAATAAAATACCAAATGGAACTTATGTTGTTTTTATAAGGTTTATTGTTGCAAAAGATGGAACGATTTCAAATTTGGCTGCAGAAACAAGACATGGTTATGGTATGGAAGAAGAAGCAATGAGGGTAATTAAAATTGGCCCAAAATGGATTCCTGCCATGCAGAATGGAAATATCGTAAAAGCTTTTCGAAGACAACCGTTTACTTTCCTATTCAAATAAGATTGATTTTTACAATTTATTCCTCCTTCCTCCTTACAACCAAATACCAATCATTTTCCAACGGCAAATAACCCCTGTCATAACAAAAGAAATATACATCTCCCTTTTTGTTGGTATAACTATGTGTACCATATTTAAACTGAAATCCTTTTGCCAGTAGTTTTTCAGCATTGGCTTTTGCCGTTTCTTGTCCCGCTGGTATGAGGTTTTCTAATATGCGGCGGTTTTTCCCCAATGCATTGTTTATGTTGCGTACAAGGTTTGTTGTGGCAGATTTTAATCCATTGTTGTATTCATTTCTACAATAATCATTGCAAAATTTTTTATCTGCACGACCTTTTACTACAGCGCCACAACTTAGGCAAAGGGTAGGTTCTTTCTTATCTATCATATTGCTGGTATTGAGTTGTAGGCGAAAAGATACAACTTTTTATCTATTTACAACCGTTTACAAACGGGTATATCCAACTATAAACGACTAAAATACGAGTACCGCTTTTTTGGCGGCGCATCTTTGCATTGTCAATTCGAAACATGGATTGGCTGAAATAAATAAATCTTTAAACCGTGATCTTCATACTCAATATTGCAGATGTAGGTTGCACAAAACGAAAAATTATGTACGCATTAAAAAACAAAGTTCAATTGATTGGTAATTTAGGTAATGCACCTGAAGTAAGAAACACGGAGAACGGAAAAAAGCTTGTACGATTCTCCTTAGCTACAAACGAGCAGTATAAAAATGCAAAGGGCGAGCGAGTAACCGAAACACAATGGCATAATCTAATTGCCTGGGGAAAGGTTGCAGATATTGCAGAAAAGTTTTTGATAAAAGGAACAGAGGTGGCCATTGAGGGAAAATTGGTAAGTCGCAATTACATGGACAAAGAAGGCAACAAAAAATATATAACTGAAATACAGGTGAATGAGTTGTTGATGTTGGGTAAGGCTACTGATAAATTGGTGGCATAATAAAATAGTAAACTCCGCTTCGGGATTGGTAGAAGTTTTACTTTGCATTTTCCACGGGTTGCACTTATGGACATGCAAATTTATTTACGCTGGCAAATGCTATATAAGGAACTTAAACAATAGGAGTGTTTATTTATACAAATGTGTAAATAGAAGCCATAATAAATTATAAAACTGAAAATTTTACTTGCGAGCCTTAAAAATAATCCCAACCCCGAAGGGAGTTGAATGTGCATAGCCCAAGGAAAACAGAACGTTAACCAACCCCGCAGGGAGTTGAATATGCATAGCCCAAGGTAAACAGAACCTTAACCCAACCCGCAGGGAGTTGAATGTGCATAGCCCGGTGTAAACAGAACGTTAACCCAACCCCGCAGGGAGTTGAATGTGCATAGCCCGGTGTAAACAGAACCTTAACCCAACCCCGAAGGGAGTTGAATGTGCATAGCCCGAAAGGGGTATAAAAAATAAACCATGAGTACATATACACAAATATTTTATCAAATTGTATTTGGTACAAAATATAGGCGCCCAACAATTGATAGAAACCACGACATAGAATTATATAAATACATTTATGGAATTATGAAAGAGAAAAAATGTAAACTATATCGTATAAATGGAATAGAAGACCATATTCATATTTTTACAGATTTGCATCCAACTGTTTCATTGAGCAATTTTGTAAAGGATATAAAAGTAGCTAGTAGTATTTGGATGAAGGACAGCGGCAAATTTCCATTGTTTGAGGCATGGCAAATTGGGTATGGGGCATTTACGTATTCAATAAGGGAAAGAGATAAAATTATTGATTATGTAAAAAACCAAAAAGTTCATCATGCTAATGAGACATTTTATGATGAATATAAAAGGCTGATGATTGAAAGTGGAGTAGAGTTCGATGAGCGATATTTATTATAGAAGTTATTTTGCTTTGCAATGTTTTGCTTATTGTTCAACCCCATTCGGGGTTGGTAGATTCCGAGGTTTGTATAACCACGGGTGCAACCCGTGGTTATACACATTATACCACGATGTGGTAAAATGCAAATTATTACTGATAAGTAAAATCTTTAAGACGTGATTGATTTGCTTAAATTTTGAACAATTCTGTAAGAATTGAATATGCATAATCATAGCGACACTTTGCTCAAAATCAAACCATTTAAAATTGGAGTATAAAATTGCAATTGTTTTGTTTTATATTAAATAGCCCTGTAAGGGTTGGATATGCATAACCACGGCTGCAAACCATGAAATCAACCCCGAGTTGGGCAGAATAAAAAACTGATTTTACAATAATAGGACACTGCATAACATAATAAAAGATGATTGAAAATAAAATGTCGAAGCTAGCCCTGATAGAAGCGGAAATACTTTTTGCTGCATTTGAGCAAAAAGATTGCAGCGTATAGCAGGGAACAAATGATAAGCATAGCAAAAATGTTTCTGCTCCTAAAAAAAGGAATCGGTATTTTTATATTTTTAAAATAAATATTGCTGTAGTTTATTGAACAAACAGCGAAAAATTTTTTATAATACATGGCAACAATTACGATAGAGCGCAACGAGGTTTTTGAATTGGCCTATAGATTTGTAACAGAAACTGGCGAGAATATTTTTCTTACAGGAAAAGCGGGTACTGGTAAAACAACCTTTCTTAAATACCTTAAAGAGAATTGTACTAAAAATATGGTGGTAGCAGCGCCTACAGGTGTAGCAGCTATAAATGCTGCTGGCGTTACATTGCATAGTTTATTTCAACTGCCATTTCATCCTTTTTTACCTACAGCTAATAACCGAGAAGAGTTATTAAAAAAATTAAAGTACAACAACCAGCGTTTGCAATTGCTTCGCAAAATGGAAGTATTGGTAATAGATGAGATAAGTATGGTGCGTTGCGATGTGATGGATGCCATTGACACTATTCTGAGAAGCGTACGTAGAAATTATCATTTGCCATTTGGGGGCGTACAATTGCTGTGTATTGGCGATCTACATCAACTGCCGCCAGTTGCACAAAACCACGAGTGGAGCATATTGCAAGAATATTATGCATCGCCGTTTTTTTTTGATAGTATGGCGGTTAAAGAACAACAACCCGTGTTGATAGAGCTTAACAAGATTTACAGACAAAAGGAACAATCCTTTGTAGATTTATTAAATAGTGTTCGCACGAACAACATGACTAACGAAGATTTTGAAAATCTACACGAGCGATTTATTCCAAGTTTTAGGCCAGGGTACGATGAAAATTTTATTACGCTTACATCGCACAACAAACAAGCGGAGCTCATTAATAACAGCGAAATACAAAAGCTGCTTACCCCACATTTTATTTATAAGGCAGAAGTAGAAAATGATTTTCCAGAAAGCATGTATCCGGCAGACCCTTCGCTTATGCTTAAGCAAGGCGCACAGGTAATGTTTGTAAAAAATGATGTGGTAGAAAAAAAATATTTTAATGGAAAAATTGGTGTAATAAGCAAATTAGACCAAAACAAGATTGTAGTGGATTGTGATGGAATAGAAATTGAAGTGTACAAAGAAACATGGGAAAATAGCAAATACAGCCTAAACCGTGCAGACGGAAAACTTACCCAAGAAACCGTAGGCTTATTTACACAATACCCATTGCGACTTGCTTGGGCAATAACAATACACAAAAGCCAAGGGCTTACATTTGATAAAGTAATGATAGATGCTGGCGCTGCTTTTAGTAGCGGACAAGTATATGTTGCATTGAGCCGCTGTACAAGTTTGAGTGGTATTGTGTTGTTGTCCAAAATTCCATCTTCGGCAATTTACAGCAACGATAATGTTGTAAAAGGACAAAGCTCACTTACACACAAAGGCTCGCTTGCAGATAGGTTTGCGGGGGCAAGGCAAGTATACACACAACAATTATTGGAAGAAATTTTTTCCTTTACCGACATTGCCGATGCATTGGAATTACTCAAATTTAATGTAGGCATACAAAGAGAAAAATTAAACAACGGGTCATACGAGTGGATTGAAAAACTACAACAAGAATTTCTTATTGATAAAATAAATGGCGAAAAATTTATCAGGCATATAATTGCTATGATGAAGGATGAGCCGGTTATAGAAAAGAACGAACTTTTACAAACCCGGGTATCTGCAGCAGCCGGGCATTTTGCGCCAAGGCTTATAGCCCAGTTGGAAAAATTAAAAACACAGCCACTTATTACAGAACACAAGGAAACAGCAGATATTATTAATGAACATTTGGTTGCGGCAGCGGCGGCATTACATGTTTCACAATATTTATTGGCTTTTTGCAACCAACCTTTTTCTGTTACCAGTTTTTTAGTACATAAGTTAAATTATGCCCAAGTAAAATTTGGTATTAATTGTTATGCTAGTAGCCAACGAAATTCGAAAACCGATTCGCCCAATCCTGAATTGTATGAAACACTAAAGCGGTGGAGGAATTTGATTTGTGAAGAAGATGGAACGCCCATATTTATGGTAGCATCGCATGCAACATTAAAAGACATTTGCAGCTTTTTACCAAAAACAAAAAGAGACCTTTTATTGATTAGTGGTTTTGGTAAGGCCAAAGTAGATAAATATGGCGATGATATTTTAGATACGGTGAACGATTACTGTGAGCGATATGGCATAGAATCCAATATTGATGCAAAAAAAGCCAACCCTAAAAGAGTACGGAAAGAAAAAGCTACTGATGCTTTGCCAAAAATAAGCACACAGGAATCTACTTATTCATTGTTTAAAGCAGGAAAAAAAATAAATGAAATTGCTTCTGAAAGAAATCTGACTATATCTACCATTGAAGGACATATTGCCGCTTGTATAGAAAAAGGGCTAATAGATATTGGAGAAGTAATGAAAATAGAGCGATACAAAGAAGTGGCTGCTGTTATGAAAGATAAGGGCGAGCGCACGCTGTCTGAAATGAGGGAGCTTCACCCTAGCATTGGGTTTGGAGAAATGCGGATGGCTGAGGCTGGAATAAAAGTAAGCCAAGCAACTTAGAAGCTGTTTGAGTTAATAATTTTTTTTACCGCAGAGAGCTGGAGTGTAAAGAGGTTACGCAGAGAACGGTTCTTCTCAGGAAGAACGCTTGCATCTTATTTTTTTGCAGTGAAAATTAGACGAAGAACCTAAATGGTAATGGAAGAATATAATTCAAACAGCTTTTTAAATTAGTTTCTAAATGTATTTAACGAGTATGATCAAATTATCTAATTAAAAAGTATAATTTCTGTTTATTAATTTAAATATTAAATTCCCCAGTGTTGGCTCTGTTTTTAAGCTGTTATTTGGGGTTATTCGAATGTTTTTAGAATTAAAGTTTAGTAAGTTTTGCTCATTCCGTTTAATCTTCCTATTTTTGCCGCCCCTACAGGGAAATATTTCTTTAAATTCTTTTTTAGAAATATGGTGTGATAGCTCAGTTGGTAGAGCAATGGACTGAAAATCCATGTGTCGCCGGTTCAACCCCGGCTCGCACCACAAAAACCACTTTCTTAATAAGTTAGTGGTTTTTTTATACCTACCACTTTCTTTTATTATAAATTTGGACCTCTCCTTGTTTATAATTTATTACTTAAATCACCTATTTGTAGTTTTTTATTATTTTTACAACATACACTAATAATTGTAAGAATTACATTCAATCCTTCGCTGCATAAAATGTGAACAACGAAGGATGTAAAAAATGAGTAAACTTGTAAGATTTATTTTACTTTTGTAAAAACGATTGAATGGACACGCTAGAAGTTGCTATACAAAAAAAGCCAAACGCAAGAATAGGGGATATTGTGATAAAACAGTATGGGGATAAAACAGTTGTAAGCAAATACCCAGACATGAGCAATATAATCCCAAGCCCATCTCAAAAACAAAAGCGCAATAGGTTTGCAGAAGCGGTTGCCTATGCAAAAACAATAAACAGTAGCCCTGTTTTTAGAAATGACTTTATTAAAAGAAAGGGTGAAGTAAAATCGGTTTATCAAAGCGCCCTCAAAGAATTTTTGAGCAGAGAATTTTGATTTTGCTAATCAACAATTATTGTTCTATTAAATCCTTCTTCTAAAGAAATAAAGGTTTCCGTTCTTTCTATACCATTTATTTTTTGCAAATCATCGTGCAATACACGCCTAAGCTGGGTTATATCTTTACAAACTATTTCTATAAACATACTATAATTGCCCGTTATATAATTTAGCCTAGTTATTTCTGGTATTTTCTTTAGCTCTTTTGCTACCGCATCATACAGCGAGCTTTTTTCTAAAAATATTCCTACAAAAGCAGTACAATCATACCCAAGTGTTTTTGTGTCAATATGCATCCTTGTACCTTGTATCACATGTAGTTCTTGCAATTTCTTTATTCTAACATGGATGGTGCCGGCACTAACAAATAATTTTTTACCAAGTTCGGCATAAGAAATCTCCGAATCATTCATCATGGCATTTATAATTTGCAAGTCCAATTTGTCAATATTTAATTTTGCAGTCATTTTTTATACAATTTTGCTACAAATATACTTAATAGCTTAAAATATTGAACAATATCTAAATTTTAATTATTTATATTGAAAGCTGTTTAAGTTTCAATGAAATAACCCTATCTTTGTTTTATCAATCAGCCGATAGAGATCGGAACATACTGTGGGGTGATGAAATTTTTGGCAGACATGCCCCCTTGTCTCGGGGGTGAGGATAACAGGATAAACGTAGCATAGAGCCATCCCTACACTCGTGTAGGGATGACCGGGGTCGACCACCGAACTTTGTACTATAGCTAACTGCCTCGTGAAGGTTCGATCCCTTCCCCTACAGCATTTTTAAAAACCCTTGTATTTTATACGAGGGTTTTTTATTTACCTTATTGGCAGCGACCCCCTTGTCTCGCATTGACGTCAAGTTAACTTTTAAAATTATCATTGTAAAACCAAAACCAGCAAGCTTTATTACTAAACCGCAGACGGTCCAGCCTGTCGAGAGACATGGGTTGACGCCCCTTCTTTTAAATTATAAAAGAATTTGTAGAAACCCCAACATCGGCTTTTAGCCCTGTTGGCGGTTGTGTAGAGTCTAAGACCCTACTTATACAATAGCATTAAGGTTTAATTACAACCTTAACTTGAAAAATACGACTTAAGTCGGGATTCCACTCATTCCCCTATAGCTTTTAAAAAGCCCTTGTATTTTATAAAGGGCACTGAAAAAGTAGCTTAAAAAGTAGAAAAAGGAAGGAATAGAAATCGATGGTTTTATGCTCCTTTTTGTTATCTTATTATTGCAATAAAAAAGAGTAGGCCGTAGCATTTGGATTACTAAATATTGTAATTTTTTTGCAGAATTAAAACATTTCCAATTGCTCCGATGTAAATTGAAGAAATACGCCAGAATATATTTACTGCATTATACCCTTGACATAATTCAAATTGAGCTTAAAGTAATTCATCCATCTCAAATATCTTTCTGAAGGTTGTTTGCATCTGCAGTATTTCATCATCGGTTAACTTGCCAAAATGTTCCCGCCTCCTTTTTGGAAATACGCCACTGTTTTGATGAAGAAACATGATCATCAAATTAATATCCCGGTCCGGCATGTCTACGATATGCTGCAACGCTTTTTTTACTTCATCGTACCTTTGAATAAATACCAGTTCATTTGGCATATCCTCTTTAAGCGTTGCATGAATCGTTTCGGACAGGTAAACGCAATGGTCTGTCAAATCAGGGTAGCGATAATAACCTGCCACTTCGTTTCCATTCGTTACTTCAATTTCTCCAGCATCTTTCTGGTTGTATTTTATGCATTGCATTAAAGGCTTCGAATATTTTTCCAGTATGTTATCATAATCCTGAATATTATTAAGCATATGTGCAGATACAGGAATGATCAATCCTTGTGGTACTATGCCATCATGCACCAGAATATCGTGTATTAAAAATCTATGTAGTCTGCCGTTCCCATCCTCAAAAGGATGAATAAACACAAAACCAAATGCAATAACGGCAGCCCTTATTTCCGGGTAAATACCTGCAGTTTTTTCGGCCGTCTCTTTCAATCCTTCCATTAATGTTTGTAATATTTGCGGTGGCGGGCATATATAATGAATCATTTCTTTGTAGCCGGGCAACGACTGGCCTATATAATTTTGAAAATCCCTGAACGCCGCTGCCGCATATCTTGGATCCACAATAGCATTTTGTAATTGCACTAAACGGGGTTCATCAAGCAAATCCATTGTTCGTTCTGTTCCGGCTTTTATTAACAGGGCTATAAATTTTTCCATCCTGTCTGCCGATGGCTGCTCTTTTTCTATTTCGTACGAAGAGCGTGTTTCTTTGTTATACAGGTAATTAGTGGCTCTTTGAAAAATATCGGGTGGAAATCCGTTTTTTAGCTGTCTGATTTTTTCAGGAATATGTTGGTTTAAAAGCGCTTCCAGTACCTTGGTTCTTCTCACCATCGGGCAAAAAGAAGTTGTGCCCAGTAAATTGTTGTTAATTCTCCAGCGGGCATTTTTAACCGTATTCCCTGTTATGTACTTGTCTTCTTCTAAAAGATCAACATAGTTGCCTGTAATTGTTTTGCTTAATTCCAATTGCAGGCCCGTCAAAAATTCATATAAGAACCCAATTTTACGGGCATACCTGCCTGATGGTGACGCCTCAATAAAAGCCACAATATCCGCAGTTGGTATTTTTTGAAATACTGCGTTTAAAAAGTCTAGATTCAGGTGATCATATTTCAACGAAAACTCCAGGTGCAGTAAAGCGATATCATCCGCCATGGAATATTTTAATCCATATACCTGCTCTATATTCCCATTCGGCGTAAGCCCAATAGACGCATTGCTGCCTATATAGGAACTATGAGTTAACGTATATCTTTCTAAATGGTAATATTCTTTCAGCCAAAGGCTTCCTGCTGATTTTGTTGCCATATGCTTTTATTTACGGTAAAACAATTATCTGGTACGGTAAAATGATTATGTTACCATAATACTATGGTAAGACGATTATCTGATACTGTAAAATAGTTATTTTAGTTCAATATTACGGTAAAATGATTATCATTTGGATCCGTAAAACAATTATTTTATCAGAATCATATGGTAAAATGATTATCAGATACAGTAAAATAGTTATTTAAACTATATCATACGGTAAAATGATTATAGGAAGTACGTAAAGCAGTTATATCCCTGATAATGGGATTAAGAAAAATTAACCACATTAAAAGTTGAAGGGCAGCAATTAAATTTATTTCAGAACGCACAAAACCCGTTTGAAGTAGTAAATAAATTGCCATTCAAATTTTCTTACAGGTTTAAAGATGATGAAGGAACTGTTTCAAAATTAATGATAGAAGATTGGGAAATAGGGGCTCTTTACTGCAACAGTTTAAAACGACATGAGGGCCACGACAGGGAAACAAAAGCCCGTGAAGATGTGAAGAAAAAATATTGGAATGATTTTTCTGCCCCAGCGGGGTTTTCGCTCACATAAACTATACATTAGAAAGAATACTTCTTGCGAAACCCTGCCTGCCGTCAAGTAACCCCGACGTGTAATAAAGCTTAAATTTTTAGGTGCTAAAGCCAACCCCAATAAAAGATGCCAGTTAAACATCAACAGCTCGTAGAATTTAAAACTACCTAGTAATCTCTACCGTTATAAATAGATAACACTTTTTTAAACAACAAAAAACATCCTAAAAATTTATAGGATGAATTGATTATAATTCAAAGTTCTTTTGTGCGTCGGGCCTGCCTGCCTGCCGGCAGGGTTTCACAGTTAGTTCTGCTATACTTCCATTTTTATGCTTGTGAAAACCCCTCCGAGACGCAATTGAAGAAATACGCCAGCATATTTTTACGCCATTATACCCTTAGTATAATTAAAATTGATGCTTAAAGCGTTTTTTGAAACTAACCAGGATATTTCCAGCTTCTAAATCAATTTTTTGTCGTATGCATAAACAATCAATCCCGCATTGGAATTGGCCTGCAGCTTATTCATTATACGTTTTCTAAATGTGCTTACGGTAGTTTTTCCTAAAGATAGCTGCCCGGCGATAGCCGTAGTCGATTTGCCATAAATAATTCCATTAAACACATCAAGTTCTCTTTTGCTTAGCATTTTTTCAATGGGAAGCTCATTGCATTTTCCCATGTTGTTTGATATCTCGTTTAGCACAGCCGGGGTATAGTATTTTTTTCCCGAAAGTAAAAACTCAACAGCAGTTACTAAGTGTTCGTGAATCGAATCTTTGCACAAGTAAGCATCAGCTCCGTTATTTATAGCCTTCATAGCAAATTGACTTTCCGAAAAAATACTCATTATAATCACCGGCAGATTTGTGTAGTATAGTTTAACTATCTTAAGTAATTCGATGCCGTTTTTATCAGGCATACTTATATCGCAGATGGCTAGATCATAGGTTTGTTTTTCTAGTTTTTCTAAAAACACAGTGCCATCCCCGGCCTCTTCAATATGCGCATGCGGGTAATGGCTCAGTAAAAAATACTTGATTCCTCTTCTTACAACTGAATGGTCGTCGGCTATAATAATTTTCAAGGCTTTGGTTTTAATGTATAGGTTAAAATAGGCATCTGTGTAAAATTGTATCCAATTACAAATTCCTGAACTTTTAATACTACATCAGAAATCTGAAATTGATAGATAAAAGTCAGTAAAATAAATAAAGAACAAGCTTTTTAGCCATTGAAATAAATATTTATAGGAGATTACATCTACTGTACCTAAGTATTTACACTTAAATATTTTTTGAAGAATTGAAAAAACAAATGAAAGCTTTTTCCATCAGCTTACCGAATAAAAAGAGGCTGTCTCAAAGTTTTGAAACAGCCTCTACTCGATTGAATATGGGGGGAATTGTATTAACTTAATAAACCACCTTTTTTAAAACTAACTATGTTATTTCCAGTTTCTAAATCATATTTTTTTTGTGTGCATATAAAACCAATTCCGCATTGGAATTAGCCTGCAGCTTATTCAATATACGTTTTCTAAATGTGCTTATGGTAGATTTTCCTAAAGATAGCTGCTCGGCGATGGCCGTCGTTGATTTGCCATAAATAATCCCTTTAAACACATCAAGTTCTCTTTTGCTTAGCATTTTTTCAATAGGAACCTCATTGCATTTCCCCATGCTTTTTGATATCAAGTCAAGCACAACCGGTGTAAAGTATTTTTTTTCCGAAAGTAAAAAAGTAACAGCATTTACCAAATGTTCGTGAATAGAATCTTTGCACAAGTAAGCATTAGCTCCGCTATTTATAGCCTTCATAGCAAATTGACTTTCTGGAAAAATACTCATTATAATCACTGGCATATTTACATAGCGCAGTTTAACTACCTTAAGTAATTCAATGCCATTTTTACCAGGCATACTTATATCGCAGATGGCTAGATCATAGGTTTGTTTTTCCAGTTTTTCTAAAAAAAAATTGCCATTTTTGGCCTCTTCAATATACACATTCGGGTAATGGTTCAGTAATAGATACTTGATCCCACTTCTTACAACTGAGTGGTCGTCGGCAATAATAATTTTCAAGGCTTTGGTTTTAATGTATAGGTTTAAATAAGCATCCGTGTGAAATTGTATCTAACTACAAAATCCTGGACTTTTATTCCTACATCGGAAATTGGTGCTATAAAAGTCAGTAAAATAAATAAGGAACAAGCTTTTTGGCAATGCAAAAAAAGCTTTATACGAGATTACACTTACTATAACTAAGTATTTATACTTAAATACTGAAAAAAGAATTAAAAAAACAAAAGTAGAAAACCTATATGAAATAAAATTCTTCTACGTTTGTGCTGTATACTAAGTAGAAATACCTTTTCAAGTTGAGTAGTTTTAGCATATAAAAACCAATCCAAAATCCTAACAAATGAAAAAAACAACTAAATTTTTAGTGGTAGCATTTTTAATGCTAGTTCTCATTCTATCTATCAAAGCCCCCATACAAACTACTTTATTAAAAGCGCTAAACTATAAAGTTGCAAGAACTACACCTACTCTCAATAAGCCCTTGGCTATAGTCGGTGCAGTAAATGCTTATAAAGGAGCAGGTATATTAATTGCTACTACTGTAGTGATGATATAATGAATTCTTAATGACTATCCGCAATTAGGTGCAAGATTTATACCAAGCACTTGAAATTATAGCAACCATGTGGAAGGTTTTACTTTCCGCTATTAATATTTAAAGACATAATATCCATCATATGACCAATTCTTTACTCGGGGCAACGCCATCCAAAAATAGATTGTTTATTTTCTTGCTAATCGCTGGTTTGGTTTTTTGCAAATCAACGATTGTAATTGCCCAAACCACCACATTCCCTTCCGGTTCGTTTATCATCAACATGGGCAATACCCCACAAACCGTTAACAACAGTTTAAAGCCCTATGGTATGTTATACGATTTGTTGAAAAACAACTCGGTTCCCATTTCTTGGGTCATTAACCCCGCCAAAACAAAAGATGGGGTTGATTTTACGCACAACGGCATCAATTATGCCGGTGGTACATTTATTATAGCTGCAGGTTTTCGTACAGCGGCGGTTGATGCCCGTATCACTTTCTGGCAGGGTCAGGGTGTGGTAGGTGCCACTTCGGTAGCACCGCTTACGCTTCCCGTGTTTAGAACCCTTACGGCAGCACCCCGCTGGACCTTGGACAGGGACAATGGCTCCATTGCTGCAGGATTTTTCACCGCCGCCGGCATTCCTTCATCGGCACACGGTGGCAGCAGCAGCTCGGGTTGGAAACTTCCCTCGCAACTTGGACCCTGCGACGATGTATTTGCAATGCCACATGCCGACCCTACATGGGCCGTGCACAATAACCTGCTTAACTGGAACAATACCTACAAAGGTGCTATCTGGACGGGCTGCCACGCTGTTAGTGCGCTGGAGAATACCTATAATCCGGCCAATACCTCACAACAGATGAATTTTTTAACCCAAAAAGTAACCACTGCAGGCCCAAATATTACTCTGCCGGTAAACGGTTCTACCAATTATTCACAAAACTCCCTTGTGTTGTGGGGCAATCACGCTGATGGTAGTGTGCCTTACCTCACCAATACCGGTGGCCCTCAGTCGGGTACCATTGCCCCACCATCCGATCCTGTTTCACAGTTTTTGGGCAGGCCCGATGGTGCTACGCTCAATGGTTCTGAGCAAATTTATGTACCTGTAAAAGGCGGCGGTTGGCTTCCGTCTACCAAAATAATTACCTGGGATGACAGCCCACCAGCGGCAAATACTACAGTAGGCCTAAACCCCAATGTGGTTATAGCTTATGGTAGAGCTTTTGGCGATAACAACAGGGGGCTTGTAATGTACTCAGGCGGCCACGATAACAACAAAGGCCCTGTTGCAGAAGCGGTAGCCATCAGAAGAGCCTTTTTCAATTTTGCTTTTCTGTCAATGGAAGACAAAATAGTAAATCCTTCCGTAAACGGTATCCTTAATGGTTCGGTTGTAAATCCCGGTGTACCAATACCCTTATCGGTAACGGTACCGGCACCAGCTACTTTAGCTGGCTATACCTTTCTTTGGACCTCAAGCTGCGGTGGCACTTTTGCTTCATCCACCACCGCCTCAAGCATCACCTTTACCCCGGCGGCAGTGGTAGGTTCGGTACCGTGTAACATCAGCGTAAAAATTACCGATCCCTGCGGAAGAGAAAGTTTTGATACAAAATCAATTACCGTTGTGTGTGGATTAACCGTGGGTACCACCCTTGTGCAGCCATGCGGCGCAAGCAGTAATGGTTCCATAGCTATGACCATATCAGGAGGTTCAGGACCATATACCTATACATGGACACGTACCGAAGGAGGCACAGGCAGCGGCAGTGGGACAACCATTAGCGGTCTTGCAGCGGGTACCTATAGTGTTACCGTTACGGCGGCCAACGGTTGTGCTAATACTTTTTCACGTACGCTTACTACCTCACCAGCTATAAACGTAACCGCCACACCATCGTCTGTGCTTTGCAATGGTGGTGCTACAGGTAGCATATCTACCACCGTTAGCGGTGGTACACCTGGCTATACCTACCTATGGTCGGGTGGCATTACCACGCCTAACCGCAGCGGCCTCATCGCAGGTACATACAATCTTACCGTAACCGATACCCGTGGTTGCACCGGCATAGCAAGTGCCACGGTTACGCAACCTGCAGTTATCAGTGCTACACCCACCATTACCCCGGCCAACTGTTTTGGGCAGGCCAGTGGTACCATTACCCTTGCGGTGGCAGGTGGCACAGCACCCTATACCTACTTATGGAACGATGGTGTAACCACCCAAAATCGCACAGGCCTTGCTACAGGCACTTACTCGGTAGTAATTACCGACAGTAGAGGATGCACC
The DNA here is from genome assembly GCA_031430735.1 of Ferruginibacter sp. GTDB lineage: Bacteria > Bacteroidota > Bacteroidia > Chitinophagales > Chitinophagaceae > Ferruginibacter. The sequence continues at coordinate 43,471 of JANPCB010000062.1, read as the reverse complement.
CTTGCGGTAAACAGCCTTGCGGTAACACAACCAGCCGCTGCACTTTCTCTTACTACTTCAGTGGTAAATGTTAACTGCAATGGCCTTAACAATGGATCAGCTACGGTAACGCCTGCAGGTGGTACCGCTCCTTATACTTACAATTGGAATGGCACGCCCACCGGCGATGGTACAGCTACCATTACCGGCCTTGGCGCAGGCAGCTACCCGGTAACCGTAACCGATGCCAGGGGATGCACCGCAGTAGCCACGGCCACTGTAACGCAACAATCGTCGCTTACCTTCAGTGCAGCCTTTGTGCGGCCCACCTGCCCAGCCAGTGTAGTAACCCTGGGCAATAATGGCAGCATTACCCTTACCGTAGCAGGCGGCACTGCCCCACGCACTTACGCATGGACGGCAAGTGGAGGTGGTATTATTCCTTCAGGACAGGCCACCAACCAAAACCTCACCCTGTTGGTAGCAGGTACATACAGTGTTACCATCACCGATGCCAATGGTTGTACAGCCACTACGGCTGTTACGCTTACCAATATCAACCCCAACCCTGTTACACCGGGGGTTATTAAAAACAATTAATTCCCCTGACTAACATTAAAAGTGATAAAAATGAGAAACTTATATAATCGTTCGACACCTTCCTTTTTCCGCTCTTGTACAAGGCTATCACCCAGCCTTCGGGGGGCAATGTTGATAATAGTGGCCCTGTTGGGAAGCCTGGTACAGGGTTTTGCCCAAACTACTGTGACTTTAAATTCATCTGGTGATGTTGAAATATGGAACAATAGTACTAATGATGCCAATAAAAACTACGGAGCTTGTAATATTATATATGTGAATGGTGCTACAAGTTCCCCAAAACAGCGGGATCTTATCCAATTTAATGTATCATCCATCCCTTCAGGTGCTTCCATTACCAGTGCCACCTTGCGATTGGTTAAAGTTGGGGGAGGAAATACTTCACGTGCTATTGCAGTTTACCGGATTACTTCACCATGGACGGAGGGTACCGGTGATTGCAATGGTAATTCTACCGCAGATGCTACCTGGAATAACAGAACAACAAGTACAGCATGGGGTACCGCAGGTGGCGACTTTAATGCAACCGCATATGCCACTACAAACGTAGCTGGAAATGCGGCCTATACCTGGACCATCACATCGCTGGTGCAGGAATGGGTAAATGCAACGAATCCCAACTACGGCCTTATGGTAAAATATGAAACAGAAAACGTAACGGACGAGAAGAATTTTGCCAGTGAAGAGAACAATACCACCGCAGACCGCCCTCAATTAATAGTTACCTACACCCTTCCCACGGCTACCCTTGCCGCTAATACCGTAGCAGCAGCAACCCTTTGTCCGCTAGCTGCCAAAGTGCCCATTCAAAGTTTCTCCATTGCACAGACTGTTAGCAATGCCGACTTTACAGGTCTAAATTTTACCACTATCGGTACCTATGTGGCAGGAGATCTTTCCAACTTTAAACTTTGGACCAATACTACTAATACATTGGGTACTGCTACGCAGATAAGCTCTACACTTACCCCTGCAGGTCCCGGAACCCAAACATTTGCCGCATTTACCCAGGTATTAACCACCGGGCAAACCAGGTTTTTTTGGATAACGATGGATGTGGCTACACCCACATCGCAAAAGACCCTTGCAGTAAATGCCATTACTACTACCAACATTACCACATCAGGTGGTGAGGCCGGTAGTACTACTGCCGGAGGTACGCAAACGATCAACGCTGTTTCCGGCACCATCAGTTCCCAAACCAATGTATTGTGTTTTGGTCAATCCACGGGTGCTTTTACAGTAACCGGTTCTGGTGGTACCGCACCGTATACATACAGTTTTAATGGTGGTGCTTATAGTGCTACGGCCACTTTTACGGGCCTTATTGCCGGAGCTAAAACGGTTACGGTTCGTGATGCCAACCTTTGTACTTCCTCTACTATAAATTTCACAATTACTCAGCCAGCCTCGGCAGTTTCCGGTACCATCAGCTCCCAAACCAATGTATTGTGTTTTGGCCTGTCCACGGGTGCTTTTACGGTAACGGGTTCAGGCGGAACTTCGCCGTACCAATATAGCCTTGACGGTGGTGCATTCAGTGGTACAAACGCATTTACAGGTCGCCCTGCAGGAGCATACGCTGTTACTGTTCGGGATGCTAACCTCTGTACAAGCGTAGTTAATGTAACCATTACCCAACCCGCTGCCGCTGTTACTGGCACCATTACTTCTCAAACCAATGTACTTTGCCGTGGTCTTTCTACTGGTGCCTTTACCATATCCGGTGCAGGTGGCACTTCGCCCTACCAGTATAGCCTTAACGGTGGGGCATTCAGTTCTACAAATATATTTACAGGCCGCCCTGCAGGAGCATACACGGTTACTGTTCGGGATGCTAACCTCTGTACAAGCAGTGTAGTAAATATTACCCTTACGCAACCAGCAGCAGCGCTTGCTGTAACGCCAACGCTTACGCAGCCATCCTGCTTTGCCTTTGGCGGCATTACGCTCAGCGCTTCGGGCGGTACAGCACCATATACTTACGATTGGGCCGATGTATCTGGCACCAATAACCCCCAAAACCGTACCGGTCTTTCTGCAGGTTCTTACAGCGTTGTAGTTTCCGATGCCAATGGCTGTTCGGTTTCATCTGGTACTATTACCTTAAATGCCCCGGTTGGCTGTGCGCCGTTAACTGTGTGCAGCAGCGGCGGGCCAGCCAGTGTGTTTTCGGTTGATCCCGATCCTTCTATTACTACTTATACATGGACCATAACACCTGCCGGTGCAATCATAACCGGTCAAGGTACCAATCAGATTTCAGTTAATTGGAGCGGCGTTCCTGGTGCAGGGGTTTATCAGGTTTGTGTGGCTGCAGCTAATACCTGCGGTACCACAGCATCTGTATGCCAAAATGTTAATGTGGTGCTGCCGCCAGTACCCGTGGTAAGTGCCACCCCAGCCTGTGTTGGCCAAAGCGTTCAACTACTTGCCAGTGGCGGTACCACGTACCAATGGTCGGGTCCGGGTGGTTTTACTTCATCTGTAGCCAACCCTTCTCTTTCCAATGTAACTGCTGGCAATAATGGTACATACTCGGTGCTTATAACCAACTCGGCAGGTTGCAGTGCAACCGGCACGGTAAGTATTACAGTTTCTACCCCGCCTTCTTTGTCGGCAGCCGTTACATTAGCTACCGCTTGTGCATCCACGTCGGGTGCGGTTAATCTTACGGTTACCCCGGCTGGTACCTATACTTATGCCTGGAGCAATGGTGCCACTACAGAAGACATCAGCGGATTGGCACAGGGCAATTACAGGGTAGTTGTTACCAATGCTGCAGGTTGTACTGCCAACGCCACTTATTCAGTTAACGCCATTCCCGGTCCTATACCCACAGGTACTCCTGCAAATATTAACTGCTTCGGTGTTAATAGTGGTAGCATAACCGGCGTTAGTACAACTGGCGGCACATCACCCTACACTTATGCCTGGACCGGTTCTAACGGATATACAGCCAGCACTGCAAATATTACTGGCCTTGCTGCCGGTACCTACAACCTTATTGTAACCGATAATGCCGGTTGTACGGGAGCATATACGGCTACTATTACCCAGGCATCGGCCATTAACATCAACTTTTCACAAACAAATGTGTCCTGCTTTGGCGGTACCACCGGTAGTATAAGTGTTACTGCGGGTGGCGGCACTGGATCATATAATTATGTATGGTTGCGCAATGGTAGCCCTTTTGGTACCAATACGCCAACCCTAACTGCGCTTACAGCAGGTACCTATCAGGTTACTGTAACTGATGGTAACAGTTGCACATCAGTACAGACTGTTACCATTACTCAACCAGCATCGCCCCTGAGTGCCACAACCACAATCACGAATGTGAGTTGCTTCGGTGGTTCAAACGGACAGGTGGTTCTTACCCCCGCTGGTGGAACGGCTCCTTATACCTTCGCCTGGACTGGCCCTAGTAGCTTTACTGCTACCACTAAAAATATCAGCGGTCGTACTGCAGGTACATACAGCGTTACCATAACCGATGCCAAAGGATGTACTTTAATACTAGGTTCTGTAATCATTGAACAGGCATTTGCCCCACTAACAATCGGTTTTCTTCCTCCGCAAAATGTGAGTTGCTTTGGTGGTAACGATGGTTTCTTAGGAACGCTGGCATCGGGTGGCACGGAACCTTATGCTTATAATTGGAGTAATGGCGCATCCACAAGGAATATTACTGGTCTTTCTGCAGGTACCTATAACCTTACCGTTACAGATGCTTTTGGATGCGTGGCCACATTGTCACTTGTAATAACTCAGCCTGCATCGGCGCTCTCTGCATCTGCAACTCCGGTAAATACAAGTTGTTTCGGCAGTACCAACGGCGGTGTAACACTTTCTGTTTCGGGCGGCACTGCAAACTATACTTACTTATGGAGCAATGGAACAACAAGCCAGAACCTTACAAACGTTGCAGCAGGTAACTATCAGGTTACCGTTACCGATGCCAGGGGCTGCACGGCCATTTCAACGGCTACAGTAAACAGCCCTGTTAAAATAGATCTTAGTGGAGCGGTAACCAATGTGCTCTGCAACGGAGCCTCTACCGGAGCCATCACCCTTAGCAGAACCGGGGGTACAGCACCATTTGGCTACGATTGGGGAGGTGGCATCACCACCCAAAACCGTACCGGATTAGCAGCGGGTACTTATAACGTTACCGTTACGGATGGCAATGGTTGTACAGATACCAAAACATACACAATTACTCAAAATATTGCCATTACAGCAACATTGGTCAACAGTAATATTTCCTGTTCTGGTGGTTCAAACGGGTCTATCAACCTGAGTGTGAGTGGTGGAACAGGACCCTATACTTATGTATGGAGTAATGGTGCCACAACCGAGGACATTATGGGCCTGGTTGCCGGTGTGTATTCGGTAACAGTTACCGATGCCAATGGCTGCAGCGCTTTCTTCTCTTCCACTGCTATTGCAGACCCGGTTCAGGTATCAGCAACTGCTGCGGTTAATAACAACGTAAGTTGTTATGCAGGAAACAATGGTGGGGCAACGATTACCCCGGCAGGAGGTACAGCACCTTTTACTTATGGATGGAGCGATGGAGGTACCGGAGCCATTAGAACGAATTTAATGGCTGGCAGCTTTACCGTTACTATTACTGACGCAAACGGATGTTCTGCTCAAACCCCCCTTACAATAACCCAGCCCGATTCGCTGGAACTGTTTGCGGAAGTAACCAATAACAACGGTTGTGGCCGGCCTGCAAGTGGTTCCATTGTGTTAACTGCACAAGCAGGTACGGCACCCTATACTTATGCATGGACACGTACAGGCGGTGGCTTTAGTGCCACAACAAAAGACATCAGTGGTTTGTCCGCAGGTACTTATACTGTTACTGTAACGGATGACAATGGCTGTTCTAAACAACTTACATCAATAGTTGGAACAGAGGCTTCAACCCTTGCAGTAACCATCAGTAAAACAGATATCACCTGCCTAGGCTTCCCGAGCAATATAAATGGTACGGCAACTGTAGCGCCTACGGGTGGTACTTTGCCTTATACGTACGATTGGGTTGGCACGCCAAATGGCGATGGCACAGCTTTCATTACCGGCCTTGCTGCAGGCAGTTATTCTGTAACCGTAACCGATGCCGGTGGCTGTACAGCAAGTACATCAGTAACCATCAATGGCACTACTTGTACGCCACCTGTAGCTGTGAATGATACCTTGCGCAGTTGCAATGGCAACTTACTTTCGGGCAATGTAGCTACCAACGACAACATCAATGGGGTACCACTCAATCAAATGACTTTTATCAATCTCAGTGTGCCTCTTCAAGCGCAGGGAGACTTGGTATGGAGCAACACATTCGATGGCAGCTATACCTTTACACCCAACCCCACTTTTAGTGGTACTGTGGTAATTCCATATAAAGTAGAAGATCCGTTTGGCCTTTCTGCTACTGCTAATCTTGTTATTATTGTCAGCCGCCTCGATTTATCCCTTGCGGCGGCACAGGTAGTAAATGTTACGTGTTCAACGCTTCTTGGTTCTATAACCATACCAGTACCAACGAGCGGCACCGGGCCTTACGAGTACAGCATTAACGGCACCACCTACCAGGCTGGCAATGTATTTAGTGGCCTAGCCGCCGGTACATATACTATTTATGTACGTGATGCCAACAACTGTGCGGCTAATGCACAGGTTATACTGGCCAATACCTGCCCTGGTATTACGCTACGTTTAAAGGTGTTGCTGCAAGGCTCCCTATTAGCTAATACTGCACCCAACCGCAGCATTATGAGAGATAACCTGCGTAGCAGTGCCATTGCGGGTACTTATTTGGGCGTTCGTTCCATACCAAATACAGATCCTTATACGGATAGTGCTAATTTGAATACCCGATTTATACGTGTAGGTCCTGGAACCAATTCCCTGTATCAAACCATACTTAACCCCACCACCATGTTTGCCAACCGCAGTGGCACCAACCAATCGGCTGTGGACTGGATATTTATTGAACTGCGGGATAAGAACAACTCGGCCACTGTGTTAGCCACCCGTTCGGCCATTGTGCAGCAGGATGGAACGGTGGTAGATATTGATGGTAACAATTGCGTGTTCTTCCCGGGATTAGTTAGCGACAATTATTATATAGCCGTTCGCCACCGCAACCACTTAGGAGCGATGACGGCCACAGCACTAACACCTGCATTGTACGGTTGCAGCAGCGGTGTAGACTTTACCACCATGACCGACGCTGAAGTATGGCATAACCCAGCTACACCACAGTACGATGGCCTGGAAATGGCCAAGGTAGATACGGTAGGTGGTGTGTTTGGCAAGCGTGCCTTGTGGGCTGGCAATGCTAGTAGCGATTTCCGTGTACGGTATACTGGTATTGGTAGCGACCCTGGCATTACACAGACACAACTGCAGAATTATGTTGGTGCTACATCTAATACAACAAGAGCATTGAATTTTCTTGCAGGCTTTGGATATTTTACTGGTGATGTAAATATGGACAGTCGGGTGCGTTACACGGGTGTAGGAAGCGACCCTGGTTTTGTACAGACGCAGATACAGAATTATCTTTTAAATACCACTAAGTTGCTCAACTACATATTATTAGTTCAGCAGTTACCCTAATATTTTGACATCTCCTTTTTGTCGATAGTTGGCAAAAAGGAGATTTTACCTTTTTTTATAAATAAACACCTAAATAATGAAAAAATTAATTCTACGCATTTTTGTAATTAACGCTCTAATGTTATTAGGGCTTACTACAGTTTGGGGGCAACCAACGCCTTCGCCTATTATGCGCTACAAACTCGATTACGATTTTTGCAGCAACGAGTATGTAGCCAAGGTAATTCCCACAGTATCACTTACCAATCAGATTATCAACACATCTTCTCAGTACACCATTGTTCTTCCTGGAAATGAAGTTGGTAATATTATCACTACTAATGGAGGTACAGCAAGTTGGTCAACAGGTGTTTTCCAGGTGCTATATTATCCAATTGCAACCCCACCAGCCACCTATCGCTTTTGGTATCCCTTGGGTTCTTTACCCATTAATTTGCCTGCTAATGTTGAGTATGAATTGTTCCGTTTCCGTTATGGTTCTGGCACTTGTCTTCCTGGTCTTCGTTTGTACATTAATGGTACAGACGTGTTTGATGGCATATTTGATTTTAATAACTACTTTGTACTAAATAATTCCAGCGATGATTTTTATTTAGACAATGTAAGCAATGCGTCACCATCTTGTTTACAGTACGATTTTGGCGACCTTACCAGCCTGTGGGGTTCACCCAAGGCAGGCATGATATCGCCGGATTGTAACGCCGATGGCATACCCGACAACACGATATTAGGTGCCGTATGGGCCGGCAATATAATTGATGCCGAAACGGTGCAGAAATTCAGCAGCCAGACGACGCTTGCTAATGGCGACAATGTTGATGGTTTAAATGACGAGGATGGTTTAACCGTCCCATCCACTCCATTGAACCTTGGCACCAGCTATACATTTAATGTGCGGCTTAACAGTAACCAAACGGGCAAGCAGGTGTTTTATGGCTTGTGGTTTGACTGGAACAACGATGGTAATTTTAATAACGACAATGCCACCGGCACCGGCCCTGCCTTTTACAGTGGAAACGGCACTACCAGCAGCCCTGTAGATTTACCGGTAGTGGTACTAACGCCATCCGCCGGCGGCAACGGCGCCGGTCAGGCCAATCCCAATTACAAAATCCGTCTCATAGCCAGCGATGTGGCTGTAACCAGTGGCATGTTTAGTGGCACTTTCAACAATGGCGAAGTGGAAGACTATGCGGCACCCATAACCATATTGCCGGTAACTTTTAGCAATGTAACAGCGGAGGCAAAAAATTGTAATATATACTTGAGCTTCGATTACCTGACGCAGCAGAACAACAAAGAGTTCCGCATAGAGTACAGCAGCACCGGAACCAGCTGGCAAGAACTAGCCCTGCTGCCCAATGTGGGCAACAATGGCAGCCAGGCTTACAGTTATGTACACAGCACGCCATCTGCCGGAGTAAACTACTACCGCATAAAACAGGTAGACTTTAACGGCATCGCCTCCTACAGCAAAATAGCCAGCACGTTAAGCAGCTGCGGCGGCAAAATAGTAAGCTACCCCAACCCGGTACACGCCAGCCTTACTGTAGTACTGCCATTAAACATCGGCAAGAGCCAGCTCCGTATAACCGATGCTACCGGCAAGCTTGTCATAAGCACCCTTACCCAAAGCAGTTACAACAACATAAACACGCAGATGCTCTCCAACGGTCTGTACCTGCTCGAAGTATTAAACGCAGAGAAGATTGTATACAGTACCAAATTTGTGAAGCAGTAAGAGAAAGTAAAATAAAAATTTTTAGGGTTTATAGTTTATATTAATATAAACGAGGGGGAGTATTTCTATACTCCCCCATTTTTTTGTGCTGCACGAAAGGCTGTGTTGAGTTTTTGTAAACTGAAACTGACTTTTTTCTTCCCAGCAACGATTCTTTCCTAGCCCAGTGAGTAAGCCAAGGATGTTGCGTTGCAAATAAAAGTGGTTATAATTTTTAATTTACCCAACGACCCTTGCAGGAGACGTTGCTAAGAAATAGTTAGAAAAAATCTGTGTGCATCCATTTATTCTGTGAGCTTAAAAATAGTAGCTCACCGCTTTCTTCGTCCTCCTTGGTGACCTGCAACTTGGTGAGCCCACAGCCTCCACCCGTGCTTGGCCGAGGCCTGAGAGGCAAAGGAGATTTTATGGGGGTTTTATTGATGAGGATAACTTAGCGAACGTTGAGTGAGACACGCACCGCAAGCTTAAAAATTTATAATGACTATCTGTTATTGGGTACAAAAGAATTTTATGTATGAAATACACAATGTATGATTTTTAAAGGGGTAAATTAAAATGATATTTCTGTTTTTTTCTGTGAATCTGTGGCAAAAATATTGCCACAGATTCACAGAAAAGCTGTTTTGTATATAATCTTTTAACTATTACACAAATAGATTACAGATATTATGGGTGTATTTGTAGAGGTGAATTCTTTAAATGAAGAATGAATTTTTATACAGTTTATATTTAATTTTCTACAATTTTATTTTCCTTGCACCTATTAGCGGATAGCTATTAATACTTCATTGTTAATTTTCTATATTTCATAATTTAGCTAAGCATAAATTTCGATGCTATAATTTTATTTTCTTTTGCTGTTTTTATACTATATACAAATCCTTTTTGAATAGCATATGCGCCATGTTCTCCTTTTTTATTCATTGCTAAAAACCCTACTTGTAATGTTTTTGCTTTAGCCCTATCTCTATTTACAATTCTTTCTATTGCTTTTTTACATGCATTTTCGGGGCTATATCCTTGCCGCATAAATTCTACCACCAAGTGTGTTCCACATATGCGAATAACTTCTTCGCCTACACCGCTACTAGTAGCAGCACCTACCTCATTATCTACAAATAAGCCTGCGCCAATAATTGGAGAATCACCCACTCGGCCATGTATCTTAAATGCCATTCCACTTGTAGTTACTGCCCCACTCATATTTCCCATAATATCCATTGCAACAAGGCCCATGGTATCGTGGTTTGCCGTACCATCTTCAAAAAATGGAGGTGCAAACGGTCCTGCACCTGCTTTTTTATTTTCAATATTTATGATTTGCTTGTATTCACTTTTCTTTAGCCATTCTTTATAGGCCGATTCTGCATCTTTTGATAATATGGGAAGCTCCTTTGTAAAACCATTTTCTAGCGCAAATTGTTGAGCGCCATTTCCCACTAAAACTACATGTGGGGTTAGTTCCATTATTTTTCTTGCAACAGATATTGGGTGTTTTATTTGCTCTAAGCCAGCTACAGCTCCACAATTTGAATGTTCATCCATTATACATGCATCCAAAGTTACAATTCCATCTCTATCAGGATAGCCCCCTAAACCAACACAACAGTTTATTTCATTTTCAATAGAAATAGCCCCAGCCTCTACTGCATCTACTGATTTCCCTTTATTCTCTAAAATTTTCCAGGCGGCAGCATTCACAGCCATGCCACTATCCCATGTAGAAATAACGATTGGCTTAGTAGTAGCTCCCAGAAAAGTTGATGCAGATTTTAAAGAAAATCCCGACAAACCCAATGAACTTAGTTTGAGGAAATGTTTACGATTCATTTTTTTCTTTAAAGTTATGCAAGTAGTTTCATTTTTTAATCTAATTAAAAATAAAATATTATAAACCACATAAAAGGTTATTTGAACGTGAGGATAATTTATTGAAAATTAAATATAAAAGAGAAGTTGTAATTGTAAAAAAATGTATGCAAATAAACAGCAAAGATTTTTTTTGCAAAGAAACCTTCACCAATTGCTACAATATTTTCAGGGAATTATTATTACATTTTTGCATAAATATTAATTTCTATCCCTTAGACTATTCAAAATGAAAATTGAAATTTAATCTTACCGTGAAAAGGTATTTATCTTTTTTATTCGTTTTGTTTTTATTACATTAGCCACTGATATTCTAGCTTACATTTTTGTTTACCTTTGATTTTATACAGGTTATGCCAATATGTTTTAAATAAATGTATTTTTTTAAATTATTGGTAAGTAACCTTTACTAGATCACTATTCTAAAACTATGAATAATCCAATTTCTTTAAACCAATTAAATGCTTTTTACACAGAAGGTTTTGTTACGCTAAAACAAGTTATACCCAAAAAGCTACTAAATAAATTACACGTTTTTTTTGATGAAATTTTAAATGACACAGAAGATGGTTTAAATAAAGTTGTAATAATGAATGGTAATAATAAATTTGTTACGAACATAGATAACCTTTGCAATAAAGATAATTTATCATGTTTAGAATTGTTGGGAAGCCCTTTTTTATTGGAAATTGCAAAAACAATATGTGGGGAAGATTTTTTTCCTATACAAGAATTTGCATTAATAAAACATTTGGGCGATGAACAGCCTGTATTTTGGCACCAAGATATGGTGCATGAAAGAACGGGTAATTGTTTTACGGTAGGAATATACTTGGATGATGCTGACGAAAATGAAGGTGCATTAAGGGTTGTTCCAAAAAGCCATATAAGTACCAATGAGATTTGTGCTTTAAGTAAAGAGCCATATGTAGAAGTACCAATGAAAGCGGGCGATATTTTGGTGCATGATATGATGTTGGCTCATAGTTCGGGTTTATTGACAAACAATAAAATAAGAAGGGTTATTTATTTCGAGTTTTTATCTGCCAAGCATGTTTTGCAAGAACAGATTTATAAAAAAGATTTGGTAGACAATAGGACTGCTTTATTGCAAGTTGCCATTGATTATTATAAACTGCAAAACTCAACAGAACCGCATTTTGCATGGAAAAATAGTGTTGGAATGTCTTTCGAATCTGATGCAAAAATACGATCGACAGTAGAAGCAATGTATGAAATGCCTATAAATGCTAGAGCTTCTGCTTATTGTTTCAACGAATTACATTAATCTATTCAAATGCCAGCAATGCAAAATTCTTCCGTACTTGATGATTTTTTTAATAAAATATCAAATGGTATTTCATATGACCAGCATGATTGGAATAATTACCAAAAAGTAATTTTTGAATACGGATTAGGGATTGAAGAAACACTGCAATTTATACATTTCAATAAGCCAAGTTTTGATCATTTTATAAAATGGGTAAATGAAAATAAATCTAACCACCAGATTATAGACGACGCCGAAACTGAACCTGTACTAACAGAAGCCGATCTTGAATTTTGGGATAAGAATGGTTATATTATTTTAAAAGAAGCCATACCTACCGATGATTGTAAAAACACAGTGAATGCAATATTAGAATTCTTAGGTGCAACGTTGGATAATCCTGCATCTTGGTATAAGGAGCATGAAAACATGGAGGGGTTGATGTTATTATTCACTAAACATGCAAGCTTAGAAAAAAACAGACAATCGGTTAAAATTAAAAAAGCCTACGAACAACTGTATCAATCAAAAGACATTTATAAAACCATAGATAAGGTAAGTTTTAATCCGCCAGAAACTGATTCCTTTACTTTTATGGGAAGTTCTTTACATTGGGATACAAGTTTGGCATTGCCTATTCCATTTTCTTTACAAGGCATGTTGTATTTAAATGATGTGAATGAAAATGCTGGCGCTTTTCATTGTGTTGCAGGTTTTCACAAAACAATCGAATCTTGGTTGATAAATTTGCCTCCCAATGTTAACCCTCGAAAAGCTGTGGGCGATTTACAATCAATTCCTATTGTGGGTAAAGCGGGAGACTTTATTATATGGCACCAGGCATTGCCTCATTGTGCCACTGCAAACAAAAGCCATTTCCCAAGATTTGTTCAATACCTTACTTATTTGCCTGCTGATGTTTCTATGGATAATAATCAATGGATTTAATATTGCATTCTTCCATGTATTGAATAGCTTCCAAAAAAATATTAATGTTGTACAAAAGTAAACACAGGAATGTCGGCATGGTTAACTACATGTTCTGCTACACTTCCTATAAAAAAATGTCCAATTCCTTTTCTGCCATGTGTGTACATTACAATTAAATCTGCATTTACTTTTTCGCTGTATGATAAGATACCTTGCTCCACTATTGCTGCATCTTCAATGTTAAAAGATGCACTATTTATATCAAGTAAATCTGCCATTTCATGCATGGCTTTTTTACTTTCTTCATAATTTATTTTTTTCATGCCTGTGTCTACATGCAAAAAATGAAAATCAGCCCCTTCTACTGGTAAATGAGCCAGTGCTTCTTTAATATACGCTGCATGTGCGAAGTCTACTGCTAACACCACCGTTTTTGGTGCAAAGTAATCTACTTTACCTTTTATTACCAATACAGGACAATTGGCTAACCGTACTATTTCCCCACTGTTTGAATTCATAAAAAATTCTTTAATTCCATCAGCTCCGTTTGAACCCATTACAATTAAATCTGCGTCGTGTTCCAAAATTTTTTTTAAGAAATTCGACCCTGTTTCTTCCACAATGGCATTTATTTCAATACCGACATATTTGTCAATCAAATGCTGCATATCTTTTTTTGATTCAATTAAGATATCATCCCAAGCATCGTCGAATGAAAGTCCTGTAGAACCATATAAAGAGTAATAGGTACCGATGGTAGCAGAAGGAGAAAGTTTTACGTTTAGCAAATCGATACTTGCGTCGGTATATCTTGCAATGTTAACTGCTACATCAAGTGCATTGTTTGCAACATCACTTAAGTCTGTTGGTACTAAAATTTTTTTCATTTGTAAATTATTTATGGTTTATTATTTGAAATTCTAACACAATATCAACGCATTATGAATATATATACATGACTTATATCATTTGCAAAAATGACATAAATTAGTTTTATATATATTAAATCGTGCAATATCTGTAGCTAAAAACTAATTTAATTAAATCTGTTTTACCACTAAGCTATCATATAAATAGAACCATGAATATCGTCTTGATAAATAAAATATTGTTTTAAAAAATTAAAAATTGAATAATAAAAATAGGGAATCAATGAATATTATTATCGATTGTTTTTATTGGTACAAAAACTTAAAACTTACTCACTGCTATCTCATTTTATAATACTAGAAATTTGGATAAAACATTTTTATAGAAAATCCAATTTTTGCGTTATTTGTTTTCTATTTTTGATGATATGAAAATAATTATATCAATTTTCTTTCTGCTAGCTTTCAGTATTACAAATGCACAAAAAAAAACAAATTATTACGACTGGGAATGGAAAGCTTCAGAAATAGGTAATGCACGCTTTGTTTCCATGACAGAACACTCAGACAGTGGTTGGGTAAGGGAAGACTATTTTCTTGCCAATAAAAATATTCAGATGGAAGGCCTGTATTCAGACAGTTTGTTTAAAAACAAGAATGGATATTTTACTTATTATTACACAAATGGAATTGTATCAAGCCAGGGTAGATATCTGAAAAATGAAAAAGAAGGGTTATGGTATACTTTTCATTACAATGGAATGATGAGAGACTCTACCATTTTTAAAAATGGAGAACCAATCGGCACATCTTTAGGTTGGTTTGGGAATAGTTTTATTTCTGATTCTGCAGTATATGAAAAAGATGGCACGGCAGTTATTGTAAATTGGTTTGACGATGGGCAACTTTCTTCTTATGGTAGAATGGTTTATGGAAAGAAGCAAGGTAAATGGACTTATTTTCATAAAAATGGCAACAAGGCTGCCATTGAAGAATATAAAGAGGATAAGGTGAAAAGTAGGATTTACCTCAAAGAAGATGGGAAAGAAATGGCTGATACAACCAATAAAGATAGAGACGCAACATTTAAAGGTGGCCAGAAAAAATGGGCAAGTTTCTTATTACAAAATTTGCAATTTCCTGCAAATGTTAAATTGGTAAATACAAAAGTTATAACGGTAGTGGTTATAGCAATGATAGATGAAGATGGCCATATAAAAGACCCTTATATAGACATCCCATTTGATGCTTTATTTGACAATGAGGCGTTGAGGATTATAAAACAATCTCCTGCATGGAACCCGAAAATTGAGCACAACCGTAAGGTGAGGATGTATGTAAGACAGCCTATCTCCTTTGCGCAGTTTGATGAATAATTGTATTTATAATTCTTGTTTTCTTTATTTTTTCAAGATTAAATCATAATTAGGCTTCTCGTTTTATAACGCAAAACAGGATTACCTTTATAATTCGTTTAAATAAAATTTTATGTTTATTAGGGTTATCAAGATTACGCTCTCATTGCTTGTATTTCTACTTTTTTTTGCTTGCAAGAGTAAAAGAAAAGTTTTTGCCAATAATTTTAACTATAAAGTTTTTAAGGATTCTATAGTCAATCAAAAAGAAACAACTGATGATACCATTAATATTTTTGACAACAAGAATTTTATACCTTCCGCCGATTCTTTAAATGCATTCATAATAGAAATTGATACGGTATTGCATGAAGATTTAAGGCTATTGTTACAAGAGGATAGTATATATAAAAATGTAAACAATAAAGAGAAATTTACAGAGAATGATAAAGAAGGTTTAAAACTAAATATCATTTCATTGGATTCTTTTCTTATAAATAAAAATAGTAAGCCATTACCCGATTGTAAAGGCAAGGATTGCACCGTATTTGCTGAGATAGATAAATCATCCCAAACACTTTATTTATTTATAGCGGGTGAATTAACAGACAGTTTTAAAGTATCTACAGGAATTAAAAAAAGAGAAACACCCAATTTAGACCTAAGTCCACGTGGACCAATACTAATGAAATACACCTCCAAAAAATTTCCTGGAGGTAATTATAACCATTTGGGAAATATGCCCTATGCCGTATTTCTTAGAGGTGGTTATGCCATACACGGCACAACCACAGGCAATTTTTCAAAACTGGGTACAAGGGCATCACATGGATGCATACGGCTTCACCCCGACAATGCAAAAGTTTTTTATGAATTGGTAAAGCTGGCGGGGCTTTCGCAAACCTGGGTTAGTATTAAGGATTCGTTGGAATAGTATTTTAATCAATCCTTATCTAGCACCACTATCAACGCATAAATAATTCCCGGTAACCAAAATAATAATGTAAGCAAAACAGAAATCCAAAATTTGTTGTTTATTACTCCTTCGTGTAAATAGACTGCCAATGGGGGTAGTAAAATACAAAGTATAACCATCAATAATTGGTTGGTACTAGGTTCATCGCCTGCTTTTTTTTGCTTTTTGTATTCTTTTAGAGCAGCTTTTACTTCTTTCATACGCTCTTTTCTTTCGGAGCGGCTCAAAGCTTTAAATTCATTTAAAGCATCGCTGGTAGATGCTTTGGCGGGCTCTATTGGAGCAAAAGGTATAATAACTTTTGGGGCAGGGGTAACACCAGGATTAAAAAAATAGGTGTTTTTCTTTTCAATTACAATGGAAGCAGCGTTGATGGTATTTGTAAATAGACCAAACATTGCAACAAGAAGAATAGCAGTACCAATTATTTTTTTCATAAAAATTGTTTTTTTTTATTGATTTTCAAGATACGCAAATTTTATTCCAAGATAAAAAAAGAAAAATATTTTTTTTGCTTTCAATTAATTAGATAAAACACTTACTGGTAAAAAAACTTACTTTTGCGCTCTAAAAAAAGCCTTATGCAAGAAGTATATATATTATCGGCAGTTCGCACACCCATTGGTAGCTTTGGTGGTTCTTTAAAAGATTTATCAGCTACACAATTAGGAGCCGCAGCTATAAAAGCTGCCTTGGAGAAAAGTGGAGTAGCAGCAGAAATGGTAAACGATGTGTTGATGGGCAGCGTTATACAAGCGAATCTTGGTCAAGCGCCTGCAAGGCAAGCCGCAAAATTTGCAGGATTACCAAATGAAGTAAATTGTACTACCATCAATAAAGTATGTGCAAGTGGAATGAAATCCATAGCCCTTGCAGCCCAAAGTATCATGCTGGGCGATGCTGACATTGTTATAGCGGGTGGTATGGAAAGCATGAGCAATGTGCCTTTTTACACAGAAAACATGCGTTGGGGAAATAAATATGGTAATGTAACCATGATAGATGGCTTGGCCAAAGATGGTCTTACAGATGTGTACGATGGTAAGGCAATGGGAAATGCTGCCGAACTTTGTGCTACAACCTGCGGTATTAGTAGAGAAGAGCAAGACGCATTTGCCATAGAAAGTTACAAGCGCTCGCAAGCAGCTGTTAACGAAGGTAGGTTTGACAATGAAATCGTACCCGTTTCAATACCACAAAGAAAAGGAGATGCTATTCTTTTTTCTAAAGATGAGGAGCCGTTTAATGTTAAGTTTGATAAGATTGCCGGCTTAAAGGGTGCATTTGTAAAAGATGGTACGGTAACCGCAGCCAATGCAAGTACGATGAATGATGGTGCAGCTGCGTTGGTTTTAATTAGCAAACAAAAAATGGAGGAACTTGGCCTAAAACCTATTGGAAG
The DNA here is from genome assembly GCA_031430735.1 of Ferruginibacter sp. Lineage (GTDB taxonomy): Bacteria > Bacteroidota > Bacteroidia > Chitinophagales > Chitinophagaceae > Ferruginibacter. The sequence continues at coordinate 25,844 of JANPCB010000062.1, read as the reverse complement.
AATTGTAAGTTTTGCAGATGCAGAGCAAGCACCAGAATGGTTTACCACCACTCCAGCCATAGCCGTACCTAAAGCAATAGCCAAAGCAGGATTAACCGCTGCTGATATATCTTACTATGAATTAAACGAAGCATTTGCAGTAGTAGGAATAGAAAACACAAAGCGCATGAGCCTTGATGCCGCCAATGTAAATGTAAACGGAGGTGCAGTTTCTATCGGTCATCCATTGGGAGCTAGTGGTGCAAGAATTATTGTTACTTTATTAAATGTATTGAAACAGAACAATGCAAAATACGGCGCTGCTGGTATTTGTAATGGAGGAGGAGGGGCTAGTGCAATGGTGATAGAGAATATAGCCCCCTAAATTCCCCATGGGGGACTTTTTAAGTCTATAAGTTTTTGAATGTTTGATAAAAAAATGCTGGCTCATTATGCCCCGTTTGGGGATTTAAGGAGCAGATTTGCTAATCTAACTTCGATACAATAAATTTGCTCAAATTATATTAGACCCAAGTCTAAATACTCAATACTAATTACTCAATACTAAATACTCAATACCAATTATGCGTCAAATAGCGTTTAGAGAAGCCCTCAGAGAAGCCATGCAAGAAGAAATGAGAGCCGATGAAAGGGTTTATTTAATGGGAGAAGAAGTAGCAGAATACAATGGCGCATACAAAGTAAGCCAAGGAATGCTAGAGGAGTTTGGCGAAAAACGTATCATAGATACGCCTATTGCGGAGCTTGGTTTTACAGCAATAGCAGTAGGCTCTGCCCAAAACGGATTACGCCCCATTGTAGAATATATGACTTGGAACTTTGCTGTATTGGCACTCGATCAAATATTAAATACAGCCTCCAAAATGCTGGCCATGAGTGGCGGACAAGTAGGGTGTCCCATCGTTTTTAGAGGCGCAAACGGAAGTGCTGGACAATTAGGGGCACAACATAGTACTGCTTTTGAAAGCATGTATGCAAATATTCCTGGGTTGAAAGTTATTTCTGTAAGCAACCCTTACGATGCAAAAGGTTTGTTGAAAGCTGCTATTAGAGATGATGATCCAGTTGTATTTATGGAAAGCGAAGTAATGTATGGCGAAAAAGGCGAAGTGCCTGAAGGAGAATATGTTTTACCCATTGGTAAATGTTTTATTAAAAGACCAGGCAAAGACGTAACCATCGTTTCTTTTAATAAAATGATGAAAGTGGCGTTGGGTGCAGCCGAAGAACTGGCCAAAGATGGTATAGAAGCAGAAGTAATTGATGTAGCTACCATTCGCCCACTAGATTGGTTTACTATTTTGGAAAGTGTAAAAAAGACAAACCGTTTGGTAATAGTAGAAGAACAGTGGCCATTTGCCTCAGTAAGTTCAGAAATTGCTTACCGCATACAAAAAGAAGGTTTCGATTATTTAGATGCGCCTATACGTCGAATAGCATCTGCAGATGCACCTATGCACTATGCACCCAATTTGGTAGCGGCGTACTTGCCCAATGTAGGACGCACAGTAGCCCTCGTAAAGGAAGTAATGTACATGAAAAAATAAAATCGTTTTTATTCAATAATATTTTACCCAAGGGAGTATGAAAACAACTGCAACAAGCTTTGTTTTCATACTCCTTTTTTGTTGTTGTACGTTTTAATACCATCAGTGAATAAAATTTAGACCAATACAAACATGTGTCTGACACCTAAGCATTGCCTTTAATTTAGATATTCTTCGAGAAAGCTGTCTGACACATATTGGACTATTTTACAATTCAAAATGGTATAAGAACGAAAAATACAGCAGTTAAAACTCCTATGAATTGATAAACAATAAGTTCTGCTCTCCAATAAAAAAATGATAACTCTTCCATCATTTAATGACCATAATCAGTATTTTTTTTTACCTTGTAGTTAGTTTTAATCTGGAAATAAAAGTGTTTTATTTATTGGCATTTACATTGTTAATTCAACTAAAATTCTAACTACATGTTTACAGAAACACAACACAGAGCACTTTTAGAGGAGTGCAACCAATGGTATAGTATATTGGCATCTTACCGAGAAAAAATCAACCAATTAAAAAACGAATTGTATTATTTTGCCCCTGGCAAAGAGAACCATGATACCTTGCTGGGTATTGAACATTTTCACAACCAATTTCATATACAGCTTATCAATATACACGACATGAAACATGGTATAAAAAAGTACATCTACGAAACAGAGCAGCACCCATTGTTCCCACATCGTATTCCACATCATTACATGAAAGAAAAATTGGATGCGCTCATCAACGACCTCGACAAATTAGCGTATGAGTTTCATGCTTTCATAAAAAACTAAATTTCAAAATTACTAGCCAGTCTTTATAGGACTGGCTAATTTGTTATTGGATATTTCTACAATCTATAAAATAAAAACTATGGCTACGTACGATTCTAAACATGTAAAAAATATAGCCCTGCTTGGGCATGCCGGTTCTGGTAAAACTACCATTTCGGAGTGCATGCTTTTTGAAGCAGGTATTACAAAACGCAGGGGCAGCATTGCCGGAAAAAATACGGTAAGCGATTACCACGAACTAGAAATTGAAAGACAAAGTTCTGTCTTCTCTTCCATGATGCACGTACCCTGGAAAGAGTTTAAAATAAACATAATAGACACACCCGGCTATGATGATTTTGTTGGTGAAGTTATTGGTGCACTGCGAGGTGCAGATACCGGTGTAATGGTATTAAATGCCGCTATGGGTGTAGAAGTGGGTACAGATATCATTTGGGAATACACGGACAAATTTAAAACGCCTACCATTTTTATCGCAAACCAATTGGACAAAGAAGAAGCAGATTTTGATCGTACACTCAGCGAAGCAAAAGCACATTTTGGAGGAAATGTAGTGGTCGTTCAATATCCAGTGAAAACGGGATTCGGTTTTAACAGTATTATTGATGTACTCAATATGCTGTTGTACAAATTTGGGGCTGATGGTGGCAAGCCGGAAAAATTTAAAATACCCGATAGTGAAAAAGGAAAAGCAGAACAATTGCACAAAGAATTGATAGAAGCCATTGCCTCAAACGACGAAAGCCTTATGGAAAAATATTTTGACCAAGGCGAACTTACTGAAGAAGAAATGAAAGCGGGACTACATTCATCGATGATAAAGCACGATATTTTTCCATTGTTCTGCGCATCTGCAGAAAAAAATATGGGTGTAGGCCGCATCATGAGCTTTATAGATTATGTATGCCCAGCCGCTTATGAAATGCCCGCACAAAAAACAAAAGCAGGAAGCGAATTACCTTGCGATGCAAAAGGCCCAGCGTGTATTTTTACTTTAAAGACAATCATAGAACCGCATATTGGGGAGCTGAGTGTTTTTAAAGTGTATAGTGGAACCATAAAAATTGGTAGCGAATTGATAAATGAAAATACAGGGGTTACAGAAAAAATAAACCAGTTGTTTATTTTGGAAGGTCATAACAGAGTGCCTGTACAGGAATTGGTGGCTGGTGATATAGGTGCCACTTTAAAACTACGATCTACTCATGTAAACAATACGCTGCACGAAAAAGGAACCAACTTAGAGCTCCATCCAATCATTTTTCCTAAACCAAATTTAACCATTGCCGTGGCAGTTGTAAACAAAGGCGATGAAGAAAAACTATCGCAAGCATTGCACACATTGCAAGAAGAAGATGCCAGTATGCATTTTGAAGTATCTCATGAAACAAAACAAATATTAATGCATTGCCAAGGCGAACTTCACCTCAAAGTGTTGCAATGGAAAATAGAACATATACACAAACTAGAAGTTAAATTTGAAAAACCTAAAATTGCTTACAGGGAAACCATCAGCAGCAGTGCCGAATCTAGTTATCGTCATAAAAAGCAGAGTGGGGGTGCAGGGCAGTTTGCAGAAGTATATATGCGGATAGAACCATGGTATGAGGACATGCCTAATCCGGATGGATTGAACCTTCGCAATAAAGAAGAAATAGATTTGGACTGGGGAGGAAAATTGGTTTTCTGCAATTGCATTGTGGGCGGTACAATAGATAACCGTTTTCTCCCTTCTATATTAAAAGGAGTGTTAGAGAAAATGCAAAACGGGCCGCTCACTGGTTGTTATGCAAGGGATATACGGGTGAGTGTGTACGATGGTAAAATGCATGACGTGGACAGCAATGATATTTCGTTTAAAATTGCGGGGCTGCACGCATTTCGCCAAGCATTTTTAGGAGCCAATCCTCAATTACTAGAACCCATTTATACGGTAGAAGTATATTGCTTAGATGAAATGGTGGGTACCGTAATGGGCGATTTGCAAACCAGGATGGGTGTGGTGCAAGGCATGGAAGCAGAAGGACATTTTGAAAAAATAACGGCAAAAGTACCATTGGCTCAAATGCACCAGTTTTCTTCATCACTTCGAAGTTTAACACAAGGGCGTGCTAGGTTTAATATGTATTTTGACTCCTATGCGCCTGTGGCGTATGACGTGCAACGTAAACTAATGGAGGCTTATAGCAGGCACGAAGTGTTGCAGGATTGATAGGAAAGGAAAATTATTTTAAGAATAGCAAAAATTAAATTTTTAGTACCAATGTTTTTTCAAAACTTTTTTTATTGATCAAAGGGCAGATTTTATTATCTAATTGAGGTAAATCATTATTCTTAATTTGGGCTACACTTGTTACTTTTATTAGCAGATATGAAGCCCAGCAAACTTTGGCAGGGTGTCTACCACATTTTTTACATACGTGGCCATCTTGTAGATTCGAGCGTAGCTAATAAAAGCAGGGGAAGACTATTTTTATTTATATTTGGTCATAGTATGCCTAATGCCAATATGCGTTTTAATCCTACATGCTAAAGCAGCAATCGTTAATGAATCTTTTAAATGTAACGGCCTCAAACAATTACAAATTTTAGCATTTAAAAATCACATAATTAGTTACCAAAAATCTCCTTGTTAAAATCTTGCTTTAAAATCTAATTTCCCCTTATCTTTGCGCCCTAAAACTTACAGATTTGGCTACAAAGTTTTCTAAAGAAACCTATCTTTATTGGTACGAATTGATGTTATTGATGCGTCGTTTTGAAGAGAAAACGGGGCAATTGTACGGAATGCAAAAAATAAGGGGCTTTTGTCACTTATACATTGGGCAAGAAGCAATTGCTGCTGGTTGTATGACAGCAACTACTCCAGATGATAAGTTTATAACGGCCTACCGCAACCACGCTTTGGCTATTGCAAAAGGTGTAAGTGCAAAAAGCTGTATGGCCGAATTATATGGTAAAGCAACTGGTTGTAGCAAAGGAAAAGGCGGTAGTATGCACTTATTTGGTGTAGAGCAAGGCTTTTTTGGTGGGCATGGAATAGTAGGAGCACAAATAGGAACTGGCGCAGGTATTGCATTTGCAGAAAGATACATGGGTACAAAAAATGTAGTGCTTTGTTTTTTTGGAGATGGTGCTGCAAGGCAAGGTATGTTGCATGAAACATTCAATATGGCCATGTTATGGGATTTGCCAGTGGTGTTTATTTGCGAAAATAACCATTATGCCATGGGTACTTCGGTGGCTCGTACCAGCAAAACATTGGATATTTACAAAATGGCAGATGCATATGAAATGCCTGCAGATACAGTAGATGGCATGAGTCCAGAAGATGTACACAATGCCATATTGCGTGCGGTAAACAGGGCAAGAGAAAAAGGCGGACCAACTTTACTCGAAATAAAAACATACAGGTACAAAGGGCATAGCATGAGTGATCCTTCTAAATACAGAACCAAAGAAGAATTGGAAGAGTACAAGGAAAAAGATCCTATTGATCATGTATTGAAAGTATTGAAAACAGACTTCGCAATAACCGATGAAGCAATAGAAGCAATAAATGACAGGGTAAAACTAGAAGTGGAAGAAGCAGTGCAGTTTGCTGAAGATAGCCCATGGCCCGATGAGGATGAATTATTGAAAGATGTGTATATACAAGAAGACTACCCATATATAACAGATTAAAAACTTTGCCCCTTGGGCATTATTACATAAACAACAACAAACAACATGGCAGATAAGAAAGTAACAGTTGAAAAAACAGAAATCATAACAGAATCTGAAACTGGAATAATAAAAAAAGATTTTTTAACTACCTATAGCAAACCAATTATATACGCAGCTACCGCTTTGGTGCTTTTATTTGGTGGTTGGTATGGCTATAAAAAATTAGTAAAAGAGCCAAAAGAAAAAGAAGCTGCTGAGGCAATTTTTCTTGCAGAAAATCTTTTCGGGAAAATGGCAACCACTGGTTTTAATAAAGACTCCGTAAACATCGTATTAAATGGAGGTTCGATGGAAGGCGCAAAAGTTACAGGTCTTTTAAGCATTATTAGTAAATTCGGTGGTTCTCCTTCTGCAAACAGAGCAAGCTATCTTGTGGGAGCCTCTTACTTACAAATAAAGGAATTTGACAAAGCTGTAAAGTATCTGAAGGAGTTTGATGGCAATGGTGCATATCAAACAGAAATCAAGAAGAACATCATGCTTGGTCATGCTTATGCTGAGTTGAAAAAAACGGATGAAGCTTTTAGTGCTTACAAAAAAGCGGCTTCTATAAATACAAAAGATGAGGCATTAACTGCTGATGCATTAATGATAGCAGGTGCATATGCAGAAACACTTGGAAAAACAAAAGAAGCAATAGAATTGTATGAAAATGCAAGAGACAATTACCCTACTTTTGAAGCTGTAAAAAATGGTGAAGTTGATAAATACCTTGCAAAACTTGGTGTAACAAAATAAATAAAAATATTAATGGCAGTAAGTACAGATAAACTAACTGATACAACGGGCATCCAATTAAAGGATGCCTTTGTTGTTATTGTAAAAACAGAATGGAATGCACATGTGGTAGATGTATTGGAAGAAGGATGCATAAAAATATTGAAAGGAAACGGTGTAAACTATAAAACAGTTATTGTACCTGGTGCTTTTGAAATTCCTTTCGCAGTAAACAAATACTGGCAATCATTGATGGATGCCGAGCCCGATTTTTTTGAAACAAAGAAAACACAAGCTGCAATAAAAGAAATAAAATATCCAGATGCATTTATTGCACTTGGCTGTGTAATAAAAGGAGATACTCCACATTTTGATTATGTATGTGCCGGCGTTACTCAAGGTATAGCACAATTGAATATTACATTACCAGTACCCGTTATTTATGGCTTATTGACAGTAAATAGTCAAATACAAGCAGATGAACGAATGGGAGGTAGGCACGGTCATAAAGGTGAAGAAGCAGCAGCTGCTGCTATAAAAATGATAGCCCTATCAGAATCATTTGACGCAAATAATTAACACAACAATTAAGTCATACTTCAATAGTATTTTTAATATTTTACGTTATTAAGATGCGAAGTGAATACAATAAATAAAAATGAAAATACAATTATTCATACCCTGCTTTGTAGATCAACTGTATCCAAACACCGCTTTTAATATGGTAAAAGTGTTGGAGAAAGCGGGTTGTGAAGTAGCTTATAATGCAAATCAAACTTGTTGTGGGCAACCTGCATTTAACGCTGGTTTTTGTGATGAGGCTCGCACGGTGGCTGATAAATTTTTAAAAGATTTTGACAATGCCGATTATGTGGTGGCTCCAAGTGCAAGTTGTGTGGGGTTTATTAGAAATTATTATCCCGATTTATTTGACAATACCATTTCGCATAACAAAGTAAAAGACTTGGGTAAAAGAACATTTGAGTTTAGCGAATTTCTAACAGATATCTTAAAAATAGAGGATTTTGGTGCTTCCCTACATGCCAAAGCTACCTACCATGATAGTTGTGCAGCCTTGCGAGAGTGTAAAATAAAAGAGGGGCCTAGAAGATTGTTAAGCCACGTAAAAGGATTGGAGTTGGTAGAAATGAATGATGTGGAAACTTGTTGTGGTTTTGGTGGTACATTTTCTGTAAAATTTGAAGGCATCTCTACAGCTATGGCAGACCAAAAAGTTACCAATGCAATGGCTACAGGAGCATCTTGTATTATTTCTACAGATTGCAGTTGTATGATGCAGATAAGTGGTGTAATAAAAAATAAAAACTTACCAATGGAAACAATGCATTTGGCAGATGTGCTGGCAAGTGGGTGGTAAAAGAAAGATGTTAGTATTGAATTGTTAGTATTAAGTATTGAGATGTTAGTATTGAGATGTTAGTATTGAGTATTGAGATTAGTTAATAATATTTTGAACTTTTTAATTAAAATAGTTTAGCGTAAAGGAAATTTTATTTTCTAAACACCTAAACTTCTAAACTTCTTACCCCCTAAACTTCTAAATTTACAAAACCCTAAACCCTTCAACAACCTTCAACAATGAACTATTGGCTTATAAAATCGGAACCCATAAAATATAGTTGGGATAAATTTGTAGCAGATAAAGTTACTTTTTGGGACGGTGTGCGAAATTACACTGCCCGTAATTTTTTGAAAGCAATGAAAAAAGGTGATAAGTTGTTTTTTTACCATAGCAACGAAGGATTGGAAATTGTAGGCATAGCCAAAATTGTAAAGGAATTTTATCAAGATCCAACAACCACAGAAGATGCTTGGGTAGTAGTAGATGTAGCACCTGTAAAAAAACTTAAAAGACCCATTACACTTGCTGAAATAAAAGCGGTACCAGCTTTGCAAGATATGGCACTGATAAAATCTTTCAGGCTAAGTGTACAGCCGGTAAAACAAGAAGAGTGGGAGTTGATAATGGAAATGGCCGAGCAAAAAAGCTAATTAGCAGATGCGCAAATTTGCTTGTGCTGTGGAATTATATTAATTTTCTTAAATGGCAAAAAAACACATTGTAATTCTTACTGGCGCTGGTATAAGCGCAGAGAGTGGTCTACAAACATTTAGAGACAGCGATGGTCTTTGGATGGGGCACAACATTGAAGACGTAGCCACGCCGAGAGGGTTTGTAAAAGACCCTGCACTCGTTTTAGATTTTTATAACCAACGAAGAAAAAATGTAAAGGCTGCTGAACCAAATGAAGCGCACAAAGGATTGGCTGCTTTAGAAAAAGATTTTAAAGTAACCATCATTACACAAAATATAGACGATTTGCACGAAAGAGGTGGCTCTACCAATATTTTGCATTTGCATGGAGAAATTTTTAAAATGCATAGCCAACATTCACCTCACGAAGTATTAACAATAGATGGCGATATTAATGTGGGCGATGTAGGTAAAGATGGAAGCCAACTTCGTCCACACATTGTATGGTTTGAAGAGCCTGTACCCATGATTGAAATAGCTGTAGAAATAATGCGAACAGCAGATATTTTTGTTTTAATAGGTACCTCTTTGCAAGTGTATCCTGCAGCTGGTTTAATAGATGTTGTGGACGACGATGTACCCAAATACATTATTGATAAAAAAATACCTGAGGTAAGCCGTTTTAGAAATATAATTCCACTCGAAGGGACAGCCACAGAAGGAGTAAGCAGATTATCCTCTCTTTTATACCATTCTATTTAAAATCCTTTTTTCAAAACTTCGAAATCTTCTTACTTTTTGCCTCGGCAGAGCTTCACGTAGGTATTTTTTGTACCAGAAACGAATGATGTGAAAGCCCAGCCGCTACATAAGTGGATAGATAATTTCTAATTATGCATTATGTCTTCTTTGCAAGCTGCTTTTTCTTTGGCGTTGTATATTCCATAAATCTGCAGCAGTAAAAGATTTTGAATGTTGCAAGCCAGTTGCCAAAGTTTCGTTTACTACAGTTGTAAGTTTGGTTGTTTCAGTTTTACTTAAATTTACTAGTAAGTTGTTTTGTTGTGTGTTCATGATGTTTGTTTTTATTTGTTTTTAAATGCTTTTCTTATTTTGATAACACAAAGATATAAACATTTTAGTACTATGCAAAACAAAGTAGTGTAGTAAATTTAGTAATGGCTTATATTATAGTACTAATTACTTTTATAATATATTGCATTTGTGTTAGTTACATATAATATGAGTAAAATCTTTTATTTTTTACCAATTTTATGAATGGTTTATAAGGCTGTTAAATGGTATTTAAAATAAATGTGACAAGGAAAAATTTGGTTTGGTATTGCTATTTTTTTAAATATTTCCCGCAAGACTACTTTGGAGAAAATTAATTTACTACTTAACGGCTCCCGACAAAAATGTAAGGGATACGTGCAGTGAACCTACCGGCAGGCAGGCAAGTGGAGCTATGTATATATGAGTATGCTTGCCGCTGCAAGTGGCATAAGCATACAACTTTATACAAAACAACAACTGAGATCAAATGCTGCAACCTGCACCTTTGCACTCAACGTATAATCTTTAGTGGGACTATTTTATTTATATTTGGTAATACCAATTTTGTTTGAAATATGATTAGTAGATTTTTTTATCCCACGGGCTTGCTATTACAATTTATACCACTGTACTATTTTTACTTTTATAACAAAAAAGCAAAAGCAGTAAAAGAGTATAGGAGGGTAAGATTACATGAAATACGACAAGATTTTTTAGAAGCCACACTAACATCTAAAATCTAGTTTTTCAGATAAAGGTTTTTTATTTCTTCTATAAAAATTATTCCATTTGCCTCCAATTCTTTCAACACAGGTTCATATATTTCTTTGATGATAGGTAAATGTATACCCGATAATTGTATACTACCATTTAAAATTAATTTTGCTGCAATACCCAAAGGTAGTCCCACAGTTTTTGCCATAGCAGTATGCACACTGTCTTTTCCATTTACAATAAGTGAAGAGATAATTTCATTTTGTTTGCCTGATAATTCGTAGGCTATTTCGTGCTGCATAACAATCATATCTTTATCTGTAGGAAATAGTACCAATTTTTTTTCTAAAGCAAATTGCAAGCCATCTGCGGCACTTATTTTTCCTTTGTTGATAATGGTATCGGTATCATTCAAGCCAAGGAACACAAGTCTTTGTTTATCCTCTTTAGAGATATGCTCAAGTGTTACATTATATGCATCAAAATGTTGTGTAAAAAAATCAGATAGCGACATATCATCACTTTCGTAAGCAGTGGTTTCATCGGTTAATTTTAATGCAATAATATTTTTCCAACCTTGCATAAAATCCTTGTGTCTAAGTGTTGTGCGAACAAAAGTATCTACTGCGTGTAGGTTGTACAAATCAATATATTCCAAACTATTTCTATTGGGATAATAGCATAGTGACCCTATTGTTTTATCTGCTAATTGAATTGTTCTTTCGGTATTAAAAAGATCTTCATACTTTTCAATAATCGTTTTTCCATCTTGCTTATATTCTGCACCTGCTTTGCCAGCAAGTACTACGTTTCGTGGGTTCCAGCTTATTTTGTAATGCCATGGGTTATCATCACTTTCGGGGGCTACCAAGCCTCCACAATGACTTTTAAAAGAAGTTATATTTCCACCCTTTGCTTTTATCGCATCTATAATTTGCATAGCACTCATGTGGTCTATGCCAGGGTCTAAACCCATTTCGCAAAGAAAAACAACGCCCTTTGCTTTTACTTCATTTTCCAAGGCTTTTATCTGGTCATCTGCATAGGAAGCAGTAAGTAAATGTTTACCATAATGCGCACAATCTTTGGCAATATGGATATGCAAAAATGGCGGCATCATAGAAATAACCAAATCAGATTTTTCAATGAGCTCGGTTCTCACAATATCATTGTTTATATTGGCTTCTACAATTACCGCAGCTACATGTCCTTTTGTTTTTTGCTCTATGATCTTTTTATCGGAATCTACAATGGTAATTTGCCATTTATTTTGCAAGGCATTGTCCAATAAATATTCTATAAGTACAGATGCAGATTTGCCAGCACCAAAGAGGAGTATGTTTTTCAAAATAGTATGTTTATTTCACGCAAAGTAACAAAGATTGCAAAGTACACCAAGTATTGTTCTTTGTATGATTTGATTCAGTCATATGAAAAAGAATAGGGTAATACTTCATAAAAGCTGAAAAACGAACTACCGATGAAGAGCGGCGGGTTTGGCATCCCTGCATTTTATGTAGGAAAGACAGCCCGAGCAAATGCTTGTAAAAGTTTTGATGCTAAGCGCAAAAAAAATAAATGTGATTGAATTTCACAAATATGATAGGCTTGTTTTTAAGCTAAATTCTTTATCCACAACTATAAAAAATATGTGTAAAACATTCACTAAAAACACCCATTTTTAAGCGGAAAAACAGCTAAAAATCGTTACTTTCGCAGACATTAGAAATATATGGAAAACAACGAAGAATTAAACGAACAGAATAACTCTGGAAATGCCAACAACAGAGGTAAAATAATACCCGTAGTTATTGAGGAACAAATGAAAACTTTCTACATAGATTACTCCATGAGTGTGATTGTAGGGAGGGCATTGCCTGATGTACGTGATGGTTTGAAACCGGTGCACAGGCGTGTGTTGTATGGCATGAATGAATTGAGCAATGCAAGCAACAAACCTTACAAAAAATCGGCTCGTATTGTGGGTGAAGTTATGGGTAAGTATCACCCACACGGTGATGCATCTATATACGATACAATGGTGCGTATGGCGCAGGATTGGAGTATGCGTTATACCATGGTTGACGGGCAAGGAAATTTTGGTAGTCAAGATGGAGATGAGCCGGCAGCTATGCGTTACACAGAGGTACGTATGCAGAAGTTTACCGAAGCTATGATGGATGATATAGATAAAGAAACGGTAGATTTTCAATTGAATTTTGATGACTCTTTGAAAGAACCTACAGTACTACCGTCAAAAATTCCACAATTGTTGGTAAATGGAGCCAGTGGTATAGCGGTAGGTATGGCAACTAATATGATGCCGCACAACCTTACAGAAGTGGTAGATGGATGTATAGCATATATAGAAAACAACGACATAGATATTGAGGAGCTAATCAAAATTGTAAAGGCACCAGATTTTCCTACAGGTGGTATTATATATGGCTACGAAGGTGTAAAAGCTGGTTTACTTACAGGGCGTGGCAGGGTAGTATTGCGTGGCCGTACAACTATAGAAACCGATGCAAGAGGCAGAGAAAAAATTATAATAACGGAAGTACCTTACCAAGTAAACCGTGACTCGCTTACTGCAAAAATAGGAGAGTTGGTGAGCGATAAGATAGTGGAAGGTATATCTGATGTAAACAATGAAAGTAACAGCAAAGAGGGCACCAGGATTGTGGTAGAATTGAAAAAAGATGCTGTGGCCCAAGTAGTGGTAAATCATTTGTTTAAACACTCAGAGTTACAAACTTCTTATGGTATCAATAATGTGGCATTGGTGAATGGTAGGCCACAAATTTTAAATGTAAAAGATTTAATTGTAGAGTTTGTAAAATTTAGGCACGAAGTTGTAACCAGAAGAACAGAATTTGAATTGCGCAAAGCAAAAGAGCGTGCACATATTTTAGAAGGATTTATTATTGCGTTGGATAATTTGGATGCTGTAATAAAACTGATAAGAGAAAGTGCTACACCAAATATTGCACAAGAAGGTTTGATAAGCAATTTTGGCATGAGTGAGATACAGGCAAAAGCTGTATTGGAATTGCGTTTGCAACGTCTTACTGGTATGGAGATTGATAAAATACGTGAAGAATATGCAGAGATAATGGCGTTGATAGGAAGATTGGAAGAAATATTGGCAAGCAAAGAACTTAGGTTTGGTATTATAAAAACAGAATTGTTAGATGTAAGAGCAAAGTTTGGTGATGAAAGAAAAAGCGAAATTGAATATGCCGATGACGAAGTAAACATGCTTGACTTTATTGTGGAAGAAGATGTGGTGGTTACAATATCGCACATGGGATACATTAAACGTACATCTGTAAACGAATACAGGCAACAACGCCGTGGAGGCCGTGGTGCAAAAGGTAGTAGTACCAGACAAGAAGATTTTATTGAAAAATTATTTATAGCAAGCACCCATCATACCTTGATGTTCTTTACAGAAAAGGGAAGATGCTTTTGGTTGAAAGTGTATCAAATACCAGAGGGCGATAAAACCAGCAAAGGACGTGCATTGCAGAATATGATACAAATACCTGCAGATGATAAAGTGCGTGCCATTATAGATGTAGCCAATTTTGATGATGAGGAATATGTAAAAAATCATTACATCGTTCTTTGTACAAAGCATGGTATTATTAAAAAGACAGACCTTAAAGATTTTAGCAGACCAAGACAAAGTGGAATAAATGCCATCAATATCAGAGAAGGAGATGAATTGATACAAGCAAGTATGACCGATGGCAACTGCGAAATAATGATGGCAGTAAAATCTGGCCGTGCCATTCGTTTCCCCGAAACCAAAGTGCGCAGTACAGGCCGTGGTGGTATTGGTGTATCGGGCATAGAAGTAGATGAAAACACAGATGAAGTAATAGGAATGGTTTGTGTAAATAAAGAAGATAAAACCAGAACAGTTTTAGTAGTGAGCGAAAAAGGATATGGTAAACGAACTTTCTTAGATGACCCAGAAACGGGGGATGCAAATTATAGAATTACAAACCGTGGAGGCAAAGGAGTGCGTACGATAAAAATTACTGAAAAAACGGGTGGACTTGCAGGATTATTGGATGTAGCAGAAACGCAGGATTTGATGATAACTTGTGAAAGTGGAATCACCATTCGTATGGCAGTAAAAAATATAAGTGAGCAAAGCCGTGCTACACAAGGAGTGAAGTTGATTCGTATAGATGAGAACGATAAAATTGCAGCCATAACGCAAATAGACGAGCAAGAAGAAGAAGAAAACTTGATTTTAGATGAAGTAGTAACAGATGAAAATGCAGTAACAAAAATTGAGGATGAAGTAGAAAGTTTGGAAGTGGATGAAGCAGATGAAATAGATGAAGAGGGGGAAGATGATGTTACTAATGAGGATAATGAAAAAGATGCATAATTGTTGATGAATATTTTAAAAAATGGCTGCCGCAAGGCGGCCATTTTTAGTTTAAAGAATTAAATAGTTGTATTTATGCAATGGGTTTAAACATTCCCCTCCTTAGAGGGGTGGCCGCCGCAGGCGGACGGGGTGGGCCATATACGCAAGGCCGCCGCAGGCGGACGGGGTGGGCCTTACACGCAAAGCCGCCGCAGGCGGATGTACGAGTTCTTTCACAAAAGCCCCCCGCAGGCGGACGAGGTAAGCTTATTCTCCAAGCCATGTTACACAAACATGGTGCTTTCTTTTTCCTCCCAAATGATTTTATTTCTGCGTTTCAAACTACAGTCCTTTTGGCAAAATTTCATCAACTAGAGCTAAGTTGGGTAATTTTTGGAATTCGTAAAAATAGATTAATAATAGAAGGAGCACATAGAAGTTTCTACTATTCATTTTACTACATTAGCAACACAAAAAGTAAAATGTTTCCAATGGAAAATAGCGCTAAAATTTTCATAGGTAATGTAGAAATAAAGCAATTCCCAATATTCATTCTGCCTGCAAACCCTAATCTAAAAACCAGGGCCAAAGCTTTGCGTCAAGCAAGAAATTTATCTGAAGTTTTGTTTTGGATGCAAGTGACAAAAGGCGGTTTCCATAAAATTGATTTTGACAGACAAAAAGTTATTGGAAATTATATTGTAGACTTTTATGTAAAGCGGCTGCGGTTGATTATTGAAATAGACGGATCAAGCCACATAGGGAAAGAACTGTATGATGCAGAAAGGGAAAGGTTTTTGGTTTCTTTGGGGTTAACTATGTATCGGATTTCTGTATTTGATATTATGCAGTATATGCATGTAGTAATAGATAGATTGGAGGATTTTATTGTAGAAAATTATGGGATGAAATAGGCATTTGCTAGACCTATAAAGGCTTTTTATGTGCCGAATTTTTAGCTTGAGATAGATACTCCTCCAAGGAGGTAAAGCCACCCCGCCTGCCTGTGGCAGCCACCCCTCCAAGAGGTAAAGCCCACCCCGTCTGCCTGCGGCAGCTACCCCTTCAAGGAGGTAAAGCCCACCCCGTCTGCCTGCCGGCAGCCACCCCACCAAGGAGGTAAAGCCCACCCCGTCTGCCTGCGGCAGCTACCCCTTCAAGGAGGTAAAGCCCACCCCGTCTGCCTGCGGCAGCCACCCCTCCAAGGAGGGGAATATTCGAAGCGTAAATGTTAAATCAAAATACTTTTAATGCAAAGTCTGTAATTTTAAAATTCATTATGAGAAAAATTACTTTACTAATTTTTATTGGTGGATGTATTAGTGATTCTTATGGGCAAAAGACTTTAAATAAAATCTTTGAGGCCTCTAGGGGGAAGTGGGAGATACCCATAAAAAAATACACTGCAATATTTCATAATGAAAAAAAGAAAAGATATACAGCTAATCAATTTGATTCTACACTTACAATATTAACCGATAGCACTTACGAAGTAAAAGCGCTTCATGCTGGTGAAGTTGTTTTAGCAGCTGAAATAGAAACTTTGATTTTTGTAGTGGTAGTAAAATATGGAGATTATTACATTGCATACAACCCTTTGAAAAAACTAACAGTAAAAAAAGGAGACCAAATATATGCAGGTGATACTATTGGATTACTTTCGCAGGGTATTGATAGTAATTTCAATTTAGACATTTACTTATCGTTTAAATTAAAAGATTTGTGCGCCAAAAATTGGATAAATTGGAAACCAAAAACTAAAACGATTGAAGCATGTGCAACTACGTCGGAATACGTGTATCAAAAAAGCAATTGATTCAATTAAAAAAAATTGAAAAGCAATGGGGCATACTTGCTGCATTGAAAGAATTGCAAAGTGGTTTTGAATATGGTAATTGGGGCATCATAAAAGCAAATGCCGATAAAACTGATATAGTCATTTCATTGGCTCATTGGGAATTTATTCCTCCATGGATAAAAGATACTCCAGCATTGAAAGTGGCAAGAAAGAAGGGGATACCTTGGTTAAATGCAACTGCTGAAAAATTATTGGACAGTAAAATGTTTAGAGATGCAGCATTAAATAGAAGATGTTTGGTGCCTATCTCTTTCTTTTACGAATGGCGCCATTACAAGCATGTAGGAGCTAAAAAGCCCATTACCTATCCTTATTGCATTTCTATAAAGGACAAGGAATATTTTTATGTTGCAGGCATATATCAACCATGGTTAGACAAAGAAACAGGTGAACTTAAAGATACATTTGCTATTGTAACAACAAAGGCAAATGAAACAATGGCTCAAATACACAATTCAAAAATGCGGATGCCTACCATACTTACAGAAGACTTGGCTTATGAATGGATTATGGCAGATTTAACAGAAGAAAGAATTACTGAAATAGCTGCTTTTCAACTTCCATCGGATGAAATAATGGCTCACACTATAGATAGGGATTTTAGAATAGCAGAAAACCCCATAGATAAATTTATGTATGAAGAACTTCCTGATTTACAATAAAAAGTTTAGTTCATCATCAACACATTTACACTTCTTTGCAAAATATTAAAAGCAATTTCTGCCATTAGATTTTCTTTATCCAATGTTGGGTTTACTTCGGTTATTTCAAAACAACATATTTTTCTATTCTGCATAAATTTACTAATCAAATCTTCTGCTTCTCTTTCTTTAAGGCCATTGCTTACAGGCGTTCCCGTACCACGAGATATTACTGAGTCTAAACTGTCTACATCAAAACTTACATAAATATCTGTACAATCACTGAGGTGGCGCAATGCTTTTCTACTTACATTTTCTGCACCTGTTCTACGTACTTCGGCAGTTGTTATTACTTTCATGCCGTATTTTTCTATCAAATGCTTTTCTTCTTTTTCATAATCACGCAGTGCAATAAAAACGATATCTTCTGGTAATACTTTTTGTGGAATTTTACCCAAGGTTTTTAATTGATCCCAAAGTACTGCTGTTTTCTCATCTAAATCATGCACACTGCTTTCTTTGTTGTCTTCTGCAATGGCGGTAGAGAGTGGCATACCATGCATATTACCAGATGGCGTTGTGTAAGGTGTATGTAAATCGGCATGCGCATCTATCCAAATTACACCCAATTTACTTTTTGGTTTGGCCATTTTTATACCAGCAATTGTACCACCAGCATTGCTATGATCGCCACTAAGTACTACAGGAAAAAAATTTGTTTTAATACTTTCACATACTGCCTTGCTTATACGCTCATACATAGTGTGCACACCTTGTATGCGTTTGGCGTATGGCGATTTTATAGGTTCAAAAAGCAAATTGTTTTCTACTTCAATTTTTTCTGATGGAAAATGAACAAAGAAATTACTCATAAAATCCAATGCAGCAATTTTTATGGCATCTACTCCTAAACTAGCGCCTCTTGTTCCTGCTCCAATTTCTGATGGTACTTCTATCAATTTAATATTTTTCATAAAAACTTTTTAAACCTTTTAAACCTTTTGAACCTTTTAAACCTTTTAAACTTTTTAACAACCTTCCACTTCTTCCACCACCCTAAACCTCGTAAACATTTCCTCACTATACCATTTTTGTTGCCTTGTTTTTTTAATAACTTCAGCATGCTCTTTCATTCCGTATGCAAAGTTTTTCATGTCCTCTTTGCTTTCCCAAATACTAAAAGTAGCTTGTTTTATCCAAGGTATTTCTCCCACACCATAAGATGTAATAAAACCTTTTGCAACAACCATTTTTTCGGCAACAGGCGCAACGTTTTGCCAAAAGTATTTTAATTTATTTAATTTTATTGTAGCTCTCGTAAGTACGGCTATTTTTCCTTCGTAAATTGACTTTACTGGTAAATCTCCAAATGGCTTCTTTTTATCCCAAATGCCATGGCTTTCTATTGGTTCGAGTATGTAAATGCACGTTTTACAACCAAAAAAATTCATCCAACCAGCTATAAATTTACCGTAAAGATTTAGTAAGGTATAATCTTTATTTGATTTTTCTGAAAGGTTGCTGTGCGCCGCCAGGATAGCCCATTGGTTAAGATCTGGCACTTTATCAAAAGTTCCGTTTTTGCCTGTTCCCATTAACTTATAAAACGAAATATTCTTGTTTCGAAATAATGGGAACCGAAAAATTGCCATAGCAATAAAAGCAAACGGAATAAAACGACTACGGTATTGTATGATTGTAAGTGATACTAGCATGTAAAGCTGCAAGTTAGTGTAATGAACTTATAAGAAAAATATAGTTAAGATTAAATTACTAAAATGATTTCTATGCTTTAATCACTAATTTTGGAATAATTAAATTGAATACATGCCACATATATTGATTATTGACGACGAGAAATCTATACGCAAAACTCTTGCAGAAATACTAAGTTTTGAAGGGTATAAAATTGATGAAGCTTCTGATGGAGAAGAAGGACTAAAGAAATTTGCCCAAACAAATTATTGTGTGGTTTTATGCGATATTAAAATGCCGAAGTTAGATGGTATTGAATTTTTAGAAAAGGCAAAAGAAATAAATGGCGATGTACCCATCATAATGATTAGTGGACATGGTAATATAGATACAGCGGTAGAAGCAGTAAAAAAAGGTGCTTACGACTATATAAGTAAACCGCCTGATTTAAACCGTTTGCTTATTACCATTCGCAATGCCATAGACAGAACCAACCTTACCACCGAAACCAAAGTATTAAAACGTAAAGTAAATAAAACAATAGAAATGGTAGGGGAAAGTGCTCCTATAATAAAAATAAAAAATACAATAGAAAAAGTAGCACCCACAGATGCTAGGGTACTTATTACTGGCGAAAATGGGGTGGGAAAGGAACTGGTAGCTCGTTGGATACATGAAAAAAGCAATAGAAATACCGGTCCAATGGTAGAAGTAAATTGTGCAGCCATACCCAGCGAACTTATAGAGAGCGAATTGTTTGGTCATGAAAAAGGCTCTTTTACATCTGCTATTAAACAACGTATTGGAAAATTTGAACAAGCCCATGGTGGCACTTTATTTTTGGATGAAATAGGTGATATGAGCCTAAGCGCTCAAGCAAAAGTACTACGGGCATTGCAAGAAGGAAAAATCACCAGAGTTGGTGCCGAAAAAGATATAAGTGTAGATGTAAGAGTAGTAGCAGCAACCAACAAAGATTTACTGAAAGAAGTTACAGATAAGAATTTCAGGCTTGATTTGTACCACAGATTAGGTGTAATCATTATTCATGTGCCTTCGCTTAATGAAAGAAAAGAGGATGTACCACAATTAGCAGCTCACTTTATAAAACTTATTGCCGCCGAATATGGCCAACCTGCAAAGGAAATTGAAAAAGCAGCCATGGAAGCATTAAAAAACAACAACTGGGGTGGCAACATAAGGGAGCTGCGTAATGTAGTAGAAAGGTTAATTATTATGAGTGGAAAAAGCATAACGCTCGAAGATGTACAGAATTATGTGTAGGGTGTATTTTATATTTTGTTAAAACTGTTCATATCTAACAAGCAAATATTACTTTTGGCAATATTAAAAATTAACTTATGAGTATTGGATGGATTGTTTTTATACTTGGAACCATTGGTTGGCATATTGGAATGTACGGAATGTTTAAAAAAGCCGGCATAGAACCATGGAAAGCGTTGGTACCTTTTTTTAATACCTGGTGTATGGTGGAAAAAATGGAATTGAAAAAATGGTGGTTTTTTGTTCAATTTATTCCTATTGTGGGTGCATTTATAAGCATTTGGATTTGCATAAAATTTGTAGAGCATTTTGGTAGATTTGGTACCCTGCAACATGCTGCTGCTGTTTTTCTTCCGTTTATTTATTTCCCCTATTTAGCCTATAGCAAAGGAGAAAGATTTGCCGGTAAAAAAGTAGTAGACAATTATAAAAAATCTGCAGCAAGAGAATGGATAGATGCTGCGGCTTTTGCGGTAGTGGCAGCAACAATCATACGCACATTTGTTTTTGAAGCTTACACCATTCCCACACCTTCTATGGAGAAAACCTTATTGGTGAATGACTTTTTATTTGTAAGCAAATTCAGTTATGGACCTAGAATTCCCAATACGCCTATAGCAATGCCATTTGTACATCATACCATGCCATTTGTACCTGTAAAATCTTATTCGGAAGCAATACATATCCCTTACACAAGATGGTTTGCTAGCCCCGTAAAAAGAAACGATGTGGTGGTATTTAATTTTCCGGTAAACGATACGTTGATAAATGACAAAGAGCAGCAGTTCGGCAGCCAAATTACCTATTATCAGGCGCTAAAAGAATTGGGGAGAGATGAGGTATGGAATAGGTATGGTTCGGATATTATTACAAGACCTGTAGATAAAAGAGAGAATTTTATAAAAAGATGTGTTGCTGTTGGTGGAGATGTTTTGCAAATAGAAAATGGTAAAGTCATTGTAAACGGACAAGCTTCCCCTTTATTTCCAGAATCGCAGCGATATTATATCATTTCTACACCAGCAAACACTTTTTTAGACAAAGAAAAATTAAAGGAGTTCGATATTAATGTAAGAGAAGACCAAGGGGATGTTAAACAAATTGATCAACAAAATTGGAAAGTTAACATCACTAATAAAGAAAAATCTACTTTAAAGTTACCTCAAGGTTATGCCGTATCTGATTATATTATGCAACCGGATAATGGACTTTTTCCTTACTACGGTTCAGATACTACACATCGTTGGTCGGCAGACAATTTTGGCCCAATTACCATTCCACAAAAAGGAAGTACTATACAACTTACCCCAGATAATTTAATACGCTACCAACGTTGCATAGAAGTTTATGAAGGCAATAAAGTAGAAAATGTGGCGGGTAAAGTATCAATCAATGGCGTTGCTGCAACTTCCTATACCTTTAAAATGAATTATTATTGGATGATGGGAGATAACCGTCACAATTCATTGGATAGCCGCTATTGGGGCTTTGTGCCAGAAGATCATGTGGTGGGTAAAGCATCCCTTATTTGGTTTAGTTGGGAAGGTGGCCCAAGGTGGAAAAGATTATTTAATGGTATAAAATAATTGGTTATGAAAAACACTGGGGTACTTATTTTTTGCCTGATTATTTTCTTTTTTTCGTGCAAAAAAACAAATGATTCGAGGGATACTAATTTTTTAGAAGGTACTTACATTACAGAAAACAACTTCATTGCGGAGCCCTCAATAATGTATACTCATAATTCAATCATTACTAACCAACAAATAATTCAAAATTATTTTACGAATCATTCAATTGTGTCTATTTCGGCAGCTTCAGTTAATGTAGCTTTTAATGATACAGTTAAAGTGGAATTCTTAAATACTACTAATGCTAAAGTTAGCTTTCATTATTTACCGCAAGCTTCATTTTTAAATGGCTCATCCAATACCAGTGTAATAGAATCAACTAGTTCAAATATCTTATTAAAATCTACCGATACTACTTATAAAATTTTTACAAATGACTATTGCATTTATAATTCGAATCCATTCATTAAGAATGCTGGAATTATAAATTGTTTACCATTTAACGGAGGTAATAATTTTAGTTGCACTTATTTAAGTGAATTTCCTATAGAAATAGTCAACAATAAGCTAAGAATGCCTTTTTTTACGATTTTAAAAAGTAGGAAAATAGTTGGTCCAGTTGGGAATTCTGAATGTTTTAGTATTCGTAGTAATATTTATTCATATTTTAATGAAATGCCAATTAATCAGTTAATTAATAATGACACAGTAGTAGTAAAAAAGATGTATGTTAATTTGCGACATATATAGGTCTGATTTATATAGGATTCCAAATTCGATTTTATTTATTGGAGTCGCCGAATTGGAAAATATTATTTAATGGAATAAAATAATGATATAGTAAAATAAAAACTTAACTTCACTGTCCAAAAAATCCTCTCAATCTAAAAGTTGAGAGGATTTTTTATCTCTATTATAAAAATTAAAGAAGACTATTTTCAAGGAATGGAGATGATGATCTAGAAATTGAAAAAATCTGAAAGACTAAATAAACACAAAGTATGAAACAAGAACATAGTTTTAATTTTGAAATGTTTGATGATATAAATGAACTAAATAAGGAAGATGCCGCTTTATTGGAAGAAGCAAGAAAAACTACGCAAAAAGCGTATGCACCTTATAGTAATTTTCTAGTAGGAGCCGTTGCCATTTTTAACAATGGAGAAAAGGTTTATGGTACCAATCAAGAAAATGCCTCTTACCCCGTGGGTATATGTGCAGAACGGGTATTATTGGCATCTGCCAGTATGATTCAAACCGATGAACCCATAAAGACAATGGCCATTAGCTACAATAACCTTTCTGGCAATGGCGAGAGCAATAGACCCATTTCTCCTTGTGGCATGTGTAGGCAAAGCCTTTCGGAATACGAAGAACGAACAAAACAACCTATGCGGCTTATTATGTCTGGTATGGAAGGAAAAGTAATGGTAATTGAAAGTGCATCACAACTGCTGCCTTTTTCTTTTGGTAGCGAAAGTATGAAGTGATAGTTTGTTGCAAGGGTTCGCAAGGGTTGTCAACCTTGGTAATGTAGTTTGAAAATAAAACTTTTTACGAGAAGGTTGACAACCCTATTTTTACGCAAGGGTTGTCAACCTTGGTATTGTGTTTGAAAATACAACTCATTATTCAAAGGTTGACAACCCTAACATCTCTTTTACCCTATCTTAGCGCCATTCATTGTTGCTCTTTCTGCTTGCAAAAGCACTACATTATTGTCTTCATTGTAAACTCCTAATACGAGGCATTCGCTCATAAAATCGGCTATTTGCTTTGGAGGAAAATTTACAACTGCTATTATTTGTTTCCCCATTAATTCCTCTTTTGAATATAAAGCAGTTATTTGTGCAGATGAATTTTTGATTCCTTCGGCCCCAAAATCGATCTTCAGTTTGTAAGCGGGTTTTCTAGCTTTTGCAAAATCGCTAACTTCTAGTATTGTTCCAATACGAATGTCCACTTTTTCAAAATCTTCCCATGTTATCATAAGCTTTCTATTTTTGTTACTGCATCTAAATTAATTGCCCCAAAAATATGGGGAAACATTTCATTTACAGACGGTGCAAGTTCATATTTTAGCGCTGCAGTAAGTTTACTTTCTTCTATATGCAATAAGAGCAGATTCTTTTGCCCTTTGTAATACCTATCCAAAACCCCTTGCACTTGAGCGGCTGTGCTATTGTGTATAAATCCTTCAATTTGCAAGGAGGGCGTTTCGTAAAAACCATTTGAAATGGCTTCTTCCCAATCGGATTTGGTTGTTACGTGGTATATCATTTTACTATCATTGTTATAAGTGAGCGTATCTCGTCTATTTTGTATTGTTGTGTTTCTGAATCAAAACACTTTACCAATTCCGATAAAAGCATCACAATAATTGATTTGTTATCCAATGGTTTAAAGAATGCAGCAGCAGGGGGTAATCCTATTTTTTTGAAATAATTTTCTACATCCTTGTGCGAATACATTTGCCCATTGATGGGATCTATATAAAATTTTATTTTTTCTGATGCATGACCAGCTGGATTTAATGTAGAATAATAATCGTCAAAATAACCCAACATAAACTGGTTGGGGATATTTACTGCATACACAGGCACATCCAACAAGCCACAAAGAATTAAAAACATGGTACCATTGCCAAACGCATTTCCTTTATGTGTTTCCAGTGTTTTGTTTAATAAAAAGCCATCTACATTTTCGTAAGAAAGCTCTACGCCCTGTTGCTTATAATAATTGTAAATAATGCTGCCCAATACATTTACTTGCTCCATTGGAGTTAAATAACTGTTCAATTCCAGCCATATATTTCTACGAAGTTTTTCTATTTCCTTAAAAATAATGGTCGTATCCATTGTAGGATATATGTATTTAGAAACAAGCATGGCTCCAGCAAATAAATCAGGATATTCACTGTTCCACTTTTCAAATTCATCTTTTAAATCTTTAAATTGAAGTTGATGAATGAGTATTTCAATTTTTTCCTGTAGCTCAGTGTTGTGGGTGTTTTCCCAATAATGCTCTAGGTTGGGTATAATGTCTTTTCCGAACGAAATGATTTTATTGGATACCGTTTCATGTACCACTTCATCTGGATCGTCTATCAATTTTAATAGCGCTTGTATTTCCTTATTTTCCTGCATGTAGTATATCTTCTTTTAGCTCTGCTTCAAAAGACAAATTTCTCGAAAGTATTTTATCAAAAGCCGTTTTTTCTTCATTATTTTTAAAAGCTCTTTTTGGGATAATGATGGCTTGCATGGCATTTACAAATAGAAAATAATATTCTGGTGATTCGTTTTTTTTAATGATGGCTATCCATTCATATTTAACATCTACTGTGGTGGTTTTTATATTTAATCCTGTATCAGATGCTGATAAGAAAGTTTCTTCAAATAAAGAGTTGTTGTCTACATCTTCTGTTATTTCTTCAATTTGCTTATCAATATTTGCTTTAGAACCAAATAGAGGTATAAACGAAGTGGCAAACATTAGAAGTATGATAATGATTGTGGAATTGGTTATATATTTAAATCCGCCAGCAAAGAAATAAACCAACAAAAAGAGTAAAACAAAACCTGTTTGCTTTAATATATTTTTAATGCGTTGCTTTTTTCTATCGGACGCACCCCACATTACAAAAGTGTAAAAACTTCCATAGTCTTCTTTTGTAACGGTATAATGCAATGATATCATTTACTTTTTCTTAGCAGCCGCTTTTTTAGGAGCAGCCTTCTTTACCGCTGTTTTTTTTGCTGCAGTTTTCCTTGCAGTCGTTTTGTTATAAAATTATTTTTGTTATTTGGTTATTATAATTTTATTTATTGTATAAAAAAACAAAAACCCCAAATATTGTTCTGA
>JANPCB010000061.1:0-63638 GCA_031430735.1 Ferruginibacter sp. | reverse complement strand
GCTACAATATCCGATGCTATGGTTGCACCCGTTTCATAAGAGCCTTGTTTTATTACAGACTGTACTATACGCCCCAAGCCATCTATGTACTGTGTGCTTTGTTTTACATCTTTAACACCCAAGCCCAATAAAATACCCGGGTTGGTTTGGGGAGCCACAGCTTCCCAACTGCGTATATAATTTGTTTGTGCGATAACCACATTTGCACACAATAGGATGGCTATTACAAGCAAATATTTTTTTATTGGCAACATAAGTTATTAATTATCGGTAATTGCATTTATTATTGTTGTATCTGTCGGTTGCATGCTTGCTGCAAATATGGCTATGATGGCGCCATTTTTATCTAGCAAAAATTTTTCATAATCGGTATCTACCTGTAAAGCCATAAGCCCATTGGCGGTTGCATTTGCCAGCCAGCTATAGGTGGGTTGCATACCCGTACCTTTTACACTGCCCACGGCTGCTATAGGGAAAGTTATACTGTAATTACTTTCGCAAAAAGTTTTTATGAGTGCATTAGTGCGGGGCTCGTTGTTAAAACTGTTGGATGGGAAAGCTACTATTACCAAACTATCACTGTATTGGTTGTATAACTGCTGCAAACCTGCCAACTGGCCTACGTTTGGCGAAGCAGTAGCAATATTTACAATGAGTATTTTTTTGCCTTGGTGGGTATTAAAAGAAGTTGTAGTACCGTTGTTGTTTTGGTAACTGATGCTGTAGATACTGGTTGTAAAAACAGTGGTCAGTAATAATAATATTCGTAACATATAATTTATTTTATTGTAATAAAAACTAGCTTACTGCACATGGCGTTGTAGATTCTTCCGAATAATTTATACTTGAAGATCCATCTTCTGCCCAATAATAAATATAGGTGCAATACCATTTTCCTTTTCTATAAACAGCGGAGGTGTATATTTTTATTCCGGTTCTGCACACATCGTCAATACATTTTTTATCGTTGCCACTGCAGTTTGAAGGGTTGCATTGCGGTACCACTTCCGGGCAGTCTAGCAGATTAATACCTGCCAATATCCAGCGGGTATCGCCAGCAGTTGCGCTGCAGGGGTTTATATCTTTTTGCTCTTGCTCTTGTTGCCCTGGGGTTTCGGGGTAGCCCACACACCTTAGCTCATTTGTATTTTGCCAATCGGCAGCTGATACACAACTGCTGTTTGTACCTGGTATATCTTCCCATCTTGCTAAGCCATAAGATGGGCTTTGTGGGTTCACATCTATAAATTCTCTTTGTAAAATATTGGTGATATAATTTTCGTTTGCATCGCATGCCTTACACCTTGTTTGTCCAGATAAGTTCCAAGATGGACCTTCTATTGCTTTACAATATTCTGGCTGGCCAAGGTAGTTGTAACAAATCTTTTTTAGTACATTGCCATCAAAATCTCTTACCAAGGCTAATCTATTGGAGCCATCGTATTCGTAATAGGTTATTTTATTGTTTGCATCGCTAGTAGATGAAATGCCTACAAATGGTATGAATGTATAAGTACTCATAAATGCATTGGATGGGCAAAGCCTCACTTCATCAATATTAGTTCCTACGATGGTTACGGTACTTGTATTGGCAACTGTCCATTGATAGAGGTTCCATCCATTTTTTGTAGTGAGCAAAGTACCAGCTAAACCATTTAGCGTAGCACCTGTTTTTGTCCATAAACTTGCAGTATAGGTAGTAGCGGCATTCACCGTTTTTGTAAGTGTACCCGTATAAGATTTTTTACCAGTAATGGCTTCATCTGTCAAAATACCTAAGACATCATAGATCCAATTGCCCATTGCATCGGCTTCAAAACTAGTATAGGCTATATCATTTACTGAGGCATTTTTTACTTCTGCTACTGGGAAAGCATTTTTATAATTCCACAAATAACTTATGTGTGAATCATTTTCTTTGGATACTTCTGTAGGATTGCCGTACGTATCGAAACTATAATAACGTAATCTATTTTCTGGCATTGCCTCTGCTTTAGAAACTTTTACAAACTCTGGCTGATAAAATGTACCTATTGTAGCTGGCCAAGCTTTATAATCCGTTTGCATGGTGCTTACCGTTTGATTGTTCTTTTTGGTAATTTCTTCTATAACGGGGCTTAATATATTTTTTGCCAACATATCTGTAAAGGGTGCGCCGGTATAATCGTTGGGGTATTTGTATAATTTTTCTACAAACTCGTCGGTTGTGCTTGTGCTCGATTTTACACTGCTTGGTTTATAATTTACCAAGTTGTTATACACAAATTCTGTGGTGCTCTCCACTGGGTTTTGCCCATTTTCGTCGTAGGCTTTTGTTGTCTTTTTTTGTAAGTAGGTCCATTGAGCGGTATGATTGTATTTACCTACATCCATGCTTAATAATTTAGCCTCTAGTGGGTTGTATTGCGAGGTAACGCCTGGCTGTAGTGGCCACCTCATGCTGGTCATATAATTGTTGAGGGAAAACCTACCCCTAGGGTCGGCCGCATATTCATTTATTTCTTCGTTGAGTATGGTAAGGTTGTTGTTGTTAAATTTATAGACTGCACTGTATAATTCCGTTCCATTGAGTGATTCATTTATACCCTCGGGAATATTGGTGGGCAAACCAAGCATGGTAACAAGACTAGGCGTATATAAGCTATAAAATTTATGTTCTATACAGCCTTTGGTAAAATCTTCGTTTTCACTTTCTAAAACCGAAGGATAAGCAATGGGAGAACCATTGTATAACATGGATGGGAATATGCTACTAGAGGTAACGCTTGTCATATTGGAACAGACTTCTGTATTCCATGGCCCAATGATACCACCATTAATTGTTGTGCAAACAGCTCCTTGCAAATAAGGTGCAGCTACTGGAGGTACTAAATTGCCAAGGCCAGAAGATTTCAGAACCGGTAATGGTGCAATTGGAAGTGATCCTGTAATGTTTAAACCCTTGTACGCACAGGCATCTAATAGGGATGCATAAGTATATACTTTTTGTTGTGTTTTATTGGTAATAGGGTCGAAGGATACAATCTTCTTTACCCTAAGCCCACAGCCATTGGTATTTACATACGAAGTAGTAGTTACCGGATTGTATTTTACCCATACAGATACTGCATGTGAGGAGCTATAGGCAAATATGACAAACTTATAATTTTTATTGGGAGGTAGGCTTATATTAAATGTATTTGTACCTCTATAATAGTGTGCATGCTCAAATACAATTGTATTGGTTTCTACATCGTAAATATATAGATGTGATAAATGGTGCACATTGTCTGGATTGTAAAAGCCTGACGTACCAGGGGATGGACCTACAGGATTTACATCGGTAAGGTAATTAAATTCAATTTCGGACGCTGTAAGGTAAAAGATTCTGTTTACAATGGTTGGTGGATTATACAAATTTACCCCAGCAATAAACTGCATACTTGTATTATCGATTGTAAAAGTACTATTCGCTTGTGCTGTTGTTTTACTGTGTGGCTCGTACTCAAAAGTTTGTGTGCCGCCGGTAGGAAATGTAACTTTATTTAATATTCCCCTTTGGGTTGTTTCAAAATTAGGTGTACGGTCTGCACCAAAACTTCCATATACATACTCATTAAAATTAGGAAGCTTAGGGAAAAAATTTAATACATTGTTTGCAGCATTGGCATAACCATAATAATCTTGGTTAAAAGAACGTTGCGATGGAAGACTACCAGGTTCTGTATAATCAAATGTATGCACCAAATCTTCGGATACAGGATAATCCGTAGCAATTTCGTGTATTTTTTTTAAGTAGAAGCGTTGGTTAATATCATTAAAAATAAAATAGTCTTGATACTCGAATGCATATTTTTTTATAAATGCGTTGGATGATTGGCTATATACGCTAATCTTTTTTAATCTATTATCGTTACCGGTTTCTGGTTGTGGCCTTGCTTCGTAATTAAAATAAATGGAAAGCCCATTGCTACAGGTAATATCGGTTAAGTAATACGTTGCGTACTGTATGCTATTGATATTGGGCGATTGTAAATTGCCTTCAGCACATGCCCCACAATTATATTGACCAGCAGTATAAGCAGGAAAACTTTTCTTTAATATAACGGACTGGTTGGGGCCTAAAAATGCTTTTGTATTGATAGAATTGTAATGCAAATAAACAACTTCATCACTAGCCCCTTCAATTTTTGTTAAAAACCAAGCGGTTGTTTTTTTGAGTTTTATCCTAGCTATGCCATTTGCTTTTACGTCTCTTGTTTCTTCCTTTACAAAGGCCGAGAAATAGTATTTTATTCCTTCTCCTGTTGTAATTTTAAATGCATCGCTCCCCACCCCCTTCTCTATTTTATGATCAGATTTAGATGCCAATCTTATTGTACCGATGTCATCTATAAAAAACCTACCAGAAATACCGCCTGCATTGTAAGAATATTCGTCATATTCGGAGTCATAACCTTCCATTGCATTTTGTTTTACAAAATCAACAATTGCATCACTTGGTACAAAAAAATTAGGATCTGTTAATCTTGTTGTAACTGGGTCATCATCATCTTCGTCGTGTATTACTTTACTTACCGAGCCTCCAGCAATAAGTGCCCAGCCTAGGCCCACTCTGCTTGCAATATCATTTACTTTTACGCCATTGGATGTGTAAGTAAGTGCAAGAGGCATACTGATGCTTCCCACTTTTACCGTATATAAAGGTACACTTACACTTGCGGCACCTGTGTACATAGAGGCAGAAAAATTATATGCATTGGCAATTTTTCCTACTTCTGGCGATGGAGGAATAACAGAAGGTAAATTCTGCGCAAATGCAGTTCCCATTAAAATAAAAAAACTTAATAAAAATGTAATCCTCATAAACTAATATTTTCCTTTTTAAAAATTATACCCCACCCTAAAAACCACTGGCTGTGTAGGCACTACATGCGTTTTATACAGCATGTCGTATAACAACGAAATCTTTGTGCCTTTTACCAGTTTTGTTTTCATGTTTATTTTCTTACTTATTCCAATAAGCCCCGAATTTTGCCATGCATTTCCAATGCCGGTAGAACCATTTGCATTTCTTAATTCAGTAAAACTTTTAAAACTTTGGTTGTAGTTCATCTCATAACCACCGCTTATAAAGAATTGCTTTTTAAGTTTGTAATCTATATAACTGCGAAGCCCAACGCCACCATGCCTCACATAGAAATTATTTATGTTCCCATAATCTAACTTATAACTAAGGCCTAAGCCCACAATTGATTTATTGTTTAGCTTGTAACCTGCGCTGAGTGCTATGTCAGCTTGTGAGCCGACCAGTCTGTTAGGCCGTCCAAACTGGAAATTGCTTCCAATTTCTATCCGTTGTTTAAAAGTTTTATTTTTTTGCTCGTTGGGTTTAAAATCAGGTAACTCAGCATCACTACTCCCGCCTCCTGCTTTAATTATTTTGTCTTTCAATTTTGTTAGTTCTGCTTGTGCAGCTTGCATATTAGCGCTTATTTGAGCCGCAGCATTTGGTCCTCCTGCTGCTATGCGCCCCTGTATGAGGCTGTTTACAGAGGCACGGGTTTGTAGGCCTGCGAGGGAAGCAACTCCACTCGCCCCGGGAGAATTGTTTCCGAAGAGAGATGCCAGCATGCTATTTTTTTGTACAAAATCTCTTACCGCCGGTATTTTGTTTAATACTTCAAATGCTTTTTGTTCTGCCTTCTTTGAATCGCTGAATAGTTCTTTGTAGTTGCGGAGTGTTTCTGTATAGTAATATGCTTCTTTGTTTATTTTACTGAGGTATTTACTCTTGCCTAGTACTTTATATGCTTCTGTAAGTAATTCCTTTTTCCTTTCTTTTATGAAGGCTTGGGCTGTTTCTGTTTCGGCTACATCTTCTTCTAGTTGCTTTGCTTTCTCTTTCGCAGTTTGTAAGGGTTTTATATATTTATTATCTAACTGGGCTTTTTGTGATTCTATATATTTAATGTTGGTTGTTAGCTTATCTCTATAGGAATCGAATTTCGCTTTGTAATTGTCGGTAAGGGCTTTACCTTCTTTTATTTTTTGTAGCATACTGGCAAAAGTTTCCCTGCCTTGCCCAAATAGTTTTTCTGCTGTAGCTGGATCAGCCTTTTGTAGTAATCTGTGAATTTTCTCCTCCCACTTAGCTAATTTGGCTAAAGTCTTTTCTGTTTTAGATGTTATACGGTTGCTATACTTATCAATTTTATCGTTGGTTTGCTTTATAAACTTTAAGGGTACTTCTGTTATGTTAGGTATATCAATACTGTCCTTCTGAGCATAGCTATGCAGGGAGATTATAAGTGCGAATAAGGTTAACTTAAATCTTGCGATTCTCAAGGGTACGGTTTTGGTTTGTTAGAAAGTAGTTATCTACTACGAAATCATATTTAATTAAACAGTTGAACTACTCTACAAAGAAATTTTTTTTTCTTGAATATTATATAGGTATAAATACCTGTTTTACTCACCCTTTGCTATTTCTGCACTAAATGTAAATTATAAAAACATACAAAAGCACATTTGTAGTTATTATACTACAAAGTTTTGTGTTACTAAATTGTAAAGCTTTGTTTTTTCAACTTGTTGTTGTTCATCCTAACTCATATTAGTACTACAACGACATTACTTCACAAATAAAATTCATTTAATTGAAACCAGCCACCGTTAAAAGACGGTATTTTGTAAGAAAATCACCGTCTTTTAACGGTGGGAAAAATAGAAAATACCGTTAATTAACGGTGGGCATTGTCGAAAAAATTGCATATAGTGTGCTTTTTATTTTTTCTACTTCCAAACAGTTTTTTGTACTTTTTTACAGAAAAGTCATACACTTTATAGGTTTGTCCAGAATTCATTGAAGAAGCCGCAAACATAAAGCGATACTCTCCTGACCCCTCAATAGCGCTATCGACTAATTCAAATGAGGCGAGGGAAATTTTTGTACTAGTAAGCATGCGCCAACCAACTGAATTAGGGCATAAAAAAAGCCAACATTGCTGTTGACTTCTTTGCTCCCACTGCTGGACTTGAACCAGCGACCCTCCCGACTTTCAAGTCGGGATGCTCTAACCAACTGAGTTTAGGGCATAAAAAAAGCCAACATTGCTGTTGACTTCTTCGCTCCCACTGCTGGACTTGAACCAGCGACCCTCCCGACTGAAAGTCGGGATGCAATAACCAACTGAGCTATGGGCATAAAAAAAAGCCAACATTGCTGTTGACTTCCTTGCTCCCACTGCTGGACTTGAACCAGCGACCCTCTGATTAACAGTCAGATGCTCTAACCAACTGAGCTAAGTAGGAATATGTCTTCGATGCTCTACTCCCTACATAAACGTAGGGACTAAGTAGGAATCTCCCATCTAATTTCTTAGCGGGATGCAAAAATAAAGATTTTTAAGTCAAAAAAAAATATTCTTGCAACTATTTTACCAATTAAATATTCCACCTGATTCTATCCCTATAAAAATGCCGTTTTCTCGTTTTTCTATTGGATAAGTTTTTAAGAAATATCCCTCGCCACTCACGTTCCTTCCATTGGCCAAAGCAAATTTGTATCTGTGCAAGGGGCATACAATATTGCCCAATGCATCTACATATCCGTGGCTCATGTTTCCGCCAGCATGGGGGCACTTGGCTGCACAAGCGTGTAAAGATTCTCTATTAAATACAACACAAATTCTTTTCCCACTCACTTCTATTTCTATCATTCCTTCGCTCGAAAGCCCTATTTCCTCGATATTATCGGCTATTTTATGCCATTTATACTTTTTATTCATGCTCAGCTCAATAAAAATATTCTGCTTTGTAAGGGTATCTTATTTGATACATTTCCCTCACTTTATTTAGTATCGTTTGCCTAAGCACATCAAAGTTTTTCTTGTCTATAGCCGATACAAATACACAATTTCCTTTGGTACTCTCTTCCCAGCGCTCTTTTAATTCTCTTAGTATCTGTTTCTTCACATCCTCCTCCAACCATTTATCAAAAGTAACTTCCTCAAATCTATCCATTTTATTAAATATGGTAACCGTGGGTTTATCAGAACAGCCTAGTTCTGCAAGGGTTTTGTTTACCACATCCAATTGCTCTTCGTATTGGGGGTGAGAGATATCCACTACATGCAACAATACATCTGCTTCTCTTACTTCATCCAACGTACTTTTAAAGCTTTCTACCAAATGGTGTGGAAGCTTACGAATAAAACCTACCGTATCGCTTAGCAAAAAAGGCGTTTGTTCAAATACACATTTCCTAGTAGTAGTATCCAAGGTTGCGAATAACTTATTTTCTGCAAATACTTCGCTCTTACTAAGCCCATTCATGATGGTGCTTTTGCCCACATTGGTATAACCGACTAATGCTACACGTATAAATTCACCCCGTTCTTTTCGTTGGGTAAAAGATTGCCTGTCAAAATCCTCTAAGCGTTTTTTTAACACACTTATTTTATCCTTTACTATACGCCTATCCGTTTCTATTTCTGTTTCTCCAGGGCCTCTGCTTCCTATACCGCCACCCTGGCGCTCCAGATGTTTCCACATACCTTTCAGGCGAGGGAGTATGTATTGGTATTGCGCAAGCTCCACCTGTGTTCTAGCCTGTGCCGTTTGTGCCCTGCTAGCAAAAATATCCAGAATCAAATCGCTTCTATCTATCGTTTTTGTGTTCAACTCTTTTTCTATATTCTGTATTTGCGACCCTGTAAGTTCATCATCAAAAATTACCAATGTAATTCCTTTAGATAAAACATACTTTCTAATTTCTTCCAGTTTCCCTTTTCCTACAAACGATCTTGCATCTGGGTGTTTTAGCCGTTGTGTAAATCTTTTTATGGTTTGCACGCCAGCCGTTTCTGCCAAAAACTCTAGCTCATCCAAGTATTCGTTTACCTGCACATCTGTTTGGTCGTTTTGAATAAGACCTACCAAAACAGCTTTTTCATCTTCTTTTACTGCGTTTTTTTTATCTATCAATTTTTGTATTTATTATAATGTTTAATAATTCGCCGATGGTAAATACTAGGATTCACTTGTCGGAAATGATTGAATTCGCCTGCCGTAAGAATTAGAATTCGCCACAGGCGAATTCCTACAGGCGAATTCCTACAGGCGAATTCCTACGAAGATAAACCATTAAAAGAAATGCCAACTCTTTAAAGTTGGCATTCCTTGTCTTATATCTTAAATCTACAATCTTATGTCTAATTCCTATTTCTTACTATTCATCGCATCTACCCATATTTTCATCGTTTCGCAATCTCTGTATTCTGGGTCTATCATAATATAGTAAGCACTTAATTTGTTGCTAAACCATTTTTCCAACGCACCTTCTTTTTTCTGTGCCAATGCTTTTTCGGAAATTTTACTATAATCTTGCTTTAAATTTTCTCTGTGTGGGTCTGTTTGCGATTTTAAGTATACGATTCTTACACCTCTTTTGCCTGATGGATCTGTGTATTCCATTGGCTGCGAAAAACCGCCTGGTTTCAAATTCTTTAAAATTGGTATAATTTCTTTATCTAATTGATCTATGGTAAGGAAGGTACTACCATTTTGACCTTGCAGCATTCCTGCAGTAAACTTGCTACTCTCGTCATCGCTGTATTTGCTCACGGCTCCTCCGAAATCCAATGTTCCAGCTATTAATTTTGCCCGAACAGTATCCAATTTTTCAAACCCCTCTTTTAATTCTATACCTGTAACTTTTGGTATTTTTATGATATGCCTTACCAATGCATCGTCACCATTTCTACTTACCAATTGTATGATATGATACCCAAATTTGCTTTTAAAAGGGTTGGATATTTGACCTTCTTTGAGCGTAAATGACTTTGCTAAAAAGGTAGGATCAATGGTTTTTTGATTTCTATTTACCTCCATTTGCCCAAAGCGTTCTTTTGCACTTGGCTCGTCGGAATAATCTGCAGCAGCTCTTTTAAAATCTTTTCTTCCTGCTTCAATAGCAACTTTATATCCTGCTAGCTGTTCTTTACAATACTCCTCCGCATCTCTGCTTGCTCTCGGAAAAACGATTAGCTGACCTATTTCTACTTCTGTTTCATACAAGGGCAAACTATCGGTAGGTATTGCATTAAAATAATTTTTTATTTCAAAGGGTGTTATACGAATATCTCCTACAATTTTATTGCGCATAGCCATTGCCAGTTTCTGGTCTCTTATGGGTTCACGCATATCATCTTTTAACTGATAAATTGTTTTACCGGCTATCTTTTCCAATTCTTCCCTTCCTCCAAATTGATCTAAGTAAGTACGTATCCTATTATCTACATCGCCTTCTATTTCTTCATCTGTTACGGGAAGCGAATCTTTTTCTGCTTGCAATACCAATGTTTTTGTTCCCATTAAATCTTGCATTACAAAACATTTACCATTTTCTGGGACTTCTGCCCCTTGGCGTTGCATATCTAAAATTCGGTTTTCTACATCGCTTTTAAGAATGAGTTTATTTCCTACAACACCAATAATTTTTTCGGCTGTAACTTTATTTGGCTGTGCAAATGATGCAATACAAATGAATGCCAATGCAGATAATAGTAAAATTCTTTTTTTCATAAAAATGTATTTTCTCGTACGGGAGATACTCCACGTTTTCAAAGATAAGCCCACATATATTTGTAGCCTTTCTTTGCTTGTTATTTAACAAAAAATTGCAGCAGACTATCTGCTGCAATTTTACTATTTATTAAGTTTTGTATTTTAAACCTTTGCTATATCTAACCAATGATTTATTTGCCGAGAACCTGCCTGCCGGCAAAGGCAGGGGCGAAAAGACGTTTGTTTTGCCATTAAGCAGCTGAGTCGTTTATTTATATCAAAAGGCGAAAAGAAAAATGCTACGCATTTTGTATGTTTCGAGTTTAGAATAAGCCCTTCAAACAACATTCAACAATATTCAACTCCTTTCAACCCTTCAAACAACATTCAACAATATTCAACCTCTTCCAAAACTTACAAAGTCCGCTTCACTTCCACTTCTTCAAATGCCTCTACGATATCGCCCACTTTTATATCATTGTAGTTCTTTATTACCAAACCGCATTCCATACCATTGGTTACCTCTTTTGCATCGTCTCTGTATCGTTTAAGACTAGAAAGTTCGCCTGTAAATATTACAATACCTTCTCTTACCAATCTTATACGATTGTTTCTAGCCATCTTGCCATCTATAACCATACAACCCGCTACGGTAGCTTTATCAAACTTATACGTTTCTTTAATTTCTACATTGCCTAATATTTTCTCTTCTACTGTAGGTTCAAGCATACCTTCCATGGCGCTCTTTATTTCTTCAATAGCATTGTAAATAATAGAATACAATTTTATTTCTATCGCTTCATTTTCTGCAAGTCTTGCTGCTTGTATGCTAGGGCGTACATTGAAACCAATTATAATCGCATCTGAACCTGCTGCCAAGTTTACATCATTTTCGGTGATGGCACCTACTGCTTTATGAATAACTTTTATTACAATTTCCTCTGTACTTAATTTTTGTAATGAATCACTCAAGGCTTCTACTGATCCATCCACATCACCTTTAATAATTACATTCAACTCTTTAAAGTTACCCAAAGCCAAACGACGTCCAATTTCATCCAATGTAATGTGTTTCTTGGCACGCATACCTTGCTCACGCAATATTTGTCCACGCTTGTAAGCATTTTCCCTTGCATCACTTTCGTTTGCAAATACTTTAAACGTTTCTCCAGCTTGTGGTGCACCATTTAAACCTAAAATTAAAACAGGGGTTGATGGTGGTGCTTTTTCTGAACGTTGGTTACGTTCATTGTACATGGCTTTTACTTTACCAAAAAACTGACCAGATACAATCATATCTCCTTGCTTTAGGGTACCATTTTGTACAAGGATGGTGGCTACATACCCTCGTCCCTTATCCAATGATGCCTCAATAACTGTACCCGATGCATTCTTTTCTGCATTGGCCTTCAATTCTAGTATATCTGTTTCTAATAGTATTTTCTCTAGTAATAAATCTATGTTTTCTCCTTTCTTTGCACTTATTTCCTGACTCTGGTATTTACCGCCCCAGCTTTCTACCAAAATATTCATAGAAGAAAGTTGTTGCTTAATTTTTTCAGGATCAGCACCATCTTTATCTACTTTGTTTATGGCAAAAATCATAGGTACATTGGCTGCTTGTGCATGAGAGATAGCCTCTTTTGTTTGCGGCATTACCGCATCATCTGCTGCCACCACTATTACGGCAATATCAGTAACTTTAGCTCCACGAGCACGCATAGCCGTAAAAGCTTCGTGACCAGGTGTATCTAAGAAAGTAATGGCTCTACCACTCGGCAGGGTAACTTCATAAGCACCTATATGCTGCGTAATTCCACCAGCTTCTCCCGCTATTACATTGGTGTTCCTTATATGATCCAATAGAGATGTTTTACCATGATCTACGTGACCCATGATGGTTACAATTGGAGCCCTATCTTTTAAAAGTGCTGGGTCATCTTCTTCTTCATCAATTTCCAATTCTGCCGCATCGTCTACCCCAATAAATTCTACTTCATAATCAAATTCACTTGCTACCAATTCTATCACATCGGCTTCTAAACGCTGGTTGATAGATACCATAATACCAAGATTCATACACTTGCTTATGATATCGGCAAAACTCACATCCATTAAACCCGCCAGCTCGCTTACAGAAATAAATTCTGTTACTTGAAGTTTGTTCCCTTCCTCCGGACGGTTACTTTGGGCTTCGTTAAATAAGTCTCTTTTTTCTTTTCTATATTTTGCCTTCGAACTTTTTCCTCTTCCACTAGAACCAGCAAGTTTTGCTTGCGTTTGTTTTAGTTTTTCTTGTATTTCTTTGGCATCTATTATTTTATCTTCCCTACGAGGTGCTGTTGTACCTCCTTGCCCTGGGCGCTGAAAACGGTTTCCGCTTGCTCCACCTTGCTGTGGACCACGTGCTCCTCCAGCTCCTCCACCCTGTTGTGGACCTCTGGCTCCACCTCCTTGTTGGTTCCTATTGGCTCCACCATCACCTATTATTGGTCTTGGTAAACGATTTTCTGTAGGAGCTGGTGTTCCTTGGCTACCTGGCTTTTTCTGAATAGGTATACGCTTACGTTTATGGGCATCTTCTCTTTTAGGCCTAGTATCATTGTCTACAGGTAATTGTATCTTGCCTAAAATTTTAGGGCCTGCTAGTCTTGCAGAGAGTATATTTTCGATAATTGGCGGAGCATCCTGCGCTACCTCAGGTGTAGGAATTACTTCTTTCGGTGCTACTACTACTGGTGCTACTACCTTTGTTTCTTCTTTGGGTGCTTCTTTCTTCTTAGCTACCGGTACAGGTGCAGGTTCCTCTTTCTGCTTGATTGCTTTTTTTGGACGAGTAGAAGAATCTATAGCATCTAAATCTATCTTATCTAAAATTTTGGGACTTTCTAGTTCTGGAGCATCTATTTTAGTTAGCCCATCTACCGTTGATGTAATATCGGGTGTTGGCTTTATAACAGGCTCTTCTTTTACTGGAATTTCTACTACAGGAACAATTACTTCTGGTGCTTTTACAACTTCCACAACCACTTCTTTGGGTACTTCCTTGGGCACTTCTTTTACTTCTTCTGGTACTGGTACTACCACTTCTTCTTTTGGTAATTCCTTCACCTTCTCTTCCTTCTTTTTAAAAGAAAGGTCTTGTTCGTCTTTCTTCTTTTTGGGATCTCCAGAAACCGATTTAACAAGTTCTACCCTATCTGCTTTTTCTTTGGCAGTTTTATCTTGTTGATATTCCCCTTGTAGCACACGATACATTTCGTCTGTAAGCTTAGAGGTCGGCTTCAAATCATCGCTGCCATTTAAATTTTTTGACACAAGAAATTCAATTAAGGTGGTTGCACCTATGTTAAACTCTTTGGCGGCTGCCATCAACCTTGGTGTGTTTACTTCTGACATTCTTACTTTTTGCTGTTTCACTATTTTTGGCGAAACAAAATTTTCTATTGTTTAAATTTCTCTTCAATTCATACGCATCGTTTTATTCTTTTTCAAATTCATCGCTTAATACTTTTTTAACGTCTGCTATGGTCTCTTTCTCCAAATCTGTTCTTCTTTCTATTTCTTCATCGGTAAGGGCTAATACAGAACGGGCTGTATCGCATCCTACTTTCTTAAGTATCTCAATTACCCATGGTTCTATCTCATCCGAGAATTCTTCCAAGTCAATATCAAAGTCGTCTTCCTCTCCTTCGCTATCACGGAATACATCAATATTGTACCCTGTAAGTTCGCATGCTAGTTTGATATTTACACCTCTGCGACCAATTGCCAATGATACTTGATCTGCTTTTAAAAACACTTTAGCGTGCTTCTTTTCATCATCGAGTGCTATGCTGGTAATTTTTGCCGGCGTTAGTGAGCGTTGAATAAGCAATTGCGTATTGGCTGTCCAATTAATTACATCAATGTTTTCATTTTTCAATTCACGTACGATGCCATGTATTCTGCTTCCTTTCATTCCCACACAAGCGCCTACTGGATCTATTCGGTCATCAAAACTCTCTACCGCCACTTTTGCACGCTCACCTGGGTCACGCACAATTTTCTTAACAACAATGAGGCCATCAAATATTTCAGGCACTTCTATTTCCAATAATTTTTCTAAGAATAAGGGGCTTGTACGAGAAAGGATGATTATGGCTTGGCTATTTTTAAGCTCCACTTTCTTTACTACTGCACGTACGGTTTCGCCTTTTTTAAAGTAATCTGCTCCTATTTGTTCAGATTTAGGCAACAACATTTCATTGCCATCTTCATCTAGTATAAGCACTTCTTTTTTCCACACTTGGTAAACTTCTCCACTTACAATTTCCCCAACACGCTCTTCATACTTTTTTATGAGAATATTCTTTTTAAGATCGCCTATACGAGCTGCCAAGGTTTGCTTTCCTGCCAAAATGGCCCTGCGTCCAAATTCTTTTTGAATATCTACTTCTTCATACAATTCTTCGCCTACTGTATAATCTGGCTCTATTAAGATTGCATTCTTCAGTTCTATTTCTGTAAGGGTGTTGTACAAATCATCGTCATCTACGATGGTACGACGACGGAAGATTTCTAAATCACCTTTTTGGTCATTCACGATAACATCAAAATTGTCGTCGCTTCCGTATTTTTTACGGATCAATGTTTTAAAAACATCTTCCATCACTTTCATAAGCGTGGGGCGATCAATATTTTCTGCTTCTTTAAATTCCTGAAAAGATTCTATTAAGTTAATGCTTGCCATATTC
Organism: Ferruginibacter sp.; assembly: GCA_031430735.1. Lineage (GTDB taxonomy): Bacteria > Bacteroidota > Bacteroidia > Chitinophagales > Chitinophagaceae > Ferruginibacter. The sequence goes on along the minus strand of JANPCB010000061.1, from coordinate 48,354 downwards.
CTTGCCTGCTGTATTTACTGCCCCGCAGGCTTGGGGTTTTGTTATTAAAATTTTATCTGAACTTTTGTTTGTTTTATATCTGTAAAAGGGATGGAAAGCTTTGTTGTTACTGCTTTCTTGCCTTTTCCTTCTGTAAATTCTATTTCTATTTGCGCTTCGTTTGCCGATAACAATTGTCCTTCTTTTATTGTATCATCTTGCAAGGTAACTTCTACCGACCTCCCAATATTTTTTACATATTGGCGAAGCAATTTTAGCGGCTCTTCTATACCTGGGCTAGATACTTCCAAAGAAAAGTCTCCATCGGGATACACCCCCATTTCTTCCAATTGTTTGTACAAAGCCCTGTTTATTTTTATGCACTTTTCTATGCCAAGGCCGCTATCTGCATCCAAATAAATTTTGAAATTATTGATTGGCTTCACTTTCATTTCTACCAAAAAAATATCATCAAAAAGCTTTGTAAGCAATATTCTTTGTACCGTTTCTATATTTGTTTCAGTTGCCATACTAGTAGATAAAAGAAGAAGGGAACCATTGGTCCCCTTCCTTTCGCTTCATAATCTAGTGCAAATATACAAATCATTCACCGAATAGCCAAAACATTGATCGTTGCCTCCTGTAAAATTTAACAGGAAGATATTATATAGCACAATAACTTTGCGATACTGTTTTAAAAGGCAACTAAAAGAACTGCTTGGTCAATGGTTGTTTTATTTGTTTTTAAATGAATGATTAACAGTCTGTTGAAAAAATTAAACTCATAGAAATGAACATTTTTAGACTTATTGGAGAATTGGTGGTAATATATATACTATACAAAGTAATCTTCGATTTTATAATACCATTATACAAAAGTACCAAACAGGTACGCAGCGCCATGAGCGATATGCAAGCCAAAATGAAGGAGCAACAACGTACTCAAGCTACTCAAGCTACACAAGAGCCTGCAAAAAAACATTCTACTGTTTCCAAGGAAGATTATATTGATTATGAAGAAGTAAAATAAATATGGGAACCGTTTATCCTTTTTTTGTTTCCATAAAACAGGGTGTAGCTTCTATTATCGCTTCTTCAGGTTGCCACCCTGGCGGCATAAAACAATATTTTATTTTATTTTTTAAACCAGCCGTATTTTTTATATCGTAGTGCAATCTTCTAAACTCGTGTGTTTGCGATTCCCAAAATGAAATTTCGTTGTGCACAATTGAAGTGCCATAAAGCGGTGTTTCTTTTTCTTGTACATAGGTTTTAAAAAACATATCGTACCATGGCACTACTTCTCCAAAATTCTTATCAATATACTGTGGGTTTCTTGCATGGTGCAAGTGGTGGTTGGATGGTGTTGTAAGTATCTTTTCTAAAAATGGGATTTTGTTTAATATTTTTTCATTTACATGTATGATGGTACCCCAAAATTTGCTCAATGTATACAGCAACAAATAAACGATGGGGTGTACGCCCATTAGTGGCATGAGCAGATAAAAAATATCAAGCGAAACAATATCAAAAACAGAAGTGCGTAGTCCCGTTGTAGCATTCATGTGAGTAGCAGAATGATGTACTTCGTGCAAACACCAAAATATTCTTACTTTATGGTTGTAATAATGCGCCGCATATTGGATGAATGTAAACATAAAAAAACCAATGACAAAAGTGTACCAGTGAACACCCATGTTGAAAAAGCTGAAATTGTTGTACACATTGAGGTGTAAGTCGAAAATGATATAAGCCTTTACAAACATTTGGGTAATGACAGCTATAATACCGGAAGTTAGGTTTACAAATGTTTCTCGCAAAAAAGAATGCTTACTTTGGTATAGCAAGTAAATGGTTTCTGCAATTATCACAAAAGCACCAAAGATTCTTAAAGCATCGGTTAAGTTTGATAGCAGGTTACTGTAAACCGTTATTTGTTCATTCATGGAGTAAAATTTTGGCTATGCATATTGGTATAAACGCAACTTGTTTTTATCAAAAAATATTCAGACGGCTCTGGCAAATACAGTAATATTAAGACTAAGCAACGAATGTGAATTTTTTAAACACAATTTGTACCTAAAAGTAGGCGATGCAGCATTAACTTTTGTTGACAAAAGTCAATAAATAAAACCAATTGGATTTATGAGAAAGGGCATAATGTTTTTATTTTGGCACTGCTACAATAGGGAACTATCTTTAAACAAAGAATATCAATTAATTTTTTATGAAAGAAATTAGAATTATCCCTACCAGAAAAACAATAGCCCTTGTAGCGCACGATAATAAAAAAGCAGACTTAATTGAATGGGCGGTTTTTAACAGAACTTATTTAAGCAAACACGAACTAATAGCCACTGGCACTACCGGTAAATTGTTAGAAGCAGAACTCGATAGGCCCGTAAAAAAAATGCTGAGTGGGCCACTTGGCGGCGACCAGCAAATAGGCGCTATGATAGCCGAAGGGAAAATAGATATGCTGATCTTTTTTTGGGACCCCATGGAAGCACAACCTCATGATAGCGATGTAAAAGCTTTGTTACGGCTTGCTGTAGCATGGAATATTTTGATGGCATGCGACAGGGCTACCGCAGATTTTATTATAACTTCTCCATTGATGCAAGATGTATATGAATCGCCCATACCCGATTATAGCGGGTATTTGAAAAGGAAGGTAATTTGATTGGATTAAACAATAACCATCTCACATCCCTCCAAAAAACTTTCTTCCACACTTGCCCCAATGCCAATACCACTGGGCAATAGCACCGTATAACCGCTATAGCTAATGCCTCCAATTACAGGATCTACCTTGTGGCCCAGCATACAGGTATCCATATCGTAAAAAATAATTTGTGGGTTGGCCGCCGCAAAATGCGCAAAGGCAGTAAGTGCTACTCGGCTTTCGAGCATACCTCCCATCATACAAGGAATATTATTTTCTTTTGCTACAGAAATTATTTTTAACGCTTCATTTATTCCGCCACTTTTGGCAAATTTAATATTGATGTAATCGCATGCGTTGTTTTTTATTAAGCGCAATGCATCGTGGTGGTTGTACACACTTTCATCGGCCATTATTTTTATGGGTGATGATTTTACCAATGCAGGTAAATATTCATCGTTGTATGTACGCATGGGTTGCTCACAAAATTCGATATCGTATTGTCCCAATTGTGTGAGTGCATCTTTTGCATCTGCAATACTCCATCCTTGGTTTGCATCTATCCTAATTTTTACATTGTTGCCAATACTTTCTCTAATTGTTTTTATTCTTTCAATATCAGTTGTCACATCTTTGCCTAATTTTATTTTTAAAATCGTTGCCCCATTTTCTACAAATACCTTTGCTTGTGCAGCCATTGTTTCTGGTGTGCCAATACCAACAGTGATGTCAGACAACATTTCTTTTTTTGTTCCGCCCAAAAATTGAACCAACGATTGGTTGGCATTTTGTGCAGCTATATCGTACAGCGCCATATCGAAAGCACTTTTAATGGTGCTATTGCCAGCAGTAAAGGAATGCAATTCGTTAACTCTTTCTTCTATGTTCAATGCATCTTTCCCTTTCCAAAGCATTGCAAAATCTTTTGCCATTTCGTAACAGGTGTTTTGGGTTTCGCCTACAATCATAGGAAAGGCAGAACATTCTCCTATACCCTTGATACTTGTTTTGGTAAAAATTTTTATTAAAATATTTTGTGCATAATCCATGGTGCCGGTGGCAATGGAAAAGGGATGCATGGGTATGCTGTATTTGTAGATATTAATTTTGTTGATAATCATAAAACAAATGTAACATTTTTGGCTGCCCCAATTAAAACATATAGTGTGGACACATTTATGATATAAAAAATGGAACACGGATGACACGGACCTGCCTGCCGGTAGGTCGGTTTCATCTGTGTATAAAAAAAATTGCGAAGCAAAAAAATCCTTTTGAATCCATGCAATCCGTGTCATCCGTGTCCCAATTGCATTTGTGTCCGCACGATAGAATTAAAACGAAACGCTATTAATACAAATTCTCATTTTCAGTGGCAAAACTGTTTGGAAACCGTAAACTTATCCCAAAATTAGTTTTACATTCAAATATTATTTCCTATATTTGAATTACACATGACAACAACAAAAACATTTAGCACATTCTATTATTACTTCTATTTTACCAATAGAACGGGGTTGCTTATGTCTAACTAAAAAAATAAAAGTTTAAAACATACAGAAAATCCTGGCTACTAAGTCGGGATTTTTGCATTTATACCATGGCAAAAAAAGTATCTATACAGGGCTACGAAGGCAGTTTTCACCAAACAGCAGCGCAACAATTTTTTGGTAAAGATGTAGTAGTAATTCCTTGTGCAAGTTTTAGAGAGGTGGTGCGCATTGCTACTGATAAAAATGAAAGTGATGGAGGGGTAATGGCTATAGAAAACTCAATAGCAGGAAGCATTTTGCCAAATTATAATTTATTGCAAAACAGTAATCTTGTGGTAGTGGGCGAAGTGTATTTGAGTATTAAACAAAATTTGTTGGTAAACCCTGGCGTAAAACTAGCAGACATAAAAGAAGTACACAGCCACCAAATGGCTTTATTGCAATGCATGGAATATTTAGAAAAATACAACTGGAAATTAATAGAAACAGAAGATACAGCGTTGAGTGCAAAACATATTCACCAACACAAAAACAAGCATGCTGCAGCTATAGCAAGCAAACTAGCGGCAGATTTGTATAATTTAGATGTTATAGCACCTGGCATACAAACAATGAAAAACAATTATACCCGTTTTTTAATTCTACAAAGAAAAGGAACTTTTGCTGCAATAGAAAATGCCAATAAAGCATCTGTAAATTTTCACACCGATCACTCAAGGGGAAGCTTGGCGAAGGTTCTTACAAGCATAGCAGCAGCAGGAATAAATTTAAGCAAGCTGCAAAGTTTTCCCATACCCGGCAGCAATTTTAAATATTCTTTTCATGCAGATATGGAATTTGAGTCAGTTGATATTTTTAATAAAACAATAGAGAAAATGAAAATACTTACAGAATCGTTGAAGGTGTATGGGGTTTATAGGAATGGCGCCCCCTCTATCTCCCCGCCGAATGGCGGAGGAAGAAACATGGTAGATTGAAATATAGATTAGGTATTGATTGGGTTTTGTAAAATGCGAAGCATTTTTTTTACCGCCTTTACTCTTTTTGAAAGCAGCAAATAGAAATGAGGGTCTAAAATAAAACGCCTTTCCGACCCTGCCTTTGCCGGCAGGCAGGTTCTCGGCAAAAAAGACTATTTGAAAAAAATAATTAATAGATGAATTTTAAAACAGCCAATAGATTAGCAAGCATTAACGAATATTATTTTTCTCAAAAATTGAGAGAGATAGATATGTTGAACAAAGAAGGCAAAAATATCATTAACCTTGGTATTGGCAGCCCCGATTTGCCACCTCACCCCGATGTGATAAATGTATTACAAGTGGAAGCGGCAAAATTAAATACGCACGCTTATCAATCTTACAAAGGCTCGCCGATACTACGAAATGCAGTAGCGGCTTGGTATAACACATGGTACGGTGTAGCGCTTAATGCAGAAACAGAGGTATTGCCCTTGATAGGAAGCAAAGAAGGCATCATGCACATTTGTATGACCTATTTAAATGACGGCGATGAAGCATTGATACCAAACCCTGGCTATCCAACTTACAAAAGTGCTGTAACACTTGCGGGAGGCAATTGTGTGCAGTATGATTTGTTAGAAGAAAATAATTGGATGCCCAATTTTGATGCATTGGCAAAAGCAGATTTGAGCAAAGTAAAATTGATGTTTGTAAATTATCCGCACATGCCTACTGGGCAATTGCCTACGAATGACGTTTTTGAAAACATCATTGCATTTGCTAAAGTGAACGATATTTTAGTAGTGCATGATAACCCATACAGTTTTATTTTGAATGAAAAACCTGCAAGCATATTAAGTGTTGATGGTGCCAAAGAAGTTGCCATAGAATTAAATTCACTAAGCAAAAGTCAAAACATGGCTGGCTGGAGAGTAGGCTTAATGTGTGGCGCAAAAGAAAGAATTGAAGAAGTGCTTCGTTTTAAAAGCAATATGGATAGTGGCATGTTTTTACCTGTGCAACTTGCAGCAGCCAAGGCTTTGAGTTTGGGTAAAGATTGGTACGAAAAGGTAAATCTTGTTTACAGAGATAGAAAAGTAAAAGCATTTGAATTATTGGATTTATTGAATTGTGTATACGACAAAACACAAGCTGGCATGTTTGTATGGGCAAAAATTCCTTCAAATTATGAAGATGGATATAAGTTAAGCGATGCTGTTTTATACAATTCAAATGTATTTATAACTCCTGGAGGAATATTTGGAAGTAATGGAAATGATTATATACGTGTGAGTTTATGTGCGCCTGTGGAGAAATTTGAAGAGGCGATTGAAAGGATTAAAAAAGGAGAAAATGGGGTAAGAGGATGAAAAAGAAAAAGGGACTAAGAGCATGAAAGAGAAAAAGAGGCTAAGAGGATGAAAGAGTAAAGGAGTACAAAAGAGAAAAGAAAAGGCTTGGAGCGTGAAAGAGAAAGAGAGGATTAGAGGATAAAAGAGGAGAGAAATATAAATATATAATAATGATAGAAAACGTAACGATAATTGGAGTGGGACTTATTGGCGGCTCATTTGCATTAGCACTAAAAGAAAAGAATATTGCACAGCATATTATTGGTGTAGACAACAATGAAAGCAATTTACAAAAAGCACTGGCTTTAGGATTGATTGATGAAGCTTTATCATTGGAAGCCGCCATTAAGAAATCTGATTTAATTTATGTGGCTATTCCTGTAGATGCAACGATAGCAATCATGGAAAAAATAATGCCATTATTAAATGAAAAACAAATAGTGGCGGATGCAGGATCTACAAAATTTGCCTTATGCAATATAGTAAAGCAGTACCCGATGAGTAGTCGTTTTGTAGCTACGCATCCTATGTGGGGGACAGAACATAGTGGCCCTGAAGCTGCTGTGCACAATGCATTTGAAGGAAAAGCCTGTGTAATTTGCGATAAAGAAAATTCGGCAACCGATGCTGTAGAAACCATTGAAAATATGTACAAAGCAATTGGTATGCACCTCGTATATATGGAATCCGAGGCGCATGATTTGCACGCTGCTTACATCAGCCATATATCACATATCACCAGTTTTGCGTTGGCAAATACGGTGTTGGCAAAAGAAAGAGAAGATGATGCCATTTTTGAACTGGCAAGTGGTGGTTTTGAAAGTACAGTACGTTTAGCAAAAAGTAACCCTGCTATGTGGGTGCCAATTTTTAAACAAAATAAAGAAAATGTATTGGATGTATTGAATGAACATATCATGCAATTAAAAAAATTTAAAAGCTGCTTGGAAAAAGAAAATTACGAATACTTGTTGGAATTGATTGAGGATGCGAATAAGATACGGAGGATAATTAAGTAGCAGTTTTCAGTTGGCAGAGGGCAATTGGCAAGATGCTCCTTGCAAAAGAAGCAATAATTAATAAATAAATATAAGATATAAAAATGAAAGAAAAAGTACAAGCTCTTTGGGAAAAAAGACCCTTAATTATTTCTGGACCATGCAGTGCAGAAACAGAAGAACAAATGATAGCCACCGCTGAGCGATTAGCAGCTACCGGTAAAGTAGATATGCTGCGTGCTGGTATTTGGAAACCCCGTACACGCCCTGGTATGTTTGAAGGGGTTGGCGTAAAAGGGTTGCCATGGCTTGCACAAGCAAAAAAAATTACCGGGCTTCCTACAACAGTAGAAGTAGCTACTGCAAAGCAGGTAGAAGATGCATTGAGTTTTGATGTAGATGTATTGTGGGTGGGTGCAAGAACAACGGTGAATCCATTTAGTGTGCAAGAAATAGCCGATGCATTAAAAGGGGTAGATGTTCCTGTGCTGGTAAAAAACCCTATAAATCCAGATCTTGAATTGTGGATGGGGGGGATAGAACGCATACAAAAAGCAGGCGTCCAACAAGTGGGTATGATACACCGTGGCTTTAGCTCTTATGGCAACACAGAATATAGAAACGCCCCCATGTGGCACTTAGCTATTGAAATGAAAAGGCGCAATCCAGGTATGTTGTTGATATGTGATCCATCGCATATAAGTGGGCGTAGGGATATTTTACAATCGGTTTCTCAACAAGCCATTAATTTAGATTATGATGGATTGATGATTGAAAGCCATATAACACCCGATGAAGCATGGAGCGATGCGAAGCAACAAATCACACCAGAGAGATTAGCAGAATTGTTAGATGCTATTGAGTGGAGAAAAGAAGATGTAAACTCAGCGGAATATCATGCTGCGTTGGAAAAATTGCGTCAGCAAATAAACCATTTAGACGATGAATTGATGCAAATAATTAGCCAGCGTATGAAAGTGGCCGAGCAGATAGGTACCTACAAAAAAGAAAATAATATTACGATTTTACAAACCAATAGGTGGAATGAAATTTTGGAAAGAGCATACAAAAAAGGTGAAACATTGAACCTAAGCAAAGAATTTATGACGAAGTATTATGATGCCGTGCATATGGAAAGTATCAGTCATCAGAATAAAATAATGGAGGGGTAAATAGGCTAGGAGATTAAAAGAGGAAAAGAGTTGGTTAAGGGGTTAAAGGAGAAAAAGAGAAAAAGAGTTGGCTAAGTGGTTAAAGGAAAAAAGGAGGAAAGGAGAGAAGGAGAGAAGGAGAAGAAGAGTTGGCTAAGAGGTTAAAGGAGAAAAGGAGAAAAAAGTTGGCGAAGTGGTTAAAAGAGAAAAGGAGGAAAGGAGAGAAGGAGAAAAAGAGTTGGCTAAGAGGTTAAAGGAGAAAAGGAGGAAAGGAGGAAAGGAGGAAAGGAGGAAAAGAGACGGGAGTAAGGAAATTTAGTTAGTAAAAGAGAATTAGTATGAGGGATTTTTTTTATTCAAACCGCTATTTTAAATTTACAAAACTTTACTTTGTTTTTCTGATTCAACTATTCCAGCTATGCATATTGATGATCTTACAGAAATCGTTATTGGACTTTGCATAAAAATTCATTCTAAAATTGGGCCTGGTTGTTATGAAATTGTGTATGAAGAAATCTTATATTATGAATTGAACAAACTTGGCATTAAAGTAGAAAGGCAACTTATAATGCCAATAAATTGGGATGATTTAAATTTACCAAAGGCTTTTAAATTAGACTTGTTAGTGGATAATAAATTAATTTTAGAATTAAAATCGGTTTTTCCTTTACCCATAGTTTATTTCAAACAAATTAAATCTCATCTTTCATTAATGAATCTTAAACACGGATTTATATTGAATTTTAAAGTGAATTTAATGAAAGAAGGTATTCACAGAGTGTTTAATAATTTTGGAAGGGAACAATTGGAATGAAAGCTAAGAGATAAAAAGAGAAAAAGAGAGCGATACACAAATCATTTCTCTATTGCTCCTTTTGACCTCTGTACCAAACCATCTTACAATTTCAACAAAAAACTTTTCAACTCATTGGCATTTATATCAATCTTTGTGCTTTTCTTTTCTAATTTTAATTGTTCTTTAATACTTTCTGGAATAGGAACAGCCTCATTGATTATTGGCTCTACCACATCATAAAACTTTACAGGGTGTGCTGTTTCTAAAATTATACCTTTATCGTTGGGATTGTTCAATAAATAATCTTGCAAAGCTTTATAGGCTACTGCCCCGTGAGGATCCAATAAATAGTGTTGTTCGTTAAAAACAGAAAGCAGTGTTTCTTTTGTAAAAGTATCGCTTATACTACAACTGCTTACTTTATCCTTTAATGCAGAAAACTGTTGCTGAAAAATTTCCATGATCCGTACAAAGTTACTAGGGTCGCCTACATCCATGGCATTGCTAATGGTTGCTATGGCTTTTTTGGATTGATAATTTTCTGTCTCAAAATATTGTGGCACTACATCGTTGGCATTACAAGCCGCTATAAAATGCTTAATGGGTAAGCCAGATGCATTTGCTAAAAGACCAGCACAAATATTTCCAAAATTTCCACTTGGTACACTTATAATAGGTGGATTATTTTTTTCTTTCCATTGTTTGTACGCAAAGAAATAATAGAACTGTTGTGGCAACCAGCGGGCTACATTAATAGAATTGGCAGAGGTGAGAAATAGTTTTTTATTCAACTCCTCATCCATAAAAGCAGCTTTTACCATTTGCTGGCAATCGTCAAAATTCCCTGCTACTTCTAGCGCATGAATATTATTACCCAATGTTGTCAATTGTTTTTCTTGCACACTACTTACTTTACCCGATGGATACAATATCACCACATCTACTCCTGGCACATTATAAAATCCACTGGCTACCGCACCGCCCGTATCGCCAGATGTAGCTACCAATACCGTTACCTTTTTATCGTATCCTTTTACAAAATGCCCCAAGCAGCGGCTCATAAACCTTGCGCCAATATCTTTAAAAGCCAACGTGGGGCCGTGATACAATTCCAATGAAAAAATATTATCGGTAACTTTTACTAATGGAATATTAAAATTGATGGTTTCTTGTACAATTTTAAATAAATCTGTTTCATTAATTGTATCGCCTACATAAGGCTTAATAACCTCAAAAGCTATTGCTTCATTACTGATGTTTTCAATATTATCTATCCATTCTTTTTTTATTGATGGAATGCTATTTGGAAAGTACAAACCTTTATCTGGCGCTTGTCCATTAATGGTAGCATCTTTAAAATTTACGGGTGGTGATTTTTTATGTAGGCTGTAGAAATTCATTGTATATATTTTGTTAGGAGGTTTTGGCTAGGAGCATAAAAGAGAAAAGGAGCAGAAAGAGAATTAAGGCAGCTCTTTTCTCCATTTTTTCACCTAGCCAATCCTCACTCCTTCGTTATTAATTGTTGTTACATGTGTATGATAATCTACTCCAATCTTATTGTAAATATCTTTCATAATCTGTTCCACCTTTTTCGCAGTGTCTTCTTCCTTACTCAGCATAAAAACAGAAGGCCCACTACCGCTAATTCCTCCTCCTAATGCTCCTATTTCTTTGCATTGTTGTTTCACATCATCAAATCCAGGAATTAAAATACTGCGAATAGGTTCAACAATTACATCTTCTAAGCTGCGGCCTATTAGATCATAATCACTTTGCAAAAAACCTGCTACTAATCCAGCTACGTTTCCCCATTGTTTTATGGCGTCTTTTAGTTGCACTTCTTTTCGCAATATCTGACGAGCATCCGAAGTTTTTACTTCTATTTGTGGATGCACAATCGTAACGTACATAGGTGGGGCAGCTAGTGGAACAATATCCAAAGGAAAAATAGAACGAATAAGTGTAACACCTCCATAAATACAAGGTGTAATATTGTCGGCATGCTTTACACCACTTGCTACTTTTTCGCCATTCATGGCAAATCGTACTAGATCATGTTTGGCAAAATAATTTTTCAATAAATGATTGGCACCCACTACAGCACCTGCAGAACTTGCTGCACTAGAACCTAGGCCACTACCGGGTTTTATAATTTTATTTATAACCAAATCAAAGCCAATTTGCTTATCTGGATACTCTTCCATTAAAGCCAATAAAGAAGCGCCTGCTACGTTTTTTGCAGGCTCACAGGGTAAATTGTAATTATCAATATGCTTTATTCTTATACCAGGTTCGTTGCTCAATGAAAGCTCCATTTCGTCCTGTGGGTTATTTAAAGCAAGGCCTAAAATATCGAAACCACAAACCAGATTGGCAACAGTTGCCGGAGCTGAGATTTTTACGGCCCCTCCATCCCTCAAAGGGGGGATTTGAGTTTCTTTTATGTTTGAAAGTTCATTCATTTTAGATAATATTTTCTTCAAAAATTTGTTCTATTTTTCATCCGATTTGGGGATTTAGCAAATCTTTAAAGTGGTAAAAGCTTATGCTGTAGCCCTAATAATATCTGCAAATACACCACTAGCTGTTACATCGGCTCCTGCACCGGCTCCTTTTATTACCAATGGTTGTATTGGGTATCTATTGGTATAAAACAAAACGATATTGTCTTTTCCATATAAATGGTACAAGTCATGCGCTGGATTTATATGTTGCAACCCTACACTTGCTTTTCCATTTTCTAGTGCTGCTACAAATTTCAATTTATTTCCGTTAGCTGCTGCATCATCATATAGTTTTTTAAAATGCGCTTCGTGCTTTTCCATCTCTATATAAAAGTTTTCTACTGTTCCTTCCATACAAGATGCAGGCATAAAAGATTCATTGGCAATATCTTCCATTTCCATTTTTTCTCCACTCTCTCTTGAAAGAATCATAATTTTTCGCATTACATCTTTCCCACTTAAATCCAAACGTGGATCTGGTTCTGTGTATCCTTCCTCTTGAGCCTGTTTTACAACAGTTGCAAAAGATTTTTTGCCATCATAATTATTAAAAACAAAATTGAGCGTACCGCTTAATACGGCTTGCAATTTATTGAGTTTATCACCGCTTTTCATTAAATCATTTAATGTACCAATAATTGGCAAACCTGCGCCCACATTGGTTTCAAATAAAAATTTTGCATTGAATTCTCTAGCACTATTTTTTAACTGTTCGTAGTAAGCATAGTTGGAAGAACAAGCCACTTTATTGCAAGCTACCACTGCAATACTTTTTTGTAAAAAATTATTATACTTAGTAGCTACCACATCGCTAGCAGTTACGTCTACAAAAATAGTATTGCGTAAATTCTTCGAAATGATGGTATGCACATATTCATCCATGGTAGTTAAGGGTGCATCATTTAACAATGTCAACCAATTTTGTAAATCAATTCCATCTTCATTTATCAATGCCCTTTTACTATTCGCTAGGCCCACTACTTTTATATTTAATCGGGTACTGCTTTTCAAATAAGCTATTTGCTGACCTAATTGTGCTAGTAATTTACTTCCAACATTACCGATACCAGCAATAAATAAATGTACTTGTTTGTACGTTTTTTCAAAAAAGCTTTCATGTAACACATTCACGGCTTTTGCTACATCAGTTAAACCAATTACACAAGAAATATTCCGCTCCGATGAGCCTTGCGCAATAGCACGTATATTGACCCCGTTTTTGCCCAATGCACTAAACATTTTTCCTGCCACACCTGTATGGCTTTTCATGTTGTCGCCTACCAATGCTATGATAGCCAAGTCGTTTTCTACAATCAGCGGGTCTACTTTTTTTGTTTCTATTTCGTAAGCAAAAGCATTGTCCACCGCTTGTTTGGCTGTTAATACATTTGCAGTTTCTATAGCAACAGAAATAGAATGCTCCGAAGAACTTTGTGTAATTAGAATAACATTTATTTTTTGATTTGCTAAAGCTTCAAACAAGCGCTTACTAAATCCAGGAATACCTACCATACCGCTTCCTTCTAAACTAATAAGCGATATTTTATTGATGCTAGAAATTCCTCTTATAGCACTACCATTAATATTAGCTTCTCTTTTTATTACTGTTCCAATATCCGTAGGAGCGAAAGTATTCTTTATCCAAATAGGAATATTTTTACTCATTACAGGTTGTATGGTAGGCGGGTAAATTACTTTGGCACCAAAATGCGAAAGCTCCATTGCTTCTTGATACGATATTTCAGGTATTAATTTTATATTGGAAACAATTCTTGGGTCAGCAGTCATCATACCCGAAACGTCTGTCCATATTTCCAAATCCACTGCATTTACAGCTCCTGCAATAATGGCTGCTGTATAATCGGAACCTCCCCTGCCTAATGTAGTGGTAATGCCCGTTTCGTTAGATGAGATAAACCCAGGGAGGATAAATACATGAGAATCATTAGAAGCGAAATAGGATTCAATGGTTTTGTTTGTTTTTGAAAAATCAACAAATGCTGCGCCAAAATTACTATCTGTAAAAATCATTTCTCGGGAATCTTTCCATTGCACATCTATATCTACCGCTTTTAATTTAGCAGCAATTATTTGAGAAGAAAGCAATTCGCCATAGCTTACAATTTTATCTTTTGTACGTGCAGAAAGTTCGCCTAATAAAAAGATACCATTACAAATATCTTCAATTTCGTTACACATCTTTTTCACCAAACTCAACACCGAACTTTGTTGTGTAACCGGAATCAATTCTTTTACCGTATTAAGGTGGCGGGTTTCAATTTCAAATAATGCTGTTTTGTAGGCTTCATCATTGGTAGAGGCCAGTTGAGCGGCAGCCAATAACAAGTCTGTTATGCCGCCCAAGGCAGATACAACGATTACAATACGCCCGTTACCCGTTTTACTTTTTACAATTTTTACTACTTTATTTATGTTTTCTGCTGAGGCTACAGAACTGCCTCCAAACTTAATTACTTGCATTTAAAAAATTTAATAGTATGACAATATTCCTGTTTAAGAAAAAAGCGAAAGCCCAATGGATGATATAGAAATAATTAACCCTTAAAGGGTCGTAATTGTAGTAAATGTTGTTCCACAAAATGCAGACAGCGTGCGGTTAGAAGAAATAATATGTGTAACTTTAGTCATTAGCAATTTTAAAATTAAATTTACAATAAAAGATTGAATATTCTGAATTTATTTTTAAATTTAAGCAGCGCAAAATTTCATTCTCAATAATTTTCTACACTTAATACTTTTACATTAAATGGATAATTACAGCTCATATGGGTTGCTGCAGTTTAATAGCAATGTTGGAATAAAATTTCAACTCTATAATAGTTTATTTTCATCGCTTCCTTTTCATCGTGTAGAGAAGACAGGCGTTTTATTATCTGTTTTAATTAGCCATTGCGATGACTCTTTTAAAAATAAGATAAGTCCTTCCAGTATTATAGAATCATTTTTTGAAAAACATACAACCTATAGAGAGGAAAAAGAAAAACTTGATTTACTTTTCAGGTTTGTACAATACATAGAAAGGCAAGTGGTATTGTTTGATGCTTTGGAGGATGCAGCTTTTACAGATGTACGTGATATGGCAGGAGCGGGTACTTTAAAGCAATTGGAATTAGAGATCCAAAACAAGGGAAAAGAAAAAGAGATTCAAAATAAGCTGCAAGATTTTTCTGTTATGTTGGTTTTAACGGCACATCCGACACAGTTTTATCCAGGAACCGTTTTAGGCATCATTCATGATTTGTCAAAATCATTGGCAGAAAATGATTCTACCAAAGTGAACATGTATTTACAACAGTTAGGTAAAACAGCTTTTTTACAAAAACAAAAACCTACACCGTATGATGAAGCCATCAGTTTAATTTGGTTTTTAGAGAATGTGTTTTATGCTGCTGCAGGTAGGATAACTACTTTCATAAAAGATAAATTTGGCAATGCATTACCCCAAAATAAATCAATTATACAAATGGGCTTTTGGCCAGGAGGCGATAGAGATGGTAACCCTTTCGTAACGGCTGATATAACTTTAAAAGTAGCCCAAGCATTAAGAGGCAGTATCATTAAATGTTATTATTTAGAAATAAGAAGAATAAAACGCAGACTTACTTTTAGTGGAATAGATACCATCTTGAATGGCTTGGAAAAACAATTGTACGATAATATTTTTATTCCAGGCTATCAAACAGACATTACAACAAAATATATTCTTATTGAATTAGAAAAAATAAAAGATATTATCATTTATCAACACAATGGTCTCTTCCTATATCTTGTCACCAATTTAATAAACAAAGTAAATGTTTTTGGGCTTCACTTTGCATCGTTGGATGTAAGGCAAGAAAGTACCATTCATGGTCGTGTTTTGGAAACACTTTATGGAGAAGCTTATGGCGTTTTAAATACAGAAGATAAAATTGAATTTTTAACAAATACAGAAGAGGCTGTAGAAAAAAAGTATGATGATAGCTTGGTACAAGATACCATTACAAATATTATTGGTATACAAAATATACAGCTACAAAATGGGGAGGCTGGGTGCAACCGATACATCATCAGCCAATGCAATAGTGCATTGAATGTATTAGAAGTGTATGGCTTGTTTTTGGCTAGCGGTTGGAAGAAAGCAAGTTTGACTATCGATATTGTGCCATTGTTTGAAACGATTGATGATTTGGAAAATGCTGCGGCCATTATGAAAACTTTATATGAGCATACCATTTACAAAAAGCATTTGCAACTAAGAAACAACAAACAAACCATCATGCTTGGTTTTAGCGATGGCACAAAAGATGGCGGATACTTAATGGCAAATTTTGGCATCTACAAAGCAAAAGAAGCGCTCACAAAAATTTCTAAAGATTACGATATAGATGTAGTGTTTTTTGATGGCCGTGGTGGCCCGCCTGCAAGAGGTGGTGGAAAAACGCACCAGTTTTATGCTAGTATGGGGAAAAACATAAGCAATAAAGAAATACAAGTTACGGTGCAAGGACAAACCATAAGTTCTAGTTATGGTACTGTAGATGCTGCACAATACAGCATGGAGCAATTGATACATGCGGGCATAAGTAATGAAATATTTAGCGATAAAGAAATAACCTTAGAGGAACCAGAAGAAACGTTGTTACAAGAATTATCTGCTAAAAGTTTAGAAGCTTATCTGTTATTAAAAAATCATCCAGATTTTTTAGACTATTTATCAAATATAAGCCCTGTAAAATTTTACAGCGAAACCAATATTGCTAGTAGACCAAGCAAAAGAAATGCTGGCAGTAAGTTAAGTTTAAAAGATTTGCGTGCCATACCTTTTGTAGGCGCATGGGCACAACTTAAACAAAATGTAACAGGGTACTATGGTGTGGGTAGTGCATTAGCTGCTATGGATAAAGACGGCAAGTTTGGGTTAGCAAAAGAATTATACAGCAACTCATTATTTTTTAGAACACTAATGGAAAACTGCGAAATGGCTATGAAAAAATGCTATTTCCCCCTAACAGAATACTTGAGCAATGATGAAAAATATGGCGAAATATGGAATATAATTTACGAAGAGTTTGAACTCACCAAAAAATATGTGCTGATGTTAAGTGGCAGAAATGAATTGATGAGTAATTATCCAGTGGATAGTTTATCTATAACGATGAGGGAAAAAATTGTGCTTCCCCTCATAACGATACAACAATATGCCATTAACAAAATTAGAGAAATGGATGAACAGCTTGTTACTTCGCCTACATTAGATACATTTAAGAAACTGGTTATTCGTTCTTCGTTTGGGATAATAAATGCGGGGAGGAATTCGGCGTAGGGGGTTGTTGGGAGGTTTTGCTAAGAGGTTAAAAGAGAAAAAGAGGGTTCTTTATGTTTCGCACACCCCTTTCCTCTTTCGTAGTTTAATATTCTGTCCGGTTTAAATCATCATAGCTTTGTTGAGAGGTTTTGCTAAGAGGTTAAAAGAGAAAAAGCGGGTCCTTTATGTTTCGCACACCCCTTTCCTCTTTCGTAGTTTAATATTCTGTCCGGTTTAAATCATCATAGCTTTGTTGGGAGGTTTTGCTAAGAGGTTAAAAGAGAAAAAGAGGGTCCTTTATGTTTCGCACACTCCTTTCCTCTTTCGTAGTTTAATATTCTGTCCGGTTTAAATCATCATAGCTTTGTTGGGAGGTTGGGCTAAGAGGTTAAAGGGGAAAAAGAGGGTATTCGATAGAGGCATTCTTTTCTTGTAGTTTTAAGTTCTATATTCGATTTATATCATCATATGTATTTTGTAATTTTTGTTTTCTGCTTGTAATATCCAGTTCGCTTAACAGCGTATTATCATGCACCTGAATTTTATCGTACATAGAAAATGGAGAAAATGTTTTAAAAATTAATGGCAGAATATCTACCAACATAAAAGCAAGCATCAAAAATAATTCTGTAAGCCCTACAATCGGATTTTCTTTTTTTAATTTTTGCAAGGCAATTTCTCTTTTCAAATAATCGAAACTCGTGTTTTTTACAATATTTTGTTGGGTATTTGTTTTTAATTTAGCTATCTCTTCGTTTCTGGTATTAATCCGATTTCTTTCAGTAGTTATTTCTACATCTAATGCTTCAATTATTTTCTTTATTTCTTTTGTTCTGGGGAAATTTCCATTTATGTTTGGTATGCCCGAAGAGCTACCGCAGGGCAATATCAATTTGTTGCCACTTTGTTCAGCTGTTAGCAATTGTTCGTTACAGCGTTTGGTTTGCACCAGACCATTCAGTCTTACATTTAAAGTATCATAAGATTGTTGGTAATTGCGCTCCTCTACTTTTATTAAATTATCTCTATCAGAAATTATCTTTTCTGCAATACTTCCATCAAAATACAACATTACAAAAGGATGCGAAACAATAATACCCAATACCACAGTAAAGAACAACCTGAGATAAAAAGTAATGTTTTTAAACTCATCAATATTTTTTTGTTGCTTGCGGTGAGTGGAAACAATAAAACGATCGAAGGCAAAAACAATAATTCCCCAAATTAATCCGCCAATGATATAGAAAAATGGAGAACCGCTCAGTTTGTCTATTGTAGATAATGCATACGACATGGAAATAAAACCGAGTACGGCTGGTATTAAAACCAATGTGCCAATACCCATATGTTTTATGCTCGTTGCATTATCGCATTTATCCAATACATTCTTATCGGAACCTGCACACCAAATAAAAAAATTATTTTTCATTCGTTTTATCTTCTATATTAAAAAGGGTAGCTACTATTTTCAATTTTTGAAGATATATTTAAACTGCAACGAAGAAATGTTATAAATTATGAGCGGTAAATTTTCGATATGAAAAAATATAAGCACTTAGACCATTGAGCATAGTCACACAATAGAAAATATGTGAAACTGTAGGACTGTTTTTTTATTTGTTACCACAAAAATAGAGAACCCCTATGGAAATAGGGGTCCTTTTTTCAACGATTGCTTGCTATATGAAAAACTTATAATTAAAATTTATACATTACTGCTACCAACCCACTTGCGGTAGATTTAGTTCCTGCGCCATTAGACTTTTCGTAAATTTCACTTTCCGAAGATTCAAACCTTAATTCTGGTATAATGGTAAGCGGACCAATTTTATAGTTAAGCGAAACAGTGTTTGCAAAAATATTTTTTGTGCCAAAGTAAATGGTTTTATTATCGGATATGTATTCGCTTCTTAAAGTTAATCCAACTTTTTCTGTGGGATCAAAATTTAAATACAAAGCATTACCAACCCAACTCCCGCTGCTTCCTAAGGTTGGTTTTCTGTGTTGTATCGTGCCGTTATACCCAATATTGAATTTTTTATTTATGATGGCTGTTACAACTGCGTCTACTTGATGCAATGATTTTAATGCACTAGGGTTTTTTCCAGAATCGGCACCAACAAAACCTGAGTAATTTAAATACGCTTTTATTTTTTCGTTCTTACTTGCATAACTCGCCTGGGCAATAAGATTATTGGTACTTGTGGTAGATGTAGATTGATCGGTATAATTTGTAATGCCTATCATAAGTCCAATTGGTCCTGCTACAACATCTGCTTTTAAACCTGTATGAAAAAATGGACCGTTGGTAAACATATAGCTCATACTGTAGTTTCTATTTAATGGCGCATCCAATAATTCGTATCCAACATGTGTAGCAAATTTACCCGCTGTAAATTTCACTTTACTTGTAGGTGCATATGTTATGTAAGCTTGTTTTATAAAAGTTAAAGAGGAGAATCCATTTTTAGAATCGCCATCATTGTACGAAAACTCTTCGGCCCTGCGACCATAACCCAAATCTACGGTGGCGCCTACTTTACCAGATAAAGCCGTTGCATCTGCCCTTACAGACGCCATACCAAGTTCGAAAGAACTTTGCGAATTGGTAAAACTTGTATAGTTATTGGCTACTCCAGCAAAATTGTAGCGGTAATAAGCATCAACCGATCCAGAATAAGTGATTGATTTTGTAGAATCTTGTGATTGCGAGGCAAAAAATGATAATGCAGTGACTGCAGAAAGAAATAATTTTCTTAACATTGTAATAGATTTTAATTATTAAATAAGAGGTACAACCATGAACTTTGTCGAGAAGCTCATAAATAGGTTGTACCTTTTTTATATACCAGTTTAATTTTCTACAAGGGTTTCCGTTATAATACCACCAGTTTGCACCAACAAGGTACCTTGTGTATAATTTTCATTGTGCTGAGATGCATCTAATCCCAATAGTTCATCTTCTTGACTAACACGAATAGGTAAAATAAAATTGATAAATTTAAAAATGGCGAAAGACATGCTAAAACTATAAGCAACCACAATGGCCAATCCTTTTAATTGCGTAAAAAAGAAAGCGGTGCCACCATAAAATAAACCATCTGCACCTGCAGCATTTACAGATTTAGTTGCAAAAACGCCCGTCAATATCATCCCTACAATACCACCAATACCATGGCAAGGAAATACGTCTAATGTATCATCTAAACTAGATTTTGATTTGTAATAAACAGCAACATTGGAAATAATAGCTGCAACAAAACCTATAAAAATACTTTGTGGAATAGCTACAAAACCTGCCCCGGGCGTAATAGCAACTAGGCCTACAACCGCACCAATACAGAAACCAAGTACCGATGGTTTTTTCCCTTTCAATACATCAAAAAACATCCAACTTAGCCCTGCCGCTGCTGCTGCAGTGTTGGTGGTAGCAAATGCAGAAACAGAAAGGGTAGTTGCGCCCAATGCAGAACCCGCATTAAAACCAAACCAACCAAACCACAATAAGCCAGTACCTATTAAAACATAAGGAATATTAGCAGGTGGGATTTCTTTATTATCAATATGTGATTGTCTTCTTTTTAAAACCAATGCACCAGCAAGTGCAGCGCAACCTGCAGATATATGTACAACGGTACCACCTGCAAAATCCAATACACCCATTTTAAATAGAAAACCCATTGGATGCCATGTCCAGTGTGCCAATGGGGCGTACACCAATAAACTAAATAATACAATGAACAAAATATAAGCAGAGAATTTTATGCGCTCAGCCACAGCACCTACCACTAAGCCTGGGGTAATAATGGCAAACATTAATTGGAACAATGCGAATAACAAAAGAGGAATAGTAAGTGTTGCGCCTCCCTGTAAGGCTGGTGTACCAGAAGCCACTCCCTTAAAAAACAAATGCGTCATTGGATTGCCAATAAAGCCGCCAATGGTTTCGCCAAAACATAAGCTGTAACCTACTGTTATCCAAAGCACGCTTACCACCCCTGCAGCCACTACACTTTTTATCATGGTACTAATTACATTTTTGCGGTGTACCATGCCGCCGTAGAAAAAGGCCAAACCTGGTGTCATTAAAAATACCAGCGCCGTAGCCACCAAAATCCAGGCTATATCTGCTCCATTAAATTTACCATCATCAAAATTGGGTAAGGAAGGAATAAAAATAGCTGCAACAGCTACAATGGCAAGGATAAAAAAGGGCGCCAAATTTCTAATGCTTAAACTTTTCATAATTTCTACTTTAGTTAAAAAATGTATCGATTTGTGCTAAAATAGTAAAAAATTAAGAGAAACATAAAATAAAAGTGAATAATTTTTTAACAAATTGATAAAAACTTACTCTTTTGCTTGAAATAATTTATATATTATTATTTATAATGCATAAAGAATTGACGTAAGAAATTGAAACTAATTTGTATACTTTTTGATGAAGGGGGATTCAAAAAACAAATAATTTGGTCGAAAAATTTGCATTTAAAACATTTTCAATAATAGTCAACAAGAACCAAAACTTACTTTATGAGTATCTAAAATATGGTTTAAATTTTCTAAATATGGCATAAAAGGAATTTCATACAAAGTAGTAACCTGTGGGAAGGATACTAATTTTATCTTCTAATTTCAATAAGTATTTTGCCTACCGCCCCCCATCCTTTCCTTCCAACAAACTTTCCCCCATCAAAAACGCATCTACTTTTCTGGCACACTCACGACCTTCGCTTATGGCCCATACTACCAAGGACTGGCCCCTGCGCATATCGCCTGCGGTAAAAATCTTGGCTATATTGGTTTGGTAATCTTTTTCGGTGGCTTTTACATTTCCTCTTTCGTCTAGCTCTATTTCTAGTTGCTTTAATAAGCCCTCTTGCTGTGGATGCACAAATCCCATAGCAAGCAATGCTAGTTCGCAAGGTATTTCTCTTTCAGTATTGGCTATTTCTACAAAGCTTGCGGGCTTACCTTCTTCAGTAATTTTCCACTCAAGGTCCACAATTTTTAGGGCTTTTAAATGTCCTTTTTCATCGGCTACAAATTCTTTGGTGGCAGTTGCCCATTGTCTATTGGCACCTTCTTCGTGCGAGGAGGTGGTTTTTAAAATCATTGGGTATTGCGGCCAAGGCATGTATGCTGTTCTATCTGTTGGTGGCATGGGCATGAGTTCAAACTGTGTTACGCTTGTTGCTTTTTGCCTATTAGACGTACCCACACAATCGCTGCCAGTATCACCACCACCTATTATTACTATATTTCTATCTGTAGCAAAAATTCCTTCCTCCTCTTCCTCCGCTACATCGGAGATGGGGCTGGCCAGGGTGAGGCGTTTATTTTGTTGGGTTAAAAATTCCATCGCAAAGTGCACTCCTTTTATTTCTCTACCTGTAATATTCAAATCTCTTGGTACAGTGGAGCCTCCTGCTAAAACAATGGAATCGTATTCTCTCAGCAAATCGGTTATAAGAACATTTACCCCAACATTTGCATTACAAGTAAATACAATACCTTCTTCTTCCATAAATTTTATTCGCCTGTCTATTACCCATTTTTCTAATTTAAAATCGGGGATGCCATAGCGCAATAAGCCACCAGGCAAATTATCTCTTTCAAAAACCACTACCGTATGACCTGCATAATTTAATTGTGCGGCAGCGGCAAGTCCTGCTGGGCCACTGCCTATTATGGCTATCTTTTTTCCAGTACGCTGTATATTCTTTTTGGCTTCTACAAATCCTTTGTCAAATGCAATTTCAATTATATGTTTTTCTATTTCTTCTATGGCAATGGCAGGCTGGTTTATGCCTAGCACACAAGCACTCTCGCATGGAGCCGGGCATATACGCCCCGTAAACTCTGGGAAATTATTGGTAGCGCTTAATATTTCATATGCATTTTTCCATTCTTTTTTATACACCGCATCGTTAAACTCCGGTATGATATTCCCCAGCGGGCAACCATTGTGGCAAAAAGGTACACCACAGTTCATGCACCTGCCAGCTTGTTCGTTTAGTTTCTCGTCTGTGTATGGCAGCACAAATTCTTTGTAATCATTGAGTCGCTCTTCCACATTTCTTTTTTGTGGAAGCTCTCGTGTGTGTTGCAGGAAGCCTGTTGTGTTGCCCATGTTTTATTGTCCATGGGTTGCACCCATGGTTACTAAAAGTCAACCCCGTTGGGGTTGGTTGTGAAGACTTAAATTCCTATAAAAAATTATATACTTACCTTAACTTTCTTCCCTTCCAAAACCTTCTTATAATCCTTCGGAAAAACTTTTACAAAATGTTGCAATTGGTTTTCAAAATCGTTCAACACAAACTTTGCTACGGTGCTTTTTGTATTATTCAGATGTTGTTCAATCATACCCTGCAAAAAACTTGCATCATCAGCTGAAAGAGGATCTAAATCTACCATTTCCATGTTACAGCTTTTTTTAAATTTCTCTTGCACATCATATATGTATGCAATACCACCGCTCATTCCTGCAGCAAAATTTCTACCAGTTTCACCAAGTATGATAACATTACCACCAGTCATGTATTCACAGCCATGGTCGCCTACCCCTTCTACCACTACATTTGCGCCGCTGTTTCTTACTGCAAAACGTTCGCCTGCTTTTCCTCTTATAAATGCATTACCACTGGTAGCACCATAAAATGCCACGTTGCCAATAATGCTATTTTCCTCTGGCACAAAACCTGCATCGCCTGATGGGTACACAATTAATTTTGCACCGCTCAATCCTTTTCCAAAATAATCATTGGCATCTCCCTCTAATTCCAGTGTAATGCCATTTGTATTAAATGCGCCAAAACTTTGTCCAGCAGTTCCATTAAACTTAAAATGAATGGTATCTTCTGGCAAGCCATCGGCCTTGTACAACTTTGTTATTTCGTTTGATAAAATTGTGCCCACAGTTCGGTTTGTATTTTTAATATGGAAAAATGCTTCCGATTTTTCTTTATTTAACAAAGATGCTGTTGCTGCTTCAATCAATTTCCAATCCATTACATCTTCCAACTCGTGGTCTTGGTTTTCTTGATTGTATAAACCAACCAATACAGATACTGGTTGTTTGAAAAGTATCGGCGATAAATCTAGTTGTTTGTATTTCCAATGTTCTATATCTATTTTTTGTTCCAAACAATCTACTTGCCCCACCATTTCATTGATGGTTTTAAAACCAAGCGCTGCCATTATCTCTCTCAATTCTTCTGTTAAGAATTTAAAAAAATTTACCACATGTTCTGCATCTCCTGTAAAACGTTTTCTCAATGCAGGATCTTGTGTAGCAATGCCAACGGGGCAAGTATTCAAATGGCATTTGCGCATCATAATGCAACCCTCTACCACCAATGCCGCTGTGGCCACGCCCCACTCTTCTGCACCAAGTAATGTTGCAATGGCAATATCTCTACCCGTTTTCATTTGCCCATCGGCTTGTAAAACCACACGGCTGCGCAATTTATTTTTTACCAATGTTTGATTGGCTTCTGCCAAACCAAGCTCCCAAGGCAAACCAGCATGTTTTATAGAACTAATAGGCGATGCACCAGTACCACCATCGTGCCCTGCAATTAAAATTACATCTGCTTTTGCTTTTGCTACACCTGCTGCAATTGTACCCACGCCCGCTTTGCTTACGAGTTTTACATTTATTCTGGCAGCACGATTGGCATTTTTTAAATCGAAAATAAGTTGTGCTAAGTCTTCTATAGAATAAATATCATGGTGCGGTGGGGGTGAAATTAATCCCACACCTGGTGTCGCATGACGCACTTTTCCAATCCATTCATCTACTTTATATCCGGGCAATTGTCCACCCTCGCCAGGCTTTGCACCCTGCGCCATTTTTATTTGCAACTCATCTGCTTCTGTTAAATACAAGCTCGTTACTCCAAATCTTGCCGATGCAATTTGTTTGATAGATGAACGCATGGAATCGCCATTGGGTAATTTTTTATAGCGACTTTCGTCTTCTCCACCCTCGCCAGTATTGCTCTTGCCGCCAAGTTTGTTCATAGCAATAGCCAATGTAGTGTGTGCCTCCCAACTAATGCTACCAAAACTCATGGCACCAGTTGCAAAGCGTTTGTAAATATTTTCTGCTGGTTCTACTTCATTGATAGATATGGCAGGGCGATTGTATTTGAATGCAAATAAACTTCTAAGCGTTGCTGCTCTTTCGCTTTGGTCGTTTACCGCTTTAGAATATTTTTTAAAAGTATTGTAATCGTTCATCCTTGTAGAATACTGTAAGAGATGAATGGTAGTAGGATTAAACAAATGAAATTCTCCTTTACGCTTCCATTGATAAACGCCGCCAACAGGTAAACGGTTATTGGGCATCGTTTTTTTACTGAATGCTATACAATGTTTTGCCAATGCTTCTTTTGCAAGCCCATCAAGGTTTATCCCATTTATCCTACTCACTGCCCCTTTGAAATAATTATCTACTAAAGATTTATCTAATCCTACTATTTCGAAAATTTGTGCACCCTGGTAAGATTGTAAGGTAGAAATGCCCATTTTAGAAAACACTTTTAGCAACCCATCACAAACTGCTTTTATATAATTTTGACGTAGCGCTTCCCATTCTAAATTTGTATGTAAGCTACCATTAACTTTCATATTGCGAATAGATGCCATGGCTAAATATGGATTGATAGCAGTTGCCCCAAACCCAATCAAACAAGCAAAGTGATGCACTTCCCACACATCTCCACCTTCAACAACAATACCTACTTGACCACGCAATCCTTTTTCTATAAGATGATGATGCACGGCCGATGTAGCCAATAATGTTGGAATGGCTGCATGGTCACTATCTACAGCCCGATCGCTTAATATCAACACTTCAAATCCATCATGTACGGCATCTTCTGCATACCTACACAATCTTTCTAAACCAGCTTTTAAAGACCCCGGCTTTCCATCTGCTCTAAAATATGTTTGCAAGGTTTTGCTTTGAAATTTACCGGTATCAATGCTCCTTAACTTTTCCAATTCCTTACTGGTTAGTATGGGATGTTTCAATGCAACAGTATGACAATCCTCTGGTCTTTCTTCCAACAAATCTCCATTGTTTCCCACAAAAGAAACAAGGCTCATTACCAATCGCTCTCTTATTGGATCTATTGGGGGATTGGTAACCTGTGCAAATAATTGTTTAAAATAAGAACTGATGTGTTGTGGAATATCGCTCAACACAGCAAGGGGAGTATCCGTTCCCATAGAGCCAATTGGCTCCTTCCCATCCAATGCCATAGGTTTTAAAATGGTATCAATGTCCTCTGTAGAATAACCAAATGCTTTTTGATATTTTAGGATAGAAGCATCGGATAAATGTGTAAATGCTACACGAGGCTCTTCAATTTCTTCTAATCGAATTTTATATTGGTTTAAATATTTATCGTAAGGCTTTTGGCTACAGATATTTTGTTTTAGCTCTTCATCGCTTATAATTCTTCCTTGTTCTAAATCTACAACAAACATTTTACCTGGCTGTAATCTTCCTTTTTCCTTAATCAATTTTTGGTCAATAGGCAATGCGCCCGTTTCACTTGCCATAATTACTCTATCATCGGTAGTTACACAATATCTTGATGGACGCAATCCATTTCTATCCAACGTAGCTCCAATAATTTTTCCATCGGTAAATGAAATAGAAGCTGGACCATCCCAAGGTTCCATGATACTTGCATGAAATTCGTAGAATGCTTTCTTTACTGGATCCATATCCTCATTGCCATCCCAAGCTTCGGGTATAAGCATCATCATCACATGCGGGAGGCTTCTTCCACACAATAATAATAATTCAATCATGTTATCCAAACAGGCTGAATCAGATTGTTGGCCATAGATAATAGGCAATAATAAATCCATTTCTTCTTTACTAAAAAAAGGCGTGGCAAATCTTTGTTGTACTGCTTTAAGCCAATTAAGATTCCCTTGCAACGTATTTATCTCTCCATTGTGCGCTATGTACCTAAAGGGTTGTGCCAATTTCCAACTTGGAAAAGTATTGGTTGCAAAACGAGAATGCACCAATCCAAAGGCACTTACCAATTTTTTGTTTGATAAATCTGGAAAATAATTTCGTACCTGTGTGCTCGTTAATTGGCCTTTGTATATAATTGTTTTGTAAGAAAGCGATGCGAAGTAAAATCCAATACTATCTTTTCTAATGGTGTTGTTAATGGTATGTGTAGCATAATTGCGTAGAACAAAAAGCTTTCTTTCGAAAGCATCCACATCTTTAATATGATCTGGGCGTGCAATAAAAACCTGTTCCATTTCGGGCTCTACACTTAAAGCCGTTGGCCCAATATTTTCTGTATTTACGGGTACTTTTCTATAACAAAGTATTTCTATATTTAACTTTTCAGCAGCTTTATTAAACAACGAACGACATTCTTCTCTTACTCGTATTTCTTTTGGAAAAAAAATAACGCCCACTGCATATTTTGTAAATGGAGGTAAATGAATGCCCAGCTTTTTGCATTCATCAAAGAAAAATTCGTGCGGCATTTGTAACATAATTCCTGCGCCATCGCCAGAGTTGTTTTCGCAACCACATGCGCCTCTGTGCTCCATGTTTTCCAATACAGTTAGCGCATCAGAAATATGTTGGTGCGATTTTACACCTTTAATATTGGCAACAAAACCAATACCACAAGCGTCATGCTCGAAGCGAGGGTCGTAGAGCCCTGTAGAAGCCTCCCCCTTCCCGAATTGTCGGGACAGGCTGTTCCCTCTCCGAGAGAGAGAGAGGCCAAGCTTTATATCATTGTCAGCATTTGTAATTAAGCATTTCATCATGTAATCTTTTTTAAAAGCCTCTCCCTCCTTCTCCCTCTCCGAAGGAGAGGAAGCGGCACATTAAACATATCCAAACATTTTATCTACCACATCAGCTTCAGATTCTTTTTCAACAAAAATCTGTGGCTTCTAATTATTTCTGTCACATTTTGATTCACAAAACTTTTATTCTACTTTATCTCCAAACTTATCTCCCAATCAATCTCCCCGCAGATAGTTATCGACTCTCAAACTTTTCATATACATTTTTCTTACTCTACTTAATCTTCGCTATTATCTTCGAGATTTCCTTCTCCCCCTCGGGGAGAAGATAGAAGAGGGGCTTTACACCAAATACCCAAAAGCATTATCTCCGCTCTTCAATTCTGTATAGTTAATATGATAGTCTTTTAAATTTTTCAACAACACATCGTAATCATTCTTTGTTTTTAATTCGATACCCACCAAAGCGGGGCCAGTTTCTTTATTGTGTTTTTGCATGTATTCAAATCTGGTTATATCATCGTTATCACCTAACACGTAGTTTACAAATTCTTTTAAAGCCCTTGGTCGTTGTGCAAAACGAATAAGGAAATAATGCTTCAATCCTTCGTATTGCAAACTCCGTTCTTTAATTTCTTGCATACGGTCTATATCATTGTTACCACCACCAATAACGCACACAATATTTTTACCTTTTACCAAATGTGCATATTCATCCAAAGCAGCAATACTTAATACCCCAGCTGGCTCTGCAACTATGGCATCTTCATTGTACAAGCGTAAAATAGTTGTACAAATTTTCCCTTCATCTACTAGCAGCATATCATCTAACACATCTTTACAAATAGAAAAAGTAATATCGCCTACACGTTTTACTGCAGCGCCATCTACAAAACGCTCTATATTTTCTAAGGTAACTGGCTGGCCTGCTTTTAGCGCTTCATACATACTTGGTGCACCTTTTGGCTCTACGCCAATTATTTTTGTATGGGGAGAAAAGGTTTTAAAATAGGACCCTACCCCTGCACTTAGGCCACCACCACCAACGGCTAGGAAGATGAAATCAACGGACCCCACCGAGCCCCCTCTATCTCCCCCGGAGGGGGAGGAAACCTGCGAGATTGAATTAATAGATTGACTGCTGTTTTTATTTTCTATATTATTGAACTGTTCAAATAATTCTACTCCCACAGTTGCCTGCCCTTCAATAATTTTATAATCATCAAATGGTGGAATAAAAGTCATTCCATTTTCTTCTGTATATTTTTTTGCAGCTATGGCGCAATCATCAAACGTATCACCAATCAATTTTACTTCTACAAAATCTTCTCCAAACATCTTGGTTTGCGATATTTTTTGATTGGGCGAAATTACTGGCATAAATACAACTCCTTTTGCACCCAACTTTTTACAACTGTATGCAAAGCCTTGCGCATGGTTGCCTGCACTTGCACACACAACACCCTTTTGCAATTGCTCGGGCGACAAACTACTCATCATATTATATGCACCACGCAATTTATACGAACGTACTACTTGCAAATCTTCTCTTTTCAAAAATACATTGCACTGGTATTTTTTGGAGAGATTTACGTTGAGTTGCAACGGCGTTTTGTTTACAACGTGTTTTAATCTCTCCGCTGCTGCTGTAAAATCTAATAATATTTCAGATGTTGTATTCATTATGCGTTTGTACTTATCGTTTTCATATTCGTCATGGCTTGTCTTAATTGCGCACCAATAATTTCTACAGGATGAGAGCGTAAGGCATGGTTTACTTGTATCAATACTTTGTTATCCACCCCAGCATCTTTTCCTTCATTGAAATTTTTTCCAATTACATCTGTATCAATTTTGCTCATAAAATTTGCCAATAAAGGTTTACATGCATGGTCAAATAAATAACAACCATATTCTGCTGTATCAGAAATAACCTTATTCATTTCAAATAATTTTTTACGGGCAATGGTATTTGCAATCAATGGTGTTTCGTGTAGCGATTCATAATATGCAGATTCTTCTTTAATACCAGCTTCTACCATTGTCTCAAAAGCTAATTCTACACCAGACCTTATCATTGCTACAAATAATAATGCATTATCAAAAAACGTTTGCTCAGCTATTTTCATATCGCCAGCGGGCGTTTTTTCAAAAGCGGTTTCGCCGGTAGCTGCTCTCCATGCCAATAAATTTTTGTCATCATTTGCCCAATCTTCCATCATGGTTTTACTAAAATGCCCACTCATAATATCATCTTGGTGTTTTTGAAACAATGGACGCATAATCGTTTTCAATTCTTCCGACAATTCAAATGCCTTTATTTTTGCAGGGTTAGATAATCTATCCATCATGGCTGTAACGCCACCTTGCTTTAATGCTTCCGTAATTACTTCTACACCATACTGTATCAATTTAGATGCATACCTTTTTTCAATTCCCTTCTCTACCATTTTATCAAAACAAAGTATAGCGCCTGTTTGTAACATGCCGCATAAAATTGTTTGTTCACCCATCAAATCACTTTTCACTTCTGCTACAAAAGAGGATTTCAATACACCTGCTCTATGCCCACCTGTGCCCACTGCATAAGCTTTTGCTTGCTCCAATCCTTTTCCTTCTGGGTCATTTTCTGGATGCACTGCTATTAATGTAGGTACACCAAACCCTCTTTTATATTCTTCCCTTACTTCTGTGCCTGGGCATTTTGGCGCTACCATTATTACCGTTAAATCTTTTCTTATTTGCATACCTTCTTCCACAATATTAAAACCATGAGAGTAAGAAAGTGTAGCGCCTTTTTTCATTATAGGCATGATGGCGGTTACTACAGATGTATGTTGTTTGTCTGGAGTAAGATTCAACACTAAATCTGCCGAAGGAATTAATTCTTCATAAGTGCCTACCGTAAAATTATTTTCTATAGCATTTTTCCATGATGCTCTTTTTTCTGTTATAGCTTCGCTTCGCAATGCATACGATACATCTAGTCCAGCATCTCTTAAATTCAATCCTTGATTTAAACCTTGAGCGCCGCAACCTATAATTACCATTTTTTTTCCTTTCAGTGCATCCACACCGTTTGTAAATTCGCTGCTGTTCATAAACTCACATACGCCCAGTTGGTTTAGCTGTTCTCTAAGTGGTAAGCTGTTAAAATAATTTGCCATTGTATAAATTGTTAAGGCCCCCTAAATCCCCCACAAGGGGACTTGCGAACTTTGTGATTAATGAGTTACTTTTTATTAATTATGTTTTTAAAATTTAATAAGCGTTGTTTTTATTAGAGACCATTTGCCAACTGCACTCTGCCAATTGCCGACTGATTTACATAGAAAATACTTCCTCATTCTTATTCAAAAATTCATTCTCCGTTATTGCCTCTCCTGGTTCCCTGTATTCAAATTCTTTTAATTTTTTATGGAAGCCCTCACTGTTTTTTATAATCGCTATTCTTGCACTGCGTACAAATTCTATTAAGCCAAATGGCTCCAATACTTTAATTAAATTATCCGTTTCTTCTCTGTGTCCTGCTACCTCAAAAACCGTATAATCTTTTCTTATTACCACAACTTTTGCCCCATGTTGGCTTAGCAATCTTTCTACCTTTACTTCTGCTGCTATTATATCTGTAGGCACTTTATACAACGCCAACTCTTGCCAAACGATTTCATCATTGTTGTTGTAATAGGTTTTTAAAACTTCCACTTGTTTTTCTATTTGCCTACAAAGTTTTCTTACTACTTCTTCTGTTTCGTTTATTACAATGGTAAAACGATGTACGCTTTCTATTTCGCTTGGCGATGTATTGAGACTATCAATATTTATTTTTCTACGAGAAAAAATAATGGCAATACGAACGAGTAAACCAATTTGGTTTTCGGTATAAACGGTTATGGTGAATTCTTGTTTTTGCATAATTTCTTTTTTAATAGCAACTTCACTTCTTATTAGACCATCAAATATTTTTTTTACAAAAATTTATTTTAGCCACTAAGTCTCGAAGACACAAAGAAAAAACACTATGCATTTTTTCTACCCTGCCCGCCGGCAGGCTGGTTCGTGACCCTGACTGCCGTCAGGCAGGTTTGCGCCTTTGTGGCAATCCTTGTTTTTTGCAGCGAAGCTGCGGAAAACGTATTCTTATAGTTCTTCCTTACTCAAGATAATTTCCGAAACGCCTCTACCTTGTGGCACCATCGGAAATACATTGTTTTCTTTACCTACCATCACTTCTAAAAAATAACTTCCTTTATGATCTAGCATGGTTTGTAAAGCTTCTTTCAATTTATTTCTTTCGCTCACCCGTTGTCCATCTATGTAATATCCTTTTGCTACTTGCACAAAATCTGGACTTGTAATACCCACAAACGAATACCTTTTTTCATGAAACAATTGCTGCCACTGGCGCACCATACCAAGAAACTGATTATTGAGAATTAATATTTTTACATCTACTTTAAATTGCATAATGGTCCCCAACTCTTGTATCGTCATTTGAATACCACCATCGCCTGCAATGGCAATAATTGTTTTATTGGGCGCACCAAATTTTGCACCAATGGCTGTTGGTAATGCAAAGCCCATTGTGCCAAGGCCTCCACTTGTAATATTGCTTTTGCTGTTATTGTATTTTGCATATCGGCAAGCTACCATTTGATGCTGCCCCACATCTGTAACAATTACAGCTTCTCCCTTCGTTAGTTCATTCAATACATTTATTACTTCTCCCATGGTAAGTTCATCCGTTGTAGGATTCATTTCTGGGATAATACATGTCTCGTCTTCCTTTTTTTGATATTCCTTAAACTTATTGTGCCAAGCATCATGCGTATTTTGTCTTATTAATGCTGTTAACATGGGCAAAGTTTCCTTACAATCTCCCCACACGGGTACAGTTGTTTTCACATTTTTATCAATTTCTGATGGGTCTATATCGAGGTGAATTATTTTTGCTTGCTTGGCATATTTATCCAAACGCCCTGTAACCCTGTCATCGAAACGCATACCAACTGCAATCAATACATCGCATTCATTGGTTAATACATTTGGTCCATAGTTCCCATGCATACCAAGCATACCCACACCCAAAGGATGATCTGTAGGAATGGCACTCATGCCCATGATGGTCCATGCTGCTGGCAGTCCTGCTTTTTCAATAAATGCAGTAAATTCTTTTTCTGCGTTTCCTAGTATAACACCTTGTCCAAAAATTACAAATGGTCTTTCTGCATTGTTTATCAATGTGGCTGCTTCTTCTACATATTCCTTTCTTATAATAGGCTTTGGTCTGTAACTTCTAATGTGATCACATTTTTTATAGCCTTCATATTCGAATTGTTGCAACTGCGCATTTTTAGTAATATCAATTAACACAGGCCCTGGTCTTCCGCTTGCTGCTATGTAAAATGCTTTTGC
The DNA here is from genome assembly GCA_031430735.1 of Ferruginibacter sp. Classification (GTDB taxonomy): domain Bacteria; phylum Bacteroidota; class Bacteroidia; order Chitinophagales; family Chitinophagaceae; genus Ferruginibacter. Next base: position 14,919 of record JANPCB010000061.1, on the reverse strand, counting down.
CAATACAGCAGGTATTTCTGTAGCATCTGTTACTTGATAATTCCATTTGGTAACAGGTGTAGTAATATTAATAACATCTATTTCTTGAAACGCATCTGTGCCTAATAAATGGGCAAACACTTGCCCGGTAATGCACACAACTGGCGTACTGTCTATCATCGCATCTGCTAAGCCTGTCACTAAATTTGTAGCTCCTGGTCCACTAGTAGCAAACACCACGCCCGTTCTACCACTCACACGTGCATAGCCTTGTGCTGCATGTATAGCACCTTGCTCGTGGCGTACGAGAATATGCTTTACTTTATCTTCATAGTCATACAGTGCATCGTATATCGGCATTATTGCTCCTCCTGGGTAACCAAAAATAGTATCAACCCCTTCTGTAAGAAAAGCTTCGAGTACAGCTTGACCACCAGTCAAAAGCCCAGCCCCCCTAAGTCCCCCCAGGGGGGGGATTTGTTGAGCACTTAGCTCTTTCTTTACTTCTTTAATTTTTTCCAGTGTTTCCATAAAAAATATTTTATGTGCAATTATAAATTGTAGAAATCCAACAAATCAGTACCCGATATATTTGAAAACCCTACTTGCCTTAAGAGTGTAACAAACTGACCCCGATGAAAAGTGGAGTGGTTTAAAACATGTGAAAATATTTGGTAGAAAGCCAATTCATTTTCTTCCCCGTTTAGTCGTTTAAACTTTAGTTTATTTTCTAAATTCTTTTCATCAAAATTTTCTATGTACATTTTAATATCTTCCGATGCTCTTTTCCATATACTAACCAATGTTTCTTTATCTCCTTTAAAATCACTTGCAAGCCAAAGAGGTGCTGGGTCTTCATGGAGCCTTTCTAACCAAATTTTTTCTGCAGATGCTACATGTAATACAAGCCCAACAATACTCCCAAAGCTGCTTTCAATCGATTGTTTATATTGAACATCATTTATATCATTTAACCAAGCAATCATTTTATTGTTTGCCCAAATATTATACTTGGCTAGTTCTAAAAAATATGCTTTGTTCATCGTTTTTTATTTAAAGAAAATCTCTAATAAACATTTATACACTTCATTTTTAAATTATACTTTTAAATTTATCAGACTCCCAAGTCCCTCCTGTGGAGGGATTTAGGGAGGCTATTCATCCGTCACACAACCCTCGCTCGCATTTTTCACTGTATTGGCATATTTAAACAACACACCTTTTGTCGCTTTCAATAAAGGTTGTTTCCAATTACTTCTTCGCTCTGCAATTATTTCTTCGCTCACTTTCAATGTCATTTTTTTAGTAGCAATATCTATTTCAATAATATCATCATTTTGCACCAACGCAATTAAACCCCCATTAAAAGCCTCGGGTGTAATATGCCCTACAACAAAACCATGACTACCGCCGCTAAATCTTCCGTCGGTAATTAGTGCAACATCTTTACCCAAACCTGCTCCAGTAATGGCACTTGTAGGTTTTAGCATTTCGGGCATACCTGGCGCCCCTTTTGGACCTTCATATCTAATTACCACAACATCTCCTTTTTTTACCCTGCCATTACTTATACCCTCTACCAAATCTTTTTCTCCATCAAACACTCTAGCAGTACCTTCAAAACGTTCACCTTCTTTGCCACTTATTTTTGCCACACTTCCTTTCTCAGCAAGATTGCCGTACAAAATTTGTAAATGCCCTGTTGCTTTTAAGGGTTGCTCTAATGGGTAAATAATTTTTTGTGCATCAAAATCCAATGACTTGATATCTTGTACATTTTCTGCTACCGTTTTACCGGTAACAGTTAAGCAATCACCATGCAACAATCCTTTTTCTAATAAATATTTCATTACGCTTGGTACGCCACCATGCGCATGCAATTCTTGCATTAAATATTTTCCACTTGGCTTAAAGTCTGCTAGTACAGGTGTTTTATCACTTATGATTTGAAAGTCATCAATGCTCAACTCCACATCTACACTTTTTGCCATGGCAATTAAATGCAACACCGCATTGGTGCTTCCGCCAAAAATCATGATGATGGTAATGGCATTTTCAAATGCTTTACGTGTCATGATATCTTTTGGCTTTATATCTTTTTCCAATAATAATTTTATTGCCTTACCTGCATCCAAACATTCTTTTTTCTTTTCTTCACTCAATGCCGGATTACTTGAAGAATAAGGCAAACTCATACCCAAAGCCTCTATAGCGCTTGCCATTGTATTGGCTGTGTACATGCCGCCGCATGCTCCTGCACCTGGGCAACTGTGTTTTATTACTTCTTTAAAATCTTCTGCTGTGATGGTGCCAGCAATTTTTTTACCCAAAGCTTCAAAAGAAGAAATGATATTTAATTCCTCTCCTTTGTAATTTCCTGCAGCTATCGTTCCACCATATACCATTATAGACGGGCGGTTCAGCCTTCCCATTGCCATTATAGAACCTGGCATATTTTTATCACAACCAGGCAGCGCTATCAATCCATCATAATAAAATCCACCGCATACTGCTTCTATACTATCTGCAATAATATCCCTACTTACTAGGCTGTAACGCATTCCATCTGTTCCATTGCTTATCCCATCGCTGATGCCAATTGTATTAAATATTAAACCCACTAGGTCATTGTCCCACACTCCCTGTTTCACCAGCTTTGCTAAATCATTCAAATGCATATTGCAAGTATTACCATCATAACCCATACTCACAACTCCTACCTGGGCTTTCTTCAAATCATCTTCTGTTAAGCCAATGCCATACAACATAGCTTGCGCTGCAGGTTGAGTTTCGTCTTGCGTTATTGTTTTTGAATATTTATTTAGTTCTGTCATATTTCATTTTTATTCCTTGTCTTTTTATTTGGTGTTTCAAGAACAATTTTTATGAATTGCAGCTTTTTAAATTGCACCGACCTTTAGGCCGGTGCTAAAAACATCTCCTCCAAAGGGGCTTTAGCCCCAAATGTTCTGCTATAGCGGGCTAAAGCCCTTTCAACTTTATTATTTATCCGCTAAAGCGCAGGGCAATTCAAAAACCCCTAACCCTCCTTCCCTTTTTTCTTCTCACACAACAATTTCTTTGTGACCCTTGTACCCTTTGTGGGACATCTCTTACACCAATTCCAATTTAAAGTCCTGCTCCAACACTTTTGCTTTATAAGCCGATTGAATCGTTTTTCCTATTGATGTGTCCCACGCTTTTGGAAAAACATATTTATCCAATGATTGCCAACCAATAATTTCTGCTGCGGTACCACAATAAAAAGCACTATCTGCATTTTTTATTTCGTCTACTGTAATTATTTTTTCTTCTACCGCTATTCCCAAGGTTGCACAGATTTCTATTACGGTTGCTCTTGTTATACCGGGTAAAATAAAATTGGAAGGTGGCGTAAATAATTTGCCCTCTTTTTCAATAAATAAATTGGCGCCTGGCCCCTCTGCTGCATTGTCATTAATATCCAACAACAAAGCCTCATCAAAACCGTTGTCTTTTGCTTCTTGGCAAGCCATGATAGAGTTTACGTAATGGCCACTAATTTTTGCATGAATTTTAAATCCTTTAGGGTTGGGTCTTTGAAATGAAGAAGTCATTACCCTGATCAAATTATCGCCTAAGTATGCTCCCCAACTCCACGCTGCAATCATTAGCAAAGATTCCTTGGCTTTTTGCAAACTCATATTTGGTGGACAAAATACCAGCGGGCGCAAATAAGCATCTTCCAAATTATTTTTTGACAATACCTCATAAGAAATATCTATCATTTGCTGCGTGCTATAGTTAAGTGGTATACCTACGCTGTCACAAGAAAATTTTAATCTTTCAAAATGTTCTACCGGTTTAAAAATTTTTGTTCCGCTTTCAGTTGCATAAGATCGTATGCCCTCAAATACAGCGTAGCCATAATGAAGTGATTGATCAAATAATCCAGTTTTGGCCTCCGTTGCCAATACATACTCATTGTTAAAATAAATAATTGTTTTTTCGTTAAAATACATGCCTTTTTTTATTGTTTTTGTTTTAAAATAAAAAACCCTGCTTCTTTGTGGAGGTAGGGTCTTTATCTGTTTGTTAGATAATTTTTATCCCTACTTTAGCTTTTTTTATGCCCACTTTTACTTTTGTGATATTGCTTTTCATCCGTTTAATTTTTTATTTCTTTTGTTTATCAGCTAATATCTTTATGGAACTTCTGTGGCGACCTGCCTTTGCCGGCAGGCAGACGCTCCATTCCTCGGTATCACTTTATTCAACTTTTATCGATGTTTTATTAAATACGTTTTATATCACCGTAGATTTTCTTAGTAAAATATTATCCACATTCACATTACCATGTTCCGCACTACTTATATATTCACTAATAATATCTCCAATGGTAGAAGTGAAGTAAAAATTTTCTACATCAATATCTTTTGTTACATACCCATTTGAAATAGCCCAATTTGTAGCTTCCCTTACCAGTGTTGCTTCTTCAAACATTTCAAAATGATCAAGTAGCATTGCTGTAGATAATATGGAACCCATTGGATTTGCAATATCCTTACCTGCTGCTTGTGGGTATGATCCATGTATAGGTTCAAACAAAGCATATTTATCTCCCAAGGAAGCAGATGGCAACATACCCAATGAACCGCTTATCACACTTGCCTCATCGCTAATAATATCTCCAAACATATTTTCTGTAAGTATTACATCAAACTGCTTTGGGTTTAATATTATTTGCATGGCGGCATTGTCTACAAATAAAAAATCTAGTGCTACATCATTGTAATCATCTGCTATTTCTTTTACAATTGTTCTCCAAAGCCTGGATGTTTCTAATACATTGGCCTTGTCAACCAATGTCAGTTTTTTCCTCCTGGTTTGTGCCGCTTTAAATGCTACATGCGTAATGCGTTCAATTTCTTCTTTGGTATATTTACATTCATCAACGGCAATTGTTTTTTCTTCGTTTGTTTCCTTTTTACCAAAATAAATTCCGCCCGTTAGTTCTCTGTAAATAACCAAATCCACCCCCTCAATATTGCTTGCTTTAAGTGGACTTAAATGCTGTAAAGCTGTGTACGCTGTAACCGGCCTTATATTTGCAAACAATTCCAAGGCTTTACGCAAACCTAGCAAACCTTGCTCGGGTCTTACTTTTGCACTTGGGTCATTGTCGTATTTTGGGTGCCCTATTGCCCCAAACAGAATAGCATCGGAAGCCATACAAACATCTATTGTTTTTTGTGGCAAAGGATTTCCAGTTTCATCTATTGCCACAGCACCCATTAATACTTTGTTATATTCAAAAACGTGGTGGAACCGGTGTGCGATAGCATCTAGTACTTTTATTGATTGTGCTACCACTTCTGGTCCAATTCCATCTCCCTCAATTACTGCTATATTTTTTACCATAATTAATTTTTTAAGAATTGGCCTGCTGCGAGTTCTTTTTTGCGAATTTCCTATTTATGTGAACTCGCCACAGGCTTGTTCTTACATCCGAATATTCTATTTATGTGAACTTGCCACAAGCGAGTTCTTACTTCCGAATATTCTATTTATGTGAACTCGCCACAGGCGAGTTCCTACAATTGTTTTTCAAATTCTATTATCTCATCTTTCATTCCTAATAAATAATCTATATCATCATACCCATTAAGCAAACAGGTTTTTTTATAAGAATTTATTTCAAAAACCTCTACGTCGTTCGTTTCATCAATTGTTATTGTTTGGTTTTCCAAATCAACAGAAAGGGTAGCAACATTATCCTGTAAAAAGACTTTTTCTAAAAAGGCATCGCTAACAATAACTGGTAAAAGCCCATTGTTTAATGCATTGTTTTTAAAAATATCTGCAAAAAAACTAGACACCACCACTTTAAAACCTGCATCCACAATTGCCCATGCTGCATGCTCTCTTGATGACCCACAACCAAAGTTTTTACCTGCTACCAATATTTCGCCTTTGTACTGTGGCTGGTTTAAAACAAAATCGGGTTTAGGATTATTTTCATCATCGTTTATATATCGCCAATCTCTAAATAAATTTTTACCAAATCCATCTCTGGTAGTTCCCTTTAAAAAACGAGCAGGTATAATTTGATCTGTATCTACGTTTTCTATTTTTAGCGGAACAAAAGACCCCTTAAATCTCCGCCGAAAGGCGGAGGACTTAACGTTTTTAATACTTTGATGTTTCTTTATATCACTCATGCTACTAAATCTAAATATTTTAAAAGTTCATTTTTATTTAAGAGCTGCAAAAGCCCCTCCTTCGGTCCCGATATTTATCGGGATGGGGAGGCCATTTCTCTCACATCTGTCACATAACCTGTAATAGCTGCCGCTGCTGCACTTAGCGGACTGGCCAACAATGTTCTTGCGCCTGCTCCTTGTCTTCCTTCAAAATTCCTATTGCTGGTACTTATGCAATATTTACCCGCTGGTATTTTATCTTCATTCATACCCAAGCATGCACTGCAGCCTGGTTGGCGCAATTGAAATCCAGCTTCAATAAATATCTTATCTATGCCTTCTTCAATGGCTTGTTGCTCTACTTGCTTGCTGCCTGGTACAATCCAAACTTCCACATCTGCAGATTTTGTTTTGCCTTTTACAAAATTGGCAACCAACCGTAAATCTTCAATACGGCTATTGGTACAACTTCCAATAAAAACATAGTCTATTTTTTGCCCTACAATTTTTTTCCCTTCTTGCAACCCCATGTATGCAAGCGATTTTATAAACCCTGCTTTGTCATATTCCCCAATGGACTCAACTGCCGGTATAGTTGCATCAATTGCAATGCCCATTCCAGGATTGGTACCATATGTAATCATCGGGGAAATATCTGCTGCTTCAATATTAATTTCTTTGTCAAATATTGCATCATCATCGCTGTACAACGTTTTCCATTTTGTCAAAGCAATATCCCAATCGCCATTTGCTGGTGCAAATTGCCTTCCCTTTACATAATTAAATGTTGTTTCATCGGGCGCTATCAATCCGCAGCGTCCACCCATTTCTATGCTCATATTGCAAATGGTCATTCGTGCTTCCATACTTAAATTACGTATGGTAGCGCCTGCAAATTCTACCGCATAACCTGTAGCACCACTAGCAGATATTTTTGATAGAATATAAAGTACAATATCTTTAGAAGTAACACCATTTTGCAAATTCCCCTCTACATTTATACGCATTGTTTTTGGTCTGCTTTGCATTACACATTGCGTAGCAAAAACCATTTCTACTTCGCTGGTGCCTATACCAAATGCTATACTCCCAAATGCGCCATGGGTAGATGTGTGGCTGTCACCACAAACGATTGTCATTCCAGGTTGTGTTATGCCAAGCTCTGGCCCAATCACATGTACAATGCCTTGGTATTTGTGTCCGAGACCGTATAATTCTATCTGGTGATTTTTACAATTCTCTATTAAGGTATCCACTTGTATTCTGCCCAGTTCATCTTTTATAGGAAGATGCTGATTAATAGTAGGAACATTATGATCGGCAGTGGCCACAATTTGTTTTGGTCTAAAAACGGGCACGCCTCTGTTTTCAATTCCTTTAAAAGCTTGTGGGCTCGTTACTTCGTGTATCAAATGTTTATCGATATACAATACAGTAATTCCCCCGTCTATTACTTTTACGGTGTGTTTATCCCAAATTTTATCGAATAATGTTTTTGCCATTTTACTTTGTGTTGTGAGAGTGTCAGGGTGAGCTTGTCGAACCCGTTGCAGCAAGTAAACCCGCCTTCGACAAGCCTGTCTGCCGACATAGGCAGGCTCAGGCTGACACTCTTCTTGATTGAAACCTTTTTATTTTAATTAGTAACCGCTACATTATTATACACAGTTGCCAATTCCTTCAAATCACTATCCACCACTTCCTTTTTTACATCTGCTACCTTTTCAAATGCTTGATACAACGCATCAATATCATCTCTATCAAAAACAAACCCTAAATTTTGAAATCTATATGCCAGTGCACTTCTACCGCTTCTTGCCGTTAAAATAATTTTAGAACCATCTGCGCCTACTTCATCTGGATTTATAATTTCGTATGTCTGTGCATTTTTTAAAAATCCATCTTGGTGAATTCCAGAAGAATGAGAAAATGCATTGCTACCTACAATAGCTTTATTTGGCTGAACAGGCATACGCATGGTATCGCTCACTTGCCTACTCATAGGGTTGAGTAGTCTTGCATTTATATCTGTATAAAAATTTAATTCTTTGTGTTGTTTTATTACCATCACTACTTCTTCTAATGAAGTGTTGCCTGCTCTTTCTCCCAATCCATTGATTGTACATTCGATTTGCCTAGCACCACTTATTACACCAGCTATACTGTTTGCTGTAGCCAGCCCTAAGTCGTTATGACAATGGCAGCTTATAACAGCTTTATCAATATTAGGAACATTGTTTACCAGGTAGGCAATTTTACTGCCATATTCATGTGGCAAACAATAGCCTGTTGTATCAGGAATATTTACGGTAGTTGCTCCCGCATTAATAACGGCTTCAATTACCCTTGCCAGGTATTCATTTTCGGTTCTTCCTGCATCTTCTGCATAAAACTCCACATCATCCGTAAAATTTCTTGCCCATTTTACACATTGTATTGCCCGAGCCAAAATCTCATCTTGCGTAGCGTTAAATTTAGATTTAATATGGTAGTCAGATGTGCCAATACCGGTATGTATCCTAGGTCGCTTGGCATATTTTAGTGCTGCCGCAGCCGTTTCTATATCTTTTTCCACTGCTCTGCTCAGTCCACATACGACCGTATTTTTTAAAATTTTAGCAATAGCTTCTACGCTTTCAAAATCACCAGCAGACGATATTGGAAACCCTGCTTCTATTATATCTACACCCAAATTTTCTAACTCGAGTGCCAATGCCACTTTTTCTTTTGTGTTTAATCTACAACCGGGCACCTGTTCTCCATCCCTTAATGTTGTATCAAAAATTAAAATTTTGTTGGTGTTCATTGTTTTAAATATTTATCAATTATTACGGCTGCTGACATACCATTAGCCCCCATTTTTTCTAAGATAAGATGATAGATTGTTAAAACCCATTCAATAATGGGCTATTTTTACAGTGGTAAAAGAGGTTAATAAACACTAAAAAACAAGCCCACCAAGGGTTTTGGCCACAAATATATACAATGCCTAATCGCTCAAATAACGCTTTATTTCTATTAATCAAATCGCTTAAAAAATCAGAAAAGCGAAATTTTAAGCTTTTCGCAAATAGAAATACTGAAACGGATAACCTTAAAACCGTAAAGCTTTTTGATGCGCTGGACAAGATGGATGATTACAACGAAACGCAGTTACTTAAAAAAAATGAAGCCATTACCAAGCTTCAATTATCTAACATAAGCGCCAATTTATACAAACAAATTTTAGATAGTCTTCGTTTGATAAAGGATGTAGACAATATAGATTTACAACTGCACGAGCAAATGGACCATGCAAGAATTTTGTATAACAAAGGGTTGTATTTGCAAAGTTTAAACATATTAGACAAAACAAAACGTCTGGCTATTACCAATAATCAAATTACTTATTTAATACAAGTGCTTTTTTTCGAAAAAAAAATAGAAGCATTGTATTTAACAAGAAGTATTGAAAATAGGGTGGAAGAAATTACCGAGGAATCCAACAATGCTGCAAAAAAAATAAGTAGTATAAACGATCTTTCTAATTTGGCTTTAAAATTATATGGTTGGTACATAAAAAACGGACACGCACGATCAGAAAAAGAAGAAGCCACCATAAAAAAAATATTCAGTGCTGGGCTACCAGAAAATTTTACGACAGCCAATTCCTTTTACGAAAAATTGTATTTGTATCAAAGCTACTGTTGGCGGGCATTTATCTGTCAAGATTTTTTAATGTATTATCGTTATGCACAAAAATGGGTCGATATTTTTTCGGAAGAGCCCGATATGATTGCCATAGAGACCATACATTATATAAAGGGCATGCACAATTTAATGGGGGCTCATTTTGATTTACATAACGCAAAAAAACTTAAACAAGCTATAAATAAATTTGAAGAATTCAGTGAACAAGAATTGGTACTAAACAATGAAAATCATAAAATTCAAACTTTTATTTACCTGTATACATCAAAAATAAATTTGCATTTCACCGAAGGTACTTTTACCGAAGGCCTTAAAATGATTCCTACTTTAGTAAAACAATTAGATGAATTTGAATTGTATTTAGATAAACATCGTGTACTTATCTTTTATTACAAAATTGCCTCTTTGTATTTCGGAAGTGGAGATAGTAGCACAGCTATTGACTACTTAAATAAAATAATTAACTGGAAAATGGATCTTAGAACAGACCTGCAATGTTATAGCCGTTTACTTCAATTGATTGCACACTACGAACTGGGCAATTATAATCTGATAGAATATCTAATTAAATCTGTTTACCGCTTTATGGCTAAAATGGACAACATGAGTATGGTAGAAGAAGAAATATTTAATTTCCTCCGAAAATCTTTTCATGTATCACCACAAAATATTAAATCCTCTTTGCAAGAATTGTTGCAAAAATTAAAAGCACAAGAACAAAACCGTTTCGAAACCAGGGCTTTTGTTTACCTTGATGTTATTTCTTGGATAGAAAGCAAACTCAACGATGCGCCTGTCGAAAAAATTATTAGAGCAAAATATCTGCAACAAAAATCTAGATAGTTTTAAAATTGATCATAGTCTAGGTTTTCTATTCGTTCTCCCTCCAAAAGCAAATGCGTTTTAAATCCTAAGGATTTTGCTGTTTCTATATTATTAATCGTATCATCAATAAACAGTGTTTCTATAATATTTATATTGGCATCCTTCGCTACAAATTCAAAAATTTCTACATTTGGCTTTCTTAAATGTATTTCGTTTGAATAATAGGCTTTTACAAATAGGCTATCAATTTCATTTCTATTGGTTTCATTTTTAAGACTGCTACTAAAATGTTCATGGTGGATAGCGTTGGTATTGCTCAATAGAAAAATGCTGTATTTGGTATTAATGGTTTCTAAAAAATCCAAACTCTCTACCCGCCAATCCAGTATTATTTCATTCCAAGCATCTTTTATTTGTTCTTTTGTAATTTTATTAGGGCTCAAAGAAATAAGTGCATTATAAAAATCTTCATTACTTATTTTGCCTGTTTCCAGATTTTCAAAAATAGCATCGGCTTTAAATTGTGAATACATGTCTTCAAAATCTTTAAAACCCAGTTTAACAAATGCCTTTTCTGTTCTTTTATAATCAATATTTATAAGCACAGCCCCCAAATCGAAGATGATATTTTTTAAAAATGCCATTTTTATCTATTTATATTTTTGCAAATATCCGAATTTGCTTACTTTTGCAATCCTTCTTTAAAAATAGATTGTTTTCAAAAATAGTTTATTGAAAGAAAGGGCCTATAGCTCAGTTGGTTAGAGCACCTGACTCATAATCAGGTGGTCCCTGGTTCGAGCCCAGGTGGGCCCACACAAAACAGTTCCGATATGCATCGGGACTGTTTTTTTATAATGTTTAACCTTTCGTTAACCCCCGGTGCAAGTATTTTTGCGACCTAAGAAATTAATATGAGAAAATTATCAATGATTCTTTTTGCTGCTTCATTATCTCTTACAGCACTTTCGCAAACAACTCCCAAAAAAGAAAAAACAATAACCGATCGTGCTGCAGATCATTTTATGATTCAACTTGCTTCTAATTTTTGGAGCGGCACTGCAGATAGTGTAAGCAGTTACATTAAAGGATTTAATAGAAGTGCCAATGTATACATTATGTACAACAAGCAATTTAAAAACAACCCAAAATTTAGTGCTGCTATTGGTCTAGGAATGGGTACCAGCAATATGTATTTTAAAAAAATGGACGTTGGCATTACTTCTACTAAATCAAAACTTCCTTTTGTACGCAAAGACACCGGAAATAGTTATAAAAAATATAAGCTAGCTACTGCTTACTTAGAAATACCTGTAGAGTTTAGATTTATTGCAAATCCCGAAAATCCTAATAAGTCTATGAAAGGAGCAATTGGTGTAAAAGTGGGTACTTTATTAAATGCACATACAAAGGGAAAAACCTTACAAAATTCTGCTGGAAATACGATCAATAAGATTACTGAAAAAGAAAATTCCAAATCTTATTTTAATGCTACCCGAATTTCATTAACAGGTAGGGTTGGTTATGGTATTTATTCTTTATTTGGCGCATATAGTGTTACCAATATTTTTAAAGACGGCGTAACCCCAGATACAAAGTTGTTGCAGATAGGCATTGCAATAAGCGGTTTATAGCATTACGTAGTATACTGTTAAAAATCCCTCTATTATGGAGGGATTTTTGTTTGCTGCAAACTAATAAGCTAATTTTGCGCCTTAATTCACAATCACAACAGATTTCTGTAATGAGCGATGCAATAAAACATGAATGCGGCCTAGCTTTTATTCGACTTAGAAAGCCCTTTAGCTATTACCAACAGCAACACCAATCTGTATTATATGGTCTTAATAAGCTGTATTTACTCATGGAAAAGCAGCACAATAGAGGCCAAGATGGTGCAGGAATTGCGACAGTAAAACTTAACACAGAGCCTGGGTATCCATTTCTTTATCGTATACGTAGTTGTGCCCAGCAGCCTATTGCAGATTTATTTCAGCAAATTGGAAAAGAAATAGCAGAGATTGAAAAATACCAACCAGATATAAAGCATCATCCAGGTCTAATGAAAGGCCATATACCTATTTTGGGAGAAGTCTTATTGGGGCATCTCAGATACGGTACGCAAGGCAAAAATGATGTACAATTTTGCCACCCCTTTATTAAAAAACATACCATACCATCTCGCAACCTTACCCTAGCTGGCAATTTCAACTTGGTAAATACCGAAGAATTATTTAGACTGATAAATATTAAACCAGGCGATTTTGAAAAGCAAAGCGACCTTGCAGCTATGATGGAGGTAATGTACCATTTTTTAGTACTGGCAGATGAAGAAAACCCTGGCAAACCAGATATTGTAAGCATGCTTAGAAAGGCTGTGCCACTGTTTGACGGAGGTTTTCATGTGGCAGGTATAACAGGCAATGGCGATGCTTTTGCTATAAGAGATGCCCATGGTATTCGGCCTTCTTATTATTATGTAAATGATGAAATAATTGTTGCAGCCAGTGAACGTGCTGCTATTCGTACTGCATTTAACTTAGAAGAAAACGAAGTGCAAGAGTTGATGCCCGGTATGGCTTTAATTGCAAAAGCAGATGGAAGTTATAGCATTGAAGAAATTGTACCAGCACAAGAAAGAAAAGCTTGCAGTTTTGAGCGTATTTATTTTAGTAGGGGCAGCGATGAAAAAATCTACAGGGAACGTATTGCTCTTGGCTATAATTTAAGTCCGATAATTCTAAAAATTGTAAACTACGATTTAAAAAATACCATTTTCTCCTTTATACCCAACACGGCCGAAACTGCTTTTTATGGTTTAATAAAAGGAGCAGAGGATTATTTAAATGAAATAAAAAAAGAACGCATCCTTAGCTGGAACAAAGATTTTGATGAAGCAAAACTTTCTGAAATGATAAACAGAAAAGTGCGCATAGAGAAAATTGCCATTAAGGATGTAAAACTGCGTACGTTTATTACCGAAGACAGCAGCAGGAACGAAATGGTGCAACATGTATATGATATAACCTACGGAACTGTAAGAAAAAATGAAGATACCCTGGTGGTAATAGATGATAGTATTGTACGTGGTACTACACTAAAAGAAAGTATCATTCGTATGCTTAACAGGCTTAAACCAAAAAAGATAATTGTGGTATCCTCCGCTCCACAAATAAGATATCCTGATTGTTATGGCATAGATATGAGTAAAATGGGCGATTTTATTGCATTTAAAGCGGCTGTAGTATTACTTAAAGAGAGAGGGCAAGCGTACTTGTTGGATGAAATTTTAGAAAAATGCAAGATACTAGAAGCAAACAACCAGCTGCATACCGAAAATTTGGTAAGGCATGTTTACAAACCATTTGAACTAAAAGAAATTTCAAACAAAATAGCACAACTTATTACACCAGATGATGTAACTATTCCAGTACAAGTAATTTATCAAAAAATAGAATCGCTGCACGAAGCTTGTCCCAACAATAAGGGAGACTGGTACTTCACGGGTAATTATCCAACACCCGGAGGTAACAGGGTATGTAATAAAGCTTTTATGAATTATATGGAAGGAAAAGATGTAAGAGGATATTAGAAAATTTCGTTGCTTATAATTATAAATACCAAAGTAAATAACTATTTATTTTCTTGTTTTTACTTACTTTCTGATTGCTTGCTAAAAGCAGGGTATTTTTTGCCCCGTTATATATTGCATTTTTTCATTTTCCACATGCATTTTATATAGCCGGAGTCTTCCAACGCTTTATTCCATTACGAAAACAATTGACCAACCCAACCTCAGAAAACGAACACTCGTTTATCTTCTTTTTTCTATAATTAATCTACTCAGTCTAAAGCTATATAACAACATATTCAATAGGAAGCAATTAAAAATGCTGTTTCCATTAATGGCTATATATTGGGTTACATTTCGAATCAACAAAAAACTTTATAAAGAAAAAAAGGGGTTGTCTCAAAAGTTTGAGACAGCCCCTTTTTATTAGATAAGGTGATGTAGAAAGTTTTCGTTTAAGCGATTCTCAAAGCCCTTATTTTGGTTTTGAGACTTCTGCTTTTTTACTAAACGAATAGGGTATTAATTAAGCCTCCATTAAATAAATCTACCTTAGTATGTTTAATTTAATCACTTCTGTTTGGTTTCCATTTTCAGAAACCTTTAAAGTGTAAAAGCCTTGAGATAAATTGTCAACTGCCAACTCATTGGTACCATTTTTAAGTACGAATG
>JANPCB010000060.1:0-46788 GCA_031430735.1 Ferruginibacter sp. | reverse complement strand
TCTACTAATATGTCGCTCCTCTGGAGCTATTATTTGAAAGTATTTAGCCTCGTTAGAGGCGACATGCCAGTAGAAATGAACAATAAAACATAATAAGAGCTCCGTAGGAGCGACATATTTTTTCTTCCGAACAGTTATGGTCTCCCCACGAACCGTAGGCTAAGGTTAAGATGTGCGATAATATGTAAGTAAAATATAGTTATTTGAATTTGAAAGTATTTTTTATGAAAATTTGAGTAACTAAAAAATATAGTTGATTAAATCGGAAGGTTCGTGGGGACACGAACCTGGGCTAAGGCTTTTTATTTTGTGGTAATCAAATCCAAATTCTTACTCTTATCCTTGGTTTCCCAGCGATAATGAATGGTATATGGATTGTTATCCGTTTTTAAACGATAGGGTATTTTTACCAGCATTTTTACCATATTGGCTCCCATAGCGGCATTGGTTCTTTTTAGAAACCTTTCTTTAACAACAATTTCTTTGCCTGTTTTATCAAATATCCAAACAATATTATTGCCCATCATTACTTCCAATTGGTTGGTGCCTTCTACTTCTGTAAAATCAATACTCAAATACGCATATTTTGGCGATACGGTAACAGTCGTATCAATTTCAACTAAAATGGTTCCACATTTAATGCCATTGGCTTGTGCAGTAACCCCCGCTTGGGTTTTAAGCACAATGCTGGTTTTAAGTTTTTCAGGCAATACGGCATTGTTTTGCGCTGCAATAAAATTGTGTGCCAGCAAAAAAGACAGTACTGCAAGAAATATTGATTTGCCCATTTAAAATTTTTTGTTGAAGATAAATACTAAAATTAAAAAAACGCATCTTTTTAGGATGCGCTGATAAAAAATCTCGTAAGGGTTGTCAACCTTTATTGGTAATTTCAAAAAAATGTATCGTTGAAAGGTAGACAACTCTAATCGCTTCATTTTTGCCTTTATTTGCATCCACTTTTATATCATATCACTTTATCTTTTTTCCGTTAAATAGTATGGTATCATCATTTCGGCTATCTGCAACCTTTTCATTTGTGCTTATTTTGTAACTGCTCATTGCCACTATTTCTTCCAATGGTTTTACAGCTTCGGCAGGTTGGTTATAGTTGCCCGTTTGAAAGTCATTGCTCTTTACAAAATTATTGATGGCATTTAATACATTGTTTGCAAAAGTTTCTTGACCAAGAGCCGATGTGAGATAAGCTGCATCTTTTTTATTGGTAATATAACCAGCTTGTATCAATACAGAAGGTGCTTGTACAGCTCTCAATACATAAATTCCAACTTTTCTTTGTAAAGTAGTTTTTGGTACTGCCAATGCATAGTTGTTTTCAAATGCACCAATTATAGCCGATGCAAACAATTGACTTTTTGCAATTATAGGAAATGAATCGTCAGGTACATATATGTTTAAACCATTTTTAGTTTTCCCGCCCTTATTTATTGCGGCATCAATATGTACCGAAATAAACAAGTCTGGTTTTTGTTCATTGGCAAAAGAAGCTTTTTCTTGAGGCGTATTGTAAATATCTGTTTCCCTGGTTAAAATAATATGGATGTTTTCATTTTTATTTAGCGCTTTTATTTTTTTTATCAGTTGTAAAGTCAAATCTTTCTCTACAATACCTTCTTCGTTTCTAGCTCCAGGGTCTTGCCCACCATGGCCAGCATCTATTACCACCGTTATTTGTTTATTGGTATAATTTGGTTGGGCATACGCAGTAGCGTTATTGCTAGGCAAGTTGCTCAAATTTGAATTGGTTAATGCATCATTAGAAGGCACGCTATTGGTTGCGCTCAGCAATCCATTATTTATATTTTGTTCTTTTTTATATTCCCTGGCTTTTATCGTAAATGCTGCAAATACAATAACAGCAAGCGGTAATACCAGCAACCTGCTCAGGTAATTAATTTTTGGGTGTTGGTTTTTCGTAAGCATCATAAGCCTTCTTTTTATGGGTGAATAGAAAAAATTATTGGTAATACCCAAGGTATGATTTGGGTAAGTAGTGGCAAGTATCATCGCAGCAAAAGCAGTGGTGTCGCCGTCCTCGACAGCTATTTTATCGGCTAAAAATTCGTGTATCATACTTAGTTCTTTTCGTATAATCCAATAGATAGGATTTGCCCAAAATAATATCAATACAATATTCAAAAATATTTTGTCGTAGCTATGGCGCTCCTGTATATGTGCGAGCTCGTGTTTGAATATGCGAGTACCTGCAGGGCTGTGTAGGTCTATTTGTTTGTTCCAAAAAATGGTTTGAAAAAAGGAGAATGGCGTTCCCTTGGCTGCATGGGTATTTACAAATTGGATATTTTCTATTTTTTGTACATCGTTTGTTTGTAGCAAGCGAAAAATACCAATAAGCATTTGCAACAGTAAAAATAAAAATACCATACTGATGAGTGCATATATAAAAGGTAAAATGCCCATTAAAGTAAATTGCGAAGTTTGTTTTGCTTGTATTATTACGTCATCCATATAATCATCACTTTCCGTTACAACTGTAAGCATTTTTATGACAGATGCTTTGGGTGCTTCGCTGGTGTGAAAAATATTAATACTGCATAGCGGAAGTATGATAGAAATAGCCACAATGGCTAGCAAATAAAATCTGTTGTAACTATGAAATACTTTATTGCGGAGCATAAACCAGTAATACAAGAACAGCACGGCCGAACAAATGGTTATTTTTAAAAGATAATAGGCAAATGGTAGCATGCTAATAGATTTATGGTTGTATAAATGGAGCGTTTTTCAGTAAACAATTTTTTAAAAATTCGGGGCAATCTTATTTTTTCTTCAATTCCTTTAAAAGCATTTCTAAATCGCTAATGCTAAGATTGTTTTCTTTTACCATAAAAGAAACTGCATTGCTAATGTTGCCTTCAAAATATCCTTTTACAAATGTTTTCATGGTAGCCTTGCTATAAGCTTCTTTACTTATTAGTGGATGGTATTGGTGCGTACGCCCAAAAACCGCTATACCAATAAATTCCTTTTCGGTAAGTATTTTTATTACAGTAGCTACCGTATTATTGTGTGGCTTTGGCTCTGGCAATGCATCTATTATTTCTCTCAAAAATGCTTTGTCCAGTTTCCATAAAATCTGCATTATTTGTTCTTCGGCTTTGGTGAGTTGCTTTATCATATTGATGAGTTGATATCGTAAAACTATAAAATTAGTTTTAAAACTATAAATATAGTTATCCACATTTTTAACAATGCTAATTCAAAATAAATTTTACACAGCCATGCAATTATTTATATTTGCTTTGATCATCATAATACTAATATTAAAAATTAAAAAGAAATTTAAATAATCACAGAGTTCGAAAGTCCCCCTTCGGGGGATTTAGGGGGCTTTTAAAAATATAATCATGTCTCAATCAATAATAGAACTCAGCAACGTAAATATTTACCAAAGCAAAACACTCATCTTAAGCGATGTAAATGTATCCATAGATAAAGGAGAATTTGTGTACTTAGTAGGTAAAACGGGTACTGGTAAAAGTAGTTTACTAAAAACCTTGTACGGCGATTTATTGCTTACCGAAGGGCAAGGATGGGTTGTAGGGCATAACCTGCGTGAGCTTACATGGAAAACCATTCCCTATTTGCGTAGAAATTTAGGGGTTGTTTTTCAGGATTTTCAATTGCTTACCGATAGAAATGTAACAGAAAACTTAAAATTTGTGTTGCGTGCTACTGGGTGGAAAGATGAAAAACTAATGGATGAAAAGATTGCCGATGTGTTAAACAAAGTAAATCTATCTACCAAAGGGTTTAAAATGCCGTTTGAATTGAGCGGTGGTGAGCAGCAAAGAATAGATATAGCCAGGGCCTTGTTAAATTCTCCAAAGCTTATTTTGGCCGATGAGCCTACAGGAAATTTAGATCCCGAAACGAGTGATGAGATTATGAAATTATTGTTTCATATTTCCAGGGATTTTGGTACTACGGTGGTGATGGCTACACACGATTATGTGGTTATAGAAAAATACCCCGCTCGTACTATTAAAACAGAAGCGGGTAAAATTTGGGACAACGCTACTGTATCACTTCATAAATAAAACGAGCATTTTTTTCGTTGTCATACAATAATTTTAGTGCAGTACTTCGGTGCTGCATTTCTTTTTGCGAAAATGGCTTCTCAAAAAGTTGTGTAATATTTTGTATAAAATCAGTAGGGGTTTCTGCAATGTTGCACAGTTCGTTGAGCCCAGCGCCATCTACGCCAGCAAGGTTTACCAGGCAATGCCGCCCATTGTACAATGCATTTAAGAGTTTTAATTTTACCCCTGTATCATTAAAAGAAGGTAAAATATTTATTTGCGCATTTTGTATGAGCAGTTGCATATTTATTTCTGATGGGGTAGCAACAATGCTAATATTGTTATACTTTTTTGCAATTCTTTTCAATTTTGTAGAAGGATTTCTTCCAGCTACTACAAAAGGTAAAGCCAATGCAGCAAATACTTTTTCGATAAGCCAAATAACAGCCTTTTCATTTTCATTTATGGCCAAATTACCATGGTAAAGGCAGTAAGATCCTTTTCCCATCTGGCTTGTTACATTTTGGTAAGGATGAAAGGCTGGTACAAAACTTACCTCATTGGCCCCCAAATGTTTTATATATGTTTCAGCATCCTTTAAACTAAGTGTAAGTACATGGGTTTTTGCAGCAATCGTTTTTTCATATTGCGCCAGTAATTTACTTTCTATTTTGTAATATAATTTTTTAAAGAGATTTGTTTCATAAGTAGCTAAGTGTTTGTAATAAACAAACTCTACATTAAACAAACGTAAAAAAGTTTTCCTTTCCTTCAATTTATTTTTGTACAAATAATAGGTACTATGCACCCCTTCAAACAAAATAGGGTCTTTGTCCTTTTGTAAATTGATTAATAGATTGCTATCCTTTCTAGATGAAACGATGTAGGGAATCTTTGAAGAATAACTACCCACACTTTTCCTTTTATAATAGGTAACCGTTTCGCAATATTTTTCTAATTCGGCTTGCTGGGCACGGTTTTTTACGAAACAGTGTAAATGGATTTTGATGCCAATGGCATGTAACCATTTTATTTTATAAAAAATGTCTACTACGCCTCCAAAGTCAGCAGGGTAGGGTACATCATGGGTTACTATATGTAGGTATTCAGCCAAAAATATTTCGATAAAAAGTGAGTAATTTTTTTTCTTCTATTTCCCAATTGAGTTCTTGTGCGGCGGGCTTACAATTGGATTTTAATTTTTCGTAATACATTTTATCATTAAGCAATTTATTAATGGCGTTTGAAATAGTACTAGGTTCTAGATCATCTAATAACAATGCCACTTGGTGCTGGTCGTTGATGCGGCTATATGCTGGAAAATTCATTGTTACTTGTGGTATACCGAATTGTATGTAATCAAAAAACTTATTGGCCAGTGAATAATATTGACTTAGCCCAATTTTTTCTA
The DNA here is from genome assembly GCA_031430735.1 of Ferruginibacter sp. GTDB lineage: Bacteria > Bacteroidota > Bacteroidia > Chitinophagales > Chitinophagaceae > Ferruginibacter. The sequence goes on along the minus strand of JANPCB010000060.1, from coordinate 41,313 downwards.
CTAGATTTAAGCCAATGTAAGCATCTGCAGTTGCATCATCTAATTGCTCGGGTAATAGTTTACCCATCAGAAATACTTTTTCTTCTACCTGATACTTCTTGATAAGCGCTTGGGTTTGTGCCATAAAATTACCGTTGCCATAAATATAGAGCTCCGCATCCACCTGTTGCATAGCCGGCACAAGGTATTCAAATCCCCTGGCTTCATTTACCGCACCTTGGTATACAATTTTTTTTGCTGCTGTTACCTTTGGCGGTATTTTTTTTATGTTTGGTACATTGCGGATAGTCTCATATTGTACTCCGTACAACTTTTCAAAATCCAATGCAATACTGTGGCTTACTGTATAACCATATGTAAATTTTGGTACAAATGTCCGTTCTATCCAGTGCCAAATTTTGTAAATGCGAGGGCGCAATATTACTTCCTTCATTTGCGAAAAGTATTCATGCGCATCATACATACGTTTTTTTCTTTTTATGACAGAGGCAAAATACACTGGCAATATGGTATCTAAATCTATACAGCATATCGCATCAGCTTTTTTAAAAAGTAAGTAAAAAAATAGTTTTACGTTGTATTCAATATAAAATGCGGGGCCCTTTTTAAACAACAGGGGAATTCTCTTTTGATTGTATTTTTTATACGCTAATGCCGTAGAGTCATTATTTTTAACACCAATCAAACTAATATTATAACCGTTTTGTACGAGCGAAGTACAAATACGAATCATTCGCTGGTCGTAGTTCAAATCATTTGTAACAGTAAATAGAATATGTTTCAATAAGATGAAATTGCGTTATAAAACTGTAAATTTAAGGGCATCAAAAGAAAAGCATGGATATTTTATTATAATAATCCATTTTTAGAGTAAAATATACTATTTTTGCACCCAATTAGAAAAAAGAAAAACAAAACGTTTTAAACAACAAATTAATGTCGCATTTAACACTAGAGAGAAAAGCAACTATTTTCTCAACTTATGGCGGAAACGCTAAAAACACTGGTTCAATAGAAGGCCAAGTAGCAATGATTACAGAACGTATCAATCACATCTCCAATCATTTGAAAACCAACAAAAAAGATTTTTCTTCTCAGCTTGGTTTGATGATTATGGTAGGTCAGCGTAAAAGATTGCTTACTTATCTTAGTAAACATGATCTTACAGGTTACAGAGCTTTAATTGAAAAATTAGGTCTACGTAAATAATTCTTTATATGTAATTAGTAGAATTTATTCCCAACTGTTTCTAACCGTTGGGATTTATTCTTTATACATATCCTCATTCTAACAAGTTGAAAACTATATGTTTTCAACCTAAAAATATTTTATATGTCATTTTTACAAGCAAAACAAGTTACGTTCGACATCGGTGGTGGTAGAATGGTAACAATTGAAACGGGCAAAATGGCTCGTCAGGCCGATGGAGCAGTAACCGTTCGTCAAGGAAATTGTATTTTATTAGCAACTGTAGTAGCCAATAAAGAACCAAAAGAAGGGCAATCCTTTTTTCCTCTTTCGGTAGATTATCAAGAAAAATTTTCTTCGAATGGTCGTATTCCTGGTTCATTCTTCAAAAGAGAAGCTAGGTTGAACGATTATGAAATTCTTACATCGAGATTAATAGATAGAGCACTTCGTCCTTTATTTCCAGAAGATTATTTATGTGATGTGCAGGTATTGGTTTCGCTTTTATCTTCTGATGATGAAGTTATGCCAGACTCTTTGGCATGTTTAGCAGCTTCAGCAGCATTAGCCGTTTCTGATATTCCCATTCAAGAAATATTATCGGAAGTACGTGTAGCAAGGGTAAATGGTAAAATCGTTGTCAATCCTACTCGTTCAGAATTGGCTACGGCAGATTATGAATTTTTGATAGCCGCTACCAACCACAATATTATGATGGTAGAAGGAGAGGCCAAAGAATGTAGTGAAGAAGATTTAATTATTGCAATAGAAGCAGCGCACGAAGCTATAAAAAGTCATGTAAAGGCTCAAGAAGACTTAAGGGATTTAGTTGGTTCCAATGTAAAAAGGGATTATACAAAACCTTACCGTAATGAAGAATTGGATGCCAAAATTAGTGCATTTGCCAAAGATAAAATGTATGCAATAGCATCTGCAGCATCTGCCAAGCATGAAAGAAGCGATGCATTTAGCAAATTGTTTACCGAAGTAAAAGAAAACTTTGCAGAGCTAGAAGAACAAGATAAAAAACTAGTAGGTCATTATGTAGGAGAACTACAATATAATGTAGTAAGAGATATGATACTAAACGATCGTAAACGATTGGATGGTAGAGGAACAGAAGATATACGTCAACTAGAAATGGAGACAGATATTTTACCAACTCCACATGGTTCTGCACTATTTACAAGAGGTGAAACACAATCACTTACAACGGTTACTTTGGGAACACCTTTGGATGAATTGCTTGTTGAAAGTGCACACCATTCCGATTACACAAAATTCATTTTGCATTATAACTTTCCGCCATTTTCTACAGGAGAAGTAAAAATGATGAGGGGAGTAGGCCGCAGAGAAGTAGGGCATGGTAACTTGGCAATGCGCTCGCTAAAGCAAATGATGCCTGGTTCGGAATATCCATATACTGTTAGGGTAGTAAGTGATATTTTAGAAAGCAATGGTTCGTCATCTATGGCTACTGTTTGTGCAGGTTCTCTTGCGCTTATGGATGCAGGTGTGCCACTAAAGAAACATTTGAGTGGTGTTGCTATGGGACTAATTAAAAAAGGAGACCAATTTGCCGTACTTACAGATATTTTAGGCGATGAAGATCATTTAGGCGATATGGACTTTAAAGTAACCGGTACCCGTGAAGGAATTTGTGGCGTGCAAATGGATATAAAAGTAGATGGTTTGAGCATGGATATAATGCGCAGTGCACTTGCACAAGCTCGCAAGGGTCGCTTACATATATTAGACGCTATGCATGCTACGATAGAAGCGGCAAGACCAGACGTGAAGCCACATGCGCCTCGTATGATCAAGTTTATGATAGATAAGGAGTATATTGGTGCAGTGATAGGGCCAGGTGGTAAAGTAATACAAGAAATACAAAGAGAAACAGGGGCAACTGTGAATATTGAAGAAGTAGATAATGCAGGTTCTGTAAGCATTTTCTGTAAAGATAAAGCTGCATTGGACAAAGCGTTTACCTGGATACAAGGTTTAGTAGCAGTACCAGTAGTAGGCGAGACTTATGAAGGAACCATTAAGAGCATCAAAGAATTTGGTGCATTTGTAGAGTTCTTGCCTAAGAAAGAAGGGTTGTTGCACATTAGTGAAATAAGCTGGAAACGCCTAGAAACAATGGACGGTATATTTAAAGAAGGTGAAAAAGTGAAAGTGAAATTGCTTGAAATAGACCAACGTACCGGTAAATTTAAATTGAGCAGAAAAGCATTGATGCCAAAACCTGAAGCACCGAAAGCTTAATTTTATAATTGATATTTTTTTAGAAACCGCAGTTGTATTTTTATAGCTGCGGTTTTTAATTTGGTTTACTAACGAAATATACAAAATTAATTTGAATGAAAAGTTTTCTACTATTAATGATAATGTTTTTAACTACTTATTCTTTGTATTCGCAGAATAGAAGCCAAGAATTCGAAAATATGATAAAAAAAAATAAAGTAAAAACCTTAAAAGTATACTTTTTTAGAAATGAGAAAGATAGCATCCTCACAGACATCAAAGAATTTGATACTTCAGGTTTTATTATAAATTCAAAAATGATAGACTCCCTTGGAAACGTTATTACTAATGATTCTTCATTTTATGATAACGAGCATTATTTGCTCAAAAAAGTACATTATTTTAATGGGAAGAAAGATTCTGAATCTACTTTGTTATATAGTACAGACAGAAAGATGGTTCAACAAATAATAATTGATGATTCAACCAAAATGAGAGTAAATTCGTTTTATGATGAAAATAATCGTTTGATAAAATCTATAATTTATGATGATAAAGGAGACTCAACATTGATGAATACTTTTTATAATAAGCAAGGATTAAATGTAAAAACAACTTTTTTTAATAAAGTTTATTCTTCAACTGTAATATATAAATATAATTCTTTAAATAAAATTAGTAAAAAAGTACAATCAGATTCATATTCAAAATATACGAGTGAATTTATCTACAATTTGGAAGGTGATTTAGTTGAATCTACGACTACATCAAAATTAAAAAAAACTGAAGCAGTAAATAAATCAAGAAATATTTACAATCCCAATGGTCTAATTTCTGAAACCAAATTTACCATGCCCAATAATTCTTCATTTGTAAATAAGACTTATTATACTTTTTATTAATTTATTTTAATGATTGGTGTCCCCACCAACCATACAAATAGGGATGAACGAATTTTCTACATCTCTCAGTCTTTGTTTGAGTATTCTCGAACCCAAGGCAAGAATAAACGCAATTATTAACTTATTTGGTGTGAAGCTATTTTAGTACATGGCAGAGGATTTAAGCGAACATTTCGTGAGATACGAAACTAGTCAGAGAAGGCTGCTACGAACATGTGAAATAAGTTGGAAACGCTTAGAAACAGAGGCTGGCATATTTAAGGACGGGGAGAAAGTAAAAGTGAAATTGTTTGAAATAGACCAATAAACAGGCAAATTTAAACTCTGTGGAAAAGCGTTGATGCCAAAGCCGAAAGCTCCAGCAAATCAGGAAGTGCTCCAAGGATAATTTAACAAATCAAAAAATATAGCTTCCATCCTTTAAGGTTGCAGTTTTTCATTTATGGAATATTTAGAAATACATTTTAGTAATACCAATCAGGATCAAAATGACCTACTGATTGCTCAATTAAGTAATATAAGCTTTGATGGCTTTCAGGAAGAAAATGATTCGCTTAAAGCATTTATTCCTCTTGAGCAATTTGATGAATTATTGTTTAATTCAGTAATTGATATAAATGTATTTAAGTATTCTAAATCAATTATTAAAGAGCAAAATTGGAATGAAAAATGGGAAGCTGATTTTGAACCGGTAAAGGTCTTTGCTCAAAATTCATCTAAACCATTTGTTTATATAAGGGCAAGCTTTCATGAGCCTGACAGTGCCTTTGAATACGATATTGAAGTTACTCCCAAAATGAGTTTTGGTACGGGGCATCATGCCACTACTTACTTAATGGTAGAGCAAATGGGCGAATTAGATTTTAAAGGTAAATCTGTTATTGATTTTGGTACAGGAACCGGCGTATTAGCAATTCTAGCAGAAAAATTGGGAGCAACATCTATTCTGGCAATTGATTGTGATGATTGGAGTATTAACAATGCAAAAGAAAATATTGTTGTAAATAATTGTGAGGTCATTAATCTACTTAATGCCGAAACCATTCCTTCTGGAAATACAGCAGATATAATTTTGGCCAATATAAATTTGAATATTATAGCAGCTAATATTGACAATATTAAGAAAGCTTCAAATGGAGGTACTAAAATATTGTTTAGTGGTATTATGTTGCATAATGAAACTCAATTTACAAATATGCTTGAGAAAAATGATATGAAAATTATTAAGTTATGTAAGCGAGAAAATTGGCTAGCCATATTGGCAGTGGTTTAAAATGTGCATACTTTAACCAAAAAAAAAGTAACAATTTGTTTATATTTGTATACGGTAATTAAACCCCATAATTATACATGAAAGAACTATTGCTCATTATTTGCGCTTATCTCATTGGTTCAATTCCCACCGCACTCATCATTAGTATAAAATATTTTGGAATAGATATAAGGGATTATGGAAGTGGTAACATGGGAGCAACAAATACATTTAGGGTATTGGGTAAAAAATATGGTACCATGGTTATGATTTGCGATATTCTAAAAGGAATGATTGCAGTGGGCCTTTTTTATTTTATGCCTTATTATTTGCACAATGTAAATAGTTTAGAAAGAACCAATTTTATGATTGGTCTTGGTCTCTCAGCCGTTATTGGGCATGTGTTTCCTATATGGGCTAGCTTTAAAGGTGGCAAAGGTGTAGCAACATTATTTGGGATGATTCTCGCCATCCAACCAGTTGTTGCAATAGCTTGTGTGGGTGTATTTTTGTTGGTACTTTACCTTACAAGATTTGTCTCGTTAAGTTCAATGCTTGCAGGTGTAATGTTACCCATATCTGTCTTGTGGATTTGGAATGAGCATGAAGTGTTGTACAGAATATTTGCTTTATTAGTAGCCGTTTTAATAATAATAACCCACCAAAAAAATATAGGAAAATTATTGCGTGGAGTAGAAAGTAGGGTTCCAATTCTCAAGCACAGGGACAAGCGAAAAAACCGCCATAAATAAAATACACACAATTTTAAGAATGTTTGGTACGGCAATTGTTTATGTATTATCTACATTAAACCTCACTTTATGAAAAGAGTAATACTATTCGTATCTGCAATAGCCATATTTGCTGCGTGTACCACCAATGCAGTTACTGGAAGAAAACAATTAAGCCTTATTCCTGAAAGTGAATTACAGGCACAAGCAATTACCCAATACCAAAGTTTTTTGTCTCAAGCAAAAGTGGTAAATGCTAATGGAAATAGAGACGCAGAAATGGTAAAAAGAGTAGGCACCCGTATAGCCAATGCTATTACTAAATACTATACAGACCAAGGTAAAGGAGAAATCTTGGATGGATACCATTGGGAATTTAACCTAGTAAATGATAAACAAGTAAATGCTTGGTGCATGCCAGGTGGTAAAGTGGTGGTTTATTCTGGATTATTACCTATCACACAAAATGAAGCAGCATTAGCGGTTGTGCTTGGTCATGAAATAACACACGCTGTTGCCAATCATGGCAACGAGCGGATGAGTCAAGAATTATTGGCCCAAGGCCTTGGAACTTTGGGTGATGCATTGACATCAAATAAACCTAAAGCAAATCAGATTTTCAATTCTGTATTTGGAGTAGGGGCACAAGGATTGGTTATTTTACCAAAGTCTAGAAACCAAGAATACGAATCAGATAAATTTGGTTTAATGTTTTGTGCAATGGCCGGTTACAACCCACAAGAAGCAATTCCTTTTTGGAATAGAATGGCTGCGGCAAGTGCAGCTGGCGGTGGTCAAAAGCCCCCAGAGTTTTTATCGACACACCCGTCTGATGAAAACCGTATAGCAAGAATAGAAGGTTTTATGCCAGAAGCCTTGGGATATTATAAACCAATTAGAAAATAAATATATAATGCCCTAATTTTATTGGGGCATTTTTTATTATACTATTCCTTTATTCAATTGAAATGTTTTAAAGTAATCCTGTTTACTTCTTGTTACAAATTATGGCTGCAATATCGTAGATAATAAGATTGTCGCTATGATAATTTTTACTATATTTATTTTTATATACCCAGATTAATAAAATGAATTCTGCATTGTTGGTGCATTTGTTATTCTATTTCGGTAAAACATAATAAACAAACCAATTTTTAATAATTCATATACACTCATTGAAAATTATACATAATTTAATTTTATTTGGTTTTTGTCTTCTTTTAGCAAGTTCTTGCCAACGAGAATTATTTTTTGAACCTACCAATGCAAAAGGCTTCCTATTAAAAACAGCTCAAGGTGATTGTGCTCCTATAAATGTTTCCGGAAATTACATAAAGAGTACATCTTTATCTGCTTCTAATTATATGGATGTTCAAGTTAATTTTACTACTATAGGCCCTTATGATATTAAATCTGATACTGTAAATGGTTTTCATTTTAGAGGGCTTGGAGAAGCTATTAAATTAGGAATTGCTACAATAAGACTATTTGCAGAGGGTACCCCAACTGCTGTTGGAATAAATCTATTTAAAATAAAATTTGATACCAGTACTTGTAATACTTTAGTAACAGTTATTAGCAATGTAAATAGTGCGGTGTTTACTTTAGGGGGCGCACCTAATAATTGTACTGGCGCATTGCTTGCTGGTGTTTATTCTCCCAATTCCCCCATGGTGCCTACTAATACAGTTACACTAAATGTCTCCGTAACACAAATGGGTGCTTATGATTTAAGTACAGGTATTCCAATAAATGGGGTAATATTTTCTGGTTCTGGAAACCTAAATTCCATAGGTGCAAGCACGATTGTTTTGGAGGCAACCGGTACACCTACTGTTGCTGGCACTTTTCTTTATCCTGTAACTGTAGGAGGAAGTACTTGTAAATTTTCTGTGACTTTTGCTACTGTTTTACCAGGTACCTATACGATAAATTGTAGTGCGGGCGTAGTATATTCTGGTGCTTTTTCTGCTGCTCTTCCACTTACTTCTTCTAATAGTGTTTCTATTAATGTTACTACTTTAAGTGCAGGATTATATAATATCACTACCAATTCTGTGAATGGAGTAAGTTTTGCTGCTACGGGTGTATTTCCAGCAGCAGGAACCTATGATATATTATTGAAAGCAACTGGAAATGTGCCTACCCTTGCTGGTATTTATAATTATACTACTATCGGAGGTATAGGAAGTTGCAGTTTTCCTGTAACATACATAGGTAATACAGGCGGTGGTGGTGGTGGTGGAAATACGGCAACTTATACAATCAATTGTAGTGCAGGAGTAGTAGCAGAAGGTATTTTTGCAGCAGAAGTTCCGTTTCAAAATTCCAATACAATAACTTTAAGTGTAAATGCATCCAACCCCGGTAGCTACAGCATTACTACATTTTTAGTAAACGGTGTAAACTATAGCGCTACAGGTTATTTCCCTGCTTCAGGAAATTATAATGTTAGCCTTACTTCTACTGGCTCTATTCCTGTATTTGCAGGTGCTTACAATTATACTACTAACGGGGGTACGCTTCCTTGCAATTTTTCTGTTTTTTATGATGATGCACCTTTCGCAAATTTTGCCTGCAAAATTGATGGGGTGCAAAAAAACTTTAATAGCAGGGCTCGTGCTTCTTTAATAAGTTATGGACAACCTCAAATGTATATAGAAGGTTATACTGGCGTTCCTTCCTCATCAATAGTCCCGCAATTTAATATCAGGGTTATTAAAAATGACAATAGCATGGTTTCCGAGGGTTCTTACAATGAAAATTCATTTTTATTACCAGTTGGGGGTTATAAATTGGAAGTTAAATACATTATACCTGGTATAACCACATCAAGTTTACTTTGGAAAACAAGTAGTAACTTCTATCCTCCACTCAACCCACCATTTACAATAAATATTACTTCAATAACGCCTACTAGGGTATTAGGTACTTTTAGTGGTACTTTATCTAGTTTTAATCAAGCTACAGCAAGCAACAAAATTATTTCGGAAGGGGTTTTTGATATACCCATTCAGTTTTGATATTTTAATTTGTAATAATTAATGTTGATCCAGATCTTATAAGTAAATCTGTACTACTGGATAATCTTATACTCCTTATCGTAGCGTTTGTACTCAATTCAGGCGTAAAAATTGTTCCTCCATTTATATACACATCGGTCTTAGAATCTGGCAATGAGCCACAATTCCAATTAAGTGTATTTTCCCAAGCTTTGCTGGTAGTGCCAAGCCAAGTCTGACCAAACTTTAAAGTATACTCAGGGGAATAAACCAAACCCAAAGGCGTATTAATTACACACCTATATTTATTACCGTAATTAGAAGTAGGAGGTGAATTTAGTTGTAATAAATTGGTAGTTACATCTGCATATATCCCTGCATTGTTTAAATCAGAATATCCAAGTCCACTGTCTACTTGCCATTGATAATTTGTACCTGTAATAGAAGCGGCATAAGAAATATTGTTATTGGGACATTCGGGCAATATATAAGGTTTCATTACAGCAAAAGTTGAAAATCCGGTAAAGTTGCCCTCGAAAATAGTATGAGGCGCAATACCGTAATTGGTTTTATTATTTACAGAGGAAAAAATAGCAGTTGTAGTTGGTGGAACGAGTGTTAAATCGCCACTTGTTTTTACTATTTTTAAATCTGCAATCGAATTTCCGGTAGCCGCAAGCAATCCATTTATCTCTTCATTTGTATAATATAATTTAAGATTATAAGGAGCAGATGGATTTACATTGGCAGCAGTAATTTTAAAAACTTTATCAGAAATTTTTTGATCATTATAAATACCCCATGCCTGAGTAGCTCCCACGCCGGTTCTTACCAGTTCTACTTTTGTACACCCAAAATCGAATGCACTAAGGTTTTCGATGGTTGCCATTATATTTTTTGTTATGGGGTTGTAAAAATGAATTGTTTGATTCGGTCCAAGGTATTCTTCGTCCATGTTTCCTACATGTGTAGCTGTTTGTATGGGAGAAGTGGAGGTTCCTTTTATTACAATGCTATCAATAATAAATGGTGGGTTGTTTACAATAGATGAATTATTTCTCCATTCAAAAGCAATTTTTAGAGCATTTGCATTGTCAGCATCAGGTGGAATTGAAATATTTTCTGTACTCTTAAAGTTTCTGTCAAAAATATTGTCTTTTAAAAGTATCCATGAAATGCCATTGTTTATAGAATAATAAAGTTTCCCATAATCTAAAACAGAACTTCCGCCTTGGCCACCATTCGGTAGACCGCTAAATTCACCCTTGCTTTTATATAAGTAGGTAAGTTTAAGATTAGAGAAACTGTTTGCATTTATTGTTGGCGATTCCAACCTTACAATTGTACTATCATTTACTGATGACCCTGCATACGCATTGTTTAACCCGTTATTAGAAATATAAGCTGCGTTAGTTGGAAAATCTGCATCTCCGCTATTTCGTATGATCCATCTGTTTGGGGAGAGTATGCCATAATTTACTGTTTGTGTCCAACTTCCCAATCCAGTAGCTATGTTATTAAAATCTTCTACAAATAAGAGCTGATTTGTAGTTGAGTCTGGCTTATAATCATCGCTGGTAATATTAATAATATTTACATTGTTGATATTTCTTTTTTCAGCATTTCCCCCATTTGCATTAATATCAAAGAGTAAAGAAACTGTTTCTATATTTTCAATAAAGGCATCGTTGTAAATTTTAAAACTAATTGTTTGTGATAAGTTGCTAGAACTTAAAGTGAAATTCATAGGGCTAATTTCAATATCATTGTTTGTACCCAATACCAAGCCATTGCTGCCTATAGGTAGCAAGCTAATATTAGCTGGCGCAGATGGCCCGTAAGGAATTTTTAATTTTGTTGTTATTAGTTTATAATCCAAGCATCCATTTTCTACATTTGCACTTTCTTCAAGTACATTTTGGAAAGTTGTTTCAAAATAAATGCCCGGTTTGATGCATAATGGATAATTTCTTAGATTGTCCTTTATTAATTTAATTGGAAATGGCCCAAATCCATTGGCTAAATTTGTTCCATAACTTGTAAGATGACAATAACTCATGATCGTTCCACCATTTGTTGGTGCAGGGCCTTGGGGACACCCTCCCTCAGTTGCGTAACAATTATCTAATGCCACCCCACCCGGCCATGAGCAGGATTGGGTATGTGGCGAGCCTAAATTATGACCTAGCTCGTGTGTAATTACCATACTGGACCAAGAATAAATTGGGAAAGGATTAAAACCGTTTGTAAGATTTCCGCTTACTGCGGTTTTTCTATAGTCGTTATCACACAATACATTTAGATTAGCAACACCGCCTCCCAACCCTCTTTGCGATAAAAAATGAGCCAAGTCCCCTGGAAAACCATTGGACATATTGTTTGCAAATGCATTTAAAACAGCAGAGGAGGTTGTTAAACTGTTATAAGGATCTACTATATTCCAAACCATTATACTGCTTATTTTTGTATTGATGCTATCATTTTCATATAAAGTATGCACCACATTGAAAAGAGCAGTTACATAATTAACCACATTGGTTACATTGGAACCGTTGTTTAAAAAAGTAGCATAATCTGCTTCAAAATAAATATCAATGGGCTCAGGATTTATAGTAGTAGCAGTAGGAGAAACAGGGGCATATACAGGAATTGGATTGGTTGAATTTGAAGCTGAAACGCTTTCGGTGTTACATTCAAATTCGTTTTTAATCAGCAAATCAGCATCTCTATAAATAATATGTTCGTTCATTAGCCTAGCTTCAGGCGTATTTATTGCTCCTATATTAATGTTTCCTCTTTCGTCCGATATTACCGCTACTATTTTATCATTTAAAATACTCATAGCAGCAAAAGATGTTGGCTTACCTTTTACAATACCTCTATAATGTAAGGCTGTACTATTATCGTATAGTTTATCAGTTGGATTTCTACCGGTTGTAACAAAAAAACCGTTGGAAAGTATAGCTGCTTTTTCTAGAGAAATTTCCCATGCTTTATTTTCGAAGTAAAAAATAAAATCTATTTTATTCGGATTTTTAGACAGCAAATCATTTACAATAGTTGAATTGAAATGGGCAATGCTTCCTTTTTTGAGGTATTTAAAATAGGTGGGGGATAAGTCTTTATAAGTATCTAAGGGTTCAAAAGTACTTGTTTGTGAAAAAACATTGCATCCTATTATAAATAAGAAAAAAAACAATAAAGAGAATAGCTGTATTTTTATTTTCATAAAAAATTTTAGATATGAAAAAAGCACTAGAAATGGTTTGCCAATTATAGCAATATCTAAAATTAAGAATAAAAGTCATTTAAAAATCACGGTGCCTATTTGTTTGGTTATTTGTTGCTCCTCATACTTTAAGGCTATATGCGTTTTCAAAAACAAATATTGATCTTCATTTGTAGAAGCCTTTTCCAACTCTCGTTGATTCTCGTCGATTAGTTTTTTTAATTTTCGCAATTTAAAATAGGAGACGGTAGAAATTACTTCTTCTCTAAAAAGATCCTCCCTTGTTGCTATTTTTCCTTCAAATATTCTACTCCAATTGGCACTTATTTCTGTTTGGCTATCCATTAAATTTATAACCAAATTATTTATGGTAGCATCATTGTAATACAAAAAATCTTTGTCGGTAGGATTTTTGCCTTCTTTATACCAATTTTTGTATAAATGAATAATGGTAATCAGATCCCTGTTTTCTACCATGCTCTCCAAATCATTTTCATCCATTTCTTTAAAGATATGTTCAGCTACCGAGGTATTTTCGTCCCATTCTTTGATACCAAATTCGAGTAAACTTCTTACAATTGCCCTTTCTTGGTACTCATCTTTGTTAAACAAGGAAACCAGCTTTTGATTGTCATCGGTTTCGTTTGCTTCTGTAGATTTTGTTTCTGTTTGATCTTGTCTATTCTCTTCTTTTTGTACTTTTTCTCTAATGAATTTGTTTACCAAATCATTTAAACCAGCTTCTTCAATTTTAAGCATTTCTGCTACTTGCTTCACATAATCCTGCCTTTTGGTAAAATGCTCTGTTTTGGTAATTTTAGAAATGGTTTCTGCTATACGGGTTACAATCGCTGCTTTTTTGGTTGAATCATTTCCCGCTTCGGCAAGCGATAGCCCCAGTTGAAAAATTACAAAATCCTTTTTATTATTTTGAATAAATTCGATAAAAGCGGCAGCACCTATTTTGTTCACATAACTATCAGGATCCTCATTGTCTGGTATCAATACGAGCTTTACATTCAATCCTTCTTCCAAAGCTAAATCCATACCACGCACGGCAGCTTTTACCCCAGCACCATCACCATCGTAAATGATGGTTAAGTTGTTGGTGTATTTTTTTACCAGTCTTAATTGATCTGGAGTAAGCGATGTACCTCCACTTGCCACCACATTCTCTATACCAGCTTGGTGCAAGCTTACCACATCGGTATATCCCTCTACAAGCAAACACTCATCTGCTTTATCTATAGCCATTCGGGCAAAATAAGAGCCATATAAAATTTTACTTTTTACATAAATTTCATTTTCTGGTGTGTTTATATATTTGGGCGCTTTGTCATTTTTTTTAATAAGCCTTGCACCAAAACCCAATACTTTGCCGCTTTGATTGTGTATAGGAAAAATAATTCTTTCCCTATAATTGTCCTTCAGCGTTGTGTCCCTCATTACTACAAGTCCGCTCTTTTGCAGTAATTCGGAATTATACTGTGCAGCTAAAGCAGCCTTTGCAAAGCTATCCCCCGCAGCAGGGTCGTATCCTATTTGGAATTTCTTTATAATTTCTTCTCTAAATCCTCTTTCTTTTAAATAACTAAGGGCTACATCTTGTCCTTCTTCTGTTTCAAACAATGCTTCTGAAAAAAACTTTTGAGCAAAATTGTTTATTACATATAAACTATCGGAGGCTTGTTGGTACAATTTAGCTTCTGGTGAAGCTTCTGTTTCTTCAATTTCTATATTGTATTTATTTGCTAGCCAGCGAAGTGCCTCCACATAGCTGTACTTTTCTAGCTCCATCAAAAAACCAATGCTATTGCCACTTTTACCACAGCCAAAGCATTTATAAATCTCTTTGGCTCCAGAAACAGTAAAAGACGGGCTTTTTTCGTTGTGAAAAGGGCACAAACCTAAATAATTGGAACCCCGTCGTTTTAGCTTAACAAACGAGCCTACAATGTCCACAATGTCTATGCGGCTTTGTATTTGCTGTATGGTTTCTTTGCTTATCAAATTTATTATTAAGGATTGTAAAATTAATGTTTAACATTGTTATAGCATCGTAATCCCTTTTTTATTTACAAATAGGCTACGTATAAAGTAAAAAGCTTTTATGAAGGAATCACAAAATTTGTATAAAATAAATTGCATATTCGTTATTAAGCATTATTGGCATTATTTGTGAAATTGTTTGTACAAAAATGTATCTTTTCAGCTAAAACTGATAACTTTAACCCTTAAAATAAAGAAAAAACGATGAAGAAAATTTTTATGTTCAGCTTTTTTATAGCTGTTGGGATGGCTTCTTTTGCTCAATCCTTGGATGATATTAATAATCTCATGGATAAACAGAAATATGCTGCTGCTAAAACGAGCATAGATAAGTTTTTGGGAGAAGCTAAAAATGCCTCCAATGCAGACGGTTGGTATTATAAAGGTAGAATTTACAATTCACTTTCAAGAGACTCAGGTGTAGCAGCAATGGATGCATACAATTATAAATTAACTGCATTCGAAGCTTTTAAAAAGCACCAGGAGTTAGATAAAAAGGACATGAGAATGAAGTTGGAATTTTACAAATCTTATTTAGATCTTTATTTAGGGTTTTACGATTTAGGAGCTACACAATTTGGTAACAAAGATTTTACTGGCTCATATAATTCTTTTAAAAAAGCAGAGGTAGTAGAAAATTTTATTCTATCAAAAAATTATACTTACGAAGAACTTAAATTGAGTAAATTGGATACTGCCCTTGTTTTAAATACTGCGGCAGCAGCGCTCAATGCGTTGGATACTGCTAGCGGAATAGTAGGATATAGAAGAATTATTGATGCAGGTTCAACCAATAAAGACCACGAGCAAGTGTATGAATTTCTTGCTTCTTATTATAAAAATAAAAAGGATGCTGTAAATTTTTCTTACGCAATCAATAAAGCAAAACTTGCTTTTCCTCAAAATAGTTATTGGAACGAATTGGAACTAAGTTTTCTTTCAGATAGTGGCGATAAAAAAGCAATGTTTGATAAGTATGAAGAGTTTTATACCAAAGATCCAGGCAATTTTACTAATACCTATAATTATGCTGTAGAAATGTACAATAGCATTTATGACAGGGATGCACCAAATAAAGATACCGTTTTAAGAGATAAACTTACTGCAGTACTAAAATCGGCATTGCCAAACGATGCACACAATAGTGCAAATATGCTATTGACAAATCATTTATATAATGTAGCAGCAGATTATAGCCAAGCAGCATTGTTAATAAAAGACAGCAAACCCCCAAAGCCCGCAGATGTAAAAAAGAAAAAGGACTTAAATGCATTGGCCCTTACAAAAATGGATGAAACTATTGTGTATGCAGAGAATGCAGTGAAATATTATCAATCTTTGCCAGAATTAAAGTCTAGTCAAAAAGCAAACTTTAGGCAAGCGGCAAGCTACCTTGCAGATATTTATAAAGTAAAAGGAAACGCATTAAAGGCGGCCGAGTACGACAAAATGATGAATGCTATAAAATTCTAACATACTGTTTTACTTTACCCTAAGATAAGGAGCAGCACTATAAACGGTGCTGCTCTTTTAGTATATTATATTTTACAATTTTCGTTTTCCTAAAACAAAAAAGTTGACAGAATGTTTAATTATTAAACATTGCAAGCCTACATTCAAATTTTTTTCTTATTTTACTTTCTACAAAACATAACTTATATGAGTAATTCTTTATTCAGAAGAAAAAGCATTTCAAATATTTTAGAAGAAGGTGGAGATGATAGCCATGGAAGTGGTGGGTTGAAAAGAATTTTAACTGTAAAGGACCTTACCTTTTTTGGTATAGCTGCTATATTAGGAGCTGGTAGTTTTAGTAGTTTGGGTTTTGCCGTTTTTAATGGTGGCCCGGGTGTAGTTATACTTTTTATTATTACAGCCGTTGCCTGTGCTTTTACTGCGTTTTGTTATAGCGAATTTGCAAGTCGCATACCTGTTGCTGGTAGTGCATATACTTATGCCTATGCGAGCTTTGGCGAACTCTTTGCCTGGATAATTGGCTGGGCACTTATCATGGAATATTCTATCGGTAATATTTATGTGGCCTATTCTTGGAGCGATTATTTTACTTCTTTTTTGGATAAATTAGGAGAAGCTTTTCACATGAATTTGCATATTCCAGATTATTTGGCAACAAGTTATATGGAAGCCAAACATGCAATTGCAGATGGTACTACCAAAGCAGATATTTTATCGGCATGGAATAATTCTCCTACCATTGGTTCGCTCAGAATTATTTTTGATTTGCCAGCCTTGGTTATAAATGTTTTGATAACTTATTTGGTTTATAAAGGTGTAAAAGAAAGTAGAAATTTTAGCAATGCCATGGTTGTTTTAAAACTAGCGGTTGTTTTTTTAATTATAGCCGTAGGTGGTTGGTTGGTATTGTCAAATGGACTTACCAGTAATTGGTTGCCAGAAAATGATAACCATATAAAATCATTTATGCCCAACGGATTTAGCGGTGTAATGGCGGCTGTAGCTAGTGTTTTCTTTGCCTATATTGGTTTTGATGCAGTAAGTGTAATGGCCGAAGAAAGCAAGAACCCACAAAGAGATTTACCAAAGAGTATGATTTATTCGTTGGTAATTTGTACTGTCATTTATATTCTACTTACGCTCGTACTATCTGGTGCAGTTAATTATAGAAATTTTGAAGGGGTGGGAGACCCACTTGCATTTATTTTTGAATCACAAAACCTGAATGTAGGATGGATGCAATTTCTGGTATCGATAGTGGCTGTTGTTGCCATGACCAGTGTATTGTTGGTTTTTCAGATGGGACAACCACGTATATGGATGAGCATGAGTAGGGATGGATTGTTGCCACCTGCATTTCAAAAAATACACGAAAAATTTAAAACCCCTTCTTTTGCTACAATTGTTACCGGATTGGTAGTAGGTGTTCCTATACTGTTTACAGATAAAACCTTTGTATTGGACTTTACGAGTATTGCAACGCTGTTTGCATTTGTACTCGTGTGTGGCGGTGTATTGCTTATTCCTCGTAAAGAAAAAATAGCAGGCAAGTTTAACTTACCTTATATAAATGGCAAATTTATTTTTCCTGCAATTGTATTTGGAACCATCATAGTGATTGCTATGTTTGCTAAAACCTATTTTCCAGATAAGGTAGATTTTAGCTATGAAAGAAGGGTAGATGCGTTGGCAACAATCATCCCAAAAAACACTACAGATACGGCAATGATAGCGCAAACCATCGAACAAAGTCTGGTAGTAGAGAATAAAAAAGATTCTACATTTAAAAACCTATCTGATTCATTGCTTACAAAAACGTTGGCATCAGAAAAATTGATGTTTACAAAGTCCTTTATATCAGCTGCAAATACGGAGCAAAGTAAAACCCTCAAAATCTCTACGATTGTATTTTGGATATTGATGGTATTATTAGCTATTATAACTTTTATTAAAAATTATTCGCTTATTCCTTTGCTGGGCGTAAGTTCTTGTTTGTATTTGCTTACAGGCATGACCCTCAATAATTGGCTTTGGTTTGCAGGCTGGCTGGGTTTAGGTTTAATTGTATATTTCTTGTACGGCTATAAAAAAAGTAAGCTGGCAAGTTGATAAATAATTTTCTTCTGTATAAACGGCGCAAAGAATTTAACTTTGCGCCGTAATTGTTTTAAAGAAATAAGAATGAAATACGAAGTAGGAGATAAGATATTGGTTTTGGCTACTGATGAAGAAGGGAAAGTGGTAGAAATAATGAATGAAAAAATGGTAATGATAGAAGTGCGTGGTGTAAAATTCCCTGCTTATACAGACCAAATTGATTTTCCGTATTTTAAAATGTTTTCTCAAAAAAAGCCGGTAGAAAAGAAAAAGATTTATGTAGATGACATAAAGCGTGAAAAAGTAACTGCCAAAAAGAAAACGGGCGATGGGGTGTTTTTAAATTTTCTTCCAGTGTATGATAAAGATATTTTTGAAGACGATGTGGTGGAGAAACTAAAGATATATCTGATAAACCAAAATGAAGAGGGCTACGATTTTACATACGATCTCTTATTTAATGGTGATAGTTCGTTTAGTTTAAAAAATAATGTGGCAGGATTATCAGAATTTTATTTGCACGATGTAAGTTTCGAAGATATGGGTGATGGACCTAAATTCGAATTTGAATTTTCGCTTACCAATCCAGATAAAAAGAAAGCAGTTGCACACGAGGTTTTCTTAAAACTAAGGGGAAAGCAATTGTTTAAAAAAATTGAGGAGACACAACTAAAAAATCAAGCATCTTTTGCATACGAATTGTTTACCCATTATCCCGATAAAATAGATGAAGATAAAGTAGATTTAAGTAAGCTCGGTGGCGCAGGTTTTAGGGTATATGATGCAGGTAAAATACAAGAAAATCTTGGGCCAGCCCGCTCGGTGGTGGACTTGCATATAGAGAAATTATCCAACGATTGGGAGCATTTATCCAATTTTGAGATACTTACAACACAGCTCAATAATTTTGAGAAATTTTATGAACTAGCCGTGGCACACAAACAACCAACACTTATTGTAATACACGGAGTAGGAGAAGGAAAGCTGCGGGATGAGATACACGATATACTTAAATTAAAAAAGGAAGTAAAATCTTTTGTAAACCAGTTTCATCCAATGTATGGGTATGGCGCTACGGAGATTTATTTTAAGTAAGGGATGCAGAGATTACCCACAAAACTAAGTAATAACCGCATTTTAAATTTTCTCTGTCAATAGTTTTTCTGCCACCATTTTGCTAAGCATTTCATTTGTTTTTTTACCATAATTTACCATCATGCTTCCATCAAATGGCTCGATAGAAATTATTTTTACGACCAAGCCTAGGTGAAGTTCTCTGCTGTTTAAGAATTTTAGAAAATCTTCAGATGAATTGGTAACAGCTGCCAATTTTACTTTGTCGCCCACGTTGTGGTCGCTTAGTTTTTTGTAATGCAACCATTGTATTTTCCCATCTTTATCTGGTATGGGTGAGCCGTGTGGGTCTACATTGGGGTAGCCCAATAATTCATCTATTTTATCGAAAAACAAGGGTGATTGTAAATGTTCTACCTGCTCTGCTATTTCGTGTACTTGCTCCCAACCAAAACTCATTTTTTCTACCAAATACATTTCTGTAAGTCGGTGTTTGCGTATTACAAGCCCAGCTTCTTTTTTGCCTTTATCTGTAAGCCGAAGGGGCTTATAACTTTCATAATATACCAGTTTTTTCTCCGCCAATTTTTTTATCATACTATTTACAGAGGGCATTTTTATTTGAAGCGCTACACTAAGCTCTTGTACGGTTACTTCCCCTTTATCAATGCCAAGGTTGAAAAGTGCTTTCAAATAATTTTCTTCTGCATACGTATTCATATGGCTAAGGTAAGAAAGGGATGAATACAAAGGATAAATAAAGAAGAAAGTTGTAAAAATAGCTGACCTGCTAATATCGAGACAAGATATAATATGCGGTATCTTCCTACTCTTACCTCGGTTGGTCGTCGCTATTATCTTCGCCACCGCTTTGTCTCCGACCAGCGGTGTGCAAAAGCATGTAGGCTATCCTTTGTATTTAGTATTTTGTTTCCTAGATGATAGATGTAGTTCAATATATTTTTGTTGCTAAGTGAGAAGTAAACTATATTCATTGTGTAATAAAGTTCTTTGTTTAATAACTAGCCTTTAAATCCCAAGCAAGTTACGGTGCTTGGTTGTGGCGTATTTACGCTCGCCGAAGGCAAAAATGAGTTACAGACTAAGCTGATCGAAATTATTGACAAAAATTACTAAGCTGTCCAATTGCTAAAAACAGTATGTCGTTCGTATCAAGATTGGAATTCTTGGGTTCGATAAATCAAATTATAGTATTATGAATTTGTATAAATTATTATTTTATAAATTTTATAAGGTTGCAATTTTTTTAGGAAATGAAGATTTTTATCCTGAAGTAAATGCTTGGTTTTTAGCAACGCTTCTGCCATGGTTTAATTTTTTAAGTTTTCTATTGGTCTTAAAATATTATTCAGTAATCACATATTCAGTATTTAAAATATTTATTATTGTGAGCTCGCTATTTTGGATCTGGAGTTATATTTTTTGCACAAAAAATCGGAGATACTTATTGATACTTGAAGAAATGGAAGCGAAAGATTTAAAGCGAAAAAAAATGACTACTTTATTGTTGATTTTTTATTCACTATTTACTGTGGTAGTTTATGTTTACTTAGCAGAGTAGTATCACTGATACTTGGCCAGGGGTACTTTTTTTTTATTTGAAAGTATGCTGCGTTAGTTTTAAAGTAATAGGTATAATGCATACCCCAGTAGAGAAACACAATGCTGGGCCTTATTTCTGTTATAGAGATTAGTTTGTTTTTTAAACTTTAGTACGCCATAAAATTGAATCAATGAATTTAAATAGAATTGTGTTGCTTTTTTGTATGTACAGCCTTTATAGCTGTACAAATAATTATGATGATAAAGTTGTTCCAGATAGAAAAATTAACAATGAAGATCGTTCATTGTTATCTTTAAATTTTGACTCATCTGATAGTGTATTTTTAATTAGCCATAAATCAACATTAAAAATTAAGCGAGATACCCCAATTGACTATGAGTCAGTTCAATTATTTGAAAATGGAAACTTAAATAAAGAAATAATAAAGGAAAGTATTAAAATCAATGATTACAATGAACTTGTAAAAATTTTAGATTCAAAAATTACTGATAGTATATTTAAACCTTATAATTGTTTTATGCCTCATCATGCAATTTTGGTTTATTTTAAAAATAGAATAGATTATCTGCATATATGTTTTCTATGCAAAACATATGAAACGCCAGAAAATAGTATATTTTCTAAAATAGTTATTGATAATAAAATTTTTGATTTATTGGATTCTTTTTTTAAGAAAAATGGTATTAAATATTTTCCAAAACTGGATGAGTAATGGTGGTGGCCCAATTGCAAAAGAGGTAAACTTTAAAAGGGTTGTCAACCTTTTTTGAAGTAAATGTATTTTGAAATTACTAATGAAGGTTGACAACCCTTGCGACAACCTTTTTTGAAGTAAATATATTTTGAAATTACTAATGAAGGTTGACAACCCTTGCGACAACCTTTTATGAAGTAAATGTAATTTGAAATTATATATTAAGGTTGACAACCCATCGAAATCTTGCCAAGCTTTAGTATATTACAACCATGAAAAATAAATTGATTTACGCCTTGTTTATTATATTGCTTAGCATACAAACTGCAGCACAAAAAAATTATTTAATTACGGGTACTTATACCACCGGCAAAAGCGAGGGTATTTATGTTTTTGAATTCAACAGTGCCGATGGAACTTCAAAGCTGGTGAGTAAAGTAAAAATATCTAACCCATCTTTTGTAGCGGTGTCCCCCAATGAGCAATACGTTTATTCGGTAGAAGAAGATGCTGCAAACAATGGTAAGGGTGGCGAAATAACTGCATTTTCTTTTGATAAGCAAAAGGGTACGCTCAATTTGATAAATAGACAACCTACAGGTGGCGATCATCCTTGTTATATAAGTGTAGATAAAACGGGTAGGTGGGTTGCTGCGGGTAATTATACCAGCGGAAGTTTATCTATACTTCCTGTACAGGCTGGTGGTGGCTTGGGTGCTGCTACATCAAATATCAAACACGAAGGCTCGGGGCCAAACAAAGCCAGGCAAGCTTCGCCGCATGTGCATTGCACTTTTTTTTCGGCCGATAATCGGTTTTTGTTTGTGCCAGACTTGGGTATTGATAAAGTGATGATGTATGCATTTGACGAAAAAACCGGAAAACTAACAGCCGCCAAACAGCCATTTGCAGCGTCTACACCTGGTGCCGGACCGAGGCATATCTCTTTTAATCCCAGCAATACCTTTGCATATTTGATGGAAGAGCTGAGTGGTACAGTGGTTGCATACAAGTATAAAAATGGAAAGCTTATACTGGTACAACGCATAAGCAGTATGCCTAAAGGGGATAGCAGTTTTGCAGGTAGTGCAGATATACATGTATCGCCTGATGGTAAATTTTTGTATGCCTCTAACCGTGGAGAAGCCAATAGCATCGCCATTTTTAGCGTGCATCAAAAAAATGGGAAACTTACACTTGTTGGTCACCAATCTACATTGGGTAAAACGCCTCGTAATTTTAATTTTGATCCTACCGGAAATTTTTTATTGGTAGCAAACCAAAACAGCGATAAAATTGTTGTGTTTAAAATAGATAAGGCTACGGGCTTACTTACTGATTCCCAACACAATATTGAAGTGGGTAAACCAGTTTGCCTAAAATGGATAGGAGGGAAGTAGGTGCATTTTGGGCTATAGCAATGCTTTTTATTTTAGTTGTAAAGTATTTTGGGTTACTAC
The DNA here is from genome assembly GCA_031430735.1 of Ferruginibacter sp. GTDB lineage: Bacteria > Bacteroidota > Bacteroidia > Chitinophagales > Chitinophagaceae > Ferruginibacter. The sequence continues at coordinate 18,324 of JANPCB010000060.1, read as the reverse complement.
AGAAAAACTTCTACAAAGATTAAATACAACAAGCTACAATTAACCTCGCTTTAATGTTGCAATTTTACATTATCCAATAAAACCAAATAAGCTTTAGATCCAATATCCAATAAGAAGCTTATCCAATATCGATAAAAAGCCAAAGAATTACAGTACATCTGTGAAAGCCTTCCAAAAGAAGGCTTTTTTTGTGTGGGTATAGGAGAGTTTGTATTTTATAAAGAGCCTTGGTTGGTAGTCCCTACTATCTTCGCAACCGCTTGCGACCATCTGTATAAATACTTAATGGTTGGTATTCGCCCAGAGGCGCAGGGATCCCTACTAAAATAGGGACAGGTGGGAAGTAGTAGCCCACAGGAGGGAGGAACGAGCGACGAGGATGCCGAAATATCGGCACAGGCTACTACGGACCTGCCTTTGCCGGCCGGCAGGCAGCCCCCGCAAGAAGTAAGGGGCAGGCGTTACTGCTGTTTAATAATGTTATCTGCCCACCGCCCCAAAGCTTTATTCTTTTCATAGCAAACTAATCCAACATCCAAATAAATGAGTATATTTTTATTAACTTAAATTTGCAGCATTAAAACAAATGAATGGCTTATAATTCCCTCGAAGAATGTTTACTCGACCTTGAAAAAAATGGGCAATTGCTTCGTATAAAAGAAGAAGTAGATCCTTATTTAGAAATGGCTGCTATACATCTACGGGTGCATGCAGCGGGTGGGCCAGCTATACTTTTTGAAAAAGTAAAGGGATCAAAGTACAGGGCAGCATCCAATATTTTTGGTACACTGGAGCGCAGCGAATTTATTTTTAGAAATACATTGGGGCATGTGCGCAATTTAATTGACCTAAAAAATAATCCCATAGAGGCTATTAAAAAGCCGTTTAAAAATCTAGGGACTTTGGCAGCAGGATTTAAAGCATTGCCACTAAAAAATACAATAAGTAAACCAGTACTTTTTGAAGAAATAAAGATAGAAGATATACCACAAATTGTGCATTGGCCAATGGATGGTGGAGCCTATGTAACGCTGCCGCAGGTATATACCGAAGATATAGACAAGCCAGGTATAATGAATGGCAACCTTGGTATGTACCGCATACAATTATCGGGCAATGATTATGTGATGAATGAAGAAATTGGTTTGCATTACCAATTGCACAGGGGCATTGGTGTGCACCAAACAAAAGCAAATAAAAAAGGAGAGGCTTTAAAGGTGAGTGTGTTTGCTGGTGGCCCGCCATCGCATTCGGTAGCAGCAGTTATGCCGTTGCCTGAGGGATTGGGCGAAGCTACTTTTGCAGGAGCACTTGGTGGGCGTAGGTTTCGTTACACTTACAAGGATGGGTTTTGTGTAAGTACCGATGCCGATTTTGTTATAACAGGAACGGTAGAGCCGCAACAGAATAAACCAGAAGGACCCTTTGGAGATCACTTAGGCTATTACAGTTTACGCCACGATTTTCCTTTAATGAAAGTGCACAAAGTATATGCACGAAAAAATGCTATTTGGCCATTTACAGTTGTGGGACGCCCACCACAAGAAGATACCAGTTTTGGGCAACTCATACATTCTATAACAGGCAGTGCATTGCAAAATGAAATACCTGGGCTTAAAGAAGTGAATGCGGTAGATGCTGCAGGCGTGCACCCACTCTTGCTGGCCATTGGCAGCGAACGCTACACCCCATATACACCCGCTACACAACCTGCAGAAATTCTTACCATTGCCAATCATATTTTGGGTACAGGGCAATTGAGTTTAGCCAAATTTTTATTCATAACTGCCGATGCAGAAAATAAAATAGATACCCATCATATTGAAACGTATCTTATTTATTTGCTTGAACGCATCAACCTACAAAGGGATATACATTTTTATACCAACACCACCATCGATACACTCGATTACTCTGGCACATCCATCAACAGCGGGAGTAAGGTAGTTTTTGCTGCAAATGGAATTGTAAAAAGAAACTTGGGTAAATCAGTTCCATCTTTTTTGAATGATTATAATGGAAAATTAATAATGCCAGGTGTAATTTCTATTCAGCTAAAACCATTTACAACCTACGATGCAGCGCATGAAGAGCTAGCAATGATAGATGCTACATTAAAAATATATGCGGCAGAATTAGATGCATTTCCAATAATTATTTTGTGTGATGATGCTGCTTTTGCTGCAGAAAAAATGAATAACTTTTTGTGGATTGCATTTACCCGTACCAATCCATCGCATGATTTATATGGTATAAATAGTTTTACCGAAAACAAACATTGGGGTTGCAGCTCGGTTATTTTTGATGCAAGGATAAAGCCACACCATGCGCCGCCATTGATTTTAGACGAAGCAGTGGAGAGAAGGGTGGATGAGCTGTTGAAGAATGTGAAATGGAAAATTTAAATTTTTAAAAAAATGACTAAGTTGTCTTTTTAGATTTTAAATAAATGGGTCATTGTTTTATTACCATTACATTAATTTGCTCACCAAATGGGAAAAAAAAACACCACTTTCCATTTGTATATACCATATACTTACTATAAACCTTACATAAAGCGGAGATGGAAAAGTAGATCCCGTACCATGGTGGGTAAGGAATATCATATCGGTAGAATTGTTAGCATATGTAGTAGGAATTGCTATGATTGAAGCTAATGGACTTGGTGATGTAATCTGAAAGATAGATTTGTTTACTCCGCTTACTTTTATAGCACTATTTTCTAGCTCTAAACCAATACTAGTTGAGCTAGCAATCTTCAAAGCTGGCTCTGTACCAAATTGTGTAATTTTTACCAAAGGATTGAGAGATGAGAAATTGCCGATTACATCTAATTTGCTTTTGGGTGATGAAGTGCCAATACCAACATGGCATTGAATCCCAACACGCTGCGCCAAACCCCGAAGAAGTGTTGATGATTAAATACTCATCTTTATTAAAAATCCGTAGAAGGCTCCGTTTAACTCTAAGGATAGTGGGGGGAAACTAAACGCCGCTGCTTACAAACCAAGCGACGGTGGAGAATTTAGCGAAGACCAACGGAGGCGCAAACCCCGTCAGGGTATAAAACCGCTGACGGGGTTATGGCGCTCGATTGAAATTTATTTTTATTATTTAGTAAGTGTAGCTTTCGGAATTATTTCCCAGTATTATAGTTTTTTATTTTTTTTATTAGACTTAAGTTTACTATTGTTTAATTACGAGCACATTAAATTTAGCATTTACTGGCATGGCCTGTAGATCTTGCCTGAAAATAACCCAGCTACCGGCCGTGAAATAAACCCCGATAGCTGTATTCATATACACTCCATCCCAATATGGGGTTACAATAAGTAAATCAGTTGCACTATTGGCCATGGTTGTATTGGGGATGGTGGTTCCATTAGTAAGAATATTGCCCACAGTAGCTACATGTTGAAATGCAGGACGGGTGGTGCCGCTTACTTTAATGGAACCATTTTCCAATTCTAACCCTACTCCTGAGGAAGCTGCAATTTTTAAAGCAGCTGTGGTACCAAATTGTGAAATTTTTACCAAGGGATCGAGAGATGAAAAATTACCAGTTACATCTAATTTGCTGTTGGGGGATGAAGTGCCAATACCAACATTGGCATTATTACCCAATACCAAGGAATTACTTTGAGATACCACCGTATTAGCTCCTATTGCTGTTGCATTGGAAAGATTATTTGAAGATACATCCGAGAAGTAACCAATGGCAGTATTAAAACTTCCAATGGTATTTACACTTAACGCAGCACTACCGATGGCTGTATTTCCATCGCCCAGTGTATTATTTTTTATTACATCTACACCGAATGCAGTATTAAAATCGCCTACTGAATTTGAAGCCAAGGCTCGCTCTCCCCCTGCTGCATTTCCTATACCTATCGTATTTGAAGATAAGGCTAGGTTACCAAAAGCTATATTACCAGCACCTGTTGTGTTCGAAAACAGGGCTTTAAACCCTGTTGCAGTATTTCCATCACCGATTGTGTTTGCTGATAAAGCTTTGCTGCCAATGGCTGTATTGTTTGTTGCATGGAAAGCTTGTGTTGCGCCAAAACCATTTGTTTGCAATGCACTATCGCCTATAGCTACTAAATTGCTTCGATTGGTATTAGAAAACAATGCATCTATTCCAATGGCTATATTTGAATAACCTGAAATATTGCTACCCAGCGCATATGTTCCAAATGCACTATTTGTACTTCCCGTTGTATTTGATACCAAAGTATTTTTTCCAAAAGCTACATTTTCAAATCCAGAAATATTACTCCCCAATGTGTTTGTTCCAAATGCACTATTTGATGCTCCCGTTATATTATTGTATAAAGCAAAAGAGCCATTAGCAGTATTATCAGGACCTGTATTATGAGCCAATGAATATGCTCCAGTTGCAGTATTATTACTTTCGCTTATATTCAAAGCAAGACAACTATCACCAATAGCAGTATTATAACTTCCTGTTGTATTGCTGTACAAACTTTTAGCGCCTACGGCAATGTTGGATTTACCCTGTTGGTATAATGTAGCTCCCACCCCATTATTATACAAAGCACTATCACCAATAGCCACCAAATTATTGCGGTTGGTATTTCTTTTCAATGCTCCAAAACCAAGCGCTACATTATATTCGCCGGTTACATTATCACTCATGGCAGAATCGCCAATGGCAGTATTTCCTTTACCAGTTGTATTTCTGTACAGGGCAATATGCCCCAATGCTGTATTTGCACTGCCACTGGTATTAAATTGTAAAGATTGATTGCCTAAAGCTGTATTATAGTCACCGTTATTTGAGGTTAAACTTAAATAACCCATTGCTACATTCTGTGAGCCGGTTGTATTGTCCTTTAAGGAACTATTGCCCATTGAAATATTCCGGTAACCTGTTGTATTAGCTGTAAGGGTCTTGCTGCCTATGGCAATATTGTCGTAATAATCGGATGAGTTTGATTGTTGGTTCATTAATGCGCTATCGCCGATGGCAATTTGGTATTGACCAACATTATTATTTTGCATGGCATTTTTTCCAATAGCAATATTATTTGGCCCAGTTGAAGGATTTACCAAAGCATTTTTTCCAAAAGCGATATTGTTGCTTAATGGATTTAATTCGCCAAAGGCAATATTATTTGTCCGGAATTTTAAGGGGTTGTTATCTGTAGTTCCAATAAAATTATTTGCTGGGTTTGTGCCATTATTACCTGTCAAACTCCAATCAGCAGCATTGCTGGTATTTCCTTTTATAAAAACCCAGCTCGTATTATCATAATAAACAAAAGCAAGTGAATCTGTATCGTACACTAGCAAGCCATTTGGTTTTATTACTATTGCCGTTCTTTGAATAGATGTTAACCTTGGAATTAAAATTCCCTTTGATGTGCTAGTTACATCTAATAGAGCGCTGGCATTGGGGGTATTTGTACCAATACCTACATTTTGTTGTGCCTTAATATTACAGGAGAAAGCTAGAAAAATAAAAAGGTAGATTGTAATTTTCTTCATAACCAAAATTTTAATAGAACATAAAAATCTTAATTATAAATGAATACTATTGCTACAATTGAGTAAAGTGCAGATAAATTGAGTATGCAGCCATTATACCTTTCTAAACGTTTCCATAAACGCTTCTTTCTTATTTCTGCTAATGGCTATTTGAGTGCCATCTTTCATTATTACATAGGCACCATCGCCTTTTATAAACTTGGCTACATGGTTCATGTTTATTAAATGAGATTGATGTATTCTATAAAAAGGAGAACCTTCAATATTTTCTTCTACGTCTTTAAGTGTTTTGGCCAGTGTAATCTTTTTTCCGCTTACCAAAAAGATATGGGTGTAATTGCTATCACTCTCACAACGTATAATTTCATTGGGTTCCAATAATTCCATGCCATCACCAATTGGTATGGCAATTTTATGGGTAAGTTTTTCATTTTTTGGCTGAAGCTGCGCAAAAAGCTGTTGTATTTTATCGTCCAAGTTTGTACTGCCCTTTTTATGTTTTACTTTTTCTACTGCTTCTTGCAATTCAATAATATCAATGGGTTTTAATAAATAATCAATAGCAGAGAACTTAAAAGCTTTGATGGCAAATTGGTCATACGCAGTTGTAAATACCACATCGTAGTTAAATTGGCTGGTTTCTTTCAATACATCAAAACCATTTTTATGTGGCATTTCAATATCTAAGAAAACCAAATCTGGATTGTATTTTTTTATAGCAGTAATTCCTTTTTCGCCCCCATCGCATTTACATAAAATATTTATATCTGTGCAATAGTTATTTAATTGCATTTCTAAAACGTCTAAGGCGTTGGTTTCGTCATCAATAATTATTATGTTTATCATTTTTAATTATTTAATGGTTTAATAGGTAAGGTTAATATTACAGATGTGCCAGTTGCATTTCCTATTTCATCTTTTAAATCTACAATTGTGCAAGTAGCTTGTATAAGCTGTGTTCTATTTATTATGTCAATCCTATCTTCTGTTATCTGCATGCCATAGCTTTTCTTTTTAAGTACTTGCTTACTTTTTAAAGCCGCAGCCTTTTCTCTTCCAATACCATTATCTGTAATGGTAACTACTAAATTATTTTCAATATTTTTTTCAAAGTGTACCAATAAATTGCCTTTTTCATCTTTGTGAAGCAGCCCATGCCAAATAGCATTTTCTACATATGGTTGTATTAACATCGATGGAATTTCTATTGTTTCTGCATTCACCTCTTTATCAACAATGATTTCATAATTAAATTTATTGTCAAAACGGAGGCTCTCCATTTCTATATATAGTTTTAATAAATCCAATTCGCTGCTCAGCAAAATATTATTTTGGTTGCTATGGTCCAATATCAATCGAATTAATCTCGAAAATTTGGTGAGGTATTGTGATGCAGCAAAATGATCATTTTGTAAAATGTATTTTTGAATACTGTTGAGTGAGTTGAAAATAAAATGCGGATTCATTTGTGCCCGTAGTGCTTTCATTTCGGTTGTGGCTATTTGTTGCTGAAAGCTTGCCTTCAGTTTTTCCTCTTTTCGCACCTGTGCGATGCGCATACGATTGTACATATACAATAGCGCAGCAATTAGCAAAATGAGCAGTGTTATAAACCACCAAGATTTATAGAATATTGGTTTGATATTAATTTGAAGAATCAATTCTTGTTTGCTCCATACCCCATCATTATTGGCCGCTTTTACTTTAAAAATATAGTTCCCACTAGTTAAACCTGCGTATGTTGCACTATTTTTATTGCCAGCATACACCCAATCCTTGTCTACAGATTCCAATTTATAGGCATAAATATTTTGGCTGCTATTATTAAAAGAGATTGCTGCAAATTCAAACTGAAGAAAGTTTTCGTTATAGGCAAGTACTAGTTTCGGGTTCTGCTCATTTATTTCATATAGTTTTTCTATGTTTTGTACTTTTATAGAATTAAAGAAAATATCCGGCGCCTTATTATTAAATTTAAAATTGTTTAAATCTATAATATTCATATTGCCATAATGCAATTGTATCAATTTGTTGTCGGGCATAATGTTAAATGAGTAACCGCCATTGTCTTCTGCTAAGCCGTTTTGTTTTTTTAAAGTACTAATAACTTTTTTTTGCCGTGGGTCAAATCTGCAAAGCCCACTACTAAAACTTATCCATAGTATATTTTCTCTTAAGTCTTTTTTTACTTTTATTAAAAAGTCAGATGGTAATCCAATATTGGAAACTTGTGTATAGTTATTTAATATTTCTTTCCCATTTACAAAATACAACTCATATAAGCCATTGTTTCGTGTAGTTATCCAAAAATGTCCATCATCATCTTGGGCTATATAATTTGCATTGGATAATGTAGGTATTCCGTTGCTTGCAATTATTGCTCTGTGAATCATTTTCTTTTCGCTTGCTATATATTCATACAAACCTTCGCTCCCAGTAAACCATACATGTTCTTCTTTGTCTATTAGGCATGCAACCAATGTATTGTCGGTACGGTCAGTAGAAGTAGTTTCTACATCCCATTTATTAAAGTGTGTAAGTTTTCCGTTTGCTTCCCATATATAAAAACCATTGTTAGTAGAACTGATATAAGTGTTGCCTGATTTATCTGTAACGTTTCTGCCGATATTGACAATTGGATTATTATTTTGATCTGCTAATTTATATGGGACAAGTTTTTTTTCTGTTAGCATTACTTTAAACAAACTGGTTTCATCACTAGCATATATACTGTTTTCAGATCTTTGTATAAGATAATTTATTCTTTTGCTATCCCTGTTTTTTGTAAATGTATTTTCTATTGTGTTGGTTTTTCCGTTTTCTACATTATAACAAATTATGCCAGCAGTATTGCTATTTGCCAGTAAAAGAAATTTATTGTTGTTACAACTCACTACAGATAGTGGTTCTACCGTTACCCCCGATTTGTTTTCTTTTAGTGGTATTGTTTTTATTTGTTGATTTTGCCAAGGCATCATTGCTAAACCTCCATAACCGCATATCCACAAATTTTTTTCTTTGTCAAAAAATAACATTCCAATTTTGGAAGTTTTAAGATCATACTCACTATCTTTCTTTGTGTGTATTGTTTCTATGGATAAAGTTTTTTTGTCAATACTTATAAGCGGGTATCCCCCAATCCAATATTTATCTTCATCCTCTATATTTGCACAGAACAAAAAATTGCTTAGTAAATCATTATTATTTGCGAATAGGGGCTTAAATTTTTTAGTTGGCACATCAAAAGAAACCAAAGCATTTGCGTAAGTAGTAAGCAGTATACTGTTGCTATTTTTATCATAAATCGCATTTGTTATTTCCTTTTCTTTAAAAGGATAGTAAGCTATAAATTGGTCGTTCTTTGAGAATTGATAAATGCCATCTGTGTGAATTGCCCAAATACTATTGTTGGCCACAAGTACTTTCAAGCATGATGTAGGAGATGATGCCGGATATAAATTTGCATAACTTTTAAAACTAGAATCTTTTTTATTAAACTTGTAGAAATAATTATTTACGGTGGTCAACCATACAAAATCATCCTCTTCGGTAAAGCTTAGAATGTATGCGTCGCATAATTTTTTTATGACGGGGTTATCGTAATTTGGGCCAAAAAAAATATTCTTTTTTGGGTTGTACCATTGCAATGTATTTAAAGCAGCAAGCCAAATGGTACCATCAGTAGCAGCATACACTGTTTGTAAAATATTGGAAATAGCTCTGCCAGGCTTGTCTATGGTGCTTTTAAATTTTTTAAAAATGTGGCCATCATATCTATACAAGCCAGAAGCTGTGCCAAACCACATATAGCCCATTTGATCTTGCGTTGCTGTATAAGCAAAATTATCTGCCAAACCTTCTTTTGCACCAAAGTTTATAAAACGATAATTGTTTTCCTGTGCCCATAACTTTTCTATTGGACAAGGTAGAAGTAGAAGAAATAATATGATTTTTTTTAAAAGCAATATATAAAGGTCACACTTTATTTTATGTAATTTAAATAGGCTTATTGCCTTGCATTTTTGTTGAGTATTCAGCAATTCTATTGAGCAATTAGTATGTTTGATGTGAAAATTATAATTTTCTTATTAGAATCTGCAACATTATTATTTAAATCTTCTGTATAAAAACTTACTTTTATACTTGTTTTTATCTTATAAATTTATGTTAGTTAAATGAAATATTATTATTTAGCCCTAATAATGCTTTTTTTTATTGGTTGTAAGGGGCAAAAAGCACCTAAACTTATTGCAAGCAAGGATAACAATACATTGCTATGGGAAATATCGGGCAATGGCTTAAAAAAGCCTAGTTATATGTTTGGTACTTTTCATTTGCTTTGTAAAGATGATATCAAGTTTAGTGCAAATTTGCAGACAGCTTTAAAAAATTCGGAAGAAGTATATTTTGAAATGGATTTGGACGACCCTGTGAACACGCTAGGTGGAATGTTTTTTATGAACATGAAGAATAAGACTTTGAAAGAGCTTTATACGCCCGAGGAGTTTACAAAAATCACTAAATTTTTTAAAGATTCATTAAAAATGAGTCTGGGTTTTTTCGAAAAGATGAAACCAATGTTGCTCGAAGCGTTGTTGTACCCACGAATGATGCCATGCAAAACACCCAGTGGGGTAGAAATGGAATTGATGACAATCGCAAAAAAGGAAAAAAAGGAAATCAAGGGTTTTGAAACCATCCAATTTCAATCATCCGTTTTTGATAGTATACCGTATGATGTGCAAGCAAAAGCATTGTTAAAAGATATTGATAGCACAGCATCTTTTAAAGTGTACTTCAATAAAATGGTAAATATTTACAAAAACCAAGAAACGGAGCAGCTTGCCCAGTTAATGGTAGATACTACTTTTAGTGGTGGTGAAAATGATGATATACTATTAAAAAATAGAAATGAGAATTGGGTGAAGCAATTAAAAAGTATTTTGAAAGAGAAAAATATTTTTATGGGTGTAGGAGCCGCCCATTTGTTTGGAAAAGATGGATTGATTGTATTGTTGAGGAAAGAGGGTTACACTATAAGGGGAATAGAAAATAAATAGTTCATAATTTTAATGTATCAAAAAAATTAAAGGATAAGCATGAAAGTAACATTAGATAGAGTAAACGACAACTTTCACTTTCAACTAAAAAATGAACGTGGCTTTGTAGTAGATGTAGATAACAAAATTGAATTTGGAGGCGATGGTTTGGGAGCAAGCCCCATGGAATTGGTTTTGATGGGTGTAGCGGGTTGTAGTGGCATAGATATGATTACGATTCTAAAAAAGCAACGCCAAGAAATTACTTCTTTTAAAGCAGATGTGGAAGGTGTTCGGGTACAAATTGAAGAGGCAAAACCATTTAAAGAAATACATGTAAGCTTTTTTTTAGAAGGTAAAATTGATGCTGAAAAAGCAAAGAGAGCGGCAGAATTATCTTTTACAAAATATTGCTCTGTTACTAAAACGGTGGAACCAACTGCTACCATACACTATAAAGTTTTTTTAAATAATATTGAATTATGAATGAATCCCATTTTGGCTTTGAGACAGATGCAATCCGAAATCAAATAGATAGAACGCAATACCAAGAACACTCTGTTCCATTATACCTTACCTCTAGTTTTATTTTTGAAGATGCAGAAGATATGCGAGCATCTTTTAGTGAAGAAAAAGAAAGAGATATTTATACAAGATATGGCAATCCAAATATTACCGAGTTTATAAATAAAATTTGTGTGATGGAGGGTGCAGAAGCTGGGTTTGCTTTTGCTACCGGCATGGCTGCAGTGTATTCTACATTTGCTGCATTATTGCAATCGGGCGATCACATTGTTTCTGCCAGCAGTGTATTTGGAGCTACGCATACATTGTTTACAAAGTATTTTCCAAAATGGAATATCGAAACTTCTTATTTTAGTGTAAATGAACCCGCAAGTTTAGAAGCTTTAATTAAGCCAAATACAAAAATCATTTATGCAGAATCACCCACCAACCCAGCAGTAGATATTTTAGATTTGGAATATCTGGGTGCTATCGCAAAAAAGCACCAGCTTATTTTAATTATTGATAACTGTTTTGCCACTCCATATATTCAAAATCCCATAAAATTTGGTGCGCATTTGGTTATTCACTCTGCTACAAAACTAATAGATGGACAGGGTAGGGTGTTGGGTGGTATTACGGTAGGTAGTAAAGCGTTGATTAGGGAAATATATTTATTTTCTCGAATTACTGGTCCGGCTTTATCGCCTTTTAATGCATGGGTATTGTCTAAAAGTTTAGAAACCCTGGCTGTGCGTTTAGAAAAGCATTGCGAAAATGCAGAAAAGGTAGCGTTGTTTTTGGAAGGTCACCCAAATGTGAATAGTGTAAAGTATCCTTTCTTACCGTCGCACCCACAGTATGCCATTGCAAAAAAGCAAATGCGCTTGGGTGGCAATGTAGTAGCGTTTGAAATAAAGGGTGGGATAGAAACAGGTAGAAATTTTTTAGATAAAATTAAATTGTGTTCGCTTTCGGCCAACCTAGGCGATACAAGGACAATCGTGACACATCCCGCATCTACCACGCATAGTAAATTATCAGCCGAAGAAAGACTGGCTGTGAGCATTACCGATGGATTGGTAAGGGTATCGGTAGGATTGGAAACGGTGAAAGATGTGATAGATGATTTGAGGCAGGCGTTGGGGTAGGGGATTGTTTTATTTGGTGGTAGGTAGAATACAACTATTAGGTGAACATACTAAGGGATAGACTAAACAAGGATGAGGTATTAATAAAGGAAATGGAATATTTATTGGCACAGAAAGCCATCACACTTGCTAGGCGTCTTTTCTGCCTTTGCTTTTTTAATTTTGAAAGTATGCTGTGATGGTTTTAAATGTTAGGTGACTTACAAGATTGCGCTAGTAGGGAATTCTAACTATAATTTAAACTTTTGTTCTATTCCTTGTTTTCCAGTTAAAATTTAATGCTCCACATTGTGGACAATTTATATATTCTTCGTCAAGATTGTCAAAATTGCATAGATTACATTTTCCATAAGTTCTGTTAATGTGAGTTACAATATATTTTGCATCCCTATGGCTAAGTTTTAAATTCTCAATGATATATTTTGTCGTATGAAGAGGCGATTGAATTGTCAATTCTTCTAATTTACACTTTTCTGCTAGGGTAAAATCAGGAATCTCAATTCCTTCTGTTGGCAAACAATTTTTACATTTTAAAATCATTTTGAGTGTCGTTCTAAAATTGGATATAACTTTTGTATGTACGCTAAAATACGCAACATTTTCAATCAAACAATTTTTACAATTCATTTGCCCTAGGTTACTCAATGATAAAAACGAGGATTTTAGAGTATTGCGATAATAAAATCGGCGAAGCAAAAAAGAAAATGGAATATGCATAGGCACAGATGGCCAACACACTTGCTAGGCATCGTTTCTGCCAGCGTTACTTTTTTAATTTTGAAAGTATACTGCGATGGGTTTTAAAGATTAGTTAACTTACGAGTGTGCGCAAGTAGGGAGGGTTTTCGAAATTAGTATTCGTTAGCTTCCTTTAATGCTTGCAATTCAATCTCAACCGACAAATGGAAGTTTGTTTGTTTTATCTTTTCGATAAAAGGTTTAATTGATGGGATTATTCCATTGAGTTTGGCTTTGATTATTACACCAATTGTGCCTGTAAAAATTAGGCCAAGTTGGTCAGCAATTTTTCTAGCTTTATAGTCGTCTAAAATAATTGTACTGTCTGGCGTTTCAAGAGCCAAAGCTATTGCGCTAGATTCGCCTTTGTCTATTTGCATTTCCAAAAGTTGCTGTCTATATTTATCTTTTACCGTAGCTATCTCAACCCAATCTGGAAGTGTTTCGCCATATTCAGTTGCAATGTCAATAGTTGTAACGATTTGCTCGTAAACTTTCTGTAATAGTTCAAGCTCGCCAATATTTGTCAAAATAATAAAGCAGCTGGTATCGGAAATAATTGTCTTATGCATTAACTACATCTCTTGATAAATCTTGTGCTGGAAAATTGAATATAGAAACGCCATAACTTCCCAATAATTCGGCGAAAGTTCGCTTTGTCAAGCCAGCAACTTCTGCCGCTTGTCCAAGAGAAAGTTTTCCTTGCTCGTAAAGACGTGTCGAAACAAGCATTGCAAGGTCTCTGTTATCCACGTCTAAGGAGTCTGGTATATTCAATGTCAATGTTTTCATAACTCAAATATAATATTATTAAAGGTATGCTCAAAACTTTTAGCGTCTTGATGCTCGCTTTCACAAAATCTATGTGTTTACATTAATCTATGTAAAATGTTTCTATAAAGAATTTTTTCAACTCACTTACTATAAGCAACAAATTGCTTAAGACAGAATTTAATTCAAACAGCCTCTTAATTTTTTCAGTTTCCTATTAAAAACCATCGTATTAACTTAATTACTTTTTTTTATTAAGATATCCCTATTTTTGCAAAGTCTATAAAATTAGTAGGATAATAAGAATTTCTCATTATTTAGTATGATTGAAAAAATAAGAACGATATCAACAGCCATTAAACTAGAACCAGATCTTAAAAAATCATTCTGGTTGGCCATTCCTATTTTACTATTAACTGGCCTAGTATTTATTTTGCTTTACAACTACCATGCTGTATTTTCATGGCAAGCTGTTAAGGCGAGTTTTAATACAGATTTTTTAATTTTCTTTTTGATTGGTGTTTTTGCACAATTGGTAGATGGCACATTGGGAATGGGGTACGGCGCCACATCTACTTCTTTTTTATTGTCGATGGGAGTACCGCCAGCCATTAGTAGTACTGCTGTGCACGTGTCCGAAATGTTTACAACAGGTGCATCGGCCATATCGCATGTAAAGTTTGGCAACATCAATAAAAAATTGGTAAAGCATTTAATAATACCCGGTGTGTTGGGATCAATTGTGGGGGCTTATTTATTGTCGGATGTAATAAATGGAGAAATAATTAAACCCTTTATTGCAGTGTACATGATTGGTTTGGCTACCATCATTATCATAAAAGCACTGCGCAAAAATATGGTGAAAAAGAAAACAAAGCGTTTGGGATTATTGGCAACATTTGGAGGCTTTATGGATGCAGTGGGTGGCGGAGGTTGGGGACCAATCGTTACCTCTACGTTGCTTGGTGCCGGTAGAAATGCAAAATATACCATTGGTTCTGTAAATGCTGCTGAGTTTGCAGTATCATTTGCCAGTGGTGTTACTTTTTTATTGTTTGGGGGTATAGTTGGATGGCAAATTATCATTGCATTGATATTGGGTGGTGTGATAGCTGCACCCATTGCCGCTTTTTTGGTAAACAAAATCAAAAGAAAACCAATGATGATTGCTGTGGGTATTTTAATTATTCTTTTAAGTTTACGAACACTATCAAAATTTTTATAGTCAACTAAAAGCAATGAGTGTAAAGGATGTAACTTCGCTGGTAGCGGCAACAACTCATTTTTCAATAGAAGAAACTGTACAGTTTTTGGTAAAAGAATATGAAAGCGGTATTTGTTTTTCTACCTCCTTTGGGCAAGAAGACCAGGTGATAACAGATATTATTGCAACAAATAAATGGCCAATACCTATTTTTACATTGGATACAGGTAGGTTGTTTCAAGAAACTTATGATGTGTTTCAACAAACGGTAGATAAATATGGGTGCAAGATTGAAGCGTATTTTCCGGAGACTGATGCAGTTGAAAACTTGCTTTTAAAAAAAGGCCCTAATAGCTTTTACGATTCGGTAGAAAATAGAAAAGAATGTTGTAATATTAGAAAAGTAATCCCACTTACAAAAGCATTAAAGGATAAGCGTATTTGGATTACGGGACTTCGTGCAGCGCAATCAGAAAATAGAAACAACCTGCATCAATTTGAGTACGACGAAAAGTTTGACATCATTAAATACAATCCTTTGCTGCATTGGTCATTGGATGAAGTAGAAACCTATTTGCAAAAAAACAACGTACCACAAAACAGTTTGCATAAGAAAGGATTTGTAAGCATTGGTTGTGCCCCCTGTACAAGAGCCATCGAAATTGGTGAAGATATAAGAGCCGGCAGGTGGTGGTGGGAAACCAGTCACAAAGAATGTGGCTTGCATCAAAAATAATATTTATGAACACAGTATTTATACCGAACGCTTTGGAAAGCGAAGCCATTTACATTTTTAGAGAGGTACTGGCACAATTTAATAAACCAGTATTGTTATTCTCGGGCGGAAAAGATTCTATAACCTTGGTGCGCCTAGCACAAAAAGCATTTTTTCCAGCAAAAATTCCTTTCCCATTATTGCATATAGATACTGGACATAATTTTCCAGAAACCATTGAATTTAGAGATAAGCTGGTTGCTGAACTAGGGCTCGATTTAATTGTGCGCAATGTACAAGATAGCATTGATGCAGGCAAAGTGGTGGAAGAGTCTGGCAGGTATTCCAGCAGAAATACTTTGCAAACGGTTACTTTATTAGACGCCATTGAAGAATTTAAATTTGATGCATGTATAGGTGGCGCACGAAGAGACGAAGAAAAAGCCAGGGCCAAAGAACGAATTTTTTCTGTGAGAGATGATTTTGGACAATGGGATGAAAAAAACCAGCGACCAGAATTGTTTGATATTTTAAATGGTAAAATTGAACATGGGCAAAATGTGCGGGTATTTCCTATTTCCAATTGGACAGAGCTAGATGTATGGAAATATATTGAAGAAGAAAAAATTGAAATACCATCTATTTATTTTTCGCATAAGCGCAATACATTCTTAAGAGATGGTTTAATTTGGTCGCAATCTGAATTTGTTTACCAAGAGGAAGATGAAGAAGCAGTAGAAAGGGTCGTGCGTTTTAGAACAGTAGGAGATATGAGTTGCACTGCAGCCGTAGAATCATTTGCGGCAACTATAAAAGATGTGGTAAGCGAAATAAGGGTATCATCTATTTCGGAACGTGGCGCAAGAATAGATGACAAACGCTCCGAAGCAGCTATGGAAAAACGAAAGCAGCAAGGGTATTTTTAGAGAGGAATTATGAATTAGGAATTAGGAATGATGAATTAGGAATGATGAATTAGGGATGATGAGCAATAAATCGGTAAACAATAATTACTGAATGGTTGATTTTATCAAATAGTAACAGAGCTTACAAACCAACACCAAACAAAATAACAACAAACAACAAACAACAAACACCAAACAAACCCAACACCAAACAAATAACAACAAATACCAAACAACAAACAAACCCAACACCAAACAATTATATAAATGGACGTTCTAAAAATAGCAACAGCAGGCAGTGTAGATGATGGAAAGAGCACATTAATTGGAAGATTATTGTACGATACAAATTCGCTTACCACCGATAAATTAGAAGCCATAGAAAGAAGCAGCAAACAAAAAGGCTACGACTATTTAGATTTATCATTGGCAACAGATGGCTTGGTGGCAGAAAGAGAACAAGGCATTACCATTGATGTAGCGCATATTTATTTTTCTACTGCAAAAAAAAGTTACATAATAGCCGATACACCCGGGCATGTGGAATATACACGCAATATGGTTACTGGTGCATCCACCTCACAAGTTTCCATTATACTTATCGATGCAAGAAAAGGGGTAATAGAACAAACCTATCGTCATTTTTTTATAAATAATTTGTTGCGAGTAAAAGATGTTATTGTTGCGGTAAATAAAATGGATTTAGTAGATTATTCCGAAGATGTTTATAATAAAATAAAAAATGATTTTCAAGCATTGAATGAAAAAAGTACTTTCAAAGAGCAGCATGTAAGTTATATTCCAATTAGTGCCATCAATGGAGGTAATGTGGTAGATAAATCTGCAGATATGCAATGGTATAATGGACAAACCATTTTGGAACTCTTGGAAGATTTGGATACGACTGAAGTTGTACAAAGTGGCCTAGCACGCTTTCCAGTACAAACAGTCATACGGCCTAAAACAGAATCCTATCATGACTTTAGGGGATATGCAGGAAAATTATATGGTAATAGCCTTAAAGTAGGAGATGCAGTTACGGTGCTTCCGTCACTTACTGCATCTACCATTACCAATATTCATTTTTTTGATAAGCAATACAATGAAGCTACAGCGGGAGCTTCCATTACAATAGAATTGGAAAATGACATCAATGTAACAAGAGGGGACATGATAGTAAAATCAGAAGAATTGCCGTTAGTACAAAAAGATATAAATGCCACTATTTGTTGGATGGATAATAAGAAATTAATAGCAGGGGCAAAATATGTAGTGCAGCATAACACGAATAACGTGCTTGCTAAAATTGATACCATAAAAAATATTATTGCTACGGATTTTTCTGGAATTACAAAAGCAAACCAGTTGGCCATAAATGAAATAGGTGAAGTAAATATTACACTGAGCAAACCCATTTATGTAGATACCTATGCAGCAAATAAATCGAATGGCGCTTTTATTTTAATAGATACGGCAACGAATACAACGGCTGGGGTAGGGTTTATAAATTGATTACTATTTACAGGTAGATGTTTTAGTTCGCAAATAGTAGAGTAGGACTGGCCTAAGAAAAAAAGCGTTAAGAAAATTTGAATGTTTGTCGTTAAGAAATGAAATCAATGTTACCAATGCTGAAAAATATTATTTGCTTGTAAGTCGCACCCCTGTTGGGCTTTATTCTACTGTTGTAACTGATTTCATTTTAGACAAATATTCAAATTTTTAGCTTTTTTTCTTAAGCCTTGATTTTTTTTGTTACTTTTTTGTATCAAGACAAAAAAGTAAA
>JANPCB010000059.1:0-3586 GCA_031430735.1 Ferruginibacter sp. | reverse complement strand
GTTGCACTTCCTGTTCCGCCCGTGGCTGCTGTGTACCATAATAATCCTGTGCCAGTTGCTGTTAATGCTGTGGCAGTTGCTCCCTGGCAATATGCTATTGGTGTTGTAACTGTTGGTGCAGATGGTGCCACTGTTACGGTAAGTATTGCAGGGTTTGAAGTCACGCTTCCTGATCCATTGGTAGCTACCATTCTGTATCTATTGTTATTCATTCCAATAGTTACACCAGTAAGTGTTAAAGTTGTTGTAGTAACTGCTGGCACAACGGCTGTCCATGATACGCCAGCATTGGTGCTTACTTCCCAGCTATAGGTTACACCTGACCCTGTAGCACCAGAAGTAAATGTAGCTGTAGCTCCTGCACATACCGTAGCATTAGATGGCTGTGTAGATATTACTGGAGGGGTAACTGTACCTGGTAAAATTAAGGTAACTGTATCGGCAAAATTAACCCTTACCATAGATGCATTAAAAAAGCTTGATCTCATACTTACAGTTGCCGTATTGATTAAATTTATATCATCAACAAACCAGCCTGTAGGAGTGCCAGTGCCTGCCGTATTATCATCCGATCCAAATCTGAAACGAATTTTTGCAGTTTGACCAGCAAATTGGGTGAGGTTAATTGTTGTATTTATAAAAGCAGGTATTAAACCTGTAAACGCTTCCCTGTTAGCCAGATTATTACCAACACCAGCTCCCAATACACCGTTGTATCGATTTGTAAGCATATTTGGGCCAAGATCAGCCCATGTAGTACCTCCATTTGTACTGATTTCTACAACACCACCATCCCAATCTCCTTCTGTGTTATAACGATGCCAGAAATTTAATTTGTGGTAGGCACTTGCTCCAGTAGGCAATGCAATGCCTGTTACCAACTCAAGCCTTTTATCTACGGAGATGACTTCATTTTCTACAAAGAAGGCATTTGGAGCCGAATTTGTTTGAAGGGTAGAAACTGTCCATAAATTTCCTCCAGCTGGTACAGTTGTAACAGGACTCCAAGTGGCTGGCATTGCAGCTGGTACTGGTTCTGTAAACAAAGTAACTGGAGCAAAATAAGTACCTGGATTGATATTTACAACAAAACTATAATTGCCTGTAGTACCCGGCGCTTGATTTACTGTAAAACTTACAACCCTTGTTGTTGCATTATAAGACCCTCCGCTTACATAAGTAACATTTGTTGGTAGCGTATCTGTAATTGTATAATTTGTAAAAGCAGAACATAAATCGGCCGTAACCCTATTCGTATAATTAATATTTTGCCCTTCTGGTACTGCTGTAATACCTCCCTGTATTAATACAATGGAAGACCCTCCATTTGCAAAGCTTGGAATTTGGTCCGTAACACTAGTGGATAACCCTTGTGATGCACCCAATCCCATACCCCTTCTTCTAAACGCCTCTAAGATGGTACACCTGTAGGCGCCTCCATATAAAATTTGATCTGCTTGTAAGATAGCGTCCCTTCCACTTATAAAACCTGGGCTACAAGGTTGTAGTTTCATACCTTCAGTTACCAATTTTAAAGCTATTGAATTACCTCCTGCGCCTGCGGCATTAAATAAGTTTGTATTGATAGAACCTACTTGGTTTATTATGCCCCATGTCATGTCCCACAAAGTTGCACACCATATTTCTCCTCTAGTGTGAGAGGATGTGGAGATCGTAGCAGCGTAACTTCTGTTATTTACAGCGAAATTAGTACAATATCTCTGCGTGCGTATTCCAAGTCCTGTTATAGCTTGGTTGTTTGAATAAGTCCCTATACCTCTAGGAGAATCAAATCCAGTGTTTAAATTTGATGTAGCCCAATTTTGAGTATACATCAAAGCATAATAGTCACTCCAGCCTTCACCCATTTGTTCTGCATTTTGCAAACAACTTGAACCATTCCCCGTTAAACGATTGCTAATTCCATGTGCATACTCATGAGAAATGATGCCATTATCTACATCTCCATCTCTATCTGGGTTAGCTGCTGTCCAAATATACATTTGCATTCTTCCATTACCTCCATCGGCTGGCGTAGAAAAGTTTGCATTATTTGTTCCACCACCATCTTGTGCATCTGCAAAAACGAAATCTCCTGCTATACCACCTTTCCCAAGATTATCTCCCTGAAAGTTTCGAGAAGGTTCATCAAATCCATATTGGTAAGTAAGGTCGTGAATAATATTATTCCAATAAAATAAATTCGTTACATTAAACTGTTGATTTTCTACAGGCGTTGATTGTGTTGGAACCGTAGAAAAATCTGGTATAAAATCAAAGTTGAGCGGATCAGGTGTAGTAGAAGATGTAACTTGATTTGCTGAAGTTCCATTGTTATTATTTTGATCTTCCTGTGCCCAAACATTGTTACCCCTGGTAATACTATAATTTGTGGTACCTATGCTATGCCAGTTTAGAAGTGTTGCTGCATTTCCCGGACCAGATAAATTCCATGGATTAGCAACTAAAGCGGGTGTTCCCCCAGGATGTATAGGGCTTTCTGCAGGATAGGGTACTATACGATAATTCGCCGTATTTACTATACTTGGACTGTTTGTTATCCCTTCATTTAATTTTGCATTTGTATTAAAATCAGTACTATTTCCCTCTTTTAATATTGGTTTCTGATTATTATGTTCATGATTGTCTTTATGATTAGGGTCGTCCCAATTACAATAAACGGTAAGGTTGCCTGTACTTAGTATGCTGTAATCAACTGCATCTACATTTATCAACCAATAATCGGAACTCGTTTTTTGAATAATATACACTTGCCAACCCAATGCTACAGTTGTTTTTCCTGTTTCATTTGGAAACCACATTAGTTCTGCTGAAATATTTTGATGCGAAACACCCAAATTACCGAACTCCACTTTGTGGCCATTGTCTTTTTGGCTTAATGCAATTGGCTTACTTGTTGGGTTAAGCTTTTTGTTTGATAAAGCAGCCATTACAGCATCGGAAGCTACAGTATTTGGTGCGATATACTTGCTATTAACAAATTGCTCAATATTAGTAATACGTTCGCCAGCTTTTGAGACCAACTTTCCACTTTTAAATGCAAGTGTTTGTATTTGATTATAAACTGGTATCCCTTTATACGTTTGTTGCAGATAAACCATTGTTGTAGCTGCAAACTTATTTTTATAAGTACTTGCTACCACGCTATTGCTTATATCATTTGTTGAAATACCAATTTCCGTTTGGTTATCAGTTACTAATTGAAGTGCTGCTGCAATTTCTAGGCTGTTTACTTGCGAAAACCCTGTAAAAAAGCTTAGAATAGTTAAGCTTAAAAGGAAAATTTTCTTCATAAGTTGGTTATTGGTTTTAAATGCAATTATTAAAAGAAATGCAATTTAGTAAAATAGTAGCAATAAAATTTTCATGTATTAAAGAAATCCCGACCAGTTTTACTTGGTCGGGATCAATTTTTTAAATAAAATTTAGTACTTAATTACTTTTTGCGCAGCTAGCTCTTGGCCACTTGCATCTCGTAGTATAAAAATATATGTTCCTGCTATTTGTCTTGATAAGTCTATATCTACAGAACCATATCTACCTACAAACGTAAGGTTTTTGCTCA
>JANPCB010000058.1:0-13261 GCA_031430735.1 Ferruginibacter sp. | reverse complement strand
TTTTTAGGAGCTGCTTTTTTTGCAGGAGCTGCTTTTTTAGGAGCTGCTTTTTTTGCAGGAGCTGCTTTTTTTGCAGGAGCTGCTTTCTTTGCTGCTGCTTTTTTAGGAGCCGCTTTTTTTGATGTTGCCATTTTTTTAAATTTAATTATGGTTAGTAAATAATACTTAAAAATAAATACATTTTTCTAATTACCAAAAAAAATTTTAAAAAGCTTTAGGCAGTAGCTTCAATTGCAGTTACAGAAACATAGGTTTTATCACCTTTTGTTTTCCTGAATTCTACTAATCCATCAGTCATTGCAAATATGGTAAAGTCTCTTCCAAGTCCAACATTTTTACCAGGATGATATTGTGTACCACGTTGGCGAATTATGATGTTGCCAGCTATTGCAGCTTGACCACCAAATATTTTTACGCCTAATCTTTTTGCTTGTGAATCACGACCGTTTTTTACGGAACCTTCACCTTTCTTATGTGCCATTTTTTATAAGTTTTAAGTTTTATAAGTTTTAAGTTTTTGGTTCTAAGTTATAAGTTTGATGATACAATATTTTATTTTTTAAAACATAGTATTAGCAACTTCTTACTTAAAACTTTTCTTACAACCTTTATTAAGCTATTGCAGTTACTTTAAGGTGAGTATACTGCGTACGATGTCCGTGCTTTTTACGGAAACCTTTTCTTCTTTTCATTTTAAAAGCGATTACTTTTTCGCCTTTTACTAGCTCATTTATTATTTCTGCTTTTACTACAACTTTGCTATCTAAAACAGCATCGCTGCCGTTAGAAGTCATTAATACATCCGAAAATTCTACTGAATCTCCAGTTTTACCCTCAATGTGAGGTACGTATAAGCTGTCGCCTGCTTTCACTTTAAATTGCTGACCTGCTATTTTTACAATTGCTAACATATCTAGACCAAATTTTGGACTGCAAAAGTAGGGCTTTTTACTTAAATAAGTCTAAGTATTTTAAGATAATTGGCTTTTTATATTATGTATAACTTTGTAATTGTATAAATGCATTGATTTTCAATATCTTGAATAGTTGGTTTGCTTTTATTTCAAGATTGACCCGCTTTTTGTTGTTTGAATTATTGCTTCTTTACTTCACTCCGCTGTGTGGTGCTTTGCATAATGGTTTGTAGAATTGAGCAGTGAACATTTATTAGAACTGGCTTAACTATAGCCATTATCCCAAGGTTTATGACATTAATCCAACTTGATGATTAACATTACTCTATTATATAGCTCATCATTATTTCATCTATGTACCTATCCTCGCTTTTAAAATAGGTAAATTTTCTTAGTACGCCTTCTTCTTTAAAACCGCACTTACTATACAATCCCAACGCTTTTTTATTTTGAGCACCTGCACTTAGTTCTATTCTTTTAATACCAGTATTTTTTGCCAAGTCTATTATTGCGAGCAACATTTTAGTACCTAACCCCCTTCCTGCTTCTTTTGGGTGGATGGCAAAACTTCCTAAATAAGCCACATGTTCACTTCTATATGTTTGCGGCACAAACTTAAACATCCCTACCATTTCTTCATTTTCTCCAAAAAGATACAGTACATCTGTAGCAACCAGTTTTTCAAAAATTGGTGTAAAATCTTCCATACTCATTTGTTCATACAATAAATGTGGATTTATTTGCGGGTGCATAAAAAGCTCGTAAACAAATTTCAAATCCTTAATAGTGGCTTTTTGCGTCATGCTGCAAAAATAATAATTAAAATACGTTCTATTTATTATTCTCTTTTTACCAGATGCAAATAAGACAGGCGAGCGGAGGTTTTGAATCTTTCTTATAGCCATAATCGTATTTTAAGAACATAATTTATGCTTAGATGCTTTTATTTACGAAGAATATTTTTTCAACCATTTTTATTGTTGGTTGTATTTGTTTTATTTATTTATTATTGATTGGATGCAATAAAAAAGTATTGGCTACTAATACTTCCAATAATAACGCAACGCCAATTTTTGGAAACCAAAAGCGATTGCTTGCGTTGGGAGATAGTTATACTATTGGCCAAACTGTATTAGCAGCCGATAGATTTCCAAATCAAACAATAAATGCACTTGCTGCTGCAGGTGTGCGTTTACAATACCCAGCTGATATTATAGCACAAACAGGCTGGACTACCCACAACTTGCTTAATGGTATCGTTACAGCAAATCCACAGCCTGTTGGTCCTTACGATTTGGTTACATTATTAATAGGAGTAAATAACCAATACCAACAAAGAGATACTGCAATGTATAGGCTAGAATTTACCCAATGTTTACTAAAAGCAATTGAATTTACTGGCAATAAAAAGCAACGTGTTTTTGTGCTGAGTATACCTGACTATGGAGCAACGCCCTTTGGGGCAGGTAATGCAGCCCAGATTGGGTTAGAAATAGACAGGTTTAATGCAATCAATAAGCAAGTGTGTTTACAAATGAATATTAACTATACAGATATTACCACTTCTACACGTATGGCTATATCCAATCCAAGTCTGGTTGCTTCAGATGGGCTGCATCCATCTGCAATTGAGTATGCGAAATGGGTTGCGCTTTTAAAAGATAAAATGCTTCCCTTTGTTCAATAATGAATTCTTGTCTTTAAATAAAAAAGCCGCTAAAAAATAGCGGCTTTCTGGTATCTAAAAAATAGGTTTAGATAACGGTTCCTTTAAAGGTTAAAACCTTGGCTTCTTCATTTTGTATGGTAACTGTTACATTTTTGGCAAATGCACCCATTGTAGCTGCATTATAAGTAGCAGTTATTTTCGAGGTTTTACCAGCTGCTATCGGTGTTTTTGGATAATCAGCAACTGTGCAACCACAAGATGCTTGAGCACTAACTACAATTACTTCTGCATCACTCGTATTGGTAAATTCAAATTCGATGGTTACAGGTTTGCCTACAGGTATATCACCTAGGTTCAATGATTCTGTTTTCCATTTTACAGAAGAAAGAAACATAGGAGATTTTTGGAGAGTTGGGAGCGTGTTTGCACATTCCAACGTTTTAAATGACATAAATGATAATCCAGTGATAAAAAGTGCAATTAGTTTTAAAAATTTCATAATAGTTGTTTTAATGTTTTAAAAAATGATTGTTTAAACTTGCAAGTAATGAACGGTGTAAAAGTAGCGTAGCAAATAATTATTTGCTGTTAATGACTTTCAAACCATTGTTAACGATTGCCGAATATTTGTTAATGAAAATTAAATGGGGTGATTATTAATATTTTTAAAGTAAAATTGCATTACAACTAATTGTTTTTTACAATAAGCTGCATCATTTATAGATGAATGTTATTAAGAAGCGATGTATTACGCTGCACTTTAGTTATAGGTAAAATTTGTTTGATAAAAATGGCTTAAGTGCATATCATTGCCATTGTAGCTGAAGTTTTTTTTGGAAGAACTTTTTAAAAACCAATGTTAGAGGCAATACATGTAGAAATTTTCTTAACTTGACTAACTTGATTTATTTGTAAATTATGTTGAAACAAAACGCCTTGCCGCATCACCAATAAAAAAAATGAGGATAAACAAATTAAATATTGCGCTGTTACTCGGCTTCATTGTTATAGTGGGTATAATGATACTTCAATTTTTTTTATTAAGACAGGCAGTTCAATATGAAGAAAAAAAGTTTGCACAAAAAGTGCATGTAGCCCTATTGGAAGTAGCAAGTAAATTAAATGTAGATGGCAAAACAGCCGTTCCACAAACCAATCCTATAGAAAAATTAAGCAAGGATTATTATATTGTAAATGTAAATAGCAAATTTGAAACTGCTTCGCTAGATTATTACTTAAAGAATGAGTTTGAAAAGTTTGACCTCGTTACAGATTTCGAATATGGGTATTATGATTGTACAAAGGAGTGCATGAAGTATGGAGATTATATTGCGATTGAAAAAAGTGGGCAGCCAAAAAAGATCGAATTTAAACTGGCTAAAAATAATATGGCATATTATTTCGTGGTTCATTTTCCACATTTCAACAAATACATTTATAAGGAACTCAATATTTGGATAATTTTTTCGTTTGTAATGCTGGTGGTTCTAGTGTTATATGGCTATTCTGCTTTTACTATTTTGCAACAAAAAAAGTATACTGAGTTGCAAAAAGATTTTATCAATAACATGACGCATGAATTTAAAACGCCCATTTCATCTATCTTGATTGCATCAAATTTTTTAGAGAAACAAGAACCTGTTTTGCAAGATGAGAAATTGAAAAAATATACGGAGCTTATTACACAACAAGCTTTTAAATTGAATGGCCACGTAGAAAAGATATTAAACTTGGCTAAAACAGATAATAAATCATTGTTATTGCAAAAGACCAATTTCAATCTGGCAATAGCAGTTGGGGCAGTAATAGAAAATATTCTGCTTAAATATCCTTCAGCCCAAATTGTAGTAAATATACCCCAAGCTTATTTTATAGAAGCTGATGCGTTTCATTTTTCTAATCTGGTTTATAATTTACTTGATAATGCTGTAAAGTATGCTATAGCGGTTCCCATAATTGAAATAAAAGCGAAGGCAGTAAGTAAGCATATACAATTATCTTTTGTAGATAATGGAATGGGTATACCAGCCAAAGATTTGCAAAATGTATTTGAAAAATTTTACCGGGTTCAGCATTCCAAAAGCAATGAAGTAAATGGATTTGGACTCGGACTTTTTTATGTACAAAAAATATGCAAAGAACATAGATGGACAATAACTTTAAATAGTATAGAAAAAAAAGGAACAGAAGTAATTATTTTAATACCGACTCATGACTAAAAAATACAAAATATTATATGTAGAAGATGATGAAACCCTTGCTTATCTTACAAAAGATAGCTTGGAAATGAACCAATATGATGTAGTACATTTTGATAATGGAGAGGACGCTTTAGCTGATTTTACAAAACAATCATATGATATTTGTATTTTGGATATCATGGTGCCCAAAATGGATGGGTTTGAAATAGCTAGAGCCATTCGGGAACAAAACAATGAAATACCCATCATTTTTCTCTCCGCAAAAACCCTCAAAGAAGATAGAATTAAAGGATTAAAAACAGGGGCAGATGATTACCTGATAAAGCCTTTTAGTATAGAAGAATTGATGCTCAAAGTGGAAATATTTTTACAAAGAAATAAAAAAAATATTACTCAAAATAAATTATACCAAGTAGGGAAATATATATTTGATGCCATTAATTATGAAGTGTCATTGGGCAATGAACAAACAACACTTACAATGCGTGAGGCAGACTTATTGAAGCTATTTATACAGCATCCAAACAAGGTTTTAAGACGAGAAGAAATTTTGAAATCTTTGTGGGGTACAGACGATTATTTTATGGGAAGAAGTTTAGATGTTTTTATATCTAGGTTAAGAAAAATATTATCAAAAGACGCGAGCATCGTTATTGAAAATTTACACGGCATTGGCTTTAGGTTTAGTATTAGATAAAAAGCTAAAAAAGGAGTTAAGGCTTAATGGTTTTTTTAAATAATAACATTTGTCCTATAACGTTTTTCTTTTTTTTATTTATTTGTAAAGGTTTAATCATATGAAATTCCGTAAAGCGGGGTATATAATCGTAATTGATGATATTGCCTCCTGCATCTTTTGGCTTTTGGTTTTCATATACCACTTGCTTTTCATTCCAGTCATACATGCGTATTTCATAAAGTTTCGAAGATTTATCGGCAATGAATATTACCCTATACCAAGTACCCTTTTTTAATGATAGTATGATAGGTTTTTCATACTGGCTTTTCATTGCTACAGTAGCTTGTCTAACTATTTCAAACCCTTGTTCCAAAAATAGATTGATTAAACTATCAGCTTGCCTATCCATGGTTTCTTCATTCTTTGCATCAGCGTTAACCATTGGCTGTGCATTTCCTTGAAAATTAATAAGCATAATAAAACCCATTACCAAAACCAGGGGGAACTTAAATGTCATAAAGGGGTATTTAACTTTTTGTAATATAGCATACTTTTATGATTCGTAATGATTGTGGAGTAATATTTAATAACCGTAAGTTCTGTTATTGGAGCTTTAATGATTATATATTTACTATTCATTATACAATATTCAGCCTACCTTTTTCATTTCATCAGTTTTACAAGCCTATATGTTTTGTAATTATTTAATTAAATGTTCTGTAAAAAGATAGCAAGATTGCATTAGATTTTTTTTATTGAAACATACTTGTTTACTGATTACTTATAATAAGTGACGATATAATAGCTTTTTTATTACTATTTCTGGTAGTAAGTAGTGCAATCCTTGCAGCTTCAAAATGCGTATTTAAGAAGTAAACAAGCAATAAAATTTATACAAAATAAATTTACATGAGTACTATCATTGATCAACAAATAGAAGAGCAGCTTATTAGGCAACATAAAGTTACCTCAAAAACAATGTTGTTTACAGATGTAGATATTGATAGGGTTATAGAAATGGCTTGGGAAGATAGAACACCCTTTGATGCTATTGAATTTCAATTTGGACTTAAAGAAGCCGATGTAAAAGAGTTGATGAAAAAAAATCTGAAACTAGGTAGTTATAAACTTTGGCGTAAGCGGGTGCACAATTGCAACACCAAACATGTTGCAAAGCGAAGCATAGACATTACAAGATTTAAATGTAGTTTACAAAGGGCTATTACACACAATAAAATATCTAAAAGATAGGCTTACTCTTATAAAATTCTGTAAAAAATATATTGCAAAAAGCTTCCATAAATATTGTTTGGTTTAAGAGAGACCTCCGTTTTACAGACCACGAGCCATTATACTTTGCCTGCAAAGAAAATCTCCCTATTTTGCTAGTGTATTTTTTTGAGCCTTCGGTAATGGCAGCTCCTGATAGCGACATACGGCATTGGCGTTTTGTGTATGAATCTTTGCAAGAAATGCAGTTGAAATTACAAGATAAAAATGCAGCAATTCATATATTTCACGAAGAAGTAAAAACAGTTTTTACAGCGCTTGTAAAAGAATATGACATAAAAACAATTTTCTCTTATCAAGAAACAGGTAATGGCATTACTTACAAAAGAGATATTGATATGCAATCATTTTGTAAGTCTAACTTCTTAGATTGGCAAGAGTTTCAGTTGAATGGTGTAATTCGTGCATTAAAAAGTAGACATAATTGGCAAGAGCGGTGGAAACATAAAATGAGTGAGCCAGTGAAAATGATGGATGAACAGTTTTCTAATTTTGCAAAATTAAATATTGGATTATACGAACAACTAAAGGGTAAACCATTAGCAGCGGAGATTACAACAAGAAATACAAACTTTCAACAAGGCGGAGAATACTGGGCGTGGCGTTATTTAGATAGTTTTATTAAGGAGCGACATATCAACTACAGCAAGCATATTAGTAAGCCAAGTTTTAGTAGAAAGAGTTGTGCTCGCATATCTCCCTACTTGTCTTATGGTAACATAAGTATGCGGTTGGTATACCAATACACAACGCAGCATTATGAAAAGTCATCCAACAAAAGAGCTTTATCTAATTTTATTTCCCGATTGCATTGGCATTGTCATTTTATACAAAAATTTGAAGCGGAATGTAGCATGGAGTTTAGCAATGTAAATAGTGCCTACGACCTACTAATAAAACCTACAAATGAAGGGTACATTAAAGCTTGGCAAGAAGGTAATACGGGTGTGCCACTGGTAGATGCTTGTATGAGATGTTTGATAGCTACAGGTTATATTAATTTTAGAATGCGAGCAATGTTGGTTTCATTTTTTGTTTTTAATTTGTGGCAAGATTGGAGAAATCTTCACTTTCTAGCAAGGCAGTTTTTAGATTATGAGCCCGGTATACACTACCCCCAGTTGCAAATGCAAGCGGGTGTTACTGGTATCAATACCATCAGGATATACAACCCCACAAAGAATGCACAGGAACACGACGCCGATGCAGTATTTATAAAACAGTGGGTGGGGGAGTTAAAAAATATACCTATTCAAATGGTATTCGAACCATGGAAACTAAGTGTTATAGAACAACAAATGTACCATTGCCAAATAGGTAAAGATTATCCTGCACCAATCGTTGATATTGAATCTACAAGAAAATATGCTAGCGATATTGTTTGGGGTTTTAGAAAAAAGGAAGCCGTAAAAATAGAAGGTAAAAGAATTCTACAAAAGCATGTAAGTAATACAAATGGTTTTTTAAGCACAAAAAGAAAAGTTCGGAAAAATGAATCTACTACATAAGGAAATATGGCCATTAAAATGAGCAATTGCCTATATTGAAGTATGAATACGGAATTGGGAAATCAAAATAAAATAATTAATATAAAATAGGTAGCAAAGAAAATGGCAACTTTTTTAAAAGCAAATTGGGAAAATATAATCATGGCTAACTATGCAGTAGCGCCTGAAGTGCTAATCCCTTTTTTACCCAAGGGCGTAGAGTTAGATACATTCAACGGCAATTGCTACGTTAGCCTTGTTGGATTTATGTTTAAAGATACCAGCATCTTTAAAATTCCTATACCATGGTTTGGCAGTTTCGAGGAAATAAATTTGCGTTTTTATGTGAAGAGAGAAGAAGATGGGCTAGTAAAACGTGGAGTGGTTTTTATAAATGAAACCATTCCATACAAAATTGTTGCTTGGATGGCTAATAAATTATACAAAGAGCACTACACAACTATTCCTACCAAACATCTTATAAAAATAGAAAATAATAAAAAGCAAATTGAATACAACTGGAAAATTAACAATGCATGGAATAGCATATCTATGGAAGCTTCTTTAGCAAAACAATCAATGGAAAAAGACAGTTTTGAGTCTTTTATTTTTGAACACTATTTTGGGTACACAAAAATTGATGAGCACAATACAGAAGAGTATGCAATAAGCCATCCTAGCTGGGAAATTAATACGGTAAACAGTTACGCTATAGATTGCGATTTTGAAGCCATGTATGGCAGTTCATTTGCTCATTTAAGTATTGAAAAACCCGAAGCTGTGTTTATTGCAGAGGGATCTAGTGTACAAGTAGATTGGAAAAGGAATAGGTTGCAATTTTAAAATTACTTATAAGTTGTAAATGAAAGCAATAAAAAAAGAAAACTTGCCCTCAAAAATTTGTGTTGTATGCAATAGGCCATTTACTTGGCGCAAAAAGTGGGAAACCATTTGGGAAGAAGTAAAATATTGTAGTGATAAGTGCAGAAACGATAGAAAAAAAACCAAGTATGGCAAAGACTAAAACACTGAGATTAATTTTAGGAGACCAATTAAATAGTAACCATAGCTGGTATAAAACAATTGATGCAAACATTACTTATGTGAAGATGGAACTGCGCTCAGAAACTGATTATGCACATCATCACATTCAAAAAGTAGCTGGTTTTTTTGCAGCTATGCAAGCTTTTGCAGCCACATTACAAGAAAAAAAGCACCAGGTAATTTACATAAAATTGAATGAAGAAGTAAACAAACAATCCTTTCCCGAAAATATAGCTTACTTAATTTCAAAACACAAATTTACCAATTTTGAGTATCAATTGCCAGATGAATACAGGTTAGATGAGATACTAAAAACGTTCTGTAGTTCACTTGCTATAAACCATGCAGTATATGATACGGAGCATTTTTTAAGTACACGTTCTGAGCTAGCAGCATTCTTTATTGGGAAGAAAACTTTTTTAATGGAAAGTTTTTATCGCTACATGCGTAAGAAACACCAAGTGCTTATGGATGGAGTACAACCGCTTACCGGGCAGTGGAATTATGATAGCGAAAACAGAAAAAAAATTCCAGCTAACCATTCAATTACGCCGCCTTTTATTTTTGAAAATGATGTAACACCCATTATTGAAGAACTTCAAAAAACAACTGTAAAAACGATTGGCAATATTGATCCCACTCATTTCATTTGGCCTATTAATAGACAACAATCTTTGCAATTACTCGAATTTTTTGTAAAGGAATGTTTACCATTGTTTGGTACTTTTCAAGATGCTATGACTCCGAACGCTTGGTCCTTGTACCATGCTAGAATATCCTTTTCCCTCAACACAAAAATGTTATCGCCTTTAGAAGTAATTAATAGGGCAATAGAAGAATGGACCAGCAGACCAAATGAAATAGAATACAACCAGCTAGAAGGATTTGTACGACAAATAATTGGATGGAGAGAATATATGAGGGGAATTTATTGGATGAAAATGCCAGCTTTTGCTACCCTTAATTTCTTTGGCCACACTAATAAATTACCAGATTGGTATTGGACTGGAAATACCAAAATGAATTGTTTAAAACATGCTATCAATCAATCTTTAGATTATGCTTATGCGCACCACATCCAGCGTTTAATGGTTACAGGAAATTTTGCCTTACTAGCAGGGGTACATCCAGATGAGGTAGACGCATGGTATTTGGGTATTTATATAGATGCAATAGAGTGGGTAGAAATTACCAATACCAGAGGTATGAGCCAATTTGCAGACGGTGGTATAGTAGGCACAAAACCGTATGTAAGTTCTGCCACTTACATAGATAAAATGAGTCATTATTGTGCATCTTGCCACTACAGTAAAACAACTAAAGTAGGGGAGAAGGCTTGCCCTTTTAATAGTTTGTATTGGAATTTTTACAACAACCACGAAGATAAGTTAGCCAAAAATCCTCGCATAGGTATGATGTATAATGTGTGGCGAAAAATGGATCCAGATACCAAAGCGGCACTATTAATACAAGCAGATTTTTATTTAAAAAACATCAATGATTTATAATGACAACCGCCGTCGTTTGGTTTAAAACAGATTTAAGAATACAAGACAATGAAACTTTAATAAGAGCTTTAGAACAAAGTGACCAAGTAGTTCCTGTCTATTGTTTTGATGATGCCCATTTTCAAACCACTAAATTTGGGGTTAAGAAAACGGGCAAATTTAGAGCACAATTTTTGTTGGAATCGTTGGCAGACTTAGATGCAGGGTTGAGAGCACTTGGATCTGGGTTATTGATTGTGCGAGGAAAGCCCGAAGAAGAAATCTTAAAAATTGTAAAATCATATAGTGCAACAAAAGTATTTGCAAAAAATGAAGTAGCATTTGAAGAACAACAAACAGAGAAATGTGTTGCCAATGCGCTAGCTAAAATTAATTGCACGTTAGAAACGGTGAACACAAGTACGTTGTATGATGTAGCGCATCTTCCATTTGCCATAAAAGATTTGCCAGATATTTTTACACATTTTCGCAAAGAAGTAGAGAAGAATAGCAATGTAAGAAAAGTCTTTGCAAAGCCATTGTGTATTACATCTCCAAATATACCGCCTATGCAATTGCCTTCATTATCGGAATTGGGTTTACCTCAAATAAATATAGATAGCAGAGCTACAATAGTATTTAAAGGGGGTGAATCCAATGCTCATAAAAGACTACAACATTATTTTTATGAAACAAAAGCCATTTCGAGTTATAAGCTAACACGCAATGGTATGATTGGGGAAAATTACTCTTCTAAATTTTCGGCATGGCTGGCCCATGGTTGTATTTCTGCAAATACTATTTACGAAGAATTAAATAAATACGAAACCATACATGGTTCAAATGAATCTACCTATTGGTTGTTTTTTGAATTACTGTGGCGAGATTACTTTTATTTTGTGATGCAAAAATTTGGTAAAAAATTATTCTTAAAAAATGGTATCAAAGATTTAAAAGCAAGCCTTCCAAAATTTAATGAAAAATATTTTTCTAATTGGAAAAATGGAGCCACAGGTGTAGATTTTATAGATGCCAATATGCTCGAATTAAAATGCACAGGTTATATGAGTAACCGTGGCCGTCAAAATGTAGCAAGCTATTTATGCAACGATTTAAAAATAGATTGGCGTTATGGTGCCGCCTATTTTGAAGAACAGTTGATAGACTATGATGTATGCAGCAATTGGGGGAATTGGGCTTATCTAGCCGGTGTAGGCAACGATCCCCGCCCCAACAGATATTTTAATATAGATAAGCAAGCTAAGGATTATGACGAAGATGGGGCTTTTAGAAAATGGTGGTTGGGTAAAAAATGAATTAGTTAAACTAGTATTTTGTTTTTTTTATTCAGTTTTTTTATTAGATTGCAATAAGAAATACATAAAATAGTTTAAACAATAATTACTACGCTGGTTGCGATTTTAAGGTAAAAAAATAGAGGAGCATGAGCTGTAGATTTGGTATCAGCATTGGTATCCCGCTGTTTGCAGTAGATGCCGCAGTAAGTGTCTAATACTATAAAGTTTATTGTTGCGGCATGCTACTGCTGCCCATCGGGGCTAGGCTGAGCGGTAAAGCTTTTATGAACTTTTATAGAAGCGGAGACGGGAGCAAAAGTTTTGAGAAAATCTTTTATTTTTGAATTTTAAATTTAAATAAAAAATTTCAGCCATGTCCCTCACATCCCAGCTTGCAAAACACCTAAGAGATATTCATTTTGGCGGCAATTGGACAAGCTCAAGTTTAAAAGATGCTGTATCCAATCTTAGTTGGCAACATGCTACCAGCAAGGTTTATGATTTTAATACCATTGCTACCCTTACCTACCATACAACCTACTATGTAAGTGTACTTATAAAAGTGTTGCAAGATGGTATTTTAGACGCTAAAGATGCATATAGTTTTAATTTACCTCCTATTTAATCGCAAAATGAATGGGAAACATTGTTGCTTAAAGCATGGGAAGATGCTGAGCTGGCTGCAACGTTATTAGAGGCATTGCCAGAAGAAAAACTAACAAACATTTTTGTAGATGAAAAATATGGAAACTATTTTAGGAACATAATGGGTGTAATAGAACACATGCATTATCACCTTGGGCAAATTGTACTCATCAAGAAAATTATTTTGCAGCAAACAAATTAATCGTTCATAAGAAAATTGGGTATCTCTAGCCGGTGTAGGTAACGATCCCCGCCCCATCAGATATTTTAATATCGACAAGCAGGCAAAGGATTATGACACAGATGGGGCTTTTAAAAAATGCTGGTTGGGTAAAAAATAAATTAGTTGACTTGGTCTGTATTTTTTTAGATTCTAAAACATTTTTTTTCTTAGTAATAAATAAATTAAAAATGAGGATGTCTCACAACAAAAAAGAGGCGTCCTCTTTTTTATGGATTTTATTTTGATTTAAAAAGCGAAAAAAATATTCTGTTTGATTGTAGAGGGCTTTGTTTTTGAAAAAGTTAAAAAAGTAGCCTTTTTAGG
>JANPCB010000057.1:0-7280 GCA_031430735.1 Ferruginibacter sp. | reverse complement strand
TTTGCAGACATTGACTTTATCTATTAATCATAAAGACACGGTGGAAAGAACGCCTACCTATAACAGCACATTTGCAATAGGCGGGGTTTCGTGCTCCGGTAAGAGTTTTGTGGTTCTAAAATATTTGTATCTTCGAATTATCATTTGTGGTGAAAATCCCGCCCATCGCAAATCTGCGGAACGTTATGCCCAATGCTAGGACGACAATCCTGTGAACAATGACTACAGACAAAAGACAAATATTTCTTGAACAATTTCTCGGACTTTACGGAGTTGACAAAATTGAAATTACTAATGTCGACACTGACAAAATTTATGGTGTTGCCCGTTACTTGGACGAAGATGAAAAACAAGAATTTTGTTGGCATATGACCGAACACAATATTGCATCGGACGACCTCATTCAATTAATTAAAGTTATTAAAGACAACAAATTCAATAGAACTGACAAAATCATTGTTACAGCAGACACGATATTTGAAAAATCAGGTTGGGCTGACAGGACAAAGTTTAATTCAACCTATGACAAACTATTCGACATTGAAGTTAAAATGATTGACGATGGAGAAGAAACTGACTCATACTTTATACATGACTAAAAGCACTGGGCATAACAGCACATTTGCAATAGGCGGGGTTTAGTGCTACGCAGACACATTTTTCGTTAATCATAATTTTTTATTCGTATAAACATTTGTGGTAAAAATCCCGTCCATCGCAAATCTGCGAAACGTTATGCCCAATTTTAGGACGACCAACAACAATGACTGAAAGACCTAACATACTTGTAGTTTGTGGACGAAATAAAAAGCGTAGCAGGACAGCAGAATACATTTTTAAAAATGACAACCGTTTCAATATTCGTTCCGCAGAACTTAGCCCAAAAAGCGATAGGAAAATATCAGAGAACGATTTGAATTGGGCTGACTTGGTTTTTGTAATGGAAACGGGACAACGAGCAAAAATTTGGGGGCTTTACAGACATTTGGAGTTGCCAAAAATTGAAATTCTAAATATTGCGGACGACTATGAGTTTATGAATGAAGAGCTAGTTGAAATGCTAACGGACAGAATAAATGATACTTTGAAAATCAGTTATCAAATTTGATTTTAATGAGGAAACAAAGAGGACTTAAACGATATTATAAAAATCTTGCGACTGAAATCGACCTTGACAAATCAACTTGGCTTGACTTTGACAATCCTGAAACTTGGTTTGACAATTGGCATCTACATTTTGACTCGAAAGGTTACGGTAATGATAGTTTTAAAAGACGAAAACCACACTTAGACAAGTTGTTTAGACACTTTGACTTACTCCTGGACAAAACAAAACAATTGAAAAAAGACTTTCAACTCTATTCCATTTTACTCGACTTTGACAGTTCTAGTGACGCATTATTTTTGCATACACCTAATCCAAACAACAGTCAATTTCCGTTTAAAATTTCCGACTTGCAATTGAAAACGACATTGACAAACAAACAACTTAAAGACTATATAAATAACTTAGTCGGTTATGAAAAGCTATATGGGAAAGCGGACGAAGCCTTCTGTTTAATATTCAAGAAAAATGTGGGACAACCTTTCTGACGGAAGAAAAACTGGGCATAACAGCACCTACAAGAAATTGGCGGTTCAGTGGTTAAATGAAACTTTGTGCTTCGTATCAAGTTCAGTGGTGGTAGACAGTTTTGTGCTTCGAAATCGCCAACTTCTTGTAGCTGCAAACCGTTATAGGGCATTTTAAAAGACGACCAACACAGAACACAGATGAACGAAAAAGAATTGACAGATAGAATTAAAAATGCAATCATTTTACTTTCAGATGGACACTCTTTTAAAGTTGGCGACTTGACATTTGGATGCGACAATCAAAATAATTTTTCCGTTTCAGGTTGGGTAGAGAGTTTTGAACTTAAGAACATTTCAAAAATAAGAGCTTTAAACGAATTGACCGAAACAAAGCAACTATTCTCGAAAATGCTTGCTGTATCAACTGACTTAATTAAGTTTATTGAAAACCGAAACGTAGAATATTCACTTTGTTACAACTATGGAATGGGAAGCCTTGAGCTATGCAGAGAAAGAAACGGAAATATTGAATGGACAACTGAATTAAATGATAATTAAAAGATATGTGTAATGATTGTTTTGACAAAGAATACAATTCATTTCCATCAGAAAAGGAATGGTTAGACTTTGACTTGGAGTTAACAAAAATGTTAGGCTCTAATAAAATGAAGAATTTGGAATTTAAGCGTGACGGAAAAAGAGATATAGATGATGGAGAATATATTTATGAATGTTTAACTTGTAAACAAAAGTGGAAACTAAAAGACCCGGACTATTCTTTCAGGGGATATTTTTTACAGACAAAATGAAAAGAAAAACGCCCTATAACAGGACCTACCCAAAAGTGGCGGTTCAGTGCTTAAATCAAGTTTTGTGCTTCTGTTCAAGTTCAGTGCTGGTTGATAGTTTTGTGCTTCGAAATCGCCACCTTCGGGTAGCTGCAAAACGTTACCAGTAATTTTATGAAGACCCCACTAAACATATTTTTCGGACTTTTCACCTTGACATTTCTTGGTTGTTCAACAGGATATCAAAATGAAGGAGATGCGGTATATTATGAACGTTGGAACGAAGGAAGCGGGCAGCAGAAGAATAAAATAGACGCTGACCCTAAGACTTTCCAAATATTAAGTCTTGACGTATACGCCAAAGACGATAAATCTGTATTTTATCGAGGTGAGAAGATGATGGGTGCTGATGCAAAAACATTTGAAGTGTTGGCTAGTCCTTATGCACGAGATAAAAATGTTTGTTGGTATGGAAAAGACACTATACTAGCCGCACAAGGAGCAACTTTTAAAGTAGTTAACAGCTACTACTCAACAGACGGACGCGATTACTATTATGAGACAGAACCTCTTAAAATGGCGAACCCTCAAGACTTTAAATTTGTGCATGGTGAAGGAGAGAGCGACTGTTGGACGACTGACGGGAAATATTATTATTACAAAAGCTCTAAAGTGCCTTCAGACGATTATGAAAACTTGAAAATATATCCAAAGAGTGGTGGCATATCGAATGACAGATACTGGGCCTTCTATCTTGACCATAAGTTAAACATCGACAAGGACGGAAAATGGGTGGTGGATACCATAGACATTGCGACATTTGAAGTGACAGGATTTATTGAATGTAGAGATAAATACGGTTGCCTGAACGTGTTTCACGGTCGAAAAGAATGCAAAGATTAACAGCTGCCCCCAAACAGCACCTGCAAGAAATTGGCGGTTCCCCATAGGGGCAAGCAGTGGTTAAATGAAGTCTCGTCTCAGCCGAGATGCTTCGTATCAAGTTCAGTGGTGGCAGACAGTTTTCGTCTCCGAAATCGCTAACTTTTTGTAGCGGCAAAACGCCAAAACATGCGGCCTAAAATGACACTAAGGGCACAACAGGTAAAGAGATAATAAACAGTCTGCTAAAAAGCACAGAATGATTTAAGTAAATGAAATAGATGAAATACCTCCTAACTTTACTTACGCTTAGCCTATCCACTCAGCCCAACATGAAAGAGCTATATACCTTTACAACCCAAACGAAAGTGAATGAATGGCGCATTGTGAACGATGGTGTCATGGGTGGCATATCATCAAGTTCTTTGGCGCTGACTGATACCGGACATGGGCAATTTGCGGGTCACGTTTCGTTGGCCAACAACGGTGGATTTGCCTCTATACAATTGGACACCAACATTAACCGAGCAGAAGAAGAGAAGTTTATTGTTTTGCATGTAAAGGGTGATGGCAAGGCCTATGAATTTCGGTTGAAGGGCTTAATCTCGCAGTCGGAGTCTTATGTGCACCCATTTAGTACTACGGGAGAATGGGAAACGATCAAGTTGGCGATAGGCGAATTTTACCCACAGTTTCGAGGGCGCAAATTGAAAAGCCCGAATTTCCATTTTAACACCATTGAACAAGTGAGTTTTTTGATTGCCAACAATCAAGAGGAAGATTTCCGATTGTTGATTGATTGGATAGGGCTTGAGTGAACTTTAAGATGGTTGGCTGCTTTTTTGATAAAGAGTTAAACAGACGGAACACAAGAAGGCCGACCCGATAACTGCATACTTACCTCAGGCGCTAGAAAACAAGCTCAGTTCGCGCCATGGGGGGTAAAATTGCTTTTGAGTTTCTGAAGGAGTGGAAGTAGGAAGAAAGATGAATTGGCTATTAATTTTCTTGCCACAATTTTTTTACAGCTTGCCATACCTTCTTTCGTAATTCGTCTTGCCTCGAATGTTTATTCGTCCTTGCATATTCTTTAAGTACATCTTGCAGTAATTCGAGTTCTTTAGCTACCTCAGGGTAATCGCGACACATGCTTTCTACACTTTTTTCCTCTTGGTCAGTTAAAAAGCCAAGACAATAATCCTGTAATATTCCACTTGTTATATATTCAAATTCATTCATTCATTGATATTGATTGGGCGATGAGAATTTTAAATCAATAAACTACTTCATCAGCTTAACTTATTCCAAACAGTGCAGATTAAAAGCTATTGCATCATTGCTGATAAAGATGTTTAAGGATGCAAAGTCCTTTGCGCGCTCTGGTTTTAACCGTCCCTAAAGGCAACTTCAATAACTCAGATGTTTGATTTTGTGTGTAGCCCTGAAAACAAATCATGTCAATGACCTCAGCATATTTTGGTTCAATCTCTAAAGCATTTTTTTTAAAGTCCTTATAATCTAAATCGTTGTGGAGCGAATAGGTGTTTGTAGGGTAATTCTGATGAAGCCAAAATAATTCAA
The DNA here is from genome assembly GCA_031430735.1 of Ferruginibacter sp. Taxonomy (GTDB): domain Bacteria; phylum Bacteroidota; class Bacteroidia; order Chitinophagales; family Chitinophagaceae; genus Ferruginibacter. The sequence continues at coordinate 2,454 of JANPCB010000057.1, read as the reverse complement.
TATTTACATTTTGAAACTGATTTTTACAAGTGGAAGAACGCAAGTAATCAATCGCTAGATTTCGGGCAATATTTGACATCCAAGTAAAAAGTGTTCCCCTAGTATTATCAAACCCGTCAATGTTCTTCCATATTTTAACGAAAGTTTCTTGCAACAAGTCTTCCGATACTTCGGTACGCCTTACAATTTTTATCAGAATTCCATACAGCGCTGTAGAATAATTACTGTAAAGAAAAGTAAAGTCCCGCTCGCTGTGCGATTTAATGGCTTGCACTAGCGTAGCTGTATCAACAGTTTTTTTTTCAGGCTTAACTTCGCTTGTTGTGGGTAGTTTAAAAAACTGGGTTGTTGAAAGATGGGATGTAGCATTCATATAGCTTTAGTTTTGTTGCCAATTGATTGGGTTTTAGGGAAGCAAAACTATTTTGGGCATCAGCTGTCTGAAATAGTGATAATCGCTATTTATATGTCGAATACGGACTTAAGTGGATTAGTTTAGCACTGAATTTTAATTAATAACTATTAAGCTTGGACACTATCTATAATACCGAAATACTGGTCAGCCTTAAAAAAAGTGAGGCCATCTATAATAAAGTCGCTGAACTTTCACGATATATTTTTCACGGTGGAGGACTTGAGAACAGAGATTCGCGCATAAAAGAATTGGAATTTCTTCTGAAAGGAATTAAAGGAACCGATGCGCTCTTTGGTGTTTTTAACCATACAACCTATGCTCCTGAAGTAGAAGTGGGCCATTCAGAATTTTGGGGAGTGCTTCCTGACGGAAATATGGCAGAACGCATGGTTACTATACTTGGCTTACTCAATAAAGATTATGAAAAGTTTCCCTACGAATCAGTTGAATGGTTTACAAAAGTGCTAGAACAAGTACCTTTTGAAGAACGCGTAAACATGAAGATACATCACAGCTGTATGCGTTTTACACGATTAGACGGAAAACCGATTTGCATTTTTTCACAAGGCATGCCCATTCAAACAGATGAACAGCGCAACTTCAACTATACACTTAATTATGTGCAAAACATCCAGCACCTGATTAAGAAAGATTTTCCATATTACTGGATACGATTTTCTTACGGACAGCAAAAGGAATTTTTACAAACCTTTCATTCCGATGATAAAATATACTCAAAACATGACCTGCTGAGCAGCAGAGAAAAGGAAATTTTAATGCTCATTGCAGAAGATATGGACACCAAGGAGATTGCCGAAAAATTGTTCATCAGTGTTAATACTGTTGGCAACCATCGAAGCAACATGATTGGGAGATTAGGCGCGAGAGATACAACTGCACTGGTGCAGTTAGCAAAAATGACAGGTATTATTTAGAAACTGACCCCCTCGCACAAATCTGAACGCAGCGTAGACTTGTGTGGTGTATGCGTGCAGTTTGTAACTGCTCAAAACCAACTAAGCATCTATGCAACTCCGTGTTATAAAGGTGTAACTAAAGCAAGCGGGTAATGGCTATAAATTGCAGCACATTTCTAAAACCCCCGAAATACGATGTCAGTAAACATTCTATTGGTAGAAGATGAGAGCATTGTTCGCAAGGACATTGAAAAAAGCTTGGTGAAACTAGGCTACACCGTGGTGGCGCAGGCTGACAATGGCGAGAAGGCGCTGGAACTGGCGCGCGAAAAACGTCCTGATCTGGCTCTGATGGACATCAACATCAAGGGCAACATGACGGGCATTGAAACGGCTGAAGCCATCAAGCAAGAAATGGATATCCCCGTGATATACTTGACAGGTTACACAGACGAACCTACACTGGAAAAGGCCAAGCAGACGGAACCGCATGGTTATATCATAAAGCCCTTTAAGGAGGTGGACCTGCGCACGGCCATAGAAATGGCGATGCACAAACACGGCAGCGAAAAGGATTTGAAAGTGGAAGTGGAATTGCTTCGTTCGCTTACCAACTTCAAGTCATCGGCTGAGTATCTTTTTGTAAAACACGCTGGTCGCCTGATAAAGGTGAATACCTCTGAGATATATTTTGTGGAAGCGCTGAAAGACTATGTGCAGGTGAATACCACCTTGCAACGCTTCACCATACACGCCACCATGAAGGATGTAGAGCGCAAGTTGCCGAAGTCTGTGTTTCAGCGTGTACACCGCTCGTATATTGTGAATATGGATAAGATACAGAGCATACAAGGCGCAGAGTTGGTGCTTGCTGATATCAATAAACAAATTCCGGTGGGCAATCTTTACAAGGATGAGTTTGGTGAGAGGGTGAATGTGTTGTAGACCCTTCGACAAGCTCAGGGTAAACTCAACTCAGGGTGACAAGACTTACGATATAAAAGAAAGAGAGAGTGGTGGGGGGGGGGGGGCCCCCCCCCCCAAGGGTTTTAGTTATTTTTTTAAATTTTTGTTTTTGGATAAAGAAAAAATATGATTATGAGCTAGTGAGAGTTGTTTTTT
>JANPCB010000056.1:0-26429 GCA_031430735.1 Ferruginibacter sp. | reverse complement strand
TAATACAACATCATTAAATTCCTAAAATTTATTGCATTGCAAAAAAGAATTTTACTTACAGCTTCTTTGGCTGCTATTTTATTGGTTATTGGTATAAGCTGTAACAAACTAGACACAACATCCCAAGGAAGTGATTTGGTTACAGTTGATAATATCAACACATTTTCTAGAGAGTTTCCTGTAATTACAACGCAAGGTGATTTCGAATTAACGGATAGTACTATTTTGCGCAAAACAGAGAATCATATAATTGGAAACATAATTACTGATGCTCAATTTGGTAAAACAGAAACCGCTATTTATCTTCAACTTAAACCTACTTTTTATCCATTCTATTTTGGGAATGCTGGAGATACTGTAAAATTTGGCACCATAGGAAATGCAAGCCCAAATGCAGGTTTAGATTCAGTCGTTCTTTGCCTATCATATAAAGGCGCATGGGGGGATACATCTATTGCCTCTAACACAACCCAAACTTTTGAAGTACGTACAATTAATGACGCAGATTTTAGAGATAAAACAGATACGATTAGAAAACTTAGCTACCAAGTGCCAGTGGCAGGAATTGGTGGCTTAGTTAATGATCCAACAACAACAAGAATAAATCCTCAAATTATTGCAAGTAAAACAGTTTATGGAAGAGGTGTTTTTAGAGATTCGGTAAACAATCAAATAAGAATTCGTTTAGACCCAACCTTTGCAGCATCATTATTTGATCAAGATACTATCACCACAAGTACGAAAAATGGATTTCTAAATGATTCAATTTTTAGAAGTAAATTTAATGGGTTCCAAATAAAGTCTATCAGTACTACTGGCAATACGCTATACTATGTAAATATTACAGAAGCTAAAACAAGACTTGAATTTCATTTTCGCAAAACAAAGGCAGGGGTTAAAGATACCGTAATGCAAGCTTTTCAATTGTATCCAAATGCAATTGGAAATTCAAAAGCCTCTTCAAGTGCTAACTATGTAAAAAGGAATTATGCTGGAACCAATGTAAAAACACCGGGTCTTAATGATATTTATCTTCAAACAGCACCAGGTACATTTGCATATGTAAAAATTCCTGGATTGAATAGTTTTAAAGATACCAATAGAATTATTCATAGGGCTTATTTGGTAATAGACCAAAATGATGCTACCGCTATACCCGATGTTTATACGCCACCACCTTACTTATATTTAGATTTAAAAGATACAGTGGCCAATAGATTTAAACCTGTTTATTTCGATTTGAGTGAACAGATTTTATATAATCCGGATGCTACTTTTACAAATCCTTTGTACCATCCTTATCCAAATGGAAATGTAGATTTAAATAATTTTGGAGGAGTAGCGCTTAGGCGATTTGAGAATGGCAATACTTTCTACCGATATGAATTTAACCTCACTAGATACGTTCAGCATATCGTTACCAATGGTTATTACAATTATGATTTGAGGGTGTATGCGCCATTTACATATTATTACAACCAATATGCCGGCTCACAGTATGTAATTCCATTCTTCAACCAACTTGCGCTTGGCAGGGTAAGGGTAGGCAGTGGTAGGGTAGATGCTAGCAATACGCATAGGATGAAAATGGTTATCATATATTCGCTACCAAAATAGTTATTAAAAATGCTTTATAAAAAAATCGCCTCGGATATATTTCGAGGCGATTTTGTTTTTATACTGATCCCGTTGATAGGCTATCGTGTGGGCACAAATACAATCTGAACACAGATGACACGGATTAGATGGATTTAAAAGGATTTTTTGCGACTGTGCCCGCCAAAGGAGGAGCCAAAAAATCAAATCCATATTTACTTATCCATAAAAATCCGTTAAACTTGCCTACCGGCAGGCAGGTCCGTGTCATCCGTGTTCTTTTTTCACATAAAAGATGTGTACACAAGAGAGGTTGATAAGGGCAAAAAAAAGGCTCCACTATTAAAAGCGGAGCTATCATAAATTATTTTGGGTGCATTATAGAAGATCCAGGGCCATTGCAAAAGAAGTAACCGTAACGGGCAATACCATTGAGCAATATCCACCTGCAACTGCGTAAACTGCAAAAAAAGCTACGACTGATGCAAAAAATACTACCCAACTGATAGCTTTTGATTTTTTTGTAGTTTCCATCTTGTATTTTTTTATTTGTGCAAATATAAAATAGAAATTTTATTAATCTGCTTTTGGAACATAAAATTTTGTTTGAAACACAAATTAATAAATGGCTTAAATTGCAAAGAAAATACAAATTGTATGGTTATTAATTTTTCTATAAAATACAGCACTAGTTATGGAGAGCAAATTAGTGTAATGTATGCTCAAGATACTACAGATGCACCTAGTGTAATTTCATTGAACTATTTGGATAAAAATCTTTGGATAGGGAGTTTAATTGTAAATGAGAAAGAAATAAAAGAGGAGATTGTATATGAAGTTGTACTAAGAAAGGAAGAGAATCCTTTTGAAAAAATTGTTTTAGCAAAAGCTACATTTAATATTAGCAAGCATAAAAAAAGATCCTTTAATATTATTCATGAAAATTTTCCGCTAAAAGATTTTATAAGAATAGACAAAGCGAAGCCATTTAAAACCGTATTTAAACCCGAAAATCATAAGAAAGTAAAATCGGGTACTCCCAAAAATGTTACCAATATTTTTGAAATTGAAAGTCCTTTTTTACAAGACAGTACCTATGTTTGTCTTACTGGTACGGGTAAGAAAATGAATGATTTTGATAACACAAAACCTTTGCTTTTTAAAAAGAAGCACAACAATAAAAGTTCCATTGAACTAGATTTATGGGAAGAAAATTTCCCACTGGAGTATAAAATAGGAATATACGACTGCAATAAAAAGTTGATAACAGAATACGAACCTGGCGTAAATCATATTTTGCCCAATAAAGAAAATGAAGATGTTATTTCTATCATTCATTTAAACCATTCTTTTGCTAACCATGCATGGAAAGGGGCTGGTATAAATGTGCCTGTATTTAGTTTAAGAACAGAAAAGGGTTGGGGTACCGGCGATTTTACAGATATACATTTATTGGTGGATTATGCTGCTTCAATAGGAATGAAATTGATACAACTTTTACCTATCAATGATACAACTGGGCATTATACGGATAAAGATTCTTATCCCTATTCGGCCATATCTTCCTTTGGGCTTCACCCAAAATTTTTGAACGTAAGGAAAATGGCGCATGCTGCCTCAGTAGCTATTACCAATGACGAACAAAAAGAGATAGATAGATTAAATGCATTGTCCTTTTCTGATCACAGCGGCGTGTTGGCTTTAAAAATTGCTGTTTTAAAAAGAATTTTTGAAAAACAAAAAGCTGATTTTAAAAATGACATGGCTTGGTTTTCTTTTTTTGATTTGAATAGGAATTGGTTGGTACCGTTTGCAGCATTTTGTGTATTAAGAGATAAATATAAAACACCCGATTTTACAAAATGGGAAGAATATGCTGTGTATGATGAGGATAAAATTCAGGCTTTTGCAAGTGTGGAGAGTAAAGACTATGAAGCGATTTTATTTTGGTATTATGTGCAATTTCATTTGCATTTACAATTGCAAGATGCAATAGAATATGCGCACAAAAATGGCGTTGTTTTAAAAGCCGATTTACCGATAGGTGTAGGCAGGCTAAGTGCAGATACTTGGGCCAACCCTAGCTTATTTGTAATGGAAATGCAAGCAGGAGCGCCGCCAGATGCATTTTCGGCTAGCGGCCAAAACTGGAGTTTTCCTACATACAATATTGCACAAATGGAATTGGATGGGTTTGCTTGGTTTAGAAAAAGAATGGAGCATTTGCATACGTATTTTGATGCAGTAAGGATAGATCATGTATTGGGCATTTTTAGAATTTGGAGCATTCCGTTAAACCAAGTAGATGGTACCATGGGAAGATTTGTACCTGCTATTGCTATGTCTAGAGAAGTATTTAACCATGCAGGATTTCATTTTGACGACTATAGATTTTGCGAACCATTTATTACAGAAGAAATATTATTTGAATCATTTGGTGAAGAAACAAACCAGGTAAAAGAAATCTTTTTTAAAGAGGGCAGATTGGCAGTAGAATTTGATGACCAAAAAAAAATAGCCGCTTATTTTATACACAATCCTGAAAATATTAAATGGCAGCAAGGCTTATTCGATATTGTTTCTAATGTGCTTTTATTTAAAGTAGAGGAGGGGTATCATTTTAGAATAAATATGTTTCAAATAAGTTCTTACAAAGCGCTTTCTGCTCACGAAAAAAGCTTGATTGATACATTGTACCATCATTACTTTTTTGAAATGCAAAATGATTTGTGGAGGCGTGAAGGGGAACTAAAATTGCAAATGCTTACCGATAGTACCGATATGCTGTTGTGTGCAGAAGACTTAGGGATGGTGCCAGATTTTACAGATGAGGTGTTGAAAAATTTGGATATACTTTCGTTACAAGTACAACAAATGCCCAAAGATTCGGCTTCATCATTTTCTGATACAGCAAAAGCTAAGTACGAGTCGGTAGTTATGCCAGCTACGCACGATATGCCTACCATACGCTTGTGGTGGGAAGAAAACAGGGATACAGCACAATTACTATTTAATCAGATATTGAATGAGCATGGTACGGCACCTTATTATTGTGAGCCTTGGGTTTGCCGAAAAATTTTTGAAAAACACATGCAATCACCTGCCATGTGGAGTATTTTTTTAATGCAAGATTTATTAGCCATTAATGGAAAAATTCGTTTAGAAAACCCAGCAGAGGAGCGCATCAATAATCCATCCAATCCAGATCATGTATGGAATTATAGGATGCATGTATCGCTGGAAACTTTGATGGAGGAAACTGCATTTAATGAAGACCTAAAAAATATGATTCAATCTAATGGGAGGTAATAGAACTTAACTTTTTGCATAAAACCATTTTACAATAGCAGCATATTTAAACTTTTTGCCTGGCATGCCTTGGCTTAAATAAAAATTGGCTTCATCTATTTTTTTTGCAATGTAGGTATCTGATTTGTCGAAACCCGCATTATATACAGTTGCATACCATTGGATTTTTTCCGTATCGTTTTTAAATGTTTTTGTTTTATATAATTCATTGCAAATACATACAAATGCACAAAGGTACACCTGCTGCCAGTTGTCGTCTTCCAAGCGTTGTACCCTTTTTTCCCTTATCGTTTCTTCGCTGGTTTCGGCATAAGCCAATTGTAGTTCTTTGTAAATACTATCCCGTAATAACTGTTTTGCTTTTGTTTCTATCTGTATTGCAAAACTTGGTTTCATTTGAAAAATCCCTATAGAAAAATTGGCATATTCTTCTCCAAGCTGCACATACAATGTACGCAGGCTTTCGGTTTCAATACCGTCTTTCAGTTCGTTGTAGCGCATCAGCTCGGGGAAAATGATGCTTTGCAAAAACAACGGCTTTTCATGGCATAGCAACCCACATAATTCAAATCCTTCTTGTAGTGAACCTATTTTTTTTTCTGCTTCAATTGCTTTACTACCAAAAGTTTTACCGAAATCAGCATCGTTGTATGCCTTTTTTGAAAATACAAATAGGACATATAACAACGCTGAAAAAACGATAATGAATATTGGCTTATAATATCTTTTTGCAGACATAAATATCTTTTTCGCCCGTTTCTGTTTCATGAATTTTGTAATAATAAATGGCCGGTTGATTGTTTACAGTAGCAAATTTTGGAAAAGTAACTCCATCTAAAGCTTCCTCAGTTTCATCGCCTCTGTACAATTTCCCTTTGGAGTAATACACTGATTTTTTATAATCGCTCATTAGGAATAGCCTATTCAAACCCACAACGGGTATTTTAAAAGTGGCAGCTTCATTTCCATTTACCATCAATTGAGTAGGGCTTTGCGAAGGAATAGAAACAATGTCACCATTTTCTGCTATCATCATCGATGTTTTTCCGTTTGAATATAAATCGGCAATATTACCTTCTTGCTTTTTACCAGTCGAGGAAATGGTAATTACTTTTTGACCAGCATTATCCATTATACTCAAAGCCGCAGCAGAAAAATTTTGGCTAACCATCATTTTCATAGCAAAACTATTTTGATCCCCTCCTTTTTGTTTTATACCTGCCTCATTTACCAAAAAAGAATTTCCCATTCCCATTTTTGCGGTCATTTCAGATGCGCCACCAATTACTACGGAGGCCCAAAATTTTTTCTTATCGGGTGATACTTTCATTTTCCCAACAAAATCATAAGGGCCAAAATTTTTGCCATTAAAAACAAGGTAGAGTTTATTGTTAATTGTTTTACTGTATTGCTGCGCTACAGGATCTTTCTTATCGCCTCCCATTTCAATATTATCATCCTCATCGTTGTTGCTATTCCCGTCTTCTTCACTATTTTTTTTATCAGAAACAATATTCATTTGCTTTACAGGAGCCTCTTTAAAAGGTCCTGTGCGTTTGCCATCTTCTATTAAAAAATATTCGTACTGCTTATTCGTTATTACAAAAGCGGTACTCAATTTTCCATTGCTAGCATAAACCTTGGTTTCGTCATAATAAAAACTTTCTCCTTTATCTAAAGTAAACAGCTTATTACAATCCTGTGTAGGTTGCCATTTTACTTTTGTTTTATTGGATTTGGTCGGAACCGCTTCTTCGTTGGTTTGTTGCTTTTCTTCCGATGAGGTAGGTTGTGTTTCAGTCTTTTTTTTGGGTTCTAAGGTTTTCTCTGCTTTTTCTTTCAACTTTTTAAACAGTTGTGCTTGGGAGTTTATGCTAACAAATGATGCTAGTATAAAAAGGATAATTATTTTTTTCATTTGTTCTTATTTAGAAGTGAATATAAACATTCTTTTAAATTGTCGATTTCTTTTTGCTGCTTTTCTATTTGCTTTTGTTGTTCTTTAATGCCTTCTAGCAACACTGGTATCATACCATTGTAGTTTACCCCCAGTTTACCGTTGCTATTTTCTTTTACTAATTCAGGAAACACGGCTTGCACTTCTTGTGCCAATAGACCGATTTGCTTTTCGGGGTCAGCATGGCTATCTTTCCAGTTGTAGCGGTAACCACTTAATTTCATTAGTTGGGGCAAGGCGTTGTAAATAGATGTTATGTTGGTTTTAAGTGAGGCATCACTGTTTTGGGTGAGTGTGCCTTGTAGCCATGCATTTCCAGATGTTGTATTTACATAAAATCGCCAGCCGGCTGTTCCTGTTTGGCCGAAGAAGCCTACTTCGGTATCAGATCGCATGCCTGCAAATGCAGTGTTAGTTGTATTTGCATTATTGGTAAACCAGAGGCCTGCCGATTGCGTGCCTGTTTTTAATTGAAGTCTGCCAGTAAGTGACATTCCAAATTCGCCATTGTTAATAATCCTGGCTCTTTCTGTAAGAGAACTGCTGCTGCCATAGCCAAACGCTATATCATCTAAAGTAGTTGCGCTGTGTATTTGCATTGCACTCCCTTGTACACCAAAGCCATAATGTGGTCCACTACTGCCCCATAAAGAAATTTTGTCACCCAATGTATTGGGAAAGCTTATTGGGAAATCGGGTGTGGTAGTACCTATACCTACATTGCCATTCCCCTTAATCCGCATTCTTTCTGTAAATACACTTGCCTGGTCGTAACCGAAAGCAATATCGGCATTGGGATTATCTGCATACATCTGCAAAAGATTTCCCTGTACTGCAATGCCAGCATCACCAGTGTTACCCGGATAAAGTGATATCTTTTTGCCAAGAAAAGGTGGAAAGGAAAGGGGCGCTATTGGGCCAAATGTACCTATGCCAACATAACCGTCTCTATTAATAGCAATGGATGGAATAATGAGTCCAATAGCCGAATCAACTTCCCTGAATATTGAAAACATATTATTGAAACTATTTGCATTAGGGTCGATGATAGAAGATATCTTCCAACTATACCCGGCAACAGCAGGATTGGACATTTTCAACACAGTTCGATTGAAGTCATCTGAAGCATTAATCCACAGTGGAGGCAGTGCACGTGAAACTGGTCCGGTAATATGAAGTTGCGCTCTCGGATTGGTAGTACCGATGCCGATTCTTCCATGATCCACATTCATATTCAATCCCCAAAAAGCCCCGTTTATTCCTGATGCTAAAAAGCCGATTACGGAATCGGACTGCATACCAACCAAACCTTTGTAGAGATCGCCATTGATATTTGTAAAAGTCACCCCTGGCGCATTTGAAATATTTCCGTCACCTCTCAGCAAGATACGGCCCCTCATGTCCAACTTGAATAAGGGATCGATGATACCTATACCAACATTTCCATTACGTAACACGGTAAGCGCATTACTGCGTACACTGCTTGTGCCATTGCCTATTTGAAAAATTCTATCATTCAATGAAGTTGTATTTGGGTTAGGAATATCTACAATGTCATTCCATAGACCTACAGTAAAACTTCCCCTTGCTTTTGCAAATGTTTGTTCTCCTCCACTGAATGAATAATTTCCATTTGCTGCGGTGCTTCCGCCGGTGGCAGTGGCACCAATACCCATTGCCGTATTGCTTTGCCCCATAGCAGTTGAGTAATCTCCGCTGGCTAAAGTACCCAAACCCATACTGGTAGATGTAAAACCACTTGCTATAGAACCATTGCCCATACTAGTGGAGACCTGGCCCCTAGCAATTGTACCAAAACCCATACTAGTGGCAACCGAGTTGCTGGCTGTAGTTGAGCTTCCAAAACTGGTTGAAAATTCTTTAGTTGCTTTTGTATTAATACCTGCAGCAAATGATAGCAACCCAATACTATCCCTATTCCATTGTACGCCATCTACATAACCTGTCCTTAATGCTCCTAGGGCTGGGAACCAAAGCATACGTGTGCCTGCTCCTTGCATTGGAGGATTGATGGTAGTAAAATTTGGTGGAATGTTTGTACTACCAGAGAATAGTACAGCACTGTCAGCAACATGTAGCCTTGCCAACGGATTTGTTGTTCCAATGCCTACGTTTTGAGCAATGGTATATACATAGCTCAAACTAATAAATGTTAAAAGCAATGTTTTTTTCATAATGTTTAATTTATTTGTTTTATGCTTTGCTTTTTTTCTTTAAACAAAAGATGGTTATTTGTTTTTTAATAGCTGAATTTGTTGTTGTAAATCTTCAATTTTTTTGTTTAGTTCTTTAATGCCTTCTAGCAACACTGGTATCATACCATTGTAGTTTACCCCCAGTTTACCATTGCTGTTTTCTTTTACTAATTCAGGAAACACGGCTTGCACTTCTTGTGCCAATAGACCGATTTGCTTTTCGGGGTCAGCATGGGTATCTTTCCAGTTGTAGCGGTAACCACTTAATTTCATTAGTTGGGGCAAAGCGTTGTAAATGGATGTTATGTTGGTTTTAAGTGTGGCATCACTGTTTTGGGTGAGGGTTCCCTGCAGCACCGCATTTCCATTGCTGGTATTTACGTAAAACCGCCAGCCGGGTGTACCTGTTTGGCCGAAGAAGCCTACTTCGGTATCAGACCGCATGCCTGCAAATGCAGTGTTAGTTGTATTTGCATTATTGGTAAACCAGAGGCCTGCCGATTGTGTGCCTGTTTTTAATTGAAGCCTACCGGTAAGCGACATGCCGAACTCGCCATTGTTAATGATCCTGGCTCTTTCAGTAAGAGAACTGCTGCTACCATACCCAAAAGCTATATCATCCGATGTAGTGGCACTGTGTATTTGCATTAAGCTGCCCTGCACACCGAAGCCATAATGTGGCCCGCTGTTACCCCATAAAGAAATTTTATCGCCCAATGTATTGGGAAAGCTAACAGGAAAATTGGGTGTGGTTGTTCCAACGCCAACATTTCCATTACGCAACACCGTCATTGCGTTAGAGTTTATAAAAAAATCACCGTTACCTATTTGAAAAATACGGTCAGTCGAAACCGGGGTTTGCGGGTCGGGCGTATCAGTATTATCATTATAACTACCAATACTAGTTCCTCCGTATGCATAAGCCGAAGTAACTACTCCTGCAGTAAAAGAGTAATTCCCGACAGCAGCAGTAGCCTCACCTAAAGCAACAGCTCCCGGGTTGCCAGCTTGGTTTCCTGTTCCTATTGCAAATGCGAAGTTGCCTACAATGTTATTAGTTCCAATACATATTGCAGAAGTACCTATTGCAGAATTCTGTTTACCTAAACAAACTGAATTTAGACCGGTGGCATTATTTAGAACCCCCATGGCTACAGCGTATTCGCCCGAAGCTACATTGTTGAATCCACTGGCAAAGGAAAGTCGACCGATATTATTCCTGTCCCATTGGGTACCATCTACGTAGCCAGTTCTGAATGCACCTAATGCTGGAAACCACATCGTACGGGTACCAGCTCCTTGCACTGGGGGATTAATAGTAGTGGTAGCAGGTGGTTGCAATACGGAGCCTGTAAATACTACAGAACTATCCGCCACATGCAGCCTTGCAGTGGGCTGGGTTGTTCCAATACCTACGTTGCCATTACCTTTCATCCGCATTCTTTCTGTAAATCCATTTTGATAATTATCAAAGCCTAGTGTAATATCTGCATTAACATTATCGCTGTTTATACGTAGTTCATTACCAAATATCCCAAAGCCTGCATCGCCGGTTGTACCTGGGTATAAAGAAATTTTCTTTTCGAGTGTAGCAGGAAAAGATAAAGGTCGGTTACCATTAAAATCTCCTAGAGAAAGATTTCCGGTATTTGTGTTCATCAATAATTTCCAACTACTGTTATTGCCAAAAAAGCCTACAACTGTATCGCTCCGCATACCGATAAAAGCTGGTGTAGCATCGTTGGCATTATTATTTAGCCAAAGCCCTGCAGTATTAATTCCTCCACCGCTCATGATGCGCATCCGTCCATTTACATCCAATTTGAATTGTGGTGTGCTGGTGCCGATGCCTACATTTTGTCCGTAGTGGGTTTTTAAAATGCTTGTTAGTAGAAAAAACAAAAAGATTTTTTTCATGCTAAATTAATTAATGCGTTATCTGTAATTTTCTTTCCAATTCTTTGATTCTTTTTTCTTGCTCCTTAATGGCTTCTATAAGCAACGGTACCAATTTTGCATAATCCACGCCTTTATATCCATCTTTTTCATTAACCGCTTCTGGCACTACCGTTTCTACATTTTGGGCTAGTAATCCAATCTGTCTGCCTATTTGAAAATTATTTTTTTGAAATGAATCCGTTTTCATTTCATACTCCACTCCATTTATTTGTAATAATTTTTGAAGAGGATTTGTTATAGGTGTAATGTTTTGTTTAAAGCGTTGGTCGCTTGCATACGTATTTCCATTTGCCCAAATATTTCCATTTACATACAAGCCAAACCCACCACTTAATTGAAACCTACCTGCCTGTGTAAACGTACCGGCATTATCCTGTGTGCCAAACGAGACAGCAGCACCCGGGTTATCTGCATGCAGTCGCAATTCGTTTCCATATACGCCAATACCCACTTCACCTACGCCGCCTGGGTAGAGTAATATTTTTTCACCAATGGATGGAGGAAATGAAAGTGGCCGAGCGGGTAATGCAGTATTTAAACCTATACCTACATTTCCATTGTTTGTATTCATGGTTAATCCCCATCCGCCGCCAGTATTACCAAAAAGGCCTACAAGGTTATTATCATTTGCCATTCCAATAAAAGCAGGAGATGAGGAATTGGCTGTATTATTTAACCAAATACCTGCGCTTTGTGCCAATGAGCCCCCGTTTCTTATAAGCATACGGCTACCAACTTCCAATTTGAAAGATGGATTAACTACACCAATACCTGTGTTGCCATTTTGTAAAATAGTTAATGCATTGCTTCTAGCACTAGCAATACCATTTCCAATTTCAAATAATTTTCCAGCAGTATTCATATCGTTGTAAAATCCCATTACAATGGAATTGCTGCCGGAAGCTTCTGTAAAATATCCGATACTCATCGAATTGTCGAATTGGGCTTTGGCATTGATACCGATGGCAACAGATGGAGAACCTGCTGCAATGGTATTGTTGCCAAAACTATAAGCTGTAGTACCTGGGGCCGTAGCAAAATAACCCATACTAGCAGCCCCTATACCTAAAGCTCTGGTACCGGAACCAATGCTTATTGCATTAAAACCGTTTGCTTTTGCCGTACTACCCAATGCTATTGATTGATATCCGGTGGCTTCTGCAGCTTCGCCAAAGGCAAATGATGCTCGATCGGTTGCACTACTTTGTGAACCACCTGCAAAAGAAAATGGACCTGTAGCGTTGTTATTACTCCCTATTGCAGAAGAAAAATCGCCTCTAGCTAAATTGCTATTTCCCGCTGCAAATGAACCAACACCAATACTATCTCTATCCCAATCATTGGTATTGACTACACCAGCTCTAAATGCCGCTTTTTGTGGATACCACATCATACGAACACCATTGCCAGAAACGGGTGGATTTGCGTATGGACCACCACTCAAAAATGGTGCTCCACTAAACAATACACTGCTATCTGCTACATGCAAACGTGCTCTTGGGTTTAAGGTTCCAATACCATGGTCGCCATTTCTTAGGATGGTCAACGCATTACTCAATGTTCCAAAAAATCCATCACCGTTACCTACTTGAAACAGTCTATCTGTAGGTGCTATAAATTGAGGATTTGGCGTATCGCTGGTATCGTTGTACCAACCTGTAACAAAAGAAGCCCTTCCTTTTACTTTTAGATTGGAACCAGCTGCAAATGAACCAGCACCTGAAGCTACATTTGATTCGCCTATTGCTACCGAGCTAGTTGCAGACGCAATGTTATTAGTTCCTATTGCTGTAGAAAAAAGGCCAGAAGCCAAGTTTTGAGCTCCAATAGCAGTAGCCAGTTGCTGGGTGGTTTTTGATTGGTATCCAGCAGCAAAACTATAATCACCGTTTGCTTCTGTGCTAAATCCGAAAGCTGTAGAGGCGAACCCCTGCGATTTTGTTCGAAGACCAAAAGCAGTAGCACTGGTATTGTTTGCAAGAGTAGAATGGCCCATTGCAATACTAAAAATCCCAATACTGTCTTTGTTCCATTTATTATCTTCTACCCAACCTGCACGAAAGGCGCCTTTTTGTGCATACCACATCATACGAGTGCCAGGCCCTTCTTCAGGTGGTGGAGAAGTAGGGGCATAATTCACAAAAGGATTTGGCCCACTAAAAAGCACATTGCTGTCTTTTACATGCAACATCGCAATTGGATTGGTTGTATTTATACCTACATTCTGCGCCAATAGTGAATTACTTACAATTATACATATTGCAACAATTCCAATTAATTTCATCATATATTATCTGTTACGTTTTAATTCTTCTATTTCTTTTTTCAAATCTTTTATGGCTTCAATTAACAGCGGTACCAATTTTGCATAATCCACTCCTTTGTAGCCATCTTTCTCATTTACGGCATCTGGTACGACCGTTTCTACATTTTGGGCTAGCAAACCCATTTGCCGGCCTGTAGCAAAATTATTTTTAGAAAATTCTTTTGTTTTCATTTCGTACTCTACTCCATTTAAGCGCATGAGTTTTTGTAAGGCAGAATCTATTGGCGTTATGTTTTGTTTGAAACGTGCATCGCTTGTATAGGTTGTACCATTTACCCAAAGGTTACCAATTACGGAGAATGCAAATGCACCATTGCGTTCTGCCTTTGCCAATTCTGTATAGGCACCAGTGGTTTCTATAACTCCCATGCTTACTTTGCCGTTGGGTATATCGTTTTGTAAACGCAGTTCACCTGGGTAGGCTCCTATGCCTACATCGCCGTAAGAACCTCTAAACAAAGAAATTTTTGTAAGTCCAAGTGCATTGGAAAATTGTAAGGGTACTTGTGCTGCGGCACCATTTAAACCAATGCCTACGTTGCCCGTGGTAGTATTCATGGTTAATCCAAATAGTGCACCTGTATTACCAAAAAAGCCAACTTGGTTATCACTGGACAAACCTATAAATGCTGAGTTGGAACTATTGGCCGCATTGGATAGCCAAAGGCCAGCCGTTTGTGTGCCAGTTTTTATCTGTAGCCTGCCATTTGTTTGAAAAGCCATTTCGCCATTGTTGATGGTACGGGCCCTTTCGATAAAACTATAACTGTTCCCATACCCCAATCCGATATTGGTGTTGCTGCCGTCGGAGTACATTTGCAATAACCCACTTTGTATGCCAAAGCCATATTGGGGAGAATTTCCTAATCCTCCATAAAGAGAAAGACGATTTCCTAAACGATTTGAAAATGAAAGAGAATCTAAACTTAACTGACCTCCAACTGCTGTATTGTTGGGAAGTTTTGTATTGCCATATTTTGAAAGTATATTACCTACAACTATTAAATCACCTCTTGTTTCTAAATTGCCTAAAGTGGTAAGGGTAGATCTGAACAAACCATTACCCACTACATCTAATTTTGCAAAGGGTGAATCTATACCTATGCCTACTTTACCAACATTGTTATTAGCTGTAGGCACTTGGATACTTTCAGCGGCGCATATTTTGGCCGATCCGTCGCCAAGTGCTGTACCGGTGCCTGTATAGCGCATCATACGGATATATACAATGCTATTGGGCGTGAGATTGGTCCAGTTAAGGTTAAAAAAAGTACAACCTAGTTCGGTAAAACTGCCATTGCAAGCGGTAGCGGTATAAGCTACCAAACAAGTGCCGTTATAAGTATGATTGATGCGCAGTTTGCCACTGGCAGGCACCCTTAGTTTAAACCACACATCCCTTACGCTGGAACCTGGCATGGGGGCTATACAAGAAGGGTTGGGTATCGAAGGGGTAAGTGTAGCCCCCGACCAGTTGTAAAAAGTTACAGGTGTACAATCTTGGCCCAGGGGATCTGCAGCATCTACCGGAAAGAAACCTGCATTGCATGGGTCGTCAGCCAATACATTGTTATTGCTTACACAAATTTTAATTGCGCCGTTTGCAAAACTTGCTGTGTTGCTAAATCGTCTGTAAACCCTCATATACACTTCCCCGCCGGGAGCTAATCCAACAAATTCTCTTGCATTTTCTGTTGGAATATTAGTGTATAAACAAGGATAGCCGTTGCTAAAACTATTGAAAACTGCTAAGCTATTGCATGTATTACTAGTGTACATTTCGGCAGTATAAGCATTCCCATCTGAAGCATCAATTTTAACGATGGCTTTTCCATTGGCTGGTACAATAAATTTGTACCACACATCTAAATTCTGAAAATTTTCGCACCATGTATTGCCACTGCCACTGCTCCAAGTAGCTCCTGTATAACTATACACAGTTGTAGGCTCGCAACCCAAATTTTCTACAGGTATACTAATAGCTCCACAAGAATTATCATTAGCGGGTTGGGCATTAGCATAATGAGCAAACGTAAAAAAACAAATAATAACAACAATTTTTTTCATGATTTTAGTTTTTAGTCTCAACAAAATAGTGCGACCAATTCAAAAAGAAAACACATAGGGTCTTTTAAGCGTTTCTACACAATAAAAAACAATTTACCTTATGTGTTGATAAATTTGTCTACTAATTAATTCTTTATAAAACGAACAGACTTGGAATCGTTTTTATAATTTATTTTCAAAATATAATTACCCGTTTTTAATAATGTTACAGGTAAACTATATACTTGCACATCTGATTGGATATTTTTATGGATGAGTAAACCGCCCTTGGTATCATATACATCCATGCTGTTTATAAAAATGGAAGCAGGTTCTACAACATTCAAAATATCTGCCACTGGGTTTGGTGCAATGATGGTTTCTTTGATATCATTTTTGTTGAGCACTTTTACAATTACAGAATATTTATATGAGCCATTAATATCAATTTGTTTAATTCGATAATAATTAAATCCAGCGGCGGGTTTAAGATGTGTAAAATTATAATAGCTCGTGCTATTGCTGTTTCCGGCCGCATTTTGATTGCCTATTTTTACAAAATTTATTCCATCCAAACAATGCTCTATATCAAACTTGCTGGTATTTATTTCTTGCGATGTAGCCCAACTTACCAAGGTTTCGTTGTTTATTAATTGAGCTTTTACATATTGCCAATCGAGTGGAACAATTCCTGTTGTAGTAAATGGAACAACATTATCGATACTCCAAGGATTTTGCTTGCTACGTAAGTGTATATAATGCACCCCTGCAGGAAAACCATTTGGAAAATTTATAACTACATTCGTTAATTGTTCATTGGTATTTGTACCACTAACTACAATGGCTGTACCTAAACCGTAACCAGGGTCGGTATCTAAATAGTACTCCATATTTGCTATTGGAGCTGCTGCATTTGGTGCATTTGGATACCTAAATATTTGATCCATTAAAAAACTACCTAGGTTAACAATGCTAGGTTTGTTGTTTACATCAAAAACCCTTGCATACAATCGATGTACACCAGGCAAAACCGCTGTAAGATCTACATTTGCATTGGGGGATACGTTGTTTAATCCTGCTGTAAAGCTTACAGGCTGTGCATTTATGCTACTTATGCTGTCAATATAAAATTCGTAGCGATTTATATTAACTGCCGCAGGTGGCGTATTTTGGTAGCGATTATCACCTTCCATATAAAAATTACCCAAGCTAAAAATTGAGGGTTTACCATCGGTAGAAGTAACTTTTGCATACAATTGATGCACGCCAGAAATAACGCCAGTCAAGCTTATGGGAGTAGGCGCTACCGTATTGTTGTTTGTTGCAGCAAATGGTTTTAATTGTTCGTTCACATTCCTTACACTATCAATATAAAATGAATATTGGTTTATGTTTGTTGCTGCAGGAGGAGGATTTTGATAACGATTATCACCCTCAATATAAAAACTTCCCAAATTTACAATGGATTGCTTTCCGTCGGTAGCCAATACTTTTGCATACAATTGATGAACGCCAGATAAAACCCCAGTAAGGCTAATAGGAGCGGGCGCAAACGTATTGTTGTTGGTTGCCGTAAACGGCCTTAGTTGTTCGTTTACACTACGCACACTATCTATATAAAAAGCATACTGGTTTATATTTGTTGCCGTAGCTGGTGCATTTTGGTATAAATTATTTCCTTCCATATAAAAGTTTCCATAAGTAAATATGGATGATTTGCCATCTGCTGCCATTACTTTTATGTATACCTGATGCACCCCCGATTGTACACCTGCAAGGCTTATTGCAGATGGAGTTGCGGTATTGTTGTTGGTAGCAGCAAATGGCTTTAATTGTTCATTTACAGCACGGATACTATCTATATAAATGGCATACTGGTTTATGTCTACTGCTGCTGCAGGGGCATTCGGGTATGGGTCTTGTGTAGGCAGTTGAGCATATGCAAAACCAAACATATTTGATGCTATTATGCTTATAAATATTTTTTTCATCTTATTAAATTTTATGGATGAAAAATTTAATTATTGCTACTGCTGCTTACAGCTATCGTCATGGTAGGTGAGCCATTAGGCACTGTGGCGGGCACTGTTAATGAATAAATACGTGGTACGGCAGGGAAACCTCCTTTACGATATGGATCGGTAGCGCCATATGCACCACAATTTGGTGTAGTAACGGGAGCGGCTCCAAAAGTGGTTCCAGTTTCGCCTGCAGCTATAGCGGTACTGCCAGCCTTTAGTTCATAACGACTTTCTGGCGTAAATGCTCCTAATAAGATATAGTTGTTGTAAGTACTTGTTCCAGGATTGTACACATTATCTGGAGCACCATTGAATACGTTTGCCATATTTACAGAGAATACATTTCCACTATTGGGTGCCGTATTCCCACCTACTTGTACATAAGATGCTTGTGTAATTGGATGACTAAATAAGTTATTTCTAAAAACATTGTTACCGCTATTTACAACAGAACCAAAGTTTATTAGGTAAATAAAAATATTATTCGCAATATAAAAATTAAACCCATAAAACTGACTACAATAATTCAATACATTGTTTCTAAATAAGCCCCTTACTTTATTGGTTAAAGTTACACCCGTAATAAAAGTGCCATCACCTACTCCTGAGAAAATACAATTTTCTACTGCAATGGTAATACTTGTTACTACTGCGGCTATACCACTTTCGCTTAGGCTACCTGCTATAAAACATTTGTCTATCCTTATACCAGTTGCATTGGTTAAATGGGACATGTAAACATTTTGCGTTTTACACCTGGTTACGGTTACATTACTCGTATAAATAAAGATGCCAGAGCTTACAATTTCTAGTCCACTAACACTTGAGCCTGTAGAGCCTACTTGAAAATAGATATCATTTACTTTGGAATTATTGGAATTTGCTTGCTGGTTAGGGTTACTGCTTAAAAAATAACCATAACCAATTACTACTATATTGGCTTTGTTTACGTCAAAACCATTATAAGTGGTTGAAGAGGGTTCAATATAAACTGTATCGCCAGCTGCCGCTTCGGGGTTGGTTGCATTATTGGTATTATCAAATAATGTTGAGGCTTGTAGTGCATCTGCACTAAGGCTCGGGTTGTTATTTACCCGCCATATTTTGGCCTGGCTTTGCATTGTAAACAACACGGATAATATAATAACTAGGAGGGGAGTAATTTTTTTCATGGCTAAATTTTTTAATTGTTTGGTAATGTAAAAGTGATTGGTTTTTGAGAAACCTCCTATCCCTTAAAAATGGGATTTTTATTAGATATGTAAAAATCATGGAAAAAGGGGAGTAAGTATATAAATAGAAAATCGTCTTTTTACAAGACCAAAATAACATGTGTTATTTTTTTTTATCTACAGAGAAAAATAAAAATTAAAAGATATTTCGTCATAAAAAATAAAAAAGCTGATTGTAATGAAAACGAAATGGCTGTTTTACTAATTTCCTTCAATCTGTTTAACTTTTATCAAATGAAATATATAAAGTAAAAAAAGAAAAATGCTGTATGCACCAAATGCTACAATTAAATATTTGATGTGTGTTTATTTTAATTACAAAAATGCTAAAATATTTTTTTTCTATACTGTTTTTCTTATTTTTTGAAGCCAAATTACTCGGCCAGGCGATTACCATAAATGAGGAAGAAAAAATACTTCTTTATTTAAAAGATGATACGGCTAAAATAAACAGGCTAAATAAATATGCAGAAAAAATACAATTCACCGATTCCGATAAAGCCATCAGTATAATTGAAACATCTATCGTACTTGCAAATAAGCTTAATTACCCACTTGGTCTTTCTATTGCATATGGCTTGCGTGCGGGCTTGCTTTTTTATGAAATGAAATTGGATAGTTGCAAACGCTTAGTAGATAAGGCTTATAGCTTGGTAAGCCATTACAACGATAAGGCATCAAAAAACCAAACAGCCAATCTTTTAAATAGGTATGCTGCTATTTACCAGCGTCGGGAAAATTACGACTCAGCCGTTGAATTGTATTTGCAAGCAGGAAATATTTTTAAAGAAACGGGCGATGAGTTAAAAACAATTAATTCATATTATAACCTATCAAGCATTTACAAATACTTAGGCGATACAGTTAAAACATTCTACTATGCAAGAGAAACAAACAGGCTTGCTTTAATAGCAAATGATACGGTGCTCTTAATAAGGGGATTTATTGTATTGGGTGAAGCTTATAATTTTATTAAGAATTATGATAGCCTATTATGGGTTTCAAGGAAAGGCCTAGGTCTAGCTAACAAGCAACAAATGGCATTTGCCATAGGTATTTTTAATAATTTTTTGGGGCTGTACTATTCCAATAAAGTTTTGCAATTTGATTCGGCAATTTTGTATTACAATCGTGCGTTGCAAATATTTAATAGTAGTAATATACAATTTGATAAAGCGCTTGTTTTACGAAATTTAGGTAATGCTTATCTTAAAAAGAAAGATTTTGCCAATGCAATAAAATTTTCGAAACTGGCAACTGAATTGTCCAGAAATTTACAATTTGACCAATTGCAAACTTTAAGCCTGTTGGACCTTGTACAGGCAGAAGAAAATAGGGGGAATATACCCGAAAGCTATAAATACCTCAAACAATATGTAAAGGTGAATGATTCTATACAAAGCAGGAACAATCAAAAAAAAGTATATGAACTAGAGGCAAAATACTTGGCGCAAAAGAAAGAAGTGATATTGCAATCCCAGCAACGACTGATAATGCAAAAAAATTTGCTCAACTATTTGTTGACAGCGGGGGTATTGCTTCTATTGGTTACTATTGCGTTATTGTACTTTAATTACCGCAATAAACAAAAATTGCAACTACAGCAAATCATTGAATTGGAAACACAGCAAAAGCTTACTGCTACCGAAGCTGTATTAAAAGGAGAAGAACAGGAACGTACTAGATTGGCTAAAGACCTGCATGATGGGTTAGGAGGAATGCTATCGGGTATTAAATACTCATTCAACACAATGAAAGGAAATATGGTGATGACGCCTAATAATGCGCAGGCTTTTGAACGCAGTATGGATATGCTTGATAGCTCTATAAAAGAAATGCGCAGAGTGGCTCACAATATGATGCCCGAAGCATTGGTAAAATTTGGGTTGGATACCGCACTGAAAGATTTTTGTAATGAGATACATCAATCTGGCATTTTACATATATCGTACCAGTCCATTGGTTTGGATAGTGTAGAAATAGATCAAACGGTTGGTATTACTATTTATCGAATTGTGCAGGAACTCATTAACAATACAATGAAGCACGCTGCGGCAAAAAATGCCATTGTGCAAGTAACAAAGACCAATGGACAACTTTCTGTAACAGTGGAAGATGATGGTAAAGGTTTTGATACGTCTAAATTAATGCAATCAAAAGGTATAGGGTGGAGTAACATTCAAAACAGGGTAGAATTTTTGAAAGGAAAATTAGATGTAGATTCGCAAGTACAAAAAGGAACATCTGTTCACATTGAAATAGCTATTTAATGGCAACAAAAATTTTTATAGTAGATGATCACTATATGGTGATAGAAGGTATTCATTCATTATTACAAAATGAAAAAAATATTGAATGGATGGGGCATGCAAGTAATGGAGCATCTTGTTTGGCATTTTTAATTCATGAAAAACCAGATGTAATTCTAATGGATATCAATTTGCCAGATATCAATGGTATCGATTTGTGCAAAACGGTAAAATTAAAATATCCCGATATTTATATTATTGGCCTAAGCACTTTCAACCAACAAAGTTTCATTGAAAAAATGATGGAGAATGGGGCTTCTGGTTATGTATTGAAAAATGCAACACAACATGAATTAATGGAAGCGATCAATATGGTGGCAGCGGGAAAGCAGTATTTGAGTTTTGATGCAGCATTGGCTTTGAGAAAACCAGAACACGAGAATGATACGCCAGTAATAACGAGAAGAGAAAAAGAAGTATTGGCGCATATAGCAGATGGAATGACAAACAACGAAATTGCTCAAACGCTGTTTATCAGCGTAACTACTGTAGATACGCATCGTAAAAATTTGTTGGCAAAGTTTAATGCTAGAAATACCGCATCATTGGTAAAAATAGCGATGCAATTAAATCTTTTAGCAATTAACTGAATTGTAATATATGAATCTACACTGGGCAACTGATAAAAACAGAAGTGCCTTGGTTTTTTTCTGATTTAATGTCTATTTCTCCATGCAATATTTTTATTCGATCTTTAATATTATTTAAACCAATGCCAGTTTTGCCTGCTAAATCTTGGGTATTAAAGCCAATGCCGTCATCTTCTACGGTAATATTTAGCTGGTTGTTATTGTAACTAAGTTGAACGATGGCATTTTTTGCTTGGGCATGTTTAATCACATTTTGTAGTAGTTCTTGTACAATTCTTAATATATGAAAAGCTTGTTCCTCCTTTAATTTAATATTCTCCAATGCTATTTCCCGGAATGTTACCTCTAAATTTCCTGGTTGATTTATATTCCTACAATAATCTCTGAGCGCATTGGAGAGGCCATGTTCTAATAAACTATCTGCATCCATCATACTATGCGAGATGTTTCTTATTTCTCTTATGGAAACATTTAATTTTTCGATGTTCGCATTAAAGTTTTCATTCTGATTATTGTCTAAATCTATACTGTTTTGAAGAGATGAAAAGGAGTGTTTTATGCCACTAAGCATACTGCCTAATCCATCATGCAATTCTCTGGCAAGCCTTGTTCTTTCTTGCTCTATGGCATGTAGTTTTTCTAAACTGGCTTTATGCCGTTCTATTTTTCTTGCGTAATAACTCCTAATTAAAAACCAAATGAACCATCCAATTACCACCGTAATTAAAATAATAAACCACCAAGATTTAAACCAAGGCGTAGCCACATTAATAAAAATTGATAAAGTGTTTTCGTTTATTATTCCATCTGGATTAACTGCTTTTACTAAAAGTTTGTATTTTGCTGATGGTAAATTTGCATACCGCACAATAGATTTATTTGCAGAAGCTATCCAGTCTTTATCGTACCCTTCCAATTTATACAAATAGCTACAGCCTTGTGGATTGCTGTAGTCAATTACTGCAAATTGGAAGCTCACGGTGTTTTCTTTGTAAGATAAATCCAACGTTTGAATCCCTTCTGGATTTTGCATGTTTGCCGGTATGGTATCGTTTATACGCAATGCCTGTAAAGCTACCGAAGCAGATGAACTTGTTTTATAGATTTGGCTAGGGAAAAATGTATTGATGCCATTTACACCACCAAAAATTAGTTCTCCATTACTGGCATTACAAAAGGAATAGGTATTAAATTCATTGCTTTGTAACCCATCATTAAGCGAATAATTTTTAATAGCATAGGTAGATGTATTTAACGTAGAGATGCCAGCATTGGTACTAAACCATAACTCATTTTTTACAGGTATTGTTCCATATATGTACTGGCTCTTTAAGCCATCCGAAATAAGAAATACTTTTGAACTTTGAAGTTTATCTTTATTAAATTTTATCAATCCTTTTGTAGTGCCTATCCAAATGATACTGTCTTTTTGTTCGGTAAAACATTTTGCCGTTAACACATCATTGTAAAAATCTTTTTTTAAAACCAAGGAGTCTTGCTGAAGCGAAAAAACGCCAAAACCTTTATATATTTTGCAGATATATACATCAGCATTCTGCGATTGAAAAGTTGTAGAATAAACATCCGAATTTGAAATTCCTTTTACGGGCGAAACAGCATATTCGGTATTTTTTCTACTGATAATAAACAAGCCTGCTTCTGTTGATACAAATAATCTGTTGTCTTGTAGTTCTATTAAATAATTAAATTGTTGGCTTGGGATGGGGTACTTTTCGAAACCTTTAAACTTTTTTACTGTTTCTGTTTTTACATCTGCCATAAATAACCCTGCCAATGTAGCTATCCAAATTATATTTTTGCTGTCTTTATAAATGTACTCTATAGTTGCAGGTAATTCTTTGCTAATATTTTTAATAATATTTTTATTACTGTCTAAAACTATTATGCCATTTAAAAGGGTAGCACACCAAAATCTATTTGGTTTTACTTCTACAATGGAGCGTATAAAATTGTCGATGCCTACCTTGCTTGTTTCTAATTTATTTAAGTGATGTTGAAATCGGAATCTTTCTAGATTTACGTAATCTATACCTTTTCCCCAAAGCGAAACCCATAAGTTTGCATTGTCATCTGTATAAATAAATTGTACCTGGTTGCCGGCCAATGAATTTGGGTAATAACCAACATTTTTGTATTGACTTTTGTTTTGGTTTTTCAATAAAAACAATCCATCTAATTGAGTGCCTACCCATAGCTGGTGCTTTTTATCTTCGTGTATTGCTAGAATATTTGGTACTATTTTATTTTTATCCGTTACAGGCACAAATGACAATTGATTGTTTATGATTTTGTATAAACCTTTATTGGTGCCTATCCATTGCGTATTTTCATTGTTGCAAAGGGAAGATATTTTTACATCGTCGCTTGTAGGAAATACAAGTACAGCTTTAAAATTTAATGTAGATTTATTTACAGTGGAGCGGAATATTTTATCAGTTCCTTTTATAGAAACAACCATCTCCGATAATTTTTGATACAATGTAGTGGGGTATGTATTCACTATTAAATTGCCGGTACCAGCAAATTCATATAGTTCTGTAAATTGTTTTTTGGCAGTATTAAAAAGAATTATTTTTTGTGCAGACTGTAGCCAAATATTTGAATCTGCATCGATATAAAATGGGGAATATGTTTTATTATTTGGATTGTTGGAAGGATTGTAATAGTGCTTAAACTGGTTTAGTTTCCTGTCATAAAAATTTAAGCCATCGTTACTGCCTATCCATAAATTTCTTTTTGAGTCTTCAAAAATATTGTAAAATACTGTTCCGCTTATAGAGTTGGCATCTTTGGGTGCATTTTTATAACTTTTACATTCAATCCCATCAAATCTATTTAATCCATCAAAGGTAGAAATCCAAATATATCCCTTGCTGTCTTTTAGTATGCAATTGCTTACGCCTACAGATAAACCATCGTTTACGGTTAAATGATTGAATGATAGGTTTGGTATTTGGCTAAAAGCATTTTGGAGAATAAAAATGAAAAAGATCAATATGTAAATAGAAATTGATTTCATCAAGGATAGGATATTTTTCTACAAGATTATTTATTTGTAATATAAATATAATAATTCCTTCTTAATTACCGGTTTATTTGTAGGGCTGTATTTAAAATGGTCGCTTATCAATTCACCGCAGAGAAATGAGTTAAAAGAGACTTCGCAGAGAATCTCTGCGTAATCTTTGTGCTCTCCTTTTCTCTGCGGTTATTTTTTTACGCTATTATCTACTTTTGAGTGAGATAATTTTAAAAGTAACCTTTTGGTAATTCAATATAAACTTAACAGGTTACTACAAATTAGTTTTCGTATTTTTGTACAGCTGTTTTGGTTTTAGTCTTAAGCCTGCCTGTCGGCAGACAGGTCTAATATCTTAATTCTAAAACCTGCCTGTCGGCAGACAGGTCTAACATCTAAAACGGGGCCGTTTTGGTTTTGACAGCATAGATCTTTGCAGGTGTAAGCATGTAGTGCGTTGCGTCATTAGCACTTTAATCTGAAAACGAAAACTTTAAATGGCAATACTCAGTATGCCATGGCTGCTTAGTCGATAGACTAGTAACCATTAGGGCCGCCGAGCAGGTTTTATTACTGCCAAGTTCCGCCGCCGACATCAAAAAAAAGTGATATGCTATAACAGAATGATGTGACTGTTGTTTAAGATCATTCATCTAAGGAAAATATTGGTTTGTTGCGCTCCGGTATTTTCTCGAAAACCAATGCGCAAATAAACATGTAGAAAGCTTGCGGCGAATATGTTTGGACACCGGTTCGAGTCCGGTCGGCTCCACTTATAAGGCATCATAGATTCCAAAATCTATGATGCCTTTTTATTTATTTTTACTTTTTTTTATTGTAGCCCTACTAAGTGAACTTAATAATTTTGTTCTAAAGATTTTTTATAAAAAACTACAGTTTTGATGGTATCATTTGTAATATATTATCAAATAAATGTTTTAGGTTATTTTTTTAATTTATAAACTTGAATTAAATATTTTTATTTTGTTGTAGGATTATGAAAAGCTATTCCCATTTCCTGTTTTCAGCGTTGGGACACCCAGTAAAATTATATGCTTTAAGACTTGATGGGGTAGATTTTTGGCTCACAGATTTTTCAGATTTACGCAGATTTTTTCTGCCTAATCTGTAAAATCTGAGCGCATTTTCTGTTTTCGGCGTTGGAACATCCTAAATTTCTTGCTCAAATATTACTCGAACTTATCGTTTGCTCTACTTTATATTTACCTCTATTTTTACTCGCCACGGTTCGTGTCCCCACGAAACTTACGTTAAGGTAAAAACAAGAGATAATATGCAAAAAATAGTTCTTTGAATTAGAAAGTGGGTATGATGAAGATTTGAGTATTTAAAATATGAAATTGATTAAAGCGAATGGTTCGTGTGGACACGAACCAAGGCGGGGGAGAAATTTTTTTCTTAGTGTCCGCTTTTTTATTTTTCGACTTCCACACTTTGGTTCATGTCCCCACCACTACTGTACGGTAGTTTTATTATTCAACTTTTAATCCCGAAGGGATGCAATTAATATAATAAACACAAAGGGTTTTTAATAAACCCCGAAGGGGTGATATTAGTAATAATGTCATCCCTTCGGGATTTCGGCATTCCAACATTGGTTGAATTCTATATTAATACCAGCCTTTCAGGCTTAACACATTATTTAATATGGTACTTTCTAGTCTTCCGAACAGTAGTGGTGGGGACACGAACCAAGGTGAAGGTAGATTAAAATGATATTTCTGTTTTTTTCTGTGAATCTGTGGCAATATTTTTGCCACAGATTCACAGAAAAGCTATTTTGTATATGATCTTTTAACTATTACAC
>JANPCB010000055.1:0-74917 GCA_031430735.1 Ferruginibacter sp. | reverse complement strand
AACACTAAGCAATTTGCCAATTATTTAAGTTTCTACACTTTCAGCGGAATGCGTGGCACAAGAACATTACACATGCAAAAATATATTGAGCTAAATACCGAGTTGCTAAAACTATTGCGTAAAGAATATCACCTCAAATAAATCATGGAAGAAAACAAACCCAACAATAATCCGCAGGATGCTATACATGAACAACAGTTGAATAATTCTTTAACTGATAAAACCATTGTGCCTACTGCTGAAACATCCGACATCATAAATCCACATTCAGAAATAATAGATATGGAAGTACATCATCACGCCCACGACCCTGCAGCACCGCATCATAAGAAAAACTGGAAAAATTATTTCTGGGAATTTTTAATGTTGTTCCTGGCAGTGTTCTGCGGATTTTTAGCGGAGTATCAGTTGGAGCATAAAATTGAAAGAGACAGAGAGAAACAATACATCAAATCCCTGCATAGTGACTTGAGTGCTGACATTAACCGGCTTACAGCTATAGTGCAATTAAGAAATGAAAGAGCCCACATGCTGGACTCTTTCAGTATGTTAGTGAACAGTAAAGAAGCTTTGCTGCAAAGCAATAATCTGTATTATTATAATTCATTTGCTACCCGTGGTGTGGCTTTTCGTTTTACGCCTGTTGATGGCACTATGCAGCAATTAAAAAATGCAGGTAACCTTCGCCTTATCCAAAAAAATATTGTAAGCGACAGTATTATTTCGTATGACGTATCTGTACGGGCATTAATGTGGGGCACACAGGACGAAGAAGATATGATGGGCACCTATAGAAATATTGCCGAAGGAATTTTTGACGGGGTGGTGTTAAATAACATGAGGGATGATGATAATAATGTAAACCGTCTTGATTACAATCCTCCGTTGCTTTTAACTGATGATTCAAAACATAGACTAAACTACAGAATACACATGCTTACGGTTTTTAATAAAACAATGAGAAAGGAAGCTAGAAAGCTGCTGGCTCAGGCACAGCAGCTAAGCGAATTGCTAAAAAGAGAATACCACCTTAAATAAATTATGGAAGAAAAGAAAAACATTTCACCCAAACAAACGGAAGAAAATATTGCTGAAGTTGAGCACATTGAAACGCCAACTTCAACTGAAGAAATAATTTCTACAGAAGAAAATATTTTGCCCGAAATAGAAACCGATGCTATCGAACAACAGTCAACTGCTAACAACCAACAAACCGAAAATATGGAAGTACATCACCATGCCCACGACCCGGCAACACCACATCATAAGAAAAATTGGAAAAATTATTTCTGGGAATTTTTAATGCTATTTCTTGCTGTGTTCTGCGGGTTTTTGGCAGAGTATCAACTGGAGCATAAAATAGAAAGAGAAAGAGCCAAAAAGTACATGTACGATATGGTGCAAAACTTAAAGTATGATACCATCCGCTATAACCGTAACCTGAGGAATAACGAAATCGCAGGCAAGCAACTGGATTCTTTTAGGGCAGAAATAAGTATGGCAGTTAAAGGAAAAATTAATGGCAATCGGTTATACGAATTATGGATAAAGACTGCAAATTTTAGTTCAGTGGTTTACAACCGTACAGCACTTACTCAATTAAAGAATTCTGGTAGTTTTCGTTTAATTAAAAATGATAGGCTGTCTTCATCCATTAGTGATTATTATGAACGGAAATTATCTGCATCAGAAGAAGCAGAAGAGAAGCTAAGAAGAATGAGCGAACGGCTTAGCATTACCAGCGTACAGTTTTTTTATTATGAACCCTTCGATGAAATGCTGTCAACAGAAACTACTTTTAAAGAGATGACTCCAGACTTAAAGGCCCAAAGAATAAATAAAGTCTTAAATGGTGACCGGCCAATGACACTTTTAAACAGCAATCCTGCCGAATTAAAACTTTTATATAATGATGTGGCCATGAAAGAAGATGCTATGAAAACATATAATGCATTTTTGCGTTGGTCAAGAGAAACTGCTATTGCTTTGATGGATGAAATTAATCAGGAATATCATTTTAAAAAATAATGGAAGAAAATAAACAAGTAGCACAGTCAATAAATAATGGCTTTGGTAAAAAGAAAAAAAGGAAAGTAGAAAACACATCAGTACAAATAATTAAACAATAAAATAAATTTTTGAAATGAAAAATAAACTAATAACTCTCCTGTTTATCGCACTGATACATCTTTTTTCTTTTCAGCTATTGGCACAAAAGAAGAACCAACCGGTTCAATTGGAGTCATTACTGGAGCAGTATTCAAAAGAATATTATGCCCTACATCCTTTGGAAGCCACACAGGCAGGTATAAACGATTACAACAACCAAATTGAAATTACGATCAGCGAAGCATATATTAAAAAAGCAACAGCACTCAATCAAAAATACCTCAACCAATTAGCTGTCATCAACAAAGCTGGCTTAACCGCATCTGGGTTATTAAGTTTTGAAATGCTTACTTACAAACTCAAATCAGAAAACGAACGACTGAACAATTCGCTGGGGTTTTACAGACCTGTTGACCAATTCGTATTTAGTTTTCCAACAAGGTTTGCAACGTTAGGTTCAGGGGCAGGCTCTATTCCTTTCAATACCGAAATAGATTACAGAAATTTTATTAATAGAATGAGCGGTTTTCAAACTTGGGTTGACCAAGCCATTGCTAATATGAAAAAGGGTGTTGAGCAAAATAATACAAATCCACGGGCTGCTATGGAAAAAGTGCCGCCACAATTAAAGCCATTATTTGAAGGGGCTGTAGAGGAGAATGTATTTTATAAACCTTTACTGAAACTACCAAGCGACTTAGATGCTGTGGCAGCCATTCAATTAAAAAAAGATTACTCGGCAGCCATTGAAACGATCATTCAACCTGCGTACAAAAAACTCCATGATTACATTGTCACCGATTATATTCCTAAAGCAAGAAAAACGTCGGGCTTATTAGATAATGCTAAAGGAAAGAAAGAATATGAATTGTGGTTAAAATATTACACCACTACAAACACCAGCGCCGAACAAATTTTCAATTTAGGGCTCAGTGAAGTTGCCCGTATTCGCAAAGAAATGGAAACGGTAAAAATGCAAGTGGGCTTTAAAGGAGATTTAAAATCCTTTTTTGAATATGTAAAAACCGATCCCAAATTTTTTCCCTTTAAAACCGAAGAGGAAGTACTGGATAGGTTCAGGAGTTTTCTTGATATAATGTCGCCACAGCTAAACAACCTTTTTAATTTAACACCCAAAGCAAAATTTGAAGTAAGAGCTACTGAAAAGTTTCGGGCCGCTGGTGCAAATGCTCAATACATGCGACCCTCAAGAGATGGAAAAAGACCGGGTATTTTTTATGAAGTAATTCGTGACCCGGCTACATACAATTATTTTTCCATGGAAGATTTGTTTATACATGAAGCAATTCCCGGGCATCACTACCAGGTAGCCATTCAACAGGAAGCGGATATTCCGGAATTTAGAAAAGCAGCTGCAATAAGTGCTTTTGGTGAAGGCTGGGCATTGTATGCCGAAAGCCTAGGCAAGGAATTAGGTTTGTTCACAGACCCCTATCAATATTTGGGCAGATTAAATGGTGAAATTGAACGGGCTGTTCGATTAGTGGTAGATGCAGGCATCCATTACAAAGGATGGAGCCGTGAAAAAGCCATCGCTTATGTGTTGGAGAATCAACCCGTATCAGCTGTTGAAGCGGAGCAACGGATAGAACGGTATATGGTTATTGCAGGGCAGGCAGTAAGTTATAAAATAGGTGAGTTAAAAATTATTGAACTGCGTGAAAGGGCAAAGAAAAAATTGGGGAGCAGGTTTAACATTAAAGAATTCCACGATGAAGTGTTGAAAGATGGCTGTATGCCATTGATTATTTTGGAAACAAAAATTAATAGGTGGATAGAAAGTAAAGCAGCTAAAAATTAATAAAACCATCAACAATCAATTTTTCAAAATGACCAAAGCTCGACTTTCATTAATCATACTTTCATTGCTAATTAACTTTAGTGTAACGGCTCAGCATAAGGATTCAATAGCTGTTATGAAATCCGTTAACAATTTTGTTACAGCGTTTAATCATTTTAATTGGACCACTTTTCGGGAATCATTCACTGATGATGCAACTATGTTTCATCCTTATTGGGATCAAGCGAAACGACGACAAGGCAGACAAGAAATTGAAATGGCTTGGTTGACAATTTTTCCGGAATTTGTAGACACGGCTAATAGTAGAAAATTACAAATAAGTCCGAAAGACATTAACCTCCAATTCTTCCGACAGACGGCAATCGTTACATTTCATTTAGGGGATGGAGTAAATGCTTTATCCAGACGGACTTTAATAATGGCAAAGAAAAAGCGGAGTTGGAAAATTGTCCATCTTCACGCCTCAAACCTGAGTAAAGACGCTGTTGTTTCAAATGAAACAACCAAACTAAATATAGATGTATTAAAAACTTCGCTTACCAATTTCAAATTACTTTTAGAAAATGAATATGTAAGAGTGCTGGAGTATTCTTTAAATCCAGGTGAAAAAGACATCCCTCATACACACCCTGCTAAATCTTCTTATGTAGTATCTGGCGGTAAAATAAAAGTATATCTTGAAAATGGCGAAACAATTATTGTTGATGAAGTGGCAGGAACTGCCTCTTGGATGGGTTATGTGGGCAAGCACTACGTTGAAAATATTGGCAGTACAACTATAAAAATTGTATTGACGGAAGTTAAATCGTTAAAATAAAAAACTTAACAATGGTAGAAAATAAGAAATTAAGAATTGAATCTATAGATATTTTACGAGGTATAGTAATAGTCATAATGACATTTGACCATGTGAGGGATTATGTCCATAAAAATGTACTTTATATTCCCCTCCCTATTGACTCCCTTTTTCAATCAAAAAAACAAATTTTAAAAATGAAAACTACATTCAAAATTTTCTTTCTAATCTTGCTCCTATTGAGCAGTTCTTTCGTCTTCGGGCAGCCAATGTCAGATGAATTACGAGCTAAAATAATTGCTCGGGCTGCACAATTTGAAATAAAAGGAGAACGACCAATCCCCCCAGGTGATGAGCTTTCCCATAATACCGCAGGCTATGCCAAAATTATGTGTTCGGCAATTTTTATCACTGGATTAACCCCGGCGTTTGCAACTGAAAATGTTGGCTATTTTACTGCACCTTATGCTGATAGAGCAAAAGTCGGAAAGCCAGTGATTGATTATGAAAAGAAAACTGTCTCAATAACGCTTCCCAATGGAGTTACCCGAACCGCCATCTATACAGGAGACCAAGGTTGTGTTTGTTTAGCAGAAGGGAGTAATTCACTAAATTTCAAACCAGTGAAGGTTACTCGTAATTTACCAAACGCAGCAACTACAGTTTGGCCAATGGGAGATGTGTTGCCAACTAACGATATGCCTGCTGAAATAGATATGAATAAAGTAAAGCAGGCAATAGATTCAGCGTTTGCACCAGCAGAAGCATTGACAGCAGCTTTTGTGGTAACATACAAAGGCAGAATAATTGCCGAAAAATACGCTGATGGCATTACCAAAAATACAGCGTTAGAGAGTTGGTCAATGGGCAAAAGTCTTTCTGCTACCATCATGGGAATACTGATTAAACAGGGGGTTTATAAATTAGAACAACCTGCACCCATACCGCAATGGCAGGGTAAGAATGATGGACGAGGCAAGATTAGAATTATGGACATTATGCATATGTCAAGTGGTTTGTATTGTAGAGCTACCCAAGACCCTGACTATAAACCGACCAAAGACTATGTCATTCACAAGTATTTATATACAGGTGGCATCAATTCATTTGAGTATGCTGCTAATCTTCCGCAACAATATCCTCCCAATACGGTTGGTCGTTACCGAAATTGCGACCCTGTTTTAACCAATTACCTCAATCGCTTGGGAATTGAAGGCAAGGGTAAAAACTATCACACTTTCGCACAAAAAAAATTGTTTGATAAAATTGGTATCCGAACCATGATAATGGAAACGGACCCCTATGGCAATTTCTTAACCCAAGGTTACGAGTTTGCATCTGCCCGTGATTGGGCAAGGTTGGGAAATCTTTACTTACAAAATGGCGTTTGGAATGGCGAACAAATTTTACCCAAAGGATTTACAAAATTTGTAAGCACTCTGGCAGAGCCTTGGGTTAAGGATGGAAGACCTATTTATGGTGGTTTATTTTGGATAAATGGAGATGGTGGTTTTCCTATCCCGAAGGATGCTTATATGATGTTAGGGGCAGGTGGGCAATCTGTAACAATTATTCCATCACATGACTTAGTTATAGTGCGGCTGGGGCATTTCAAAGGTTCGGTAAATGGTGATGCACAAAAATCCTTAAACAAAGCCTACTCTTTGGTGACAAAAGCTGTACCAGAGAAAAAGAAATAAAAAAAAATTTTAAATGAAAAATAAAAAAACAACGCTCGTATTTATCTCTTTGATGAATGTATGTTATTTTCAGCTTTTCGTTCCACTAGCTTTGACAGCTCAGGATAATAGAGTGGATTTTTCGTCAGCATTGACAGTTGTAAATTCTTTAGACAGCATACAGAGAGCAAAAGCGGTTTTTCCTTTTGATGATATGTCCAGATACGATTGGAACTATCTTCCTCCCAGTTTAATTCCAAGAAAAGGTGTTTGTTTAAAAGACTTGGATAGCATACAAAAGAGTAATGTTTATGCCTTACTTAAAAGTTTTTTAAGTGATAAAGGTTTTTTAAGAACACAGGACATCATGAATAATGAGTATTATTTGAAAGCGTTAGAGCCTGACATGATACATCGGATACCTGAAAATCATTTCATAACATTTTATGGTACGCCGGCAAAAGACAGTGTTTGGGGATGGAAATTTAGTGGGCATCATATTGCGCTGAATTATACAATCGTAAATAATCAATTAGCATTAACGCCCATCTTTTTTGGCGTATATCCTGCAGAAATAAAAGCCGGACAAAATAAAGGAAGACGTATAATAAAAGAGGAAGAAGATATCGGCTTTGAATTAATAAACATGCTTGCTAGTGAGCAAAAGGCAACAGCAATTTTTCAATCAAAATCTTTTAGCGACATTGTAACTACAAACGCTATTCAAGTTGGACCGCTTACGCCAGTCGGAATAGTAGCTAAAGACTTGACAACTCAACAAAAAAATATTTTAAACAAACTAATTGTTAGTCATCTTTCTTCAATGCCAACTAAAATTGCAGAGATGAGAATGAAGCGAATTGTATCAGAAGATTTTAACCAAATAAGATTTGGTTGGGCGGGAAGCTTAATAAAGGGGGTTCCACATTATTATAGAATACAAGGGAAGACATTTTTAATTGAGTTTGATAATACGACTCACAATGCCAATCATATTCATATAGTTTGGCGTGATTTCAATGGTGACTTTGGGGTAGACCTTTTAAATGAGCATTATAAAAAAAGTAAGCATCATCACAAATAGATGCTCTCATTATTTCGTTTGTTATCATCAATAAATAAATTTTAAAAATGAAAAATAAAAAAACAATCCTCCTATTTATCGCATTGATAAATGTATTTTCTTTTCAGCTAATGGCTCAAAATAAATTTGAATTAAACGATTTGGATAACCTCTATACTTTAACCGATCCTCAAATTTCCCCTGACGGCAAATCGATTTTGATAGTCGTTTCAAAGCCTGATACAACAACCAATAAAAACAAATCTTTTATCTATAAAGTAGATGCTGTGAGCGGAGCTGCGCAACAGTTAACTTATGAAAGGACATTGGTTAGTTATCCAAGATGGTCTCCATCGGGTAATGCTATTGCGTTTATTGCTGCCGATGCAACTGCAAAGGCACAAATATTTTTATTATCAATGAACGGTGGGGAAGCAAAGAAAATTACTAATTCTTCTGCAGGTGTAACACAATTTGAGTGGAGTCCTGATGGTACTACGTTTGCGTTTGTACAGCAAGACGAAATAACGAATAAGAAACTAATAGATAAAGGTTATGATGGCTTTGAAATAAAATACAATAGTATGTTTCTGAATGCCCGGCCAAATCCATCTCATCTCTGGCAAATATCAATTGATAGTGGTGCGGCAAAAAGGCTTACTGCTGGCAATTGGACCGTTCCTGCTGGTAGCGCTGCTTCATTTTCCTGGTCTCCCGACGGAAAATATATCATATTTCAAAGTAATGAATCGCCCTACTCTGGTGAACTTATTTTTACGATTAAATCAGTTGAAATAGCCACCGGAAAAATTAACAGAATCACTACCACTCAAGTAGCACCTGATGCGATGCATAAAGAAAGGCAGCCTGCTTTTTCTCCTGATGGTAAGTCCATTGCCTATCAACGTAATTTAGAAAAAGTTGGTTATGGTTTTGATGTTTTTCTTACATCACTCAATGCTGGCAATGGAATTAATTTGACTGCAAAGCTTGACCGCTGTTTCTTTCGGGCAGAATGGAGTTTGGATAGCAAAGCCATTTTTGTTGCGGCCAATGATTTCAATACCGTTTCTATGTGGATGCAGCCATTAAATGGAACAGCAAAAAAATTAAACCTGAATAACTTATGTATCACAGGAGCCTATTGGTACAATTATACCATTGGAAAAAATAATGCCATCGCTATGATTGCAAGTACTTCTCAATCTCCACAGGAACTTTACTTTATGGCCAATCCGGAGTCCGAACCAAAACAACTAACCAATTTTCATCAGGAAATGAAGTCTGTCCGCTTGGGTAAAGTTGAAACGTTTACTTGGAAATCGGATGAATTTACTCCCAACGGAATTCTGACGTTCCCACCCGATTTTGACCCAGCTAAAAAATATCCATTGGTGGTGGAACCACATGGAGGGCCAAGGTCAACATCAAAAGAATCATTCAATCCATCCACACAATTAAAAGCGGCGCATGGATATATTGTTTTTCAACCTAATTACCGTGGCAGTGATAATATGGGCTACCGCTTTTCGGAAGCTATCAATGCTGATGCTGGCCAAGGCCCCGGCAGAGATGTAATGAAAGGCTTAGCAGAACTAAAAAAGCGAAGCTATATTGACACAACTAACATTGCAGTAACTGGTTGGAGCTATGGTGGGTTTATGACTACCTGGCTTATTGGAAACTACCAGGGTTGGAAATGTGCGGTGGCCGGTGCAGCAGTTACTGATTGGTTGGCTCAATATTCACAAAACGATGTGGGAAGTATGTCCCGGTTTGAAGTTGGCAATGGCATATCGCCATTTACTGATAAGAAAGTAAAAGAGAACTGGATAAAAAATTCTCCCGTTACTTATGCAGAAAATGTAAAAACACCTACCTTGATTTTATCTAATACAGGTGACGAAAGAGTGCCTGTTTCACAATCGTATACCTATTTCAGAATACTGCAGGACATTGGTACGGTATCAAAGTTTATTGTTTTCCCGATACCCGGGCATGTACCTGCAGACCCAATCAGGAACAAAGAAATGAATAGATACATATTGGATTGGTTGGATAAGTATTTGAAGTAATAAATTTTATCAAGAAGAAGAAAATAGTAAGCGAAAAGTTTATAAATAAAAATAATAAAGTGAATATTAAAAAATTAATCCTCGTATTTATCGCACTTATAAATATATTTTCAGCGCCTTTATTGGCACAAAAGAAAATTAATAAGCCAGTCATATCATCGCAAGCCTCTTACGAAAAATACATTGATGATAATAATGACGCACACTTAAAAGAATTTATAGAATTGGTTTCAATTCCAAGCATATCTTCTATTCCTTCAAACAGACCCGATGTTGAGAAAGCTGCGGCGTGGATCGTGAATAAATTAAAAGCTATTGGTATTACAACAGCCCAGACAATACCGACAGAAGGAAATTCTGTAGTGTATGGCAGTTGGGATAAAGCACCGGGCAAACCCACTGTTTTAATTTATGCCCATTACGATGTGCAACCCGTAAAAGAATCGGAATGGGATATTCCTCCTTTTGCTCCGGTAATAAAAGATGGAAAAATTTTCGGGCGTGGTACAAGTGATGATAAGAGTGGAGTGATGGTAACGATTTGGGCAGTAGAAGCTATGCTGCGTACAGACGGTAAATTGCCTGTGAACGTAAAATTTATTTTTGATGGTGAGGAAGAAAAAGGCAGTCCAAGTTTTAAAGGTTTTCTTGATAAGAATGCAGATTTATTGAAAGCAGATTTTGCACTGAATGCCGATGGTAGTCAATACAGCGAAACTATGCCATCCATTTTAATGAGTTTGCGAGGTGCTGCCATTTTAGAATTTAATATAAAAACTGCTAACACCGACGGACATTCAGGACAGTTTGGCGGCAAAACCCCCAATGCCGCCGTGGCACTATCGCAAATTATTTCTTCCTTTTATACCAAAGAAGGCAATGTAGCGGTAGAAGGTTTTTATGATAAAGTAGTGCCAGCCACTTTACAAGAAAAAGAAATGATAAAAAAAGTACCTTATGATAAAGCGGAAGATATGAAAATATTAGGCACAACAGCAGAAACGGGTGATACAACTTTTTTACCATTGGAACGAATTTGGTATCGCCCTACACTTGAAATAATTGGTATGCAAAGCGGTTATACAGCAACGGAAGGACATTCAAATATTATTCCCGGCAATGCCATGGCAAGAATTACCTGTAGGTTGGTAAACAATCAATCGGGGAAAGAAATCATTGATTTGATTGTGAAGCATATCAACAAAAATTGCCCGCTAGGAGCAACCGTTTCTTATAAATTTAGTGAAGGGTATGCAAGACCTATGAAATTTCCTGCCGATACAAAAGCCTACAATTACGTATCCGATGCTTTATTTAAAATTTATGGCAAGCAACCTTTGCAAATTGCTGCAGGTGGTAGTGTTGGACCATTGATTGATATTAAAGAAACATTGGGAATTTATCCTTTTTCTTTAGGCTTCCAAATAAAGGATGAAAATAAGCATGCTGCCAATGAGTTTTTCAGGCTTTCGAGCATACGCAAAGGACAATTATTGTATTGCTACTATTTGCAACACGTAGCTGAGGAAGAAAGTAAATTTAAAAAGTAAAAAATATGCGCCACTCAAATAAAATAAGATTAGCAGTTGGTACGCTTTGTACTTTGATGGTATTATCATCAACTGCACAATCAATACTTCCACCAGTAATAGAATGGAAAGGAAAAAGCAATGCCTTAATTGCAAAGCCGGATAATGTTTGGATAACAGCATCAGAAAAATCAGGTTTTGTAACCACGCCCAATTATACCGAAACCATGAGCTGGTTCAAAAAATTAGCAGCAGCTTCTCCATTGATAAGCATGGTTTCTATTGGTAAAAGTGTAGAAGGCCGGGATATTTTTATGATCATTGCTTCTACAGAAAAAATAGTTACCGCCGAAGCATTAAAAAAATCGGGCAAGCCAATTTTATTTGTACAAGCTGGTATTCACTCCGGCGAAATTGATGGCAAAGATGCAGGCATGATGCTATTGCGTGATATCGCTTTCGGCAATAAAAAAGAGCTGATCAATAAAGTCAACTTCTTATTTATCCCCATCCTGAGTGTAGATGCACATGAACGTTCTTCGCCGTACAACAGGCCCAACCAGCGTGGGCCACAAAATATGGGTTGGAGAACAAATGCACAAAATTTAAACCTGAACAGGGATTGGGCAAAATTGGATACCAAAGAAATAAGAGCCGTAATAAAAGTTATCAATCAATACAATCCTGTTTTGTTTATGGATATACATGTAACGGATGGTGCCGATTACCAGTACGATATTACGTTTGGCGGCCTGGGCAAACAGGGTTATTCAACCGGTATCCGTAATTGGCTGGAAAACAAATATAAAGTAGCTGCCGATAAAGACTTAACTGCCAACGGGCATATTCCGGGGCCTTTATTAAATGCATTCAATGATCGTGATTTTTCAAAGGGAAATATTGTAACGACAGGCGGCCCCAGGTTTTCTGATAGTTATGGCGACCTGCGGCACCTAGCTGCCATACTGGTAGAAAATCATTCTTTAAAACCTTATAAGCAACGGGTGTTGGGTACTTATGTTTTGCTTGAAAGCACTTTAAAACTTTTAGCTGTGGAAGGGCAATCATTAAAGGAAACTACCAAAGCAGATAAGGCTGTAAGAATTGCAAAATTTCCTATGGCGTGGAAAGTGCCGCAAATGAAAAATACAGTAAGCTTTGATACAAGGGTAAATCCCACAAATACAGATGCAACAGTTGTGGCACCTGACAGTTTAAAATTATTGGGGATAGAAGCTGTGATTCGAAAGTCATCCTTAACCAATTCCGATTATGTGGAATGGCTTGGCAAAGCAATAACAACAACCATTGCTGATTACAAATCAACAGAGCCTTTTGAATTTATCATACGCCCAAAAGGATATTGGGTTCCGGCATCTTGCGATGACATAATTGCAAGATTAAAAATGCACGGAATTAAAATGGATATTATTGCTCAGCACAGGGAAGTAACTGTAGAAATGTACAGGATAACGAATCATATATTTGAAGATGATAATCATATCATGCAGCCTTTTGAAGGCCATATACAGGTTACCGGAACAACAAAAGCTGAAACCCGCAAACAGTTATTCCCACCAGGCTCTGTTTATATTTCCACCGATCAACCATTGGGCGATCTTGCTATGATGTTACTAGAACCAGCATCAAAAGATTCTTATTTCAGCTGGGGATTTTTTCATGCCATTTTTCAACGCACAGAATATATGGAAGTTTATGTATTGGAACCCATGGCAAAAAAAATGCTGCAAGATGATGCTGCATTGCAAAAAGAATTTGATGAAAAGAAAGCTGCAGACAAAAATTTTGCTAAAGATCAAAATGCGATCCTTACCTGGTTTTACAGTAAGACAAAGTTTTATGATGACCGCTATTTATTATACCCAGTGGGGAGAGTGTTGTAAAAGGATAGTTCACTTATAAAATTATAACTACTAAATATTCAACCATGACTACACTTAAAAAAAACCGGATTGAATCCATCGACCTTCTTCGTGGTATCATTATGATCATCATGGCGCTCGATCATAGTCGTGATTATTTTCACAGCGCAGCATTGGTAGATGATCCGCTGAACCTGGCTACTACAAGTCCATTCCTGTATTTTACCCGATGGATCACTCATTTTTGCGCTCCCATTTTTTTATTCCTCTCCGGCACTTCTGCCTGGTTGCAGAGCGGCAGGAAAACAAAAAAAGAACTTAGCCAATTCTTAATTACCCGTGGACTTTGGTTGGTACTGGTTGATCTTACCATTATAACATTAGGAACCACCGGAGATATTCATTTCAGCATTTTTATTATTCAAACGCTTTGGGCCATTGGTATCAGTATGGCCATCCTGGGGTTGATGATTTGGCTGCCTTTTTATGTTATTTTAATTACAGGATTGGTGATCGTATTGGGACATAATATCCTCGATTTTGCAGAAGCTAATCACCAGGGTGCATTTCCTTTTTGGTGGAACCTCTTGCACAGACAGGGAGGGATCAATTTGTGGAGCGGACACAACTTATTTATATTTTATCCTTTTCTTTCCTGGAGTGGGTTAATGATGCTGGGCTATTGTTTTGGTAAGATTCTTACAACTTACGAGACTGTGCAACGAAATAAAATTCTCATAAGAACTGGGTTAGGCTTACTGGCATTTTTTGCCGTACTGCGTTTTACAAATGCTTACGGAGACCCACTACATTGGTCTGGACAAAAAAATGCCCTGTATACTTTCTTGTCTTTTATGAATGTACAAAAATATCCACCTTCGTTGTTGTATATGTGTGCTACTATTGGGCCTGCGCTTATCTTTCTTGGATTGGTAAATAAAACGGGAAGCCGGCTTTCAAAAATATTTATAGTGTATGGCAGGGTGCCCATGTTCTATTATATCATTCACTTTTATGTATTGACCACTATCAACATTTTGCTTTACCTGTCACGGGGGCATACTGTTGCCGAAGGATTGAAAGGAGCACCGGGTATGCCATGGAAATTTGTAGCACCCGGCGAAGGGTATAGCCTGGCAGTAGCCTATGCCATCTGGATAGCTGTTGTAATTGCATTATACCCCTTGTGCAAATGGTATGATAAATACAAGAGCAGCCATCCCGAAAAAAAGTGGCTGAGTTATTTGTAAAAGAAATCTAATCGATAGCTGAACTAAAGTAAAATGGACTGGCGTAGAAATGTATTTAGTTTACTTAGTGGTTGCTGTATCTACCAACCACTTTGAGTTGGTGGGGACACTAATAGAAAAAATATATTGTTTACCGAAACGACAGAGGGCATAAATAGTTACGGAAATACACCCATCATAATTTATGGGTGTATTGAAAAAATATAATAGGGATAGATACAGCCTCAATAAGATTGATAGTTTTTTTAGCAAGTTGTCAATTAAATTATGGAATCAATTTTTCAAAAGCTATTAAGTAATAATACAAATATTTTTATGGGTATAATCCTTTTGCTTGTACCAATAAAAACCTCATTGTACCCAAGCAATTGTTTATTAGTATTTGCATGCAAATATGTTTTGCAAACAGTATCCATGTAAAAGGTAAACAATTTCTGGTTTTTTCGAGC
Organism: Ferruginibacter sp.; assembly: GCA_031430735.1. GTDB lineage: Bacteria > Bacteroidota > Bacteroidia > Chitinophagales > Chitinophagaceae > Ferruginibacter. Next base: position 60,262 of record JANPCB010000055.1, on the reverse strand, counting down.
TAAGTAATGAATAAATGAAAAAACACATTAAATTTATTAAAATATTATAAAAACAACACTCATATGAAAAGGAGAGATTTCATAAAAGACTCTGCACTACTTTCTACTGCTATGTTTTTTTCGCCAACTTTTGCTATTGGCAAAAAACCTACAGTAATTATTATTGGAGCTGGTTTTGCTGGCTTGGCAGCGGCCAAAAAATTAAAACAAAAAAATATTGGCTTTATTATAATAGAAGCACGCAATAGGGTTGGTGGCAGGGTTTTTTCGCATACAATAGATGAGGCCGAAAAACTAGTAGTGGAGCTGGGTGCAGAGTGGGTGGGCGAATCGCATACACGACTGCGAACGCTCTGTGCAGAAATGAAACTTACACTAGACAATAATCAATTTGATACACACCTCATATACAACAACCGCTATTACAAAAATAAGGAGTGGGATTTTTCAAAGCCTTGGAAAGATAAATTTGAACTATTAAAAAAAAGGTATGTAACAATGTCTGTGGCAGAAAAAACGACACTAGATAAAATGGATTGGTGGCGGTATCTGAACAACAATGGGTGTGAAGGTTTTGATTTGGCTGTAAGAGAGTTGGGCGATAGTACAGATTTTGGTGAAAGCATAAGACATGTATCTGCCTTAGCTGCCTTAGGCGAGTATGCAGAAAGCAGCGAAAAAAATGAGATGGATTATAAAATAAAAGATGGTAATGGAATGCTAGCAAAAAAACTTGTAACACATGTTGGTGAAGAAAAAGTAAAACTGAATTGTACCGTTACAAAAATTGTGCAAAATAAGACGGGTGTGGAAGTACATTGTTCCAATGGAGAAATACTAAAAGCAGATAAAATTATTTGCACAGCACCTACCTTTTCTTTAACTAAAATAAAATGGGAGCCTGCGCTGCCTATAGCACTTCAGGATGCTATTAATTCTTTGCAATATGCCCGCATAAATAAAAATCCCCTACTATTTAATGAGCGCTTTTGGAAAGCAGAAAATTTTGATTTGATTACAGATATGCCCGCCCACTATTTTTATCATGCCACTAAAAACCAGCCATCAAAAAAAGGGGTATTGATCTCATATAGTATAGGCGACAAGGCAGATGTAATTAATAATATGACAGATGATGAGAAATTTAATATTGTACAACTATCATTAAAAAAAGCTTTTGAGGATATTAAACCCTATTATGAAAAACAAATAAATTACAACTGGGCAAGTGATGTTTATTCGAGGGGTGCGTATGCTTTGTATGGTATTGGGCAATGGAAGTCTACGCAGGATATACTAAAGAAGCATTTTTTACATACTCATTTTGCTGGCGAACATTTAGCCGACTGGCAAGGTTTTATGGAGGGGGCTATAAATACGGGTGAAGATGCAGCAGAGGCTATTTGGTAATGTACGTTTATAAGTAATTATATTGGTGTGCAAAAGCATTCACTTTCTAGAATACAATCGCTAATAAAATCCAAAAAAATCGCCGGAAATTCCAATCGAATAGATCATGTGGTGGCAGTCAATTTGTAGGAACTCGCCTGTGGCGAGTTCATCATAGAATTCGAAAAAGACGAATTCCTATACCAGGGTGTATTTTATAAAACTTGAAACAGGCCAATTCTTGTAGGAACTCGCCTGTGGCGAGTTCATGACAGAATTCGCCACAGGCGAATTCCTACGGTAGCGAGTTCATCGTAGAATTGGCCTTAGGCGAATTCCTTCGATAGTATATTTATCATTATGGTTAAGCTATTGCCTAGAAAACCCAAAAATTGTTGTTGTATTATTAGCAAATAAAATTTATCTTGTTCTTTATCATCAATAAACAGTCATGAAAAAAAATATTCATTTTATCACTTGCTATTTTTGGTATTTACATTGCTCTAAAACAATAACCCTTAAAAGATTTTATACATTAATAAATGCCTCCGCATTCAAGTAGATAAAAATGAAAAGAAAAATATTACCACTTATTATATGTCTTTACACGTTTACCGTTCAGGCACAGCTACCCTATTATCCCGATGCGGAATGGCAAGTAAAAAAACCTGAAGAGCTTAAAATGAATAAGCCCTTTTTGGATAGTGCAGTTGCTCTTGCTCTAAGAAGTGAAAATAAAGTGGACAAAGATTTACGCATTGCCAATATGAAATCTTACTCGAGAGAGCCAGGTTATAAAATTATTGGCCCCATGAAAGAACGAGGAGGGCCAGCAGGGCTTGTAATAAAGAATGGATTTATTGTAGCACAGTGGGGAGATGTGAATAGAGTAGATATGACCTTTAGTACAACCAAGAGTTACTTGTCTACCATTGCAGGATTAGCAGTAGATAATGGCCTGATAAAAAATGTGAACGACAAAGTAAACCAATATGTATGGGATGAATCTTTTTATGGGGAGCATAATTCAAAAGTAACATGGGAGCATTTGTTAACGCAATCTTCCGACTGGTCGGGTAATTTGTTTGGCTTGTATGATTGGGCAGATAGGCCACCAAAAGAAGGCGGCATTGACGATTGGAAAAATAGAAATATGCAGGAACCAGGTACGGTTTTCGAATACAATGATGTTCGTGTAAATCTATTAGCCTACTCATTGTTACAGGTTTGGCGTAAATCTTTACCGGTTGTGTTGAAAGAAAAGATCATGGATCCCATTGGCGCATCTACTACCTGGAGATGGTATGGTTATGAAAACTCCTTTGTGAATATGGATGGGCTGATGATGCAATCGGTAAGTGGTGGTGGGCACCATGGCGGTGGTATCTTTATCAATACACTTGACCATGCAAGATTTGGTTTGCTATTTTTAAGAAACGGGAAATGGAAAAACCAGCAATTGCTGTCAGAAAAATGGATCAACGCATTACAACAACCATCTGTTGCCAATAAAAATTACGGTTATATGTGGTGGCTAAATACCAATCAGACACAAATGAAAAATATTTCTGAAAAAGTGTATTATGCTGTTGGCTTTGGAGGAAATTATATTATTGTTGATAAAGAACACGATTTAGTAATAGTATCCCGGTGGATGGATGATGCTAAAATAGCTGATGTATTGGGTTTGATTATAAAAGCATCCGAAGTGAAGTGATGATTGGAAGAATCAATCAGTACCTTTTCCAAAACAATAAAATCATTTAAAGATGAGTTTTATAAAACTGGTATCAATCGTATTTTTTTTCACAGCTATTTCCTGTTCTAACCATTCAAAGAGCAAACAGGAAGCAGAATCCAATTACTACACACAAGCAACAACAAACAGAACCGCCGCTGAATGGGAACCTGCAACCGAAACAATGATTGTATGGCCATTGAGTGTTCCTTATAAACTGGTTATTGAATTAGCAAAGGATAATCATCTCTACACTTTAGTAGCAAATGATTCAGCAAAAAAGGATTGGTTAAAGAAAACTGTAACTTGTTTTGGAGAGTAGCAAGAGAAAACGAATGGAAAAGCGTTCCATTAACACAAACCGAAAATGAACAACATTTTTTTACTGAAATCCCTTTTCATAAAACAGGAATAGCTGTTGAGTATTATATTGCAGTTGAATCAGTATCGGGCAAAAAAGAAACGCAACCAAGAACAGCACCTAAAGGATTTTATCAATTTAAAATAAAATAGATTTTTTCAACTACTCTGTAAAATTAGGTGCTTTGATTCACAGCGTATAAATATAAAAAAATGACACAATCAATCAACCCTGTTCAAAACAAAGAGCGTGAAGTATTTATGGATGTACTGCGTGGCTTTGCCATTTTTGGAATTCTCATCGCTAATCTTGCAATGGGCGGATTAAGTCTTTATAGTGCAAGTAACAAGCAAGTGGGTACTTTTTTATTACCCGAAATAGACCATGTACTTTCTTTCCTTTATTCAATCTTTATTGATGGAAAATTTTATTCCATTTTCAGTTTGCTTTTTGGTTGGGGCATTGCTCTGCAAATACAAAGAGGACTAAACAAAGGCATTAACCCCATGCCTACTATCAGGCGCCGGTTGCTTTTTATGTTGCTTATGGGCACTATACACATTCTTATTTGGACAGGTGATATTGTACTATTCTATGCCATGCTTGGCTTTGTTTTATTGCTATTTAGAAAATTTAGTAATAAAACACTATTGATAACCGCAGCTGTACTCATTTTGTCGCCCATTGTTTTGTACGCTGCTAAAATGAAATGGCCATGGGTAAATGCTCCAGCCAATTTTTTAAATGCAACTGGTGAACAAGTTGATAAAAAATTATTGGGCATTTCTAATATTTCATTTGAAAGTTATTATGAATGGGCAAAACAAGCTGGTTGGTGGGGCTACTTTAAATCAAATATAAGCGGGGCTTTTTATAGGTTTGGATATTTGTTTTTCATCAGCCGCATTCCAAAAGTATTGGGCATGTTTTTAATTGGGTATGTATTAGGCCGTAGCAATTTTTATAAAAATATCACCCAAAACAAAAAAACTGTTTACAGGGTAATTGGTTTGGGATTGCTCATAGGCTTACCAGCCAACTATATGCTTGCTACTTACATGAGCAACTTTGAAAATGATTATTACAGTTTAAAAATAAACGGGCTTTACCAAACCATAGCTTATGCTTTAGGTGTTGCACCTTTAGCGCTGTCTTATGTAGGCACATTCATGTTGTGCTTTCAAACGGGTATTGGCAAAAAAATAATGTCTGTTGTTGCGCCTGTTGGCAAGATGGCTTTCAGCAATTATATGATGCACTCGCTTGTTTGCAATTTTGTTTTTTTGGGTGCAGGTCTTGGTTATGGAAGGCAGGTAGGCCCATTTTATTTAACTTTATTTGCAATTCTTCTTTTTGTGTTTCAAATTTTCAGCAGTACTATCTGGTTAAAGTATTTTAACTACGGCCCTGTGGAATGGGTGTGGCGGAGTTTGACCTATGGAAAAATACAGCCTTTTAAAAAGTAATTACAAGAAAACTTATTACATAATATTTTAAACCTCACCAAAACTAAAGCATGAATAAAATTACATTATTAACATTGGTAACACTCCTGCTGTTTGCCTGCAACTCAAATAAAGAAACCAACAAAACAGCGGCGCAGTTAGATGAGTACCTTACAGCACAAGCAACCGAGTACCGCTTTAATGGGAATGTGCTACTGGCAGAAAATGGAAAAATAATTTTTCAAAAATCCTATGGCTATTCCAATTTTGATACCAAACGTATGCTGAATGATTCCGCTGTATTTGAACTGGCTTCGGTAAGTAAGCAATTTACTGCTACCGCAATTTTAATGTTGAAAGATAAGGGCAAATTAAATCTCACCGATTCGCTGCGGCAGTATTTTCCTGAGCTCCCCTACAATAACATCAGCATTTACCAAATGCTTACCCATACATCTGGCCTACCCGATTATGAAGAAGCCATGAACAAAAAATGGGACCACAGTAAGGTTGCTTTCAATAAAGATATGATTGCCTTTCTTGCAAAAGAAAAGCTGCCGGTTTTATTTGCGCCGGGTACCAAATGGGAATACAGTAATACAGCTTATGCCTTACTTGCTTCTGTTGCAGAAAAAGTTTCGGGGCAATCTTTCACTGAGTTTATGGCACAAAATATATTTCAACCATTGCAAATGAACCATACCCGAATTTATAATACCCGCCGCTCATTAAAAGATACCATTGCCAATTATGCTTTTGGGTTTGTATATAATGATAGTTTGAAAAAACACCTAATGCCAGACAGTGTTGCCGATTTAAAGTTTGTAATTTATTTAGATGGCATACAAGGTGATGGCGTTGTAAATTCCACTACAGCAGATTTATTAAAATGGGACAGGTCAGTAAAAAATCATACCCTGCTTACCGAAGCCACACAAAATGAAATGCTGAAAGAGCAAGCTTTGATTGATACTGTAAAGAAAACGCACTACGGTTTTGGCGTATTTATGGAAAAAACAGATTTGGGTTATGTTTTAGCTCACTCAGGCGGATGGCCTGGCTATGTAACTTACCTGGGAAGAAATGTTGATAAAGACCAGACTTTTATTGTACTGTCGAACAATTCATCGCCTTCCCCAGCATTAGGCACGGCTTTGCAACATATAATGAACGGCAAGCCAGTAGTAATGCCTTATCAACACAAAGAAATAACCATGGATACTGTAACCATGCAGCAGTTTGTTGGAAAATATAAAACAACCAGTGAAATAAATATTGAACGCAACGGCAACAAACTTTTTAGGGTTAACCCCAACGGGCAAAAGATTGAATTGAAACCTGAATCGGCCACAAAGTTTTTTTACAGCGATGGCAGCGACCGCCAGATTGAATTTGATATGATCGCCAATCCGCAGGATACTGTGCATAAAAAAATCACAAAAGCATGGTTCATTAACTATGGTGTAAAAACAACATTTGAAAAATTATAAGCTAAAATTTAAACAATTATTTCTTGCTAATTTTATTTTGTATTTCTACAAAAGTAAAAGCTCAAGAACAAGTAAGCGGCGGGCGGCAGGCAGTTCATTAAACCATTATAAAACTGTTTGATGCTTTATCAAATGGTAATGCCACTGGCTTGAAATTGTTCAGCACAAGTGAAGTAAAGTCTTGTGAGTACGGACAAGCATGGATGATGGATACCCTAATTAAAAAGTGATGGCCATGAGCAAGGGTAAGGATTTCTAACGCATCAAGAGTTTTGAATTTGTAAACACAACCATCAACAAAAAACAGCATGGGTTACTTATTACCTGAAATAAACCATCACCAGAAATAATAAACAGGAAATTATTAATTGGATGGAAACAGTTATCTTGATAAAAAAAAACAATGAAAAATAACTGTGCTGCATTCAACAAGACGCATTGAAAATTAAAACCAACAACTATCAGCATGAAAAAAATAAATCTGCTTTTAATAACACTGCTTTTATCGGTAAATGCGTTTACACAAAACTTACCCTCCAATTCAGAAGAAGAAGCCGCAGTAAAAGCAGTGGTTGAACAATTTCTGAAAGCAATCGGCAACTATGCTGTTGCTGCAATAAGACCGATGTTCTTACCAAATGCCAACATTGGTTGGCACAGTTTAAAAGAGGGAAAATTGATTCCTTCTTCTATTACCGCTGAAACAAATTTTGAAAGTATTACAAAACGGGTAAACCCGAAGCCTTACACCGAACCAGTTTCTAACTACATCATTCATATTTCTGAAGGGAGACTGGCTTTTGTAAAAGCCGATGCCATCTTGTATAAAGATGGGCAGCCCAAAGCGCACAACATGGATTTTTTTGTACTAATGAAAGATGATGCTGTCTGGAAATTTTTAAGCGGCTCTTTTACAAGTGTTCCAATAAAATAAATTACAAACTATGCAACGCAGAAACTTCATCAAACAATCATCGCTCACTGTTATTGGCATGAGTGTATTTGGTTCCTTACTTTCTAACAATAAGAAAGAAGCAATCAACTTAATCGTAAACGGTAAACGTATTGAAAGCCGCATTTTTGACCTAGCTAAATTTGGTGTAGATGAAAAAGGCCGTGGTTACCGAGTTGCCTATACAAAAGCTGATGTTGAAGGGCGTGTATGGTTTATGGAGCTGATGAAAAAAGCAGGTTTAAACCCAACTATTGATGCAGCCGGAAATATCATTGGCAAGCGCAGTGGAAAAAATCCATCATTAAAACCCATTGCCTTTGGTTCGCATATAGATATGGTGCCCGATGGTGGTAATTATGATGGCACGCTGGGTTCTATAGCTGCGTTAGAAGTTATTGAAATATTGAATGAGAATAATGTGGTTACCGAACATTCTTTGGAAGTCATCATTTTTGGCAACGAAGAAGGTGGTACCATCGGCAGTAAAGCAATGGTGGGCGAAATAACCAGCGACGGATTAAAACAGAAAAGTCAAAGTGGATTAACCATGGCTGAAGGCATAAAAGCTATTGGTGGTAATACTGAAAATATTCAATCCTGCATTCGCAAAAAAGGAGACATCCATGCATGGGTTGAATTGCATATTGAGCAAGGAGGCATTTTAGAAAGAGATAAAATACAAATTGGTGTGGTGGAAGGCATTGTTGGTATTGTGCATTGGGAAGTAACGGTAGAAGGTTTTGCCAATCATGCAGGCGCTACACAAATGAACATGCGGCAGGATGCTTTGCTGGCTGCCTCTAAATTTATTGTTGCAGTAAATGAAGTCATAACCAGTGTAAAAGGAACACAGGTGGGTACTGTTGGAAAAATTGCCATACAACCCGGAGCATATAATGTTATTCCCGGTAAAGTAATATTGGGCTTGGAGATTCGTGATTTATCTGCTGATAAAATTGAAATGCTGTTTAAAGAAATTGAAAAGCGTGCAGCAAACATTGCAACAACAAGTAAAACAAAAATCAGTTTTGATCGGCAGGCCAATGAATCGAAACCAGCATTGACAGATAAAAAATTGCAGCAGGTGATCAACACTACAGCAAAATCATTGGGCTTTAGTACAAAATTTATGCAAAGCGGAGCTGGCCATGATTCACAGCATATAGCTTCCATAGCTCCTTCAGCAATGATATTTATTCCCAGCATTGGCGGTATTAGTCATTCACCCAAAGAATTTTCAACAGTAACAGATATGGCCAATGGAGCAAATGTGTTGTTGCAAACAATTTTAAACCTGGATAAATCATAAAGTCATGAAAAAAATAACAACACTCCTAATATTCATGCTTGCTTGTTACAACCTGCAAGCTCAAAAACAACGTGCCCGGGATATCGGAATTCCGTTTGAAGGCACTCCAGGAAAATTCAATGCCATCACCGATGTAAAAGGCGTGGAAGTGGGTTACAGTACCATCATTTCTGGAACGGGAAAAAATATACGAGGCAAAGGCCCGGTGCGTACAGGTGTTACAGCCATTTTGCCAAGAGGAAAAAATAACAATCCTGTTTATGCCAACTGGTATACGCTAAATGGCAATGGTGAAATGACCGGAACAACTTGGATGACCGAATCTGGTTTTTTAGAAGGCCCAGTAATGATTACCAATACAAATAGTGTAGGAACGGTAAGAGATGCCGTTTTAAAATGGTATGTAAAAACAGGCTGGTACAAAGAAGATTTTTGGTACACCTATCCTGTAGTGGCCGAAACCTATGATGGTTTCTTAAATGACATTTATGGTTTTCATGTAAAAGAAGAAAATGCGTACGAAGCTTTAGACAGTGCAAAATCTGGTTTGCTAAAAGAAGGAAATGTGGGTGGTGGCGCTGGAATGATGTGCTTGGGTTTTAAAGGGGGCACTGGCACTGCATCAAGAATTATAAAAATTAAAGACTCCACTTATACCATTGGCGTATTGGTACAATCCAACTTTGGAAGCAAAAATAATTTTACCATTGCTGGTGTACCAGTTGGTAAAGAACTGAAAGACACCATGAATTATGAATTTAAGGCTCCGCCATCCTATCAACCGGGTGACGGTTCTATCATTGTGGTACTGGCAACAGATGCACCGCTATTACCACACCAGTTAAAAAGAATAGCTGCAAGAATTGCCTTGGGTGTAGGCAAAGTTGGTGGACGGGGAGAAAATGGTTCGGGTGATATTTTTATTGCTTTCTCAACCGCAAACCCAAATGCTTTTCAAAGAACAGACTTTACAAAATTGGATGAACTTCCCAATGATTTAATTAATCCATTATTTAACGGAACCGTGCAGGCTGTTGAAGAAGCCATCATCAATGCCATGGTGGCTGCAGAAACAATGGAAGGAATAAATGGTAATAAAGCTTATGCACTACCGCATAAACTGGTGATAGATGTGTTAAAGAAATATAACAGGATAAAGTAAATGCGGCGGTCGTTGGCAAAAGGCGGGCAAGGTTGTTTTTTACATTTTTTACAAACTTGTACCTGGCTAAATCCGAAATTGAATTCCAGATTTAGCAAAAAATAAAATGAGCTAATTAACTGATTTATGAAAAAAATAATAACGCTCTTTTGTTTTATTGTAGGTACACAAACTGTTTTTGCCCAAAGCCAGTCTGTTGATTCATTACTGCAAAAGCTTGCTATTGAAAAAAACGAAGACAAAAAGGTTAATTTAATTGTTAGCATTTGGGATTCCCGTTCTTCTTTTGATCCTTACCCACTCATTAAAACAGGACAAGCATTGCTTAAACAGGCAGAGGAAAATAAGGATATTATTAAAGAAGCATCTGCTTATTGTTTTCTAGGAACAGGATATAGAATAAGTGGAAACCCAATCAGAGCTTTACAGGTTCAGCAAAAAGGACTACAACTGGCGGAAAAAGCTAATAACTTTTCAATATTAGCTATGGTAAAAAATCAAATGGGCCATACGTATCGTGACCGTGAAGAATGGGAAAATGCTTTTAAAATATATGCTGATGCATTAACTGATGCAGTAAAAGGAAAAAATGAAGTAATCAAAATATGGCCTGTTTTGAATTTGGGAGTTTGTTACCTGAATTTAAATAAGCTCGATTCTGCCTTAAAGTATTTACAAAGTGCCTATGAATTAAGCCTTGTAATAAATCAGGTGGATTTACCTTATATAATTTGGAATTTAGGGAGCGTACATAGTAAAATGGGCCATGCCGCACTGGCTGTTTCGTATTTTAACATCGCTATTGAAATGTCAGAAGATTTCCAAAGGCTGAGACAACTAAACTTTGCCTATACTGGCCTTGCCGAACATTTTCAACGGATGAACCAGCAGGATAGTTGTATTCTTTATCTGAAAAAAGCATTAAAAACCGTTAAGAATACTCCTTTCTTTTTTATGAGTGTAAAACCAGCAAAAATGCTTGCAGATATTTATGAAAAAAGCAATTGTGATAGTACTTTAAAATATGCCAGTATATATAAAATAGCGAATGATTCGGTATTCAGCAATAAAATAAATCAGCAAATTCAGGTGATGACCTTTGATGAAACGCTACGCCAACAGGAAGTAGAAACAGAAAAACTAAAAGCAGCAGAGCAACGCAAACAAAATATCCAATACGCATTACTGGCACTTGGCATTATCACATTCATTATTTTCTTTTTACTCCTGAGTCGCCAGTTTATCACTAATGCAAAAGTGATTATATTCTTTGGTATAATTGCCTTACTGCTTGTTTTTGAATTTCTCAATTTATTACTACATCCTTTTTTAGAAAGAGTAACCCATCACAATCCTGTGCTGATGTTGCTTGCATTAGTCGCAATTGCAGCATTGCTTGTACCACTTCACCACAAATTGGAACATTGGGCAACAGCAAAATTGGTGGAAAAGAATAAGCAGATACGATTGGCAGCAGCAAAGAAAACCATTGAGCAATTGGAGAAAAGTAATTAAAACGTATGTATATTCACCAATAATTAATATATTTGGTGAATATAAACACTAAATAGTATGTTTAATAGGGTAATACAGGCAAAAATAATAGCCAAACTTGGTAAAGGAAAAGCAATCATACTTGTTGGACCGAGGCAAGTAGGTAAAACAACTTTAATGGAAACCATCTTAAAAAAAGAAGAGCATTTATTTTTAGATGGCGATGACCCCACGGTAAGAAACCTTTTAACCAACCCCAACACAGAACAACTAAAGAGTACTATAGGTAAAAATAAAATTGTTTTTATAGATGAAGCACAACGGATAGAAAATATTGGGATTACCTTAAAAATAATTACTGATCAGTTTAAAAATGTGCAACTATTGGTAAGTGGTTCTTCTGCATTTGAATTAAACAATAAAATAAATGAACCGCTAACAGGACGTAAATGGGAATTTCAATTGTTTCCTATTTCGTGGAAAGAGTTTGAAGATAATATTGGCTTTGTAAAAGCAACACAGCAATTAGAAATGCGATTAATTTATGGCATGTATCCTGATGTGATTAACCATAGTAGCGAAGCTTTTGATGTATTAAAGGAATTGGCAAATAGTTATTTGTACAAAGATATTTTAGCTTTTAGTAACATTAGAAAGCCTGAAATTTTAGAAAAACTACTGCAAGCACTGGCATTGCAAATGGGCTCCGAAGTAAGTTACAATGAGCTTTCGCAATTATTGGGTATAGATAAAAACACCGTAAGCAATTATATAGATATATTAGAAAAGGCATTTGTAATTTTTAAACTAAAAAGCTTTAGCCGCAATTTGAGAAACGAGATAAAAACCAATCAGAAAATTTATTTTTATGATAATGGTATAAGGAATATGATTATTGGAAACTTCAATGCTTTAGAACTTCGCCAAGATAAGGGAGCTTTGTGGGAAAATTTTTTGATAAGTGAAAGAATGAAGAAAAACAATTACGAAAATAGTTTAGCTAAATCGTATTTCTGGAGAACGGTGCAACAGCAAGAAATAGATTATGTAGAAGAAGTAAATGGAAAAATAACTGCGTATGAAATAAAATGGAATGCAAAAGCAAAAGTAAAAAAAAATAAAATATTTAGTGAAACGTATAGTTCCGAAACTGAATTAATAAATCAAGAAAACTTTAGAACATTTTTATAAAAGCATTTTCGGCATAGTTGCTTTATTAATTGTATTTGAATTTTTGAATTTACCAATCCATCCTTTTAGAAAGAATAACACAGCACTCGCCAGTGTTAATGTTGCTGGCGTTGGTTTTTATTGCGGCATCGCTTGTTCCATTGCCTCGTAAAGTAATTTATTGGGCTACGGATAAACTGGTAGAAAAGAATAAGCAGATACGATTGGCTGCAGCAAAGAAAACCATTGAACAATTAGAAAAAGAAAAATAAACACATGGCAACAAAAAGATCTTTCCCCGGCCCTATCCCCATTTTGATGATGGTAATCATCCTTGCAGCCATCAGCACCTGGCTGTTGCCTGCAGGGCAGTACAATAAACTTTCGGTAACCGGTAAAACATTTACGATGGTAACTGATACCGGTGAAATTGCTTTGCCGCTTACACAAAAAACGTTAGACAGCCTAGGTATTAAGATAAAAGTGGAGAAATTTGTTGATGGTAATATCCGAAAGCCTGTGTCGGTACCGGGTTCATTTACCAAACAAAAAAGAAACCAGCAGAGCTTTATCAATGTGTTACAGGCACCCATAAAAGGAATTGTGGATAGTGTGGATATTATTTTATTTATACTCATCATCGGCGGGTTTATGTTTGTGTTTAACGAAACCGGTGCCATGGTAAAAGGCATTAGTTGGCTAGCACATAGCATGAAAGGCCGAGAGCATTGGCTCATTATTATTCTTACAACTGTATTTTCTTTTTTTGCCGCATCTTACGGCATGGCCGAGGAAGCGCTGGTTTTTTATCCAATACTGGTTCCCTTGTTTCTAGCTGCAGGTTACGATTTATTGATACCGTTGGCCATTATTTTTGGCGGCACTTCTGTTGGTTGCATTCCCGCTTTTTCCAATCCCTTCTCTGTTATAATTGCATCCAATGCAGCAGGTATTAACTGGATGGATGGATTGACCGAAAGACTGATATTGTGGGTAATTGTAACCGCATTATTGGTTTGGTATATTCTAAGATATGCTGCTAAAATAAAAAAAGATCCCACAGCCTCATTGGTATATAAAATTGATGGAGAAGTAAAACCATTATATGAAGTAAACATCAGTAACGATACTGAAACTCCTAAAGTGGATTGGAAAACAACATTATTGCTGCTCATCTATATCTGTACTTTTTTAACCATGATTGCTGGTGTGGTATTTTTAGATTGGTGGACAACCGAAATGTCGTCGTTGTTTTTAGGTTCAGCTATTTTAATAGCTGTCATCACTAGAATAAAAGAAAAAGTATTCATCCATGAATTTATAAAAGGTGCAGAAAGTTTACTCTCGGTTGCTTTTATAGTTGGTGTAGCCAGGGGCGTTACCATTATTTTAAATGAAGGACATGTGAGTGATTCCATATTGTTTTATACAGCCAATATGGTGCAGGGTATACAACCTGCATTCTTTATTATGTTGCTATTGGCATTCTATATTGTGTTTTCTATTTTCATACAATCCACATCGGGTATGGCGGTATTAACCATGCCCATTATTGGTGCACTGGCTATTTTGGTAAATGTACCGGGTAGGGAAATTGTAAATTCATACATGTATGGCATGTGCCTCATGTCTTTACTGGCGCCTACAGGGCTTATATTGCCATCGCTGGCAATGGTAAACATTAGTTTAAAAACCTGGTTTAAATTTATTATGCCATTGCTCATTATGCTGCTCATTATTTGTATGATTGCGCTTGTAATAGGTATTTATTTGTAACAATTTTAAATGAACTGAACAGGTAAAAAGTATTAACCCTTTTTGTTTTATGGAAAGCAATACCAATTACAAAGTATTACAAAGTCCAAAAAAATATTAATGTAAGGGTGAGCCTACCTGCCTGTATGCAAGTTTGTACATCTCGATGGACTTAATGAAACCCGACACAGGCGCTTTTTAGCACAGCTCAATAAAATAATAAGTAATTCTGGCACAATAGTTCGTGAGAAAATGAACCAAGGCGAGGCACAGCTTAATTGGTATAAAATTTTAAACAGTTTGGATCATTCTTAAAAATAACTTTTGTTTATTAAATCAACTACATTCTTAGCATTCATTTTTTCCATTATATTTTTACGGTGGGTTTTTACTGTTAGCTCACTTATAAAAAGTGCAGTGGCAATGTCTTTGGTATTATTTCCAGCTTTTATCATTTTAAGTATTTCTTTTTCACGTGAACTAAGCTTCATTAATTTACTAAAGCCATCTTCGCTGTGGTTATTTTTATTCTCAATATTAGTATCAAAGTATTTTTTATTTTGTGTCAAGGCTTCAATGGCTGTAAGTAAAATTTGAGTACCACTATTTTTTAATACATAAGCATCTATACCCGCTTTTTCGGGGTGTAATTTTATATCTGCTGGCATATACATGCTAAGTACCATAATTTTTATAGCTGGGTATTTGGTTTTAATAATTTCTATTAATTCTAACCCATTTTGGTCGGGCATGTTTATATCTAATATGGCAATGTGAGGCTGTAAGTCTAGTATGGCAGTTAATGCATATTTACCATTTGTAGCTGTGCCCACAATATTGTAATTCTCATAAGGCTTTAAGGCATTTATTACACCTTCTGTAAAAAATGGGTGGTCATCAGCTATAAATATCCGTACTGGTTGATTCATTTGAAATTATAGGAAACTCGATTGATATCTGGCACCCATTTTGAGGTATCGATTTTATTTGGATAGTTCCATTTACAAACTTAACCAATTCTTTTATTTGTGCAAAACCTAATCCTTCTTTTATCAATTTTTCATCAAACCCTTTTCCGTTATCTTCAACAAAAATCGAAACTAATTTTTCTTCCAACATTAGTTGAATAATTACTTCGGAAGCTTGGGCATGTTTTAAAATATTTTGTAAAAGCTCTTGTATAATAGTATAAACTAGCATTTCGTACCTAAATAGTATTTTTTGTAAGCTGCCAATATTTTCAAATTGTATTTGTATTTTATTGCTTTCATTTAGGTTTTCAATATTTTCTGTTAAAGAGGTAATTAACCCTTTTTTTTGCAATAATATAGGCGACAAACTATGAGAAAGTTGCCTTACTTCATTTGCTAAATTGCTTATTTGTTCAATTGCCTGATTGTTTTTGAACTCCTTATTAGCTTCCAAATTTAACCGAACTGCAGATAAGCTTGCCCCAACAGTATCGTGTAATAAACTGCTTATTCTTAAGCGTTCTTTTTCATGAAAGCTACTTAAGCTATTGAATATTTGTGTTTGTTGGGTATTTATTTGTTGCAGTAAGGCCTCGTTATTTTCTTTGTAGTTTTTAAACCGAAGTGTAAGTACAAAAGCAAGAATAGTTATTTCTACTATAAAGCCAATATTAAGCAGGTTACGTGTAAATAAATTATCAATCATAGCGCCATTAAAGAAAAAAGAGTAGGCTAAAAAAGAACCGGAAAAAACCAGACAGGAAAAAAATAAATAGTTACTGTACTGTATTTTCTTATACATACTTGCTAAGGAAATAATTAATGAAATAATACTAAAAAAAGTAATTAAAATTTGCATTACCCATATTAGTGTGGCCCTTAAGGTGCCCATTTTTGTCATTAAATAATAAATAACAATCGCAAATAAAATATAAAATATAAAATAATATTTTATCCATTTATAAATTAGAGGTAATTGGGTTTTTGTTTTTAAAAATTGAATGGTAAAAACTAAGTATAAAGGTGCTAAAAAGCTAATAGTAATTGGTCTAGTAAAATCGCATAGTTGAGGAAAATTTGGAAATAAATACATAAAAGCCAACCCATAATCGCTAACTATATATAAAAACGTCATAAATATATAAAAGCCATAAAATACATATAAGCGTTCCTTCATTTTTACATACAAAAAAAGGTTTAGTGCAAAAAGTAAAATGGCTATCCCACATATAACACCTGCGAGGAAATCATTCTGTTGATTAAATTTATTATACCCAT
Organism: Ferruginibacter sp.; assembly: GCA_031430735.1. Lineage (GTDB taxonomy): Bacteria > Bacteroidota > Bacteroidia > Chitinophagales > Chitinophagaceae > Ferruginibacter. Next base: position 43,745 of record JANPCB010000055.1, on the reverse strand, counting down.
TTTCGGTAAATAAATGTATGGGTATATTCAATTGCTCATTACGTTTATCTATAAGTAAAAGCAAACTGGTATTAGGTTGTAGCGGTTGTATTATTGGGTACACAAAGTTGGCATTGGTAATTGTACGGCTACCAAACACAAAATGATCACCTGTTTGAGTAAATTTTTTTACAACTGTATCGCCTTGCAAAATCCAACAATTTAAAAAATTAATATGAGGCGATCGCAAAATTAAATAACTAAGCTCATTTGCATTTTCTATGCTATTTAAATTAATACGCAACCATAGCATTTGGTTTTTATAGCTGAGGTTTATATTATTTAAAGCTACTGGCTTAAATGAGTTATTAATGTTTGTAAACTTATCAATATCTCTTTCAAAACTAGTATCAATATAATAGCTTAAAACTTGTGGCTTTAAAGGAATTTTGTAATTATTATAAAACAAATTTATTTGCCCTTTTGCTGATGTAAAAATACATACTGCAAACAGTAAAGTTAATTTGCGTAAAGTGTATTGTATGGTTGGCAGTGTAAACAAGGATATAAAGATAATTACATAAAAATTACTTTTACAAACCCTTTAAGAAAATACTACTTTGTAGGTATTGTTTAGATTTTTATTCAGCGTTAATTTTACTTTTTTAAAAAATATACAAACATGAAAAAGTATTTCTTTCTACATAATATAAAACTATCAATAAAACATATACTTTTTTCAGATGAATGTATAAAAGAAAAAACGAGAATAGCTTTTTGGGCTTTGGGGGGCTAAAAGTTATCTCCCGTTTTAGTCTAGGAATGGAATATTGAATTAAAAGACTATATTATTTATTAAATTTTTCTGTCCAACGAATGGGTTACAGCTTACAAATATTTTTTATTCCAGTTGTTATAAAATGGAAAAAAGGGAAGAAACAAAAATCTTTAAGAGTAGGTAAAATTTTAAAAAATTATGGAAAATATCACAGCAAATGCTTTTTTCAATATGAAAGAAGTACCAGCAACACTGAATGCAAACGGTTCTATAACGACTTATAGACCAGATGATAAACTAGAATTGGTAGAGGCTGAATCACAAGGAATTAATGAGCAAATTTTAGTATTGGAACTAAAATTTAAAGAAGGAATGGCGCCAATGAAGGGAACAAATAAACCTTTTTCATATAAAACGCATAAAGTGAATAGCAAGGACTATAAGCAAGTTACTTTACAATATGGCAATGCTGAAACAATTACAGTAAATGTTACGATTCTTGGATAGAAATATTCTTATAGTTATTAACCACACAATACGCGGAATACCATAAAACAAATATCAAATTTAAAAACATGAAAAAACTAGTATTATTAATTACCTTATTTATCATTAACAATTCAAATAAAACATTTGCACAAAATACTAGCTGGAATTTAAATCCATACGTCGATTATACTAATTATATAGATTTACAGGCTGAAGTTAAAGGTTATAGAATGGGAGATGATGATATTCTTTTCACTGTAAGGAATTTGTCAAATTCGCAAATTTTTTTTTCTGTAGAATTTATAATAGTAGATATTTGTGGTAAATCTCATTCGCATTATTGGGGAGGATCTGTCTCTTTAAAAAGTGGCGCTAGTGATAATGAACAAATTCTATTGGCAACAGGATGTGCAAAAGATAAAAATCTTAAAACTACAATTGCATCAATTACTTGTAGAGTGTTTGATTTTAAGAATCTAACTGAAGAGGAAAACAAGAGAAAAGAGGAGCGTGTAAAAAGAGAAAAAGAATTACAATTTGAAAAAGATAAAAAAGAGAAGGAGCGACTGAAGAAAGAGCAAATTGCTAAAGAAGAAGAGGCACAAAATGCTAAAAAAGAGGCAGAGCAGAAAATTGAAAAAGAACTTGCAGAAAAAGAGAATGCAGCAAAGCAAATAAAAGATGAGACTGAGAGGAAAGCAGCTTTAGAAAAAGTGGAAAACGAAAAAATTGCTGCGGAAAAAAAATCGGAAGAGAAGAAAGCTACCGAAAAAAAACCTTTGAATGAAGAAGAACAAAAGGCAATGTGGGAACGGAATGGACGAGCCTCTAAATTAGAAGCAGATGGTGATGAACTTGTATATAAAGATGCCAGTGCTGCAAAACGATTGTATGAGCAGGCGCAATTGATAAATTACACAAATCGGGTGGCAGAAAAAATAAAAAATTTAAAAACAAACCTGCAGGTGCAAGCAGGCTTTCAGGCAATTCAAGGCGTTGATAAGCTCGCAGATGAGTTGGATCCTAAGGGTAAAACCAGATTTTATGAAATGTTTTCAGGATATGATGGCTTCGCAAGTAACAACGATAAGTTAAATAAACTATATCAAAGTAACCCTTGGCAACTTCATGCTTTTGGATTCAGAATGAGTGCAATATTTCTGGCAGCAGAACTTAGAATGGGCTATTATAATTCTCCGTATTATCAATTCGAAGTGAGAAATAACAAAGATGTTAATCGAAACATAGACAATGTGGGAATCCAGCACCAGTCAATATCAATAGGTCTTTCAGGCGGACTAAATATCCCTATTAAAAACTTTTGCATATACAGTTTATACGGGGTGGAATGGTTAGGAGGAGTAACTGCAAAAAATATTCAGGAAGGGAAAGGGTATAGGTTCGATGACGATGATTACTCTCCCAAATTTCCAGACATAATGTTTGTATTAAGTTCAGGAATTGATTTTCGTATTCCAAAAACAAGGCTTGGAATTGGAGTGCGGTATAATGTAAACAATGTTCAAATTAAACCAAGAGATGCAAATATAAAATTAAAAGGAGGAGCTGATACACGCTATCAATATTTTATGAATAGGATTTCACCCGAAAAAGTCGTTTATTCCAATCTAGGACTTCGCTTGATTTGGAAGTGGAATAACTAAAATTATTTTTCTTAACGGTTGGTGTTGCTACCTAATGAAATTCTGAGTTCAAAACGGTTTCAATTTATTCAAAATGAGTGAAGTGGAAATTATATTTCCTTTTATAATTGGTGCTACTACACACTCTCCAGAATATACATTTAGTAGCGATTTTAAAGATGATTTTTCTGTATTGTGCGATGATTAATTAGATTTTAAACAAATGAAAAAATTTCTCCTACTCTTTTTATTGACATCCATCGCAGTTGTGGTAAAAGCACAAGACAAACCATCAAAATCCGACACCCACGGTTTAATTAATACAACTCTGAAAAGAGTAGTGGCAAGAAATTCCTGTTCAGAAGGAATGATGGTGAGCGGACAATTTTTTTTAAATGATTTTGCAAAGTATCATTACGCTGAAAAATCTAAAGACAAAAAGAAAGCTGCAATTAATGATGTTTCTAACATTCAATGGAAAAATTATCTTAAATGCGATATGAAAACCAGTGTGTGGGATACCGGAATTGCCTGTGCAACAGTTTACTTTACAACCGCTATGAAGGAAACTTTTATGCTCGAAGGAAAAGAGGTAAGCACTTATGAAACAACTTTTGATATTGTGATATAGCCAGAAAAATTTGAAAGTATCAAAAATGCTTTTGAACGCCTTGCCGAAATAGCAAAAGAAGAAAACAAAGACCCTTTTAAAAATTAAAAAAACATGAAAAAATTCCTTGCCTTATTTATTTTTATATCAGCTAGTGCATCTGCACAAATGATATCTACATTCGGTATCAAAGACCTCAAATATTCATTTGATCGCTCTGATGCGTTTGCCAATAAAATTGATTATACAACTTTTTATGTTTTTTGCTATGCAGGCACAAAGAGTGGTTGGAATGCGAAAACAAAAGATTATTATCCTATTCAAGATAAAATTATTTATTCAAAAGTTTTTCGTCTTACAGTCCCGGTTCCACAAATTTACAGGCCTTCGGAAACAGGTCATGTGGCAGATGGTATATCAAAACAGTTTTTACAATCACTAATAAAAACAGCCGGTTTTTCTGATGAATTAAATTATGCTACATGGATTGGTGATTATGATTTAAATTTTGTAGAAAAAAAGATAACCGAAACATTGGTGGCTCAAAAAAATAATTATACTAAGCTCAAATTTCAATACTTCAGTAAATTTAGTTTTGATTATAGTGATGCTTTTTATAAAGTCTCATATAAAGGGGATTAAATATGATTGAGTGCTGTAAAATTTTACTATTTAAACAAATAAATTAACTGTAACCAGTTGTGTGTAATTAGTTTTTGATGATAATTTTTCGTCTGCTCGAGTTATTTTCGTCAGAAAATTGTATCGAGAGCTAGAAAATTTTCATTAAAAACGATTCTCGATATATTTTTTGTTCCGTTTTACTGCACAAAAAACACTCGAATAGACGTTTTTAATAATTGCACCGAAAGGGTCAACTGTGTATATTTAATTTGTAAACCTATTAGTATTATATGAATTTACTAAAGAAGAAAACAGAGGTCCATTTAAAAACTAACAAATATGAAAAAATTCCAAACCATTTTATTGTTTTTTTTAATAGCAACAACAACTTCCGCCCAAAAGCAAACCTACCTTCTCATTGCCTATGGGCAAAAAAGTATCAACGATGTTTGTGGTGAAAAACTAATGTTAAAAAAAGAAGAAATAGCGATGATGCCAGTCGAAACATTTGCCTATCGCAATAAATTACAAACGGATATGAGAACTAGCCTAGGCAAAGGCTACACTAATATTTATGCAGAACTCACACCATCAACCAATGCCGTTATATTTTATGAAGGCAAAAAAGTGTACACACAAAAAAAAGACGGTTGGGATTGCACCAGTACATTTTATGGTTGTATAAAAGCAAAAGATATGTTGGCTGCCGAAAAAGCATTTGCGGCACATCAAGCCGAGTATAAAAATAGCGAGTTCAAAGAAGTGTCTCGTTGGGGTAAGCCTGCCGTCCTAACTCCTGCTGCAATAGGCGAAAACGATTTGGATGTACAATGGATTACTTCTACTCAAAAACAGTTATTACAAATGGTGAATACCCGTAAGGATGTAGCATTGCAAGTAACCATTGTTCAATACAAACAAGGTGCTACTATTACTAAAGGAAATGAAACCGACCTTAGTAAAATGATTAAAACAGGCGAAACCACCATCACGCTAGAACCCGGATCGAAATCACAAAACAGCTTTGATAAAGCCAGTGGTTTTGAAATACGAATTATTCAAAAACCAGCCGCTAAAGAAGAGCAAAAAACAATGACGGATTACGGCAAAATAATAATTAAACATTATTTGGTAGATCCTAACAAAAAAATTTATCAGAAGGGCACAGCATTTGGTGTTCGTGGATAGATATAAAATTTAATACTAATTAAAAAAGAAAAAACAATGAAAAAACACCAAAAATATATTTTATTTTTTTACACTTTAATTTTGCTGTCATCAGAAATAGCAGCACAAAGTTCATTTAAATACATCGAAAATTTTCACACAAAAACAGAAAGCACTTTTTACTCTCCCATATTTACAAACGAGGGCAATTTTGTGTTGGCAACAGGTAACGATGGATCTTTAAACAAATGGAACTTAAAATCAGAGTTTCCTATTAAACAAAAAGAGATAAGTGATAAATCCTTGTATGCAGTTGCTTTAACACCTAATGGTAAATATATTCTTACTGGTGGGCTTTCGGGTACTTTGTATTTATGCAACGCCGAAAGTTTTGAAGTAGTAAAGCAACTAGGTGGATTTAACAACATACAAAAAATAACAATTGCGCCAAATTCAGAAATTGCATATATACAAACAAATGGCGATTGTAAATTAGTAAATGTATTAGACCTTAGCATCATTGGAAAAAATGGTTATGCTTCATCATTTGATGCTTTTTTTAGCAGTGATAGCAAATTGCTTTACAATATGGGTAGAAGTGAAATGAGTATTACAATTACATCTAATGCAGAAACAAAAAAAATTGTGAGCGTTAAAAAAAATGCTATTAACGTCGTAGTTACGCCCGATAAAAGTATGATGATTGTTGGTGTTCAAGAAGGATATAAAGAAACTACAATTATAAAAATAGTAAATCTGGACAATGGTGAAATAAAAAACTTAGTAGAAATGACGAAGTCAGGTGATTATGCAACACCGCTTTGTTTAGTAAATGGCACTAATAAAATTATATACAACTGTTACGATGGGATTTATACTTTGGATTATAATACTTTTGAAACAAAAAAAATTAATAGCGATTTTGATGCTATGGAGCTAAAAATTGCTACAACAAATAAATATGCTGTAGCACTCGCCAGAGGTAAGGATGGTATAAGGCTTTTAGAAATAAAAAATTAATATGTTTAAAAAGTTTAAATGAAAAATTTATTTATAATTGCTTTAATAGTTTTTTTTCAAATAAATACAATAGCCCAAACAAAACAAAAAGCCGAAAAAGCATTTGTAGCAGAGCTCAATAAAATAATAAGTAATTCCAAAGAGCAGCATTGGGCCTACAAAGGCGTAATGGCTATAGACTCGGCATTTGCAATCAATAAAAAAGGGGATTTATCAGTAACGGTGCGCTACACAGAAGATAACGATGTTGTAATAGCAAGAATGGTAGCGCCTATAAAGAGAAAAATGAGGGTGGCTTACGATTTGTACCTTATACTAGAATACAACGACAATTATGTTTCTTCATACGAAACAGCCAAAAACAGCACTCATTTAAAAGAACTGGAAAAAACCAATTATTTTCACATTGGCGTGCCGCTGTACGAAGGATATGAACAACAAAAAAAATTACAAAAGTTGTTGGATAATTTGTTGAAATATTATAAGAATTAGTCAGCCGAACTCCAATGAAACAACACCCACTCTGTTTTAGTTTCAATTAAATAATTCTGTTCATTCCAGGTATCATCAAAGCAGGTTACTTGTAATATATCTTCTTTACTAAGCAAATCAGTAAAAGGTTCTAGTATCTCATTTTTACTAAATTCAAAACCTGGCGTTGTGGTAATGCCTCCTATAGTAGCAATATATTGCTCCCAAAATTTTTCTGCAGATATAAGGTTGCCGTTGGTATTTGTAAACCCTTTTTCTGCTATAAAAAAATTTATAAACTCCTGTATTGTTGGTGTTGTATCATTCCATTGCCTTTCCCAAATGTTTAGTGCTTTGGCTTGTTTTTGCAGTAAATAAATTAATGCTGTTGCAGTCGTTGCTGCAAATATTTTAGATAGGGTTATCACTATGGCTCTGTTCCAAAATGTACTGCTTGCACTCAAATCATAAAAATCGGCTTTTTGCCAGTTCCCATCTTGTAACAGATAATCATTTTGTGGAGCGGTAAATAAAGTTGCTACGTCCATTTTAAAAAATATAAGGTATTGAGTTTATTACAAAGTTACAATCAGGCAGCATCTCCTTTAGCAATAGCATTTTATCTTTTATTGCTACTGCATCCTCATCCGAAAATAATATTTCGGTGAGCTTTGTAAGGGCACTCAATTGCAAAATACCATCAATGGTAATGCCCGTATTTTTTACATGCAAAAATTGGAGGCTGGTAATTTTATTTAAGTCGGCAATGCAATTATTGTCTATTTCCGTACAGCCTTTTAGCCGCAATTCGTTTACATATTCCAGCTTTGTTAGTAAGGCTACACTGGCATTGGTAATGTCTGTTTCATTTAAGTCCAGCATATTAATACCCTTAACGTAGGTTAGTAAATATGCAAAACCTTCATCGTCTAAATCTGATATTTGGCGTAAATCAAAGTGATGGTGGTAGGCTTCGGTGTTAAGTATTCCAAAACGGCGTTTCCAGTATTTTTTATTGCGGGGCATATGTAGCGGAATATATATTTATTGTAAACCTTAGCATTGCATCAATCTACCTACACACTGCTATGATTCGTTTCAGCACGAACCTTTCGCCTATTTCTTCATTTTCATTAAAGCTAAAGTTAATCCATATCAAACATTTAAATGTATTTTTTATAAAACCAAGTTCATCAACATTCTTTTCGTGAACGGCATCCAGTAATTACTTTGATTTTATTTACTGCAAACTAAACTTAGCGACCGGTTTGTGGGGGCCAGTCCTTTTAGCGCATGTATGTAAGTTGCCTAGTATTTATAACTACCGCAGCATACTATTAAATTTAAAAAAGTATCACTGCAGAAAAGATGCTCAGTCTGTCTTCTAGCTTTCTGTTGCGCTGTAAGCAAAACTTACAAAGTATTATTTGGCACTGTCTGTAAATTTATATTCCTTTTACGCATAAATAAATTTACAAAAATATGGTAGTTGATACGTTTTAGGAGATAATAACATGTATGCTCTACATACCGTCGCACAGATACTCAGCCACACAAGACTGGGCTGCATGTCTGCGTCAAACGATGCTTGCGCTGGCAATAGGTATTTATTTGTAACCATTTTTAATGCACTTAACAGGTGAAAAATATTAACCCTTTTTAGTCTTATCAGTAGTAAGCAAACTTTTTTTGTTAAGAAAACGATAGCAGAGTTGAACAAAGAAACTTACATTTACTGTGCAAAAAATAAATTATGAAAAGTCTATTCTTTCTCTTATTATTTCCTTTACAACTAACTGCACAACCTTTTTCTGCGACAGAAATTGCACGCTGGCAAAAACAATCGCAAAATATAACCATCATTCGAGACAATTGGGGCATACCACATATTTATGGTAAAACAGATGCAGATGCTGTGTTTGGTTTACTCTATGCACAATGTGAAGATGATTTTAAAAGAGTGGAGATGAACTATATTGAAAAGCTAGGCCGCATGGCCGAAGTAAAAGGCGAAACTTTTTTGCAAAATGATTTGTACATAAAACTCATTATTGATTCTGCAGAAGCCGAGGCCGATTATAAAAAAAGTCCGGTATGGTTACAAAAGCTTTGAATGCTTATTCCGATGGTATTAATTATTACCAGTATAAACAACCTGAAGTAAAACCTGCGATACTCACCCGTTTCAAACCATGGTATCAATTATTATGGACAGATGGGAGCATCGGCGCCATCAGCACAGGCGATGTAACGGACAACGATGTAAAAAGTTTTTACCTTGGTGCGGGGGCACCAACCTTAGCTAAAACAAAAGATATTTTTGAAGAACAAAATACCGGTTCCAATGGTTTTGCTATTGCTCCTTCTAAAACAGCATCGGGCAATGCTATTTTATACATCAACCCCCATGTTACTTTTTATTTTAGGCCCGAAGTGCATATGGTAAGTAACGAAGGAATGAATGCATATGGCGCTGTAACCTGGGGCCAGTTTTTCATTTACCAAGGCTTTAATGAATACTGCGGCTGGATGCATACCAGCAGCATTGTGGATGTAGCCGATATGTACAAGGAAAAAATTGTGAAAAAAGATAATGGGATTTTTTATGAATATGAAAAAAAATTAAAGCCGGTAACACAAAAGCTAATTACGCTACGTTATAAAAAAGAGGATGAAATATATACAAAAATAATTGCTACTTATTACACCCATCATGGCCCCATTATGGCCAACCGCAATGGACAATGGATAAGTGTACGAGGGTACAACCGTTCTTTAAAAAGTTTGATACAGAGTTTTCAACGGACTAAAACAAAAGGGCTGGAAGATTATAAAAAGAATATGGCAATGCATGCCAACACCTCCAACAACACCGTATTTGCCGACAACAAAGGAAATATTGCTTACTGGCATGGTGATTATGTTCCCAAAAGAGATAAAAAAATAAATTGGAGTAAACCTGTAGATGGCACTACTGCTGCCACCGAATGGAAAGGGCTGCACACACTAGATGAAATAGTGCATGTGTATAACCCGGCTACAGGATGGATACAAAATTGCAACTCCTCCGCTTACACTGTTTCTGGAAGCAGCAGCCCTAAAAAAGAAAATTTTCCTAATTACATGGCACCGGATGATGAGAATTTTCGTGGTATTAATGCCGCTAGGGTATTAAGTGCAGAAAATAAATTTACGATTGATAAAACAATTGCTGCCGGGTATGACAGGAAATTATCAGCAATGGAAATTTTGATTCCCGCATTGGTCAGTTCATTTGAAAAAAATGTTTCGGTTACTGATACGTTGTATGCACAACTGTTAGAACCGATTCAAACATTAAAAAAATGGGATTACTATTCCGATGAAAATTCAGTAGCAACAACGCTCGCCATTGAATGGGCGGAAAAACTTACCGCTTCTATTCGCAGAATATATATAGATGAAGGATCGGATGACCAGGTAACCTTGGTAAAAAAGTTTGCTGCTACCGCCACCAAAGCAGAACTGCTTCCACCACTGCAGGCTGTAATAAAAGAGTTGAAAACAAAATTCGGTAAATGGGAAATACCCTGGGGCGACATCAATCGTTATCAACGCATCTCTTCCGATATTGTTCAAAAATACAAAGATGATGAACCAAGTTTTCCCGTTGGATTTGCGTCGGCATCTTGGGGACAGTTACCATCTTATAGTAGCCGTACCTATAGCGGTACTAATAAAAGATACGGCTATCATGGCAATAGTTTTATTTGTGTAGTAGAATTCGGCAAAAAAATAAAAGCCAAATCATTACTAGCGGGTGGCAATACTGGCAATCCATTATCAACACACTTTACAGACCAGTTAGAAATGTATACAAAAGGAAAATTTAAAGATGTGCTGTTTTACAAAGATGATGTGCTAAAGCACGTAGAGAGAAGTTATCATCCTGGTGAGTAATTGTAACAACAAAAAAAGATGTATGAAAAAATTAATTTTCATTAACGCAATCATTATGCTGCAAATACAATTTGCAGCTGCGCAAAAAATTATGCCCCTTACGACCCCCGAAGCTGCTGGTTTTTCTTCCGAAAAATTAAAACGCCTAGACAATGAAATGAATGAATGGGTAAAAAAAGAATGGATGCATGGCAGCGTTGCACTCATCATACGCAATGGAAAAGTAGCTTATTACAAAGCGGCTGGTTATAACGACCTAGATACAAAGTCCATCATGCAGAAAGAAAATATATTTCGCATTGCTTCGCAAACAAAAGCCATTACTAGTGTAGCCATCATGATGCTTTTTGAAGAAGGCAAATTTCAATTGGATGATGCTGTGTCCAAATATATTCCAGCATTTAAAAAACAACAGGTATTAGTTAAATTTAATGCCGCTGATACTACTTATACTACCATACCAGCCAAAAGCGATATTACCATCCGTCAACTTCTTACGCATACATCGGGGCTTGGCTATGCTCAAATAGGATCTAAAGAAGCCAATGCAATTTATGCTAAAAGTAAAATTACAGCGGGTATCGGTGTGTACGATGGCAACCTGCTTGATGCCATGAAACGCCTTGCTGCTTTACCCCTTATGCACCAACCCGGTGAAAAATGGACATATGGTTTAAACAGCGATTTGTTGGGTTGTTTGATAGAAGTTATATCAGGCATTTCTTTAAATGATTTTTTTCGTACTAGAATTTTTGAACCACTTGGGATGACCGATTCATATTTTTTTATACCTGCACAAAAAGCAGCTCGTTTGGTAAATATTTATCGGGAAGATTCTACAGGACATTTAATAAAATCTACGGGCAATTTACTAAACGGCCCAACGGTTCCAAATTATCCACTGGTAAAGAGTAGCTATTATTCTGGTGGTGCTGGATTATCATCTACCATTTATGATTATGGAATATTTTTACAAATGCTACTGAACAATGGAGTGTACAATGGTAAAAGATTAATTAGCAGAAACACCGTACGCATCATGACGATGAACCAATTGGGTGATGTTGCTTTTCGTGGAGACGATAAGTTTGGTTTGGGGTTTCAAATTGTTACAGAAAAAAGCAGCGGTCGCACACAGGCTCAGGCAGGTACTTACAGTTGGGGCGGGGCATATTCCACATCTTATTGGGTAGATCCTAAAGAAAAAATGGTGCTACTTTTTTACCGCCAGTTGCAAAGCAGTACACATGGCGATGTGGTAGAAAAATTCAGGGCCTTAACTTACGCTGCAATGAATGATTAACTGAAATGTAGGTTGTTTCTGGCTAAAAAAATTTGCTTACCCTAAAACATTTTCTTTTATTTTTCTGTAAGATTTTTCATTTATAATCTTTTTAATGACTACCCGTTAATGGGTGCAAAAGAATTTTATGTATGAAATACACAATTTATGATTTTTAAAGGAGTAGATTAAAATGATATTTCTGTTTTTTTCTGAAAATCTGCGGAAAAAATATTACCACAGATTCACAGAAAAGCTATTTTGTATATGATCTTTTAACTATTACACAAATAGATTACAGATAACATGGGTAAATTTATAGAGGTGAATTTTTTAAATGAAGGATGAATTTTATACAGTTTATTTTTAATTTTCTAAGAATTTATATTCCTTGCACCTAATAGCGGATAGCTATTATCTTTAAAATATAAAAATTATCCATAAGAAGTGAACATCTATGGCACTTACCATTCGTTTTTCATTTAGAAAAATGTAGCATTATCATAGGTAAAAATAGTTATATCAAAAAATAATTGATTATTTTACACCTCCTTTTAATCAATCTTTTACAGAAAACAGAGAATGATAGGTAACAGACAATAATACTTTAATAATTAAAATTGTAAGATGAAAAATTTTTTCATTGGTATTTCAAAGCCCTTTTGCGCTAAATTAATATTTGTTCTTTTTTTCTTTTCCAATTCAATAGCGGTACAAGCACAAAAAGAAGTAGAGATTGCAAAGCAGCATCTATATAAAATTGCAACAGAACAAAAACTTGCTCCAGTCGATATTTCCGAAATGAAAATATCAAGCCAATATTTATCTCCTACCACAGGTTGGTACCACATTTATTTTAATCAAACATTTCAAGGAGTAGAAGTGTATAATGCATTGATAGGTGTAACACTAAAAAACGATAAAGTAGAATGGGTAGCCAATAGTTTTGCACCCTCGATTGCATCAAGACTTGCATCTAGCAATACAAACATATCTTTAAACGCAAAAGAGGCATTACAAAAAGCTGCTGCATCTGTAAATTTAGCTACCAACAATCGTGCACAAATAAAAGAAATAAGTTCTTCCATACTTGATAATGGCAAAATAGGCAAAGTTGTTTTTGAAGATAAAAATATATCCAACGAAAATATAGAAGTAAAATTATATTGGCTACCTTATGAAAATAAAGAGGGTGAAAAAATTATTTCTTCAATAGCACTTACATGGAAAGTTCGAATTGCAACCAAAGATGGCAAAAATACTTGGAGTGTACATGTAGATGCAAACACAGGAAATATTTTACAAAAAATAGATGAAGTGATTCACTGCGATTTTGGAGTGCCAAATCATACACACAATACTGGTACATGTAAAGAAATAAATACCATACAAAATGAAATAACATCTTCACCCACAGCAAATGGATACACTGTTTTTGACTATCCTTTAGAAAGTCCAATTCATGGCAGTAGAACAATTTCAACAAACCCTTACACAAGATTTTTGCCAGCAACCATGGGACCAGGTGCTACCAATGGCTGGCACAACGATGGCACAACAAATTATACATATTTACGTGGAAACAATGTTTGGGCGAAAGATGATCTAGCGGCTGACAATGAAGTAACCATACCCCTTAGCCCTCCTACCTCTGCTACTTTGGATTTTAATTATCCATACACATTGGGTACAGCCACTGCTGCAGCAAACTTAAACGCTGCCATTACCAATCTGTTTTATTGGAACAATGTAATACACGATGTACTTTGGCGGTATGGTTTTGATGAACCGAGTGGCAATTTTCAAAAAGACAACCTTGGCAAAGGAGGATTAGGTAACGATTTTGTACAAGCAGATGCGCAAGATGGAAGTGGAACAAGCAATGCAAATTTTAATACGCCGGTAGATGGAGGCAGCGGCCGTATGCAAATGTATATATGGGCCAATGTAGGTAGCCCTTTATACCAACCCGATTCTGATTTTGATAACGGGATCATAGCGCATGAATACGGGCATGGCTGGTCTATTCGTCTTACGGGCGGACCGGCAAATTCTAGTTGCTTGCAAAACGCAGAGCAAGGGGGAGAAGGATGGGCAGACTACAATGGACTGATGTTAACCACCAATTGGGCAGCCCTAACACCTACCCTTGCTAGTGCAAATATTCCAAGAGGCATTGGTACCTACGTATTGGGTCAAACAACCTCAGGAGCTGGCATTCGCCCTTATCGTTATTCGTATGATAAAGCAAATATCAACAATGTGGTAACCTATGGTAAAGTAGCAGATGCAACTAATTTTTCTCAACCACACGGCATCGGCTCTATATGGGCCACTATGTTATGGGATATGACTTGGGAAATAATTTTACAAGATAATTTTATAGCGCCAAATATATATGATGTTCCTACCATTGTTACAAACATGAGGGGCAATATTGCAGCTTATAAATTGGTAACAGAAGGCTTGAGGTTACAAGCTTGCAGCCCAAGTTTTGTACAAGCAAGGGATGCCATTTTACAAGCCGATGCATCGTTATTCGGTGGCCGTTATCGTTGTGCGATAGGTAGGGCTTTTGCTCGCCGTGGCTTGGGTTTAAATGCATCTACGGGTGCATCAACCAATGACAGGATTGTAACAGAAAATTTTACCAGCTTTTCTACACCCGCATTAAATTCCGCTACAAACAATACCATATGTTCTAAGCAAGCTTTTGTATATACTGCTACTACTGGAGCAGTAGGTACTTATACTTTTAATTGGACAAGGGCTGTGGTTGCTGGTATTAGCAATGCTGCTGGTAGTGGCAGTTCTGCTAACATAAACGAGGTTTTATTAAACACAACTTCGAGCCCCATTACGGTGGCTTATCTATTTAATATTACACCAAACAATTGTGGAGGAGCGCTTGATCCTCAAACAGTAAATGTGCTTGTAAATCCATCTATAACACCCATTGTGAATATATATACTATTTGCCGAAATGAAACTGTACCAATTGGACAGGGATTGGTAGTGCCGCCAATTGAAAGTAATAATGTAAATGGTGTCATTGCTGTTGGTACACCTTATATAAGAGGTACAGGAAATAATACAACTGTGTATACAGCCGCAACAACTAGCGGCTCAAATGTGTACTACAAAACTTATACATTTGTTGCTCCTGCTACAGCTGCCGTTACATTTTCTACAACTGCCGCAGCTTTAACGCCCGGCACCGCAGATGACACTTATATGTCTTTATACCAGACTTCATTTACCCCAACAACACCAGCTATAAATTTTTTAAAAGGCGATGATGATTCTGGAGCAGGGAACTTGTCTTCCTTTACACAAAATCTTACCGCAGGTACTACCTATATTATTGTTGTAAGCACGTATTCAAATGCCGTTACAGGCAGTTTCTCTTTACAATCAACAGCTAATATCTTTTTTGGAACCAATAACTGGTATCTTAACTCAGCTGGCGGTTTGCCTTTGGCTACTGGAGAAGTTTTCAATCCTGTAGGTGTTGCAGGTTCTGGTATTACAAATACTGCCACTGTGGGCACTAGCTCATTTTATGTAGCCAATGCACAGTATCCAACTTGTCGTTCTTTGGTAACTTTTATCATACGACCTACTATTTTATACGTAAATGCAAACGCTGCTGGTACAAATGATGGCAGTTCTTGGACAAATGCTTTTACAACATTGCAACCAGCTATAACATCGGCAGCTACCTGCACAGGATCGCAGGTATGGGTGGCAGCGGGTACGTACAAACCCACCACTACTTTAGATAGAACGGTAAGTTTTTCTATGAGAAATAACTTAGGCATTTATGGTGGTTTCCCAAATACCGGCAACCCAACTTTTGCACAAAGAAACCCCACAACAAATATTACAACCCTTAGCGGAGATATTGGTGTAGCAGGAAATTCAGATAATAGCTACCATGTAATAAGCAACGCTGCAGGTATTGATAATACAGCCATACTAGATGGTTTTGTAATAGTAGATGGAAATGCCAATACCGCCGGAAGTTTTAGAAATGTAGGTGGAGGTTTATTCAACAATGCTGGAGCTGCTTTAGATAAATGCAGTCCAAGAATAGACAACTGTATTTTTGCAAATAACAATGCCTTAGATAATGGAGGAGCTGTTTATAACAATGCAATAAATGGTACTTCGAACCCTGTATTTACCAATTGCATATTTAATAATAATACTGCTGCAAATGGTGCTGCATTGTACAGTGATGGTACTGCTGCAGGTACTGCTAGTCCGATTTTTACTAACTGCACTTTTGCAAATAATAGTGCAGGCATAGATGGTGTGGTTGCATACAATTTTTGTAGTGCAGGTACCTGTTTACCTACTTTTACCAATTGTATTTTTTGGAACAATGGGGGCGCAAAAACCTTCTTTAATAATAATGCAACTACATCCATAAGAAATAGTTTATTAGAGCCCTCGGTTATTAATTATACAAATGTTGCAGGCAATATTAACAGCAATATTTCTCCCTTTATTTTACCGATGGATTTTCGTTTAAAAGATTCGTCTACTGCTGTAGATGCAGGAACATCAATAGGTGCACCTACAAGTGATTTAGATTTTATAACTAGAACAACGATACCAGATATGGGTGCCTACGAAAATGTACAAGCTTGTGTTGGTTCAAATAAAGTATATACTTCGGATGTAAATGGCACAGCATATCAATGGCAAAGAAATGATGGCAGTGGGTATGTAAATATTGCTGATGGAAGTTTGTACAATAATGTTACAACAAGTAAACTCACCATTATAAACCCAGCAAGTATTACAACTGGTACAAAGTTTCGTTGCGTGGTTACCAATGGCGGAATTACAAACAGCTCTGAAAATACCATGCGCTTTTACAACCGCTGGCAAGGCACAGTAGATAACAATTGGCTGAACCCTGCCAACTGGAGTTGTGGATCTTTACCCGACCAATATGTAGATGTAATAGTACCTAGTGCAAAAACGATTTATCCTTTGGTAAATGTAGCTGGCACCATCAGAACTTTACAAACCGAAACAGGTAGTAGTGTAACAATTGCTACTGGTGGTAATTTGATAGTGGTGGGGCAATAATACCATTAATAAAGAAAATAAAAAGAGGCCAATGAATATTGGCCTCTTTTTCATTTTAGTAAATATGCTGAACTTATAGAAATAGCTTTAGTGAAAAAGCTTCTTCCATTCTTTTTTTGAATATTTTGTTTCAATAAAAATAACGCCGTTTACGCCATCCGGACCATAAATAGCAACCGCTTTGGCATCTTTTAATACATTTATTGATATTATTTTCTTTGGATTTATTTTTGCAAACATGGAGTACTTTATCGGCACTCCATCTAAAACAAAAAGTGGATTAACTTTAGTTGAGATTGATCTTGCCCTACCTATTCTAATACGAGGCTGTCCTTGAACCTGAATCCCATTTGCATTACAGTTAATATCTGGATTCTCAGATTTTAATGCTGTAGCTTGCAATAGGCTATCCGCTTTTTGTATTAAAACAACATTCTCTTGTTTTACTGGTTCTTGCGCAAACAATTCTTGCCCACCCGTTAATAAAAGAAAACTTAATAAATATTTATACAACGCAGGGTTGGATGTTCTTATGCTTGTTTTCTCCAACCACCTATCGAGTTGCTGTTCTTCAAACTTTCCGCAGAACTCATCTCCTTTTGCTTTTTCTATAAATTGTATGATCTCGTTATCGGTAGCAGTGGTAAAATCAAAAACTGTCTTATTACAATTGTTACAAAATTTGCCCATATAGTTTGGGGTCATAGCATCCCAATTTTCTGAACAAGCTTCGTTTATATGTAAAAGATATTTATCCAATGTAATTTTTTGTATGAATGAAGTTAATAAATTATCCGCTAATAAAGAAACTTGCAGTAATTGTTGAACAATGATATGCCCTTGAAAGGCTGCCCGATAGAAGCGGAAATACTTTTTGAAGAACGAAAAAAAGAACTGCCTTTGCCGGCTGGCAGGTAGTGGGAACAAAAGATGATTAATATTAAATGTCGAAAGCCCCTAATTTTTCTTATTACAAAATCTTTGCAGTATATTCGTAATGAATGGAAGTAACCATAGATAATATTGTACCCCCTTATACTTTAAATGAGGAAGAAGAGAAAAAACTTATTTTAAGAGAGTACCGAGCATTGTTGCGTGCGCTAAAAACAAACCTAAAGCCTGGGGACAAAATTTTATTGCGCACCGCCTTTGAAATGGCAGCAGAAGCCCACAAAACCATGCGGCGCAAAAGTGGCGACCCTTATATTCTTCACCCACTGGCTGTAGCTAAGATATGTGTAGAAGAAATAGGACTTGGCGTAAGAAGTACTATTTGTGCTTTGTTACATGATACGGTAGAAGATACCGACGTTACATTGCAAGATGTACAAAGAGAATTTGGTAGTGAGATTGCTAAGATAGTAGATGGGCTTACCAAAATATCGTCGGTGATGGACAACAACACATCGCAACAGGCAGATAATTTTAAAAAAATATTGCTTACCCTAACAGATGACCCAAGGGTAATATTAATAAAATTGGCCGACCGCTTGCACAACATGCGCACCATGGATAGCATGAAGCGGGAGAAGCAACTAAAAATTTCCAGCGAAACAGTTTATGTATATGCACCCCTTGCACACCGCATGGGTTTGTACAATATAAAAACAGAAATGGAAGACTTATCCATGAAGTACATGGAGCCTGATACTTTTAGATTTATTGCACAAAAATTGCAAGATAGTAAAAAGGAAAGGACCAAATACATCAATGATTTTATAAAACCAATTAAAGAAAAACTAGAAAAAACCGGTTTCGATTTTGAAATATATGGTCGTCCAAAAAGTATACATTCTATTTGGAACAAAATAAAAAAGAAAGGTGTTTCATTTGAAGAAGTGTACGATCTTTTTGCCATTCGTATTTTGGTAAATGCAGCACCAGCAAAAGAAAAAGAAGAATGCTGGAAAGTGTACAGCATCATTACCGATGCCTACAACCCAAGTCCAGAGAGGCTTAGAGACTGGCTTAGCAATCCCAAAAGCAATGGCTACGAAGCGCTACACACTACCGTAATGGGGCCGCAAGGCAAGTGGGTAGAAGTGCAAATACGCACCAAGCGTATGAATGATATTGCAGAAAAAGGTTTGGCAGCGCATTGGAAATACAAAGAAGGTACCAATGAAGAAAGCCGGTTTGACCAATGGTTTCACCAAATTAGAGAAAGCCTTGCAAACAATGAAAGTGATTCATTGGATTTTCTGCAAGATTTTAAAACATCTTTTCTTACAGAAGAAATTTATGTGTACACGCCAAAGGGAGATGTAAAAATGTTGCCAATAGGCGCTACCGCTTTGGACTTTGCTTTTGGTGTGCATACGGCAGTTGGTAGCAAATGTATTGGGGCAAAAGTGAATCACAAGCTTGTACC
Organism: Ferruginibacter sp.; assembly: GCA_031430735.1. GTDB lineage: Bacteria > Bacteroidota > Bacteroidia > Chitinophagales > Chitinophagaceae > Ferruginibacter. The sequence goes on along the minus strand of JANPCB010000055.1, from coordinate 24,269 downwards.
CATCAGTTATAAATTACGCAGTGGAGATCAAATAGAAATTATAACCAGTGCAAAGCAAAAGCCAAACACAGAATGGTTAAATTTTGTAGTAACCAGCAAGGCTAAGGCAAAAATAAAAGATACCCTTAAAGAAGAAAAAAGAACAATTGCGGATGATGGAAAATACATCTTACAAAAAAAACTAGAAGGTATAGGTGCTGCTATGAGTGTAGGAAATATGGAGGAGCTTTGCCAATTTTATAAAATACAAAGTACCCTAGACCTTTTGTATGATATAGCTACAAAAAAATTAGATTTAAAAGAGCTAAAAGAATTTACGGTGCACGGCGATAAATTGATGGCACCAAGGCCGGTAAAAGCTGTAGAGGAAAAACCTTCATATGATCCCGAACACAAAACCGCCAACAAAAAAGACACGGAGCTTATCATTTTTGGAGAAAGCAGCGATAAGATAATGTACACACTTGCCAACTGCTGCAAACCAATACCAGGTGATGATGTATTTGGTTTTGTAACCACAGGTGAAGGATTGAAAATACACCGTACCAATTGCCCCAACGCTACAAGGCTTCTAGCAAATTATGGACACAGGGTTGTAAAAACAAAATGGGCTAAGAACAAAGAAATATCTTTTCTTACGGGTTTAAAAATAATTGGCTTAGATGATGTGGGCGTGATACATAAAATAACCAATCTCATTAGCGGGGAGTTGCGTGTGAATATTTCTGCCATGACGATAGAAGCAAAGGATGGTATTTTTGAAGGCAATGTAAAAGTATTTGTGCATGATAAGGATGAGTTAGAAAAACTGGTAGAATCATTATTGGCACTTAAAGGAATTGAAAGAGTAGATAGGTATGATATAGATTAGAGTAGCCTCCCTAAATAGCCTCCGAAGGAATAGCCTCCCTAAATCCCTCCGAAGGAGGGACTTGAGTCTTAAATACTTTGTGCTAATTTTAAGAAACGGGAGTATCCTTTTTCAATAAAGTCAGGAATTGGGATGAGAAGAATTTAGTGTTTTGAAAAGGTTGATTGGTTGATTGGTAATTGGTTGATTATGGAGCATGTAAAATGCGAAGCATTTTGTTCCCCGCCTTAACTTCTTTAAATATGTACCGATTAGAAAAAATAAAACGCCTTTACGGCTTCTCGGCAATAAAAATGTAAAAAAAGGCGAACAAAAAATATGAAAATAACAATACTAACATCTGCGTTCATCTGCTTTATCTGCGGGCAAACCAACGCTCAAACATTACAAACAAAAGCAAAACTTGCGGCAGATAAAATAGAACAAAAAGTAATTGATTGGCGGAGAGATTTTCATGCAAACCCCGAGTTGGGTAACAGGGAATTTCGTACTGCTGAAATAGTAGCCAAACACCTACGCTCCTTAAATATAGAAGTAACCACTGGCGTAGGAAAGACGGGTGTAGTGGGCATTTTAAAAGGTGGTTTACCCGGCCCAGTAATTGCGTTGCGTGCAGATATGGATGCATTGCCCATTACAGAAAGAGTGAATATTCCTTTTGCATCCAAAATAAAAACTACTTACAATGGCAGCGAAACAGGTGTAATGCATGCCTGTGGGCACGATGCACATACAGCTATACTGATGGGTGTAGCAGAGATACTCGCTGGTATGAGAAAAGATTTACGTGGAACAATAAAATTTATTTTTCAACCGGCGGAAGAAGGCGCACCTGAGGGTGAAGAGAATGGTGCAAAATTTATGATAAAAGAAGGCGTAATGGAAAACCCAAAAGTAGAAGTAGCATTTGGCTTGCATGTTGGTGCAGAAATTCCAATAGGTCAAATTGGTTATAGACCCGCTGGATTTATGGCTAGTGCCAGCGACATGAAAATAATTGTAAAGGGTGCAGGTGCGCATGGCGCATCTCCGTGGATGGGTGTAGACCCAATTGTAACGGCTACACAAATTGTAAACAACCTTCAAACTATTGTAAGCAGAAATCTGAAACTGATAGATAACCCCGCCATTGTAACCATAGGTGCCATAAACGGTGGCAATCGTTCCAATATAATTCCAGAAAAAGTAGAAATGCTGGGCACCATACGAACGTTTACAGCCGAAGATGAAAAAATGATTTTTGATAGGGTAAGAACCATTGTTACAAAAACGGCCGAGTCTAATGGCGCAACCGCTGAAGTTATTTTACCGTATACCTTTAGCTACCCCGTTACGTTTAATGATACGGCACTGGTAAGAAAAATGCTGCCCTCTTTGCAAAAAGCTACTGGTGTAGGAAATACCGTGTTGATTTCTGCTATGACGGGTGCCGAAGATTTTAGCTTTTTTCAGCAAAAAGTGCCAGGATTTTTCTTTCGACTGGGTGCTAAGCCATTGAATGCAAAAGCCACGAGCCACCATACGGCAGATTTCTTTTTGGATGAAGCCTCTTTTAAAATAGGGGTGAATGCCTTCACCAATTTGGTATTGGATTACATGGACATGAAAAAATAAACAATAAAATTATGGACGAATTAATAAACAAAATAATGGCTTCTGCTGGTATTACTGCTGAGCAAAGTGCCAAAGCATTGGATGCTGTAAAAGATTATGTAAAAGAAAAATTTCCGATGATGGCTGGAGCAGTAGATAAATTATTTGAAGGAGAGAATAAAAAAGAGGAAGAAGATTTTTTATAGCATTTTCTATTTGGATAAAAGCTAGTTAAATAATTCCTTTCTATTGAGGGAACAATATTTTTTTTGTAATTTTGAATCCTAAAAAATAACACTATGGCACTATTTGAATCGGGTAATCCCACCCTTTCCGAAAAAAAGTTTAGCAGTACGGTACTTTCCGAATTTGAAGATGTACAAAATGCAATGACGGTAAAGGGAACGCTTAATAAGTTTGGTTTGATGTTTTTATTGACCCTTGCAGCAGCCTATTACACTTGGAAAGAATTTGCTGGAGGTGGCAATGTTTGGCCTTATATACTAGTGGGCGTATTTGGTGGGCTTGGCGTAGCACTGGTTGTATCTTTCAAAAAAGAATGGAGTCCTTATTTGGCTCCCGCTTATGCTTTATTACAAGGATTGGTATTGGGTGGCATTTCGGCTTATTTTGAATATGGTGCTCAAAGTGCTACCACAACTGGTTTTTATGCCGGAGGATACAGCGGTATCGTAATACAAGCCATTGCACTTACTTTTTCTGTAGTTACAGGAATGTACCTTTTATTTAAATTTAATATCATAAGAGCTACCCAAAAATTTAAAGCCATTGTAGTAACAGCTACGGTAGGTTTAGGCATATTTTATTTGGTATTGTGGATAGTTAGTTTTTTCAATGTACCCATGCCGGGCTTTCTTTACCAGGGCAGTGCACTCGGCATTGGTTTCTCGTTATTTGTTGTAGCACTTGCTGCTATGAATTTAATATTGGATTTTGATATGATAGAAAAAGGTGCCGAGATGGGAGCCCCTAAGTACATGGAGTGGTATGGCGCCTTTGGTTTATTGGTAACTATTATCTGGTTGTATATGGAAATATTGAGGCTATTGAGCAAATTGAATAGGAGATAATTCTAAATAGTATGTAAAATAAAGAGCCCCGTTTGAAAATGCGGGGTTCTTTATTTTGGTACATTTAAAAACATACGTACCTTTATAAAAATATACGTATGACAACAAAGCTCACTTTATCTATCGCTCAAGAAGTCGTTATCAATGCAAAAAAAGCAGCAAAGAAAAAGAATACAAGTGTATCTAAAATTGTAGAAGATTATTTAAGGAAGGTTTCAAAAAACTTGGATGAAAAATCTATTACTGAAACTATTATGGAAAATGCACCGAAAATAAAAACAATAAGAGGTGCTGAAAAAACGATACTCGCCAATAAGTTAAAACAAAAATATGGTCGTTAAAGTTTTTGCAGATACAAATATTATTATTGATTTTATAGAAAACAGGGATTTCGAAAGAGATTCTATATCAACCTTTTTTTTACTAGCGGAAAACGCAGAAATAGAAATTTATATAAGCGAATCTGTTATTACAAATGCTTTGTACATAACCAATTTACCAGAGCAACTTAATTTGGTTTTAAAAATTGTACGCACATGTTGTTTTAAAATAGAAGCTTTTCAAGAGGGCTTATCCAGTATGTATAGAGACAAAGAAGATGCTATTCTATATTTTGGAGCGCTTCAAAATAAAATGGATTATTTTATTACAAGAAATAAAAAAGATTTTGTAAAATTTTCTACACTAGCTTTACCAGTTCTATCAGCAAAAGAATTTTTAGATAAATTTAAAAGTGAACAATAAGTCAATGTGGTTAAGTTAAGTGGCTTTTTATTTTGTATTGGGGCGTAATTAAACTGGCCAAAGCACCAAAATCAAAAAGAATGTGGCTAAAGCCACTTTAGTATATATTTTTCTTACCCCTGTGCTAAAGCACAGGGGTAATCATAAATCCTTAACTTAACGACCTTGATTCATAAATATAAAATTCACGATTAGCTTTAGGAATTAATTGTGCTTTACAATTTTTTTAAACCTATTTTTTGACTATCTCCCATCCAACAAATTACCCAAGCCGCCCAAAATACTTCCTTCTTCTTTACGAGGCCCCATACCATATTGCATTAGCCTTCCTGCAAGCCTGCTTATTGGTAATGATTGTATCCACACTTTACCAGGCCCTTGTAACCTAGCAAAGAAAAGTCCTTCGCCGCCAAACATCCAGTTTTTTATCCCTTTTATAAATTCAATATCAAAATCTACTCCGGCAGTATAAGCCACTACGCAACCTGTATCTATTTTTAAAACTTCGCCGGGTTGCAATGTACGCTCCGTTACATAACCACCTGCATGTACAAATGCCATTCCATCGCCCTCCAGTTTTTGCATAATAAATCCCTCACCACCAAAAATGCCCGTACCCAACTTACGCTGAAATTCTATCCCTACACTTACACCTTTAGCAGCGCAAAGAAATGCATCTTTCTGTGCAATAATCTTCCCGTTTAATTGCGATAAATCCAATGCGATTATTTTACCAGTATATGGTGCTGCAAAACTTACCCGCTTTTTGCCTTGCCCCGTATTTGTAAAGGCGGTCATAAAAAGGTTTTCGCCCGTAATCAATCGCTTGCCTGCACTCATTAGCTTGCCCAAAAAGCCTGTATCATCATTTTTAGAACCATCTCCAAAAATGGTATTCATTTGTATACCATCATCCATCATCATAAAGCCTCCCGGCTCTCCTATTACAGTCTCTTGAGGATCAAGCTCTACTTCTACATACTGGAGTTCTTCTCCAAAAATTTTATAATCTATTTCGTGGTTTGTTCTCATATTTTATAATTTTTCATAAAAGTAATACATGCCATCATTCTTTTAAAAAAATTAAATGATAAGCGGTAAATTTATAGTTCAATTTTTTATTTACTTTATTGTTCAAAAAAAACGCTTTATGAAGAAATACCTATTTGCATCCGCTGCAATTTGCTTGGCTACTTTTACCAGTGTAGGGCAGGCAAAACTTGTAGAAACAATTACCAAAAAAGGCGATGAGCTTGTAATCCCCTACACCAAATACGTTTTACCAAATGGTCTTACCATAGTTTTAACAGAAGACCACAGTGACCCACTCGTACATGTAGATGTAACTTACCACGTAGGCAGTGCAAGAGAGGAAATTGGCAAAAGCGGATTTGCACATTTTTTTGAGCATATGATGTTTCAAGGAAGCGATAATGTGGCAGATGAGCAACATTTTAAAATCATATCTGGCTCTGGTGGCACTTTAAATGGAAGTACCAATCAAGATCGTACAAATTATTATGAAACGGTTCCATCCAATCAATTGGAAAAAATGCTTTGGCTAGAAAGTGATCGTATGGGGTTTTTGCTAGATGCAGTAACAAAACAAAAATTTGAAATACAACGCAGTACAGTAAAAAATGAGCGTGGGCAAAATTATGATAACAGGCCTTATGGATTGGTAGGAGAATTTTCAAGCAAAAATATTTATCCTTACGGTCATCCTTATAGCTGGCTTACCATAGGATATATTGATGATTTGAATAGAGGAGACGTAAATGATTTGAAAAACTTTTTTCTTCGTTGGTATGGTCCAAACAATGCTACGATAACCATTGGTGGAGATATAAAATCTGCTGAAGTAGTTAAAATGGTAGAAAAATATTTTGGCAGCATACCACGTGGGCCAGAAGTAACCAAAACAATACTTGCACCTGTTGTAATTGAAAAAAACAGGTACGTTTCCATTACAGATAATTATGCAAAACTACCCATCCTTACAAAAACTTTTGTTACCGTACCAAATTACGATAAAGATATGGCAGCACTGGCTTGCCTTGCACAAGTTTTAGGACAAGGCAAAAATGCTGTTTTGTACCAGCAATTGGTAAAATCACAAAAAGCATTGAGTGCAAATGCTTCTAGTCGTTTAAGCGAATTGGCTGGCGAGTTTACTTTTCAACTTACACCTTATGCTGGAAAATCACTTGCCAGTATGGACAGTCTATTTGAAGCTTCACTAGCTGCATTTGAACAAAGAGGCGTAACAGATGAAGATATTACAAAATTTAAAGGTGCTATAGAAGCTCAATTCATCAATGGTTTACAAAGTGTATCTGGCAAGGTTTCCCAGTTGGCTGCATTTCAAACATACACCGGCAATCCTAATATGATAGGAAAACAATTGGATATGTATAGAGCAGTAACAAAAGAAGATGTAATGGCTGCGTACAATAAATACATAAAAGGAAAAAACAGTACAACCGTAAGTGTGTTGGTAAAAGGGCAATCGGCACAACCAGCCATGGCAGATAATTACAGCATAGATTCTAGCAATTATACTAGGCCTAACTATGGGTACGCTGGTTTAAAATATGTAAAAGCAACCGATAATTTTGACAGGAAAAAACAACCAGGTGTGGGTGCAAACCCTGTCGTAAAAGTTCCCGCATTTACAACTAAAACTACAGCCAACGGTATTAAAATGATTTTTGCAGCAAACAATGAGTTACCAACAGTAACTATTTCTGTAAGGATACCTGGTGGCCAGCTTGCAGAAATGGGTGACCCATCTAAATCTGGTATTGCAGATATGACAGCTGCTATGATGAACGAAGACACAAAAAATTATACTGCAGAACAAATGGCGGTAGCACTTCAAAAACTTGGTAGCAATATCAATGTTTCTTCATCTTTTGACGGCACCGTATTTAATGTACAAACTTTAAAAAAGAATTTATCTCAAACACTTGCTTTGTTGGAAGAGCGCATCTTAAATCCAAATTTTAAACAGGATAATTTTAATCGTTTACAAAAGCAAGCGATGGAAAGCTTTAAGCAATTCAAATCTCAACCGGCATCCATAGCGGGTTTTGTTTATGATAAAATTACTTATGGCAATAGCAATATTTTGGGCATGAATAGCAACGGAACAGAAGCCACCGTAAAAACACTCACACTAAAAGATGTACAAGATTATTACAACAATAATATGACATCTCAAAATGCAAGAGTGGTGGTGGTAGGAGATGTAAAGGAAGGAGATGTATTGCCACAATTGGCATTTTTAAATAAGCTACCCAATAAAAAAATAGAACTGGTAAAACCTGATAAAGCAGCTCCCGTTACTAAAACCATTTTGTATCTTGTAGATGTACCCAAAGCTGCACAAACAGAGTTTCGTGTGGGCATGCCAACAAATATAATGTATGATGCAACGGGCGAATACTACAAACTAGGTTTACTAAACTATACCATTGGAGGTGATTTTAATAGTAGGCTAAACATCAATTTACGTGAAGATAAAGGTTGGACCTATGGAGCAAGATCTGGCTTTGCTAGCAATGAATATGGCGGCACTTTTACTTTTAGTTCAGGCATTAGAGCCAATGCTACAGACAGTGCGTTGGTAGAAGTAATAAAAGAAATAAAAAATTATGCAGCCAATGGTATCAAAGAAGAGGAACTTGCCTTTATGAAAATGGCAATAGGACAAAGAGATGCCTTGGCTTACGAAACGGGCAATCAAAAAGCGGGCTTTGTGGGTAGAATTTTACAATACAATCTGCCTGCAAATTTTGCAAGTACACAAAACAGCATTTTAAAAAATCTAAAAAAATCTGAGTTAGATGCTTTAGCAAAAAAATGGTTGGATGTAAATAAAATGAATATCTTGCTAGTAGGCGATAAAGCTAAAATATTACCAGGTTTACAAACGTTGGGTTATGAAATTGTAGAGTTGGATGTAGATGGAAATAAGAAATAAATTGTTGTAAAGGAAATATTAAACAATGGTTTACTTTTTTTATTCTAGTGTTTAATATTTCCTGTTTATAAAAAAACAAAATGAAGAAAGCACTATTTATACTTTTCGGGATTTTGTTTATAACTGTAGGCAACGCACAAAAACTACCTTGCAGTAATCCAGTTTATCGCCAATTTGATTTTTGGATTGGCGAATGGGAAGCTTTTGGTAAAGATGAAACCAAGGCAGGGGATAGTAAGATTACTTTAATATTGGATAGTTGCATTATTTTAGAAGAGTGGACAAGCGCTTCGCTACAACAAGGCTTACGTTATGCTGGTAAAAGTTTTAATACTTACAATGCAAGCACAAAACAGTGGCAACAAACTTGGGTAGACAATGCTGGTGGAACCAATGAATACTTGCAAGGCAAATTTGAAAACAATAAAATTATATATACTTCTACTCCTTTTAAATTTAACAGAGATACAATGGCCATTCGCAAAATGACTTTCACCAACCTAAGTACCGTAAAGCTGCGGCAACATGGAGAAATATCCAAGGATGCTGGTAAAAGTTGGGAAACAGAATATGATTTAGAATACAGAAAGAAGAAAAAATAATGTCTTTTATGCTTTCATTTTTATTTACACTTAAAATAACTACAACATGAAATACTTAGTGCTTTTTTCAATTTCAATCTTATCATTCTTTGCATCTTTTGCACAATTAGATTTGCCCGCAAGCGGCAACAACCCAAGAGCAACCACCAGCGAAGAAGTAGGCATAACATCCATTACCGTTAAATATTCGAGACCCGATGTAAATAAAAGAGAAGGTAAAATTTATGGAGATGGCAATATTGTACCTTATGGTTTTACCACACCCAGTTTTTTAACAAATAAGAATACAGCTCCTTGGCGTGCTGGTGCCAATGAAAATACCATTATCAGCTTTGAACATGATGTAACCATTGAAGGCAAACCATTAAAGGCTGGTAGCTATGGTTTACACATGGCAATGGGTGCAAATAATGCCACCCTTATTTTTTCTACTCAAATAGATGCATGGGGCAGCTTTTATTACGATGAAAAATACGATGCGTTACGAGTAGATGTAAAACCGGTGGCACTAGAAAAAAGTGTAGAATACCTAAAATATGAATTTATAGAACACAAAGAAAAATATTGTGTGATAGCCATGCAATGGGAAAAATTATCTGTACCCTTTAAAGTAGGGGTAGATGTAGATAACATTGTACTAGCAAGAATAAGAGAAGAGCTAACAAGCCGAAAGGGTTTTACACCAGCACTTATTTTAACTGCAACTCAATTTTGTTTTAATAAAAATATTAATTTAGAAGAAGCATTGGCATGGAGCAAAAAAGCAATTGAAGGTCAAGGTGGGCAAAAGACCTACATTACACTAAGAAACCTCGCTACTGCTTATGAAAAACTTAATAGAATACCCGAAGCAGATTCTACCATGAATGAAGCATTGCTCATTGCAACAGCAAATCAATATACAGCTTATGGAAGATTGCTGATAACGCAGAAAAGAACAGACAAAGCACTGGAAATATTTTTGGCTTCTCAAAAAAGATACAAAGATATTTTTGGCGTAAACAACGGATTAATGTTTGGCTATAGCGCCAAAGCAGATTTTAAAAATGCCATCAAATATGCTGAGAAAGCAATGGCACAAGCCCCTAATGATGCTGGCAAAAAACAAATAGAGGGATTGCTTCTCAAATTGAAAGAAGGAAAAGATATTAACCAATAAAATAAGTAATTATGAAAATTACAATAATTTTAGTAGTCTGTGTAAGTTGCGTATTTGGTTTTCAAAATTGTAGTTCTTCAAAAAAAGCAACTACAAAAATGACAGAGCCAATTGTATCGTTTGAAAAAGATGTAACGCCTATGTTGAAAGCCAGTTGTACACCTTGTCATTTTCCGCCAGATGGAAGAAAAGAACCATTAAATACTTATGAAGCAGTAAAAAAGAATATTGCTGATATGATTAGTAGAGTGAAGCTTCCAAAAGATGATGCGAGGTTTATGCCATTTAAAAACAAAAGACCGGCATTGAGCGATAGTTCAATAAAAGTATTGGAACAATGGCAAAAACAAAATATGCCACAATGATTTTTTCACAGGAGCAAAGTGACTACTCAATAAATTTCTAAAATGAAAAATAAATTTTTAATCTTAGGGCTGGTATTGGTTACTATTGTGTGTGTGAGTCTCACCAATAAAAACAGCATCACTACTCGGCACACAGAACAACATTTTATAGACACGCAATATGCATGTATGCCTTGTGGTAGCAGTTGCGACAAAGCCATTTACAATAAACCGGGTATTTGTAGCCATTGCAACATGAAATTGGTTGCTAAATCCTCTATAAAATTTAAACAGATTGAACCAGCAGCATTGTGTAATTTTATAATAAAAAAAGGAAAAGAAAAAATTATATTGTTGGATGTGCGTACAGCAGAAGAGTTTAACGGTTCTGCCCCCGATAAGTTTGGAAAGTTAGCTGGCGCCATCAATATCCCTGTACAAGATCTAGAAAAAAGAATAGCCGAGTTAGCAAAGTACAAGCAAAGCGAAATAATAGTTTATTGCAGTCATAGTCACCGGAGCCCAAGGGCAAGTTATATACTTTCGCAAAATGGTTTTACAAAAGTTACAAATTTAGAATTTGGTATGAGTGAATGGATGAATAAAGTAAAACCAAATAATTGCAATAATAAGTTGTATGTAAAACAATAAAGTTAAATTATCTTATTCACATGAACAATGCAATTAGTTGGTTTGAAATTCCAACAACAGATATAAACAGGGCACAAAAATTTTACGAAGCTATTTTTGGAATTTCCATGATGGCAATGGATTTGCCAAATATTAAAATGAAGATGTTTCCTTTAGATGATATGGCAACACAAGTAGGTGGTGCATTGATAGATAGTGGGGGTTTTCATAAACCATCACAAACAGAAGGTCCGTTGGTATATTTAAATGCAAATCCTGATGTACAAATTGTTTTAGATAGGGTTGTAGATGCTGGTGGTACCATTGTAGTTCCAAAAACGGAGATAAGCCCTGATTATGGATTTATGGCTGTGTTTATAGATACCGAAGGGAATAGGATTGCTTTGCATTCAGTACCATAAATAATAAACTTTACTACCAACTATTTGTATGATTATATTGTCGCATTCTTAAACTATTGTTATGGAATACAATTGGAGTACGTTTACAAAAAGAGTAAATATTAAATCTTCCATTGAAGCAGTATATGATTTATGCAGTACGCCCGAAGGTTTTGAAAAATGGTTTTTGCGCCTAGCGGAGTTTAAGAACAAAGATGGATTAGTTTTAAATGCAAATGACTCTATTGCACATGGGCAAAGTTTTCGTTGGTTGTGGTATGGCTGGGATGATTCTGTGGAAGAGAAAGGAGAAGTACTTGAGGTGAACGGAAAAAATTTAATAAAATTTACTTTTGGACAGGAGGGTGCGGAAGAGATGATTTGCACGTTTAAAATATATACTGAACAGGATGAAACCATTTTAGAAATTCTACAAGAAAATATTCCAACGGACGAAAGAGGAAAAACACATTACCATCTTGGCTGTATGACGGGATGGAGTTTTTTTATGGTAAATATGAAAAGTGTTTTGGAAAATGGATACGATTTACGAAATAAAAATGATCAGTTAAAAAATGTGATTACGGCATGAGATGGCTTGTAATGAAAAATCAGCTGTCCGAACCCGAGAAATTATTTTTGTAATTGTTGTAGAGAGCGTATCTATCTCTGCTTCTTTTAAAACGGATGAAGAAATATTTAATAAGCTGCTAGAAAGAAATGGCTCTAAGCCTGCACCATACCCTGCAAAACATAAATGGGTTTTGTAGATTGCATCAAAAGAGTATCAAAAAAGAATGACAAAATTTTATTTGTACATCACATGAATTGATAAAAGAAAAATACATTAAAATGAAAAACACATTTATTGCTATCATAATAATCTTGTGTTTATCTGCATTTTGTGTTTCAGATAATAAAAAAGTATTTAAAAAATTATACGCACTAGAAGGTACTTGGCAAATGAAAACCAAAAAAGGATTTAATTGTGAAGAATGGAAAAAAATAAATAATAATTATTTGCAAAGCAAGGGTTATATGATTAGGGGAAACGACACTATCATAACCGAAAGGGTTGCACTAAAAAGAAGCAAAAATTCAATAACATATACATCAACTGTTGAGGATCAAAACAACAAACTTCCAATTGTTTTTACTTTTACGAAGGAAGAAAACAATATGTTTATTTTTGAAAACCCTCAACATGATTTCCCCAAAAGGATTGTTTATAAATTAATATCATCGGATTCTTTGAATGCATTTATTGATGATGGTACTGATGGCAGTAAAAAACGACAGTATTTTATTTATAAAAAAGTTAAATAAAATTATACGCTATGGAATCTTACGAGACACTTACAGAAGCAATTACCGCCTTAAAAAAACAAGGCTATACAGAAGATTTTAATCTTAAAGAAAATTGTCTTGAGTGTATAGCCGGAAGGCAACAATTATTGCCGCAGGAATTTGTGATAGATAAATCTTTTCGGTTTGATGTAGATGAAGACCCTTCTGACCAATCTGTACTATATGCTATTTCATCGGAAAAGCATTCGTTAAGAGGGCTTTTGGTAAATGGGTATGGCATCTATTCTGATGATGTGAGCAATGAAATGTTGGAAAAGTTAGGTGGCAAAAATGAATAAAATCAAATTTGTCATACCCCTTTTTGCGTAGTCCTACTTTTAGCCCCTTTTGTCAAAGCAAAGCTTTCACGTCTTGTTATCGTTTTTACAAATTCCACTTTTCTAAAACGCAAAGCACTCCAATCTTCGTCTATAGCTACCATCCTTACTGTCTCTAGATTTAGTTTTCCCAATATTTGCCAACCAGTATCTCTATTAAAATCGCACCTGTATTTTTTAGAACTTCCTTTAGGATAACACATCCAAAGTATGGCATCTCCCATTAATTTGGGGTGTATTGCAGCCGCCATTTTATCCACTTCTTTTTGTGTAGTTACAAAACATAAAGCGAATTCTATTTCTTTTACCTTATTTAACTCTTTTACAATTTTTGCTTCTGTTGCCATTTCGGCAAGTTCCTTTTCAAAAGATGGTGGAGCATTTAATACAACGATGGTTTTGTGTTCTTTAAAGTTAAGCTTTTTGAAAAGTGCTGTCATTTTTTTCAATTTGTTAAAACGAAATTTATTTGATTAATTCTTTTAAATCCATTTCAGAAACAGTCAACAAATTTACTTTAGGTAGTCGTTTTGTAAGCTCCCTCCAATTCGCATCTTGCTTATAAATTTTTTGAAGCATTACAGCCGCTTCTTTTACCTTTTTATTATTGGCCAGTGTAATAGCTGTCCAGTATTGCATTTCTAGGTTTTGAGGAAATTGTTTCATGGCGGCACCATATTCTTCCATGGCTAGTTTCATGTCATTTTTTTCTGTAGCCAAATCGCCTTTATCCATATGTTCGTATGCCCTAAATAATTTCAATAACCTATCTAATTCTACCAACGGTTTTTCATTATCATCTACCCTTATGTCTATTAACTTATCGTTCCAAGGCTGTCCATTGCTTTTACCAGCAACAACTAAAATAGCGGCAGACTGTTTGCCTCTTATATCTCCACCAACTGCTTGTGCAGCTTGCAATGCAGCTAAAACCCTTTCTGCTAAAGGCTTTCCTGCACTAGCTTCGTAGGCTTTTACCATGGCAGGGCACACTTTATTATTTAGCATCATATTACTTTGCACCGAAAAGTTTTTACCTACAATATTAGAGGCATAATCAATACAACTTTTGCCTGTATAAGCATCTACATTTCCGTTTGCATCTATCATGGCAACTTGCCTCACTTCTCTTCCATCATCATTAGAAAGCAATTCTTTTAAAGCATCTGTAGCCGTTTTTCCATTCTTCATCAATGCCAATCCTTTTAAGCCGTAACTTTTATTTACAAATGCCTGTGTGGCTACCACACCCACGCCAGCTTCGCCCCAAGGAACGGCAGTACCTACACTAAACCAATGGCTTTGTACACCCACAGCCATTTCGCCAGTAACTGCATCTCTGGCTACAATGGAAAAAGTATGGGAAAAGGGATTGTCCTTTTTGAAAAATTGAGCCAAAGTTGAGTTGGCAAAAAAGAAAAAGAACAAAACGATTGAAAGGAATATTTTCATGATAATTATTTTGAATAAAGCTACAAACAAAAGTTTTCATTTTAGATAAAATTAAAACCTACAAATTATTGATTTTATCATTTTTAAAATCTTTCAGCAAAAAAAATAATTTCCGCTAAATTTACACTTCATCATAACATAATCATGCCCACCATAAACGAACAGATAGCCACTCTTTTTAATCAATTTAATACAGAAGAAATTGACAGTATACAAAAAATACCACAGAGCGGGGGAGATAGGATTTATTATAGAGTAGCAACAAAAAAAGCGGGGAGTTATATTGCAACATATAGCAATAACATAAGGGAAAATGAAACCTTTATTTATTTTTCTGAGCATTTTAAAAATACTGCTGCACCTGTACCAAATATTTTTGCCATTAACGAAGAAAAGAATATTTATATACAAGAGGACTTTGGAGATGTTTCTTTACTAGATAGATTAGAATCAGAGGGCGCCAATGAAAATGTAAAATTACTTTACAAAAAAACCTTAAAAGCTTTAAGCCATCTACAAATAAACGGCGATAAAAATCTGGACTACAGCAAATGCATTACCAGCAAAGAGTTTGGCAAGCAAGCTATTTTGAGCGACTTTTTATACTTTAAATATTACTTTCTTGACACCTTAAAAATTCCATACGATAAAGAAAAATTAGTAGAAGATTTAGATGCATTGAGCACCTATTTAAATCATACAGATTATAAATTTTTTATGTTCAGGGATTTTCAGAGCAGAAATGTGATGATAAAAAAGGATGAGCCGTTTTTTATAGATTACCAAGGTGGTATGCATGGTGCGCTACAATACGATGTAGCTTCTATGCTTTGGCAGGCAAAAGCCGATTTAAGTGATGATTGGAAAAATGAATTGCTTTCGTATTATTTAGATTGCGCCGAAGTAGAACTAGGGCAAACAATAGACAGGGTAAGGTTTGTGAGCCAATACAATGGTTATGTACTTATCCGTTTGCTGCAAGTACTTGGGGCGTATGGCTTTAGGGGCATATTTGAAAGAAAAGCACATTTTCTTACCAGCATTCCTTTGGCCTTAAGAAACCTTAAAGGCTTTCTACAAAATAATAAAATGGGCATTAGTGTTCCAGAGTTTGAAAGAATATTGCAATTAATTATTGCCGATGATATAATACAGCGTTTTGAACCAATAAAAGCTACTGCAGAAACACCTCTTGTTGTAAACATAAAAAGCTTTTCATTTTTAAAATCGGGGTATCCAAAAAATGTATCTGACAATGGGGGCGGTTTTGTTTTTGATTGCAGGGGTATATTAAACCCAGGGAGAATAGAAGAACATAAAAAAGAAACGGGTAGGGATAAACCAGTGCAAGATTTCTTGATGCAGAAAACAAGAATGGATGAATTTTTGGCAGGCGTTTTTAGCACAGTAGATATTTCTGTAGAGGATTATATTAAAAGAAATTTTGAAATTTTAGAAGTGAATTTTGGCTGCACAGGCGGGCAACACAGGAGCGTATATGCAGCGGATGCGCTTGCAAGGCACTTGAAAAATAAGTACGCTGTAAAAACGGTGGTAAAACATGTGGAGCAAAATTTTGAGGAATGATTTTATCGCCACGAATCACACGAATTTACACGAATGAAAATGTTACATACTTATTAAGTCCGCCTGAGCCTAACAATCATTATTAATCGAAATTTTGTCGTTTGGAAAGCACTTGAAAATAATTTTTATACTTTTTATGAAATGAGCCATAACAAATGTTGATACCAACATTAATGTTCATTGGCGAACCTGCCTGACGGTAGGCAGGTACCATGTGACTAAAAACAAAAAAAATGAACACATGAAAGCAATGATACTTGCCGCAGGTCTTGGTACTCGGCTAAAACCCTTTACAGAACAACACCCCAAAGCTTTGTATCCGATTAATGGGAAACCCTTGTTGCAAAGAAACATTGAATACTTACAATCTTATGCTGTGAATAATATTATTGTAAACGTACACCATTTTGCAGATCAAATTATTGCAGCAATAAAAGAAAACAATGGCTGGGGTTGTAATGTAACTATAAGCGATGAAACAAACGAAGTATTAGAAACAGGTGGTGGATTAAAAAAAGCAGCCCATTTTTTTGAAAATGATACTCAGCCGTTTGTATTGATGAATGCCGATATGCTTACAGATTTACATCTTGAAAAAATGATACGCTCATACACCCATCATAATCCTTTAGCTACATTGGCTGTAACCAATAGACCAACAAGCAGGTATTTATTATTTGATGAAGAAAATATTTTATGCGGTTGGCTCAACGAAAAAACGGGAGAGCAAAAGGGGAAAATGGGAACCAAGAAAGCATTCAGTGGAATACATATTATTTCTCCAAAAATATTTTCGCTTATAAAGGAAGAAGGGAAATTTTCGATGATAGATTTATACCTACGATTGGCTACATCCCAAAGGATAATGGCTTTTGATCATAGCGATGGAAAATTAATTGACGTAGGTAAACCAGAAAGTATTTCATTGGCAGAAGAAATGTTTCCTTAGTATAAATTTATTGTAAGATTAATTGGTTTCTTGAGGAATATCAAATCCCTGTTTCTTTTCTACTTTTGGTTTTAATCCAAAATTATATTTTAAAGCAATGCCAACTCTTCTTGTATCTCCATACTGGTTTCCGTTTGCTACAAACTTAGGCACATCTACTTCAAAATCTAATTTATTGGTGTAGAGTAAATCATTTACGGATAGTATAATATTTACCTTCTTTTTTAGAATGCTCTTATTGGCAGATATATTTAATGTGCCAAAAGTACTTGTTTCAAAGAAATTGAAAACACCATTTAAGCGCATCCATCCATTCAAGCTAAGATTAAGTGTAGGTGTAGGTTTGTAGTTGTGAAACATAAAAACATTCCAGCTGGCTCTTTTGTATTTAAATTGCTCGCCATTATATACACCATCGTAATTTATTATGTTCATTTGTGTACCGGCATAAAAGAAATATTTTTTACCGGGGGGAATACCAGCAACCAAACGCATATATACTTCTTTGTTTTTTCCTAGGTTATCCCAAGTGCGGAATAATGTATCTCCCCTGGCATTAGTAAGCGTGGTAAAAATATCTTGTATATCATTTAAGCCAACAGAAAAAATCGGGAATTCATCTGCTGTCATATTGAATTCATAATTATTCGTAATCTGTGGACGTAAATTTGGATTACCTATATCAAAAGTATATTGATCTACAAATTTTGGGAAAGGGTTTAACGCTTCGTAGAATGGCCTGGATATACTTCTTCTAAAAATAAGGTTTCCTGTAAGTTTAAATCCAAATGCTTTTCCCATACCACTACGTAAATAGATATATGGAAAAAGGTCGGTACGTTTAATGGCAAAAGCTGTTGCTGTTGGTACAATCTGGTTGCCTTTAATATCAGTATATTCTAGCCTTAATCCTGGCTTGATTGTTAATTTGCCGAATGTTTTTGCTACTTGTAAATATATGGAAGCAATATTTTCTTTGTACTTAAATGTATTGGTTTGGTAAGTATTTAAATATCTACCTGTGCTACTGTCTGCATAAAAGGCAGCCCTATTATTGCTTGCACTTATATTTAGTTTTGTACCCGTTTCAATGGTATATTTATTTTTTGTTTTTAAAACAAGGTCACTTTTAAAGGCTACAATATTTTTTTTATTTAAGATGGAACCATCACCAAACAATGTATTTTTTCGTGGAATGATGGTGATGTTGTCATACAATTGATTGTTGTCATTTTTATAATAACTATAATCGAGGGAGTTGGTCCATTCACTACCTACAGAGTCTATTTTAAATTTTGTAGAAACCGTATTGCCCAGAAAAAAGGTAGGCCCTGTATTGCTTACCAAAGTTGTATTTTGTCCAATTCTAGCACCATTAAATACACTAAAAATATCAATGTCATTGTTTACATTGCTTCTGTTATTATTTGCAGTAAAGCGTGCATCATAAGCAATATTCCATTTCTGAGAAATTTGATAGTCGAAACCGCCCCCAGCATAATTGGTAACTGCAGGTAATTTTGTTAATGATGATTGTTTGAAAATAATTCTATCGGTTGGTCGCTCCGAGCCTAAATATTGAAAGTTTGTCCTATTTGAAAAATTATAGCTGAGGTATGTATTTAATTTATTTTCGCTTTTATTTATATTAAAACCAAAAGTTTCTGTAGCATACACTCCTTGAAAGTAGGATACATCAATACTTCCGTTGGTGCCTAATTTTACACCTTTTTTAAGTACAATATTTACAATTCCACCGCTACTAGCGGCATCATATTTTGCCGATGGGTTTCTTAAAATTTCTATTTTTGTAATGCTGGTGGCTGGCAAGCTTCTTAGCAAAGAGGCAATATCTGCAGCGCTCAATTTTAGCTCTCTCCCATTAATATAAATGGATGCGGGTGTTGCACTATTCAAATAAACATTCCCATCTTGATCTACTATTGCACCAGGTGTTTTTTCTAGTACTTCTAGCCCATTGGTGCTACTATTTGCCAGCACTTCTGCATCTACAATTGTTTTGTCGTCTTCTTGTTTTATTAGTGGCTTACTACTTGTTACTGTAACTATATCTAAATTTTTGGGTGCAACAGTAGTTACAAAATTTACAACCGTATCACTATTGCCCGTTTCTATTCTCTGGTAAATAGTAATGTATCCGATAGCTGTTATTCTTGCTATATAAAGGCTGTTTTTTTCCAGTAAAAAATTGGCGTTGTTTTTTAATGTTTTTACAAAGAGAATAGCACTGTCCTTACTGCTTAGAATTTGAGCGGTAGCATTTTGTATTAATTCGTTGTTGGTATTCCTTAATAGAATCCCCACTTTTACTTTTTGGGCACTTGAATCAATATAAACCATCGTTAGAATGATGGTTATTAGGATTTTAAAGTTCAATTTTTGTTTTTTAAGAAGCCAATATAGTAAGACTGCTATTTTATCAATTAAGCTGCGTATAGATTTTGCAGGCACGAATATAGTGCATAAATCATCACTACATTAGTCTTTTTTCTCAAACAACTCTTTCTTATCTACAACCTTTACCTCTTTACCCTTTTTTAATGTTTTGCTTACTACATCATAAGGCCCAGTAATTACTTCTTCTCCCCCTTTTAAACCACCTAGTATCTCTATGTAATTTATATCTTGTATGCCCGTTTTTACAACTACTTTGTTTACTTTATTATCTGCTCCTTTTACAAATACTACTACTTCTATATCATCCGTAATATCTGAAGCCGATCTTTCTTTTTCCACAACAACATCTTTCTTTTTTATAGCATCAGTAGAGTCATTTTTATCTCTTGTGGTTACAGCATTTATAGGAACACTAATTACATCTAGTCTGGTTTTTGTTTGTATATCTGCATTGGCACTCATGCCTGGTCTAAAGGGAAAACTGCCTTTGCCCAGTAAGTCGGCATAACTATCTTTAATTATTCTAATGTATACTTTATATTGTGTAACATCGCTTGTGGCACTGCCAAGCTGGCTTGAAGCACCATTGTTGCTACTTGCTATCTGGGTTACAATACCTTTAAATTTTCTTTCACTGTATGCATCTACACTTACCAATGCACTATCGCCCAACTTTACTTTTGGCACATCGTTTTCTCCTACATCTACTCGTATTTCTATTTTATCCATATCGGCAATTCTAAGCATTTCGGTACCCACATTAAAGCTATTTCCAGCTACTTTTTCGCCTTTTTTTACATTTAATAAACTCACTACTCCGTCCATTGGTGCTACAATAGCTGTTCTTCCAAGGTCTGTATTGGCTTTTGCCAAATTATCCCTAGCACTTTGCACACTTGCCCGAGCGCTTTGTACGCTTGCTTGGCCACCACGTATGCCTTGTACGGCTGCATTGTAATTTGCTTTAGATGTTTTAAAATTTGCTTCTGCCACATTAAACTCTGCAGCGCTTATCACTTTTTCATCAAAAAGCCTTTTTTGCATATTGTAATTTCGCTCAGCTTGTTCTTGTTGCGCTTTCAATGCATCCAATGCTGCCTGAGAATTACTAACCTGTGCTTGTTGTACACTCACTTGCGCCTGGCTTTGGGCTACACCACTTGCTGCTTGGCTGCGTTGTATATTGTACACATCTGCATATATACGAGCAAGCAATTGTCCTTTTTTTACCGTATCTCCTTCTGCTACGGTTAGCTCCGTAATTTCTCCACTAATATCTGGACTTACTTTTACCTCTATCTCCGGATAAATTTTACCACTGGCATTTACTATTTCTATAATGGTACGTTGCTTTGCTTTTTCGGCCGTTACTTTTATACCGCCGGCTTTACCAAATACGCCAACCTTAGAAAGTACAATAAGTAAAACAACCAGTATTGCTAGAACTATTAAAATCCATTTTGTTTTTTTATTCATGAGACCAGAGTATTTAGTATTGAGATTTTAGTATTGAGATTAGTTTGTGATACTTTTTAGTTTGTTATTTGTTAGTAGTAAGTTTTAAGTATTAAGTTTTTTAGTATTAAGTTTAGTTTGTAATACTTTTTAGTTTATTTATTTTGTCAAAATTTAATTAAAAAAATCATTTCAATTTTTGCGGCCTAGTCTTAATACTTATTACAATTGCTATCATTTAATCATTTCAAGTAGTGAAGCCCAGTTTTAGTACTTAGTATTGCGTACTTAATATTGAGATTGGTTTGTGATACTTTTCAGTTTTTTCTTTATCTAATTTTTTTTCTTACACAACCTTCCTATTTTTAAAATGATTTCGAATCGTGAAGCCAAATCTTGATACTCAGCACTTGATACTTGATACTATAAACGAAGTCCCATTCCCTTGTAAAACTCCAGCACTTTCATTTTAAACACATAATCAAATTGATTTTGTGTGTACTGAAGTTTAGCCCTTAATAAATTGTTTTGCGTTGTAATTAAATCGAACGTACCTAGCATGCCCACATTAAAACGTTTGGTAGCGTAGGTTAAATTTAATTCGCTAATATCAACAGATTTTTTACTTGCATTAAATTTTTCGTATGCAATTAATGCTGCATTATAAGCTTGGTAAATATCTTGTTTTAGTTGTTGATTGTCTCGCTCTTTTTGTAAAGTAATGGTTTCTATATTCAATTTACTTCTTTGGTAATTGCTTTTTAGCTGACCACCACTAAAAATAGGAACGCTAATATTAATTCCAAATGCTTGACGAAAATTATTGGATAGCTGATTGGTAAAACCTGTGTTCTTAAAAGAAGGTACAGATGTGGTAAAAGGTGAAGTAACTATGTAATCTGTCCCACCCACTTTTACACTGCCTATTGGAATTATACTTGTTGTTTGAGATAAACTTGTAATCTCCCTAGATTGATTATTATAATTACTTCCCAAACTTCCAAATGCACTCAATGTAGGGTACATACCAGCTTTAGCCACTGCTACATTTTTTTCAGCCGCTTTCATTTTAAAATCATTGAATTTTTGTTGCGGCAAATTTTTCACAGCTAAGTCATATACATATTCTGGTTGTAAAGAGGCAATAGGTTCCACTGGTATTTTGTCAATAGGTGGTGTTTCTACTTCAAAAGCGGCGCCTGCGTCTACATTTAAATTGGCTTTTAAAGTAAGAATGGCTTGTGTGGTATTGCCTTTTGCAGAAATATAATTTACACTATCCTGTGCAAGTTGTGCTTCTAGCTGAGTAGCATTAAGCTCGGGCAATGCCCCAGCATCTACTTGCTTGCGGGTAATGGTAAGTTGGTCTTGTGTTTGTTTTATTTGTACAGCCGTTATTTCTTCTTGCGCTTTGCTCAATAATATTTGTAAATAAGCATTAGCAGCGGTAAGTGCAATATCATTTTTTATTTTTTCTGTAGCCGCTCCAGCCGCTTTCAGTTCCCACTCATTTGCTACAATGGTATTTCGTTTGCTATAAAAATTAAAAATATCTGCACTGCTCTGCAATTGAAAACCAGCGTTTAAATAGGTTTGTGTAATACGGCTAAAGGTTGTAGGATCTTGGTTGTTACCAGAGTTTATACTTGTACTGGTGCTAAAATTAGCATTAGGATATAGAGATAGCTTACTTTGGTTATAGTCTATAGCAGCTAATTTGGTCTGTACATCGTTCAGCTTTACATTTATATTATTAGCCATGGCATAGTCAACAATGGTTTTTAAATTCCATTTTTGTTGGGCCTGGCTACTGCTTGCAAGTGCTATAATGAAAATAAATGATAATAAAATTCGCATACACAAAATTATCATTTGTATTTTAAGTAAAATAAGGAATTTTATGAGCGGGGGAAATTTGTATTTAAAAATACCCTAAATCAATGGAATTGATATAAAATACAAACATTATTTGCCTCATTTGGCAATTAGGAAAGTGGTAATAAAATGAAGAATGGTAATAAAGGGCAAAATGTTTGATGCTCCAATAGTATTTGGAGTTTCACATTCATCTTTAGAAATAAATTAAACTAACAGATAAAATTCTTCAACCTTCTAAAATCTGCGTTATCTGTAGGTTGAAACATTGCCTTAAATAAGGAAGAGATAAATTTTGTAAAAGCATTTGTAGAAACGCTTTTTTGGGTTGCCTTTCTCATGGTATTTGATTTTAGAGGATAAAAATAGTACTTAACCAAAACAACACAAATAGTATGATTGCTTATTTTTGGGTAGCATTATTTCCATTAGCCTGTAGTACTAGCACTACAAAATGGCTATTTTCAATAAAAGTTCAACTTAGGGTATATTTAAAATTGTTGCACTCAAAAGTAGAAAATAGCGATAAAAAAATAACCGCAGAGAAAGGGAGAGCAGAGCGTTTACACAGAGATTCTCTGCGAAGTCTCTTTTAACTCATTTCTCTGCGGTGAATGAATAAGCGACAATTTTAAATGCATCCTCAGGTTAGCTTAATATTTACCACAAAAAATATCCATTTATATTTGCAGAAATCTAAACGATATGTTTGAATTTGGACAATTTGCAATAAAAGAAGTAATTACAGTTAGTTTTACCCTCTTTGCTGTAATAGATATGCTGGGCAATGCCCCTGTGCTCATATCTTTAAAAGCAAAAATGGGCGGAAAAATAAACAGCATACAAGCCACCCTCGCATCTGGTGCACTTATGGTACTTTTTTTATTTATTGGCAAGCAGTTCTTAAATTTATTGGGATTAGATGTAAAATCATTTGCAGTAGCAGGTAGTATTGTAATTTTTATACTTGGTCTAGAAATGGTGTTGGGCTTAGAGTTCTTTAAGCCAGATAATGACAGCAAAAGTGGAAGCGTGGTGCCCATTGCATTTCCATTAATAGCAGGTAGTGGCACACTCACCACCATCATGTCGTTAAAGGCAAATTATGATGATGTAAATATTCTTTTAGGTATTCTAATAAACTGTGTGGTTATATTTTTGGTACTTGGCTCTTTAAAATGGATAGAACGGGCCCTAGGCCAAAATGGATTAATGATTGTAAGAAAGTTTTTTGGTGTTATTTTGCTGGCAATTGCCGTAAAGATTTTTGGGACTAATATTGTGAAATTTGGAAAGGGGTGAGGGATGAGTGATGAATTATGAGTGATGAGTTGTGAGTGGTGAATTAGGAGTGATGAGTTGTGAGTTGTTGATAGTCGGTTGTCATTTGTCGGTAGTAAGTTATAAGTTATATGGCCTCGTAGTACA
>JANPCB010000054.1:0-19226 GCA_031430735.1 Ferruginibacter sp. | reverse complement strand
AAAACTAAAAAAGCTGACCAACCGTCCCTTTTTCCAAAATAAAAGGGAGGTCTACTTTTTTAAAAAATATATAACACAGTAAAACAAGTACTTTCAGACGATAAAAATTAAATTCTTAATTTTAGTCGGTTGATAGTGATACTTTTTATATAAAAATTTCGTTTCTATAGTTAAGATGGCTATTTTACATCATATAAAATGAAAAAAATATATCTACTTTGTATCGTTGGTCTCTTAATAGGCACCTGTACACAGGCACAAACCCCTGCAGACTTACTTTTGGGATTTATAAAGAAAAATAAAGGCAAAGCATCGCTTTTTCTTACCCAAAACGACAAGGTTATAGCGCATCTCAACGAAAACAAAATGATGCCGCTTGCCAGTACGGTAAAAATTTTAATTGCCATTGAATTTGCAAAGCAAGTTGTTAAGAATGAAATTGATGAAAATGAAATGATTCCCTTATCTGATTTGGAGCGTTATTATTTACCGCTTACAGACGGAAATGCCCATGCCAATTGGATAGCGTACGAGAAAGACAAAGGTTTCTTAAACGGGGATAGCGTAATTTTATTAGATGTGGCAAGGGGTATGATCATGTTTAGTAGCAATGCAAATACAGAATATTTATTGGATTTATTGGGTCTGGATAAAGTAGAAGAGAATATAGATATACTTGGATTAAAACAACACAGTGCCATATACCCCATGGTAGCTTCTCTTTTTATGTACCAGAACCCGATGAGCAAAAAAGAAGCAGATATTTTGAAAGCGATAAAAAAATTATCGGAAGAGCAGTATGCACGTTACATATATGATATGCACAAGGCACTCAAGTACGATACCATTTTAAAATTAAAATTTCGCCCGCAAGATCTCACAATGAAAATGCAAAAGGTTTGGAGCGATCGTTTACCCGCATCTACCACAAAAGAATATGTGCGCATTTGTAGCATTTTAAATAATAGAGCCTATTTTGATGAAGATACCTATGCCATTCTTTCATTGGTATTGGAAACCTTGATGGAAAACCCTTCAAATAAACAATGGCTAAAACATGCAGGGATGAAAGGTGGAAGCACTTCGTGGGTATTGACCAAAGCATTTTATGCCACAACAAAAAAAGGGGAACGAATAGAAATGGCTTACTTTTTTAATAACCTCACCCCAGCAGAAAATGATATGCTACAAGGGTTGATGAATAATTTCGAATTGACCGTATTGACCGATGAAAATTTTAGAAAGAAAATAGGTGAGGTATTTAAATAACGATCAAACTATTTTATTTTACCTTTTATCTCTTGCAATTTTAGCAATGCTTCTACTGGTGTAAGTCTATTGATATCTACAGTTTCCAGGATACTTCTTATTTCTTCAAATGTTACAGAGTGTGCATCAAAAATATTTAATTGCATTTTGGGCATGTTTAGCTCTTTTATTTTCCCTTTCATATCTGGGCTATTGGCCACTCCTTTTTCGTGTTCTCCTTCATTCTTTTTTTCTAATTGCAATAATATTTCATTGGCTCTATCTATGAGCACGGGCGGCATGCCAGCCATGCGTGCTACATGTATACCAAAGCTATGCGTACTACCGCCTGGCGCAAGCTTGCGTAGGAAAATTATTTTATTACCTACTTCTTTGTTGGTGATATGGTAATTTTTTATCCTATCAAATTTATTCTCCAATTCATTTAGCTCATGATAATGTGTTGCAAACAATGTTTTAGGGGCATGGGGACTCTGGTGAATAAATTCTGCAATACTCCATGCAATAGAAATACCATCGTAGGTAGATGTACCTCTGCCTATTTCATCTAACAAAATAAGGCTACGAGCTGTGAGGTTATTGATGATACTAGCCGTTTCGTTCATCTCAACCATAAATGTACTCTCGCCTCCCGAAATATTATCGGATGCTCCTACCCTTGTAAATATTTTATCTGTCAATGGTATTTTTGCCGATGATGCTGGTACAAAACTTCCCATGTGCGCCATCAATGTAATCAATGCCGTTTGTCGGAGTATGGCACTTTTACCACTCATATTTGGCCCAGTAAGAATAATGAGTTGGTTGCTGTTATTGTCTAAAAAGATATCATTGCTTATATAAGATTCTCCTACTGCTAAGTTTCTTTCTATTACCGGATGTCTGCAATCTTTTAAATCCAATTCAAACCCATCGTGCAACAATGGCTTTTTATAATTGAATTGCAAGGCATTGTTTGCAAAGCAACATAAACAATCCAGCACTGCCATTACATGCCCATTCACCTGCATGGGCGCAATATAATCCTGCAGCTCGTTCAACAATTCTTGAAACAATTGCTGCTCTATCTGAAATATTTTGTCCTCAGCCCCTACTATTTTTTCCTCGTACACTTTTAGCTCTGGTGTAATGTAGCGCTCTGCATTGGCAAGGGTTTGCTTGCGTATCCAAGTAGCTGGCACTTTGTTTTTGTGCAGGTTGGTTACTTCCAAATAATAACCAAACACATTATTGAAACTAATTTTAAGAGAAGATATACCCGTGGCTTCCGATTCTTTTTGTTGTAGTTCCAATAAATAATTTTTTCCGCCACTTGCTATGGCCCTTAGCTCATCCAACTCGGCATGAATACCCGTTGCAATAAGACCACCTTTATTGGCCGTAGCAGGCGGATTTTCATTTATCTCTTTTACAATTTTTTCCAGAATATATTGACAACTGTTAAGCGAATCTCCCAACCTTTTTAAATACGCATTAGAGGAGGAAACACATAGCTTCTTAATTTCTTCTGTTTGTGCCAAGCCTCTTGCCACTTGCAATACTTCTCTCGGATTTATTTTTTTAAGTGGCACTTTTGCAGCAAGCCTTTCCACATCGCCCGCTTGTTTTATATGCTTTGCAATTTGCAAACGGGTATCCGATTCTTTAATAAAATATTCTACCGCAAGTAATCTTTCATTTATTCTTGTAAGCTCGTTTAGCGGCATTAGCATCCACCGTTTCATAAGCCTTGCACCCATGGGCGATACGGTATTGTTGAGGGTTTTAAACAGGCTACTGTTTTCATTTGGCCCTATCAACTCCAGGTTACGTATGGTAAACCTATCCATCCACAAATGCTCTTCTTTGGTTATGCGTTGCAAAGAAGTAATATGTTGCAAATTTGGATGCTCCGTATCTTTTAAATAATGTAGGATGGCACCTGCAGCAATGATACCCGCTGTCATTCCATCGGTGCCAAATCCTTTTAGGCTATGTGTGCCAAAATGTTTTAGCAATATTTCATTGGCATACACATCTGCAAAAATCCATTCATCCAAGGTGTAAGTAAAAAAAGAATTACCATAGGTCTCTTTAAAATATTTCTGCTTATTGCGTTGAAAAATCACTTCGGCAGGTTGCAAGCTTTGTAATAATTTATCGGTGTATTCTTTATCCCCCTCTGCTATAAAAAATTCGCCTGTAGAAATATCCAAAAAAGAAATACCCGTTTTTTCATCGGTAATATGCAATGCAGCCAAAAAATTATTGGTATTGTGCTCCAATAATTTATCGTTGGTGGCCACACCGGGCGTAACCAACTCTGTAACCCCCCGTTTTACGATTCCTTTGGCCGCTTTAGGGTCTTCTAGTTGGTCGCAAATAGCTACTCTATAGCCCGCTTTTACCAATTTGTGTAAATAAGTATCGAGTGCGTGGTACGGAAAACCAGCCAACTCTGCCGAAGCCGCATTGGCACCATTGCGTTTTGTGAGGGTTATTCCGAGTACTTGTGAGGTAATAACGGCATCTTGCCCAAATGTTTCATAAAAATCGCCCACCCTAAACAACAATATAGCATCAGGGTACTTGGCCTTGATGGCATTGTGTTGTAACATTAAGGGTGTTTCTGTAACTGCTTTAGCCATGGGCGACAAAAATATTGAATTTGTATTGGTTTTACTATTTGTTTATAAACAGTTTATCCAGCATTTAGTTTAACATATCCTTTATTATTGAGCCTTAAACCTATGGCAAATAGACCTGTCTATTACTTATCTTTGCAACGCAAAAAATAAAAATATAGAAATGAAGAAAGTATACTTTGGATTAATGCTACTATCGCTTGCTCTTAATACAATGGCTCAAACACCAAAAGGAATGGGTGCCAGCGACCCTAAGGCAAAAGTAATTTTAGATGCTGTAAGCGCAAAATTAAAAACATATAAAAACGTAGAATCAAAATTCTCCATAAAAATAGAAAATGCGGCTGGAAAATCTATTGGAAAAAAAACAGGTAGTTTTTACTTAAAAGGCGCAAAATATAGGATAACAGCAACCGGGCAAGAAGTATTTTCGGATGGCAGCAATTCTTGGACATTGGATAAAGCCTCTAAAGAAGTTACGATTAGCAAAATAGACCCAAGTTCAAATACGATTACCCCACAAAGGTTGTTTACCAATTTTTATGATAAAGATTTTTTATATAAGCTAAATGGCACTACCAAAAATGTAAGTGAAATAGAACTTACTCCGATAGATAAAACAAAGCCCATTTATAAAATGCTTTTGTACATAACCAACAATGCCATTACTTCGGCAAAGTTTTTAGAAAAAACAGGCAATAAATATACCTTGAGCATTACCAGCGTAAAGCCAAATGCGGTATTGGCAGATCCATTATTTATTTTTGACGCAAAGAAATATCCAGGGTTCGATGTGGTGGATTTGAGGTAAGTTATAATTTTATTAAAGTAAGCCGCTTGAATGATTCAGGCGGCTTTTTTGTATCATGTCATTAATCTTATTTCTCTTGCTGGCGGTGAGTGTTAGCCTTCGTTGGTACAAACACTACAAACCTTTAGTCGCCGGTGCGTGGTCTTTGAGCAGCCGACCAGGTATTAAGTATAAGTATAGAAAATGAAGAGAAATTGCAAATAGGTTTTGCAGGTAAAAGACCAAGCAAAGACTTATAAGAGAGTAGGCTTTTAAAGAATTAAAATTAAGCAATCGATTATTTAATGAGTTGAGGGCAGTTTTTAATAAGAAATAAAATTGTCATCATTTCTATTTCTCCCCCCACCTATAACTTTCCTGCTGCAGCCCTGCCAAATCTATGATTCTATCGACCACGGTTGCAGCCACCTCTTCTACCGTTTTTGGTAAGCTGTAAAATGAAGGCGTAGCAGGGCAAATGATGCCACCGGCAAGTGTGATGGTTTCCATGTTTTTTATATGTATCAGGCTATATGGTGTATCCCTAGCTACACATATTAGTTTTCTTCTTTCTTTTAAAATTACATCGGCTGCACGGCTTATCAGATCATTGGATATTCCATTGGCAATTCTTCCAAGCGTACCCATACTACAGGGCACAATAATCATGGTATTGTAACGCCCCGAGCCTGAAGCAAATGGAGCAAAAAAATCTTGCTGACCGTAATATTTTACATCAAAATCTTTGTAGCTTTCATCTCCCAATTCTACCTTCCACACATCTTTGGCATTGTCTGTCATTACCAAGGCTAGATCTTCTATTTGGTCTTGAATTTGCGATAATTTTGTTAATAATAGTTTTGCGTATATGGAGCCGCTGGCGCCTGTTATTGCTATTACAATTTTTTGTCTTATTTTTTCGTTCATTTTACTAAGTTAAACCATTTACGAATGAGGTACCTATTCAGTTTTATAATTTTATTAATAATCGGTTGCGCTATTTCATCTTTTACTAAAAAGACCGAAGCAAAGATAAATTGGATTAGCATAGAGCAGTTAAACGAGCTATATGCAAAAAATCCAAAACCCATTTTAATAGATATATACACCGATTGGTGTGGCTGGTGCAAAGAAATGGATAGAACCACATATAAACATGAAAAGCTTACTGCTTACGTAAATGAGCGTTACTATGCAATAAAATTTAATGCAGAGTCGAGGCAAACCATTACTTTCAACAACAAACAGTACAAATACAATAAACAATATAAAACAAATGAATTGGCCATTTATTTAACAGGCGGTCAACTTTCGTATCCCACTACCGTTTTTATGAGCGGCACCAATGCACAGCCGGCACCTTTGCCGGGTTATCTTAAACCCAAGCAAATAGAAGGCCCCTTAAAATATTTTGGCGAAAAAGCAGATGCCAATGAGACTTTTGTTGCGTTTAACAAAAAGCTTCATACCGAATGGTAGTTTATCTTTGCAAAAAAGAAAGATGAACAAATTAGATATACTATTAAAAGAAATAAACGCTGCTGCTTTAGATAAAAAGCTTCTCAAAATAACCCTTGGTAATAAAAGAAATAAAACGGCTGATGTAAAAAATGTTTTTATAAAACCCGTTATAATTAAAGACAGCTTGATGCTTTCTTTTGTGTACAGGCACCCCACACAAGATATTACCAAAAACTTTTCCATTGAAGAAGGCATAACCAGCATTAAAAATATATTGGCAGAAAGTTTTTTTAATGCAGATGTGTACAATACTACAAATACCATTTATTACAGTATAGATAAAACTGGAAAAGAAAAAATGGTTACCAAAGCCATTGAAACAATTACAAATGTGCCGCAGCTCTTGCACGATAAAACGAAACAACGCATTATACAAGCCAATGCATTTTATTTGAAAGAATTGGGCATTACTACCAACGAGGGGAACGTAAAAAAAGAAATGCAGCATAAGTACAAACAAATAAATAGGTATGTAGAAATTATAGAAGGTATATTAAAAGAAACTGAATTGCCAGATAATTTTTCGGTGGTGGATATGGGTAGTGGAAAAGGATACCTAACCTTTGCTTTGTATGATTTTTTACAACAAAAAAATATGGCTGCAAAAGTACAGGGCATAGAACTTAGAGATGACCTTGTAATTAAATGCAACAACATTGCGCAACATGGAAAATACAACGGCTTGTCATTTATAAAAGGAAGTATACAAGAAACGGCTATAGAAAATGTAGATATGCTCATTGCCTTACACGCCTGCGATACAGCTACGGACGATGCCATCATGAAAGGTATTGAGGCCAAAGCCAAATTTATTATTTGTGCCCCTTGTTGCCACAAACAAATACGCAAACAAATGTCGCCAACCAATGCGCTTAAACAAATAACCAAACATGGTATATTGCTAGAACGCCAGGCAGAAATGGTAACCGATACCATTCGTGCACTCATACTAGAAGCACATGGATATAAAACAAAAGTGTTTGATTTTATTGAGGAAGAAGACACCCCCAAAAATGTAATGATTGTAGGAACAAGGGCAACTGCTTCTGAAAATACTTTTACAGAAAACATGGAAAAAGTAAAAGCGCTAAAAGAATTGTTTGGTATACAAGAACATTATTTGGAGACATTGTTTAAATAAGACTTATAATGCCGGTAAGGCGATAAGGCGTTTTAAAATTTCCCCTTTTAATTAAGAAGCAGTTTGAGTTAGTGATTTTCTTATTTTCACCACAGAGAGCTGGAGTTTAAAGAGATTACGCAGAGAACCCTTCTGCCTCGGTTCGTGTCAAAAACCAGTGCGAAGACTTATTCTGCCGGTAAGGCGATAAGGCGTTCCAAAAATTTACATATTCATTAAAACATCTTGCTACAAAATAATTGTTAGCGGTATATTAAAGACGAAAAGAGAATAAACGCTTCAACCATGGATGCAATCCATCATTTCGCTCAACCATTTTGCTACATTATCCAGAAGGGTTAAACCCCTACTATGCATATCTACGATTCTATAAAAGCTTAATAGAGCGCCTCGCCTAGGTTCGTGTCCCCACGAACCATTCGCTAAGGTCAGGTTAAAATAAATCAAGGAGATTTATTAAATTATTACTCGCCTAGGTTCGTGTCCTTTTGCCTCGGTTCGTGTCACAAACCAGTGTGAAGACTTATTCTGCCGGTAAGGCGATAAGGCGTTCCAAAAATTTACCCATTCAATTAAATATGCTACTACAAAATATTTGGTAGCATACCCTCGCCACGGTTCGTGTCCCCACGAACCGTTCGCTAAGGTCAGGTTAAAATAAATCAAGGAGATTTATTAAATAATTATAGAAATAAAGTAAATTCAAGTATGGAAAGTCAACAAAGGAAGTCCCATACTTCATTATCGAAAATATATTTTTGGACAGCAACCATACATAAATGGTTACCATTGTTAGAAAATGATATCAATAAGCAAGTAGTAGTAGATTCATTAAAATATTTGTCAGATAAAAAACTGATTACAGTTTATGCTTTTGTTATTATGCCAAATCATATTCATTTAATATGGCAACAAAATACCATAAATGGTAAAGAAACACCTAAGGGTAGTTTATTGAAACATACAGCTCACCAATTTTTAAAACAATTAAAGAAAGATGGAAGTTGTAAAATGTACGAAGTAAATGAAGCCAATAAAAAACATGAAATCTGGCAGAGAGATTCGTTGGGGATAGAAATTTATAGTCGAGAAGTTGCTAGGCAAAAAATTGATTATATTCACTTCAATCCAGTAAATGGAAAATGGGTATTATCAAAGGATGATTTAAGCTATAATTATTCATCGGCAAGATTTTATCCACAGGATGCAGTGCACGAAACGGGCGTTGATGAATTTGGTTTTTTAAAAAATATATTTACATTGTTTGATGGTGAGTAAATAGCGGCTTTATCAAATTAAATAGTAGAACGAAGCGAACGGTTCGTGGGGACACGAACCGGGGCGATGGGCCCCACTAATGCTGCATATCTGTTGTTCTAGCCCGGCTAAAAATGATTTTTTTAGCCGAAGGCCTTTCAATATAAATTATTTTACAATCTTACAATATGCAATAGTATCTTCATTGTATGGCAACTGAAAATGCACAAAACCGAACCCTCGGTTTGTTTCAATCTACGGTTTTAAATATGATAGACATGGTGGGCATTGGCCCCTTTGTAACCATGCCTATTGTAATTGGGCTATTGGGTGGAATGTATTTGTGGGCATGGGTGGCTGGTGCAATACTCTCTTTTGTAGATGCTATGATATGGAGCGAATTGGGAGCAGCCTATCCGCTTGCTGGCGGCAGTTACAATTTTTTAAAAGTTGCCTACGGCGAAAAAGGGCCCGGCAAAATGATGAGTTTTCTGTATGTATGGCAAACTATCATTCAGGCGCCATTGGTTGCAGCCTCTGCAGCCATTGGGTTTGCACAATATTTTATGTATTTGGTGCCCTTGGAAATTTGGCAACAAAAAATGGTAAGTGGAACGGTCATTATTTTTGTCACTTTTTTATTATACAGAAAAATTGAGAGCATTGGCAAAATAGGCGTACTGCTTTGGATGGGTGTGATTGGTACACTTGGTTGGATCATTTTTGGTGGCATTGCTCATGGCAATTTTATGCAACCGATTTTTGACAGTGCAGATATGAATAGCCTAAAAGCGATCTCTTCTTTTTTCTTTGGCAAAGCCTGTGTAAAAACCATTTACAGTTATTTGGGTTACTACAATGTGTGCCACTTGGGTGGCGAAATAAAAGACCCGGGAAAGAACATTCCAAGAAGTATGTTCATATCCATCATCGGTATTGCCATACTTTACCTTGCCATGAATGTGAGTGTAACAAGCGTAATACCTTGGCAAGAAATAAAACATTGGGTAGATACCGATACCAAAGTTTTTGTAATAAGTACATTTATAGAAAGGCTATATGGCCATACTGCAGCAGTTGTAATTACCGTGATGGTTTTGTGGGTGGCACTCGCCTCACTTTTTGCTGTAATGCTTGGCTACAGCCGTGTTCCCTTTGCTGCGGCACAAGATGGTGCGTTTTTTAAAATATTTGCTAAGCTACATCCTACAAAAAATTTCCCCTATATTTCCTTGCTCATATTGGCAGGTTTTGCTTTTGTATTTAGTTTGTTGTTTCGCATGGGCGATGTAATTAGTGGTATACTTGCCATGCGCATAATGGTACAGTTTATAGGACAAGCCGTAGGATTAATGTTGCTCAGAAAAAGAAAAGGTACAACGAATTTACCTTTTAAAATGCCTCTTTACCCGTTACCTGTAATATTGGCCATCATGATGTGGCTGTTTGTTTTTTATGCAACAGGACTTGCTATTATATCTATGTTTCTTGCGGTGCTAGTTAGTGGTATAGTTGTGTATCTAGCAAAAGCAAATCTTAAAAAAGAATGGCCTTTTGTTATCACTGACGAGGATACACTTAAAAATATAGAAAATATTGGTTCAAATTAATTCGCTCAATAAACTATCCAAGTCCAACGCCTTTGTGTACATGTGCAGAGAGCCATCTTCATTTTGAGGCCATTGGCTTTTTGGTTTATCCCAATACAGTTCTACCCCATTTTCATCCTATGGTGAGGCCACATTTATGATATAAAAAATGGAACACGGATGACACGGATTTAACGAGATTTTATGGATAAAAAATTGGGATTTTGTTTTTTTGCTTCGCAAAAAATCTTTTAAATCCATAAAACCAGCCTACCGGCAGGCAGGTCGATCTCATCTGTGTTGAAAAAAGATTGCAAAGCAAAAAAAATCCTTTTTGAATCTATTCAACTTGCCTGCCGGCAGGCAGGTCCGTGTCATCCGTGTCCCAATTGCATTTGTGTCCACACGATAGCATTTTCGTCAGGGTCATTGAGGTACAATGCCTCGGACACACCATGATCTGCAAAGCCGGTAAATGTATAGTTTGCATCCAATAATCTTTTATAAATAACGGCCAATTCTTTTCTTTCGGCATACAAAATAGCTGTATGAAATAAACCAGCATTGTGCAAAGGGGCAGGTTCACCATTTTTGCTATACCAAGTATTTAATCCAATATGATGATGATAACCGCCTGCAGAAATAAATGCTGCCTCCTCTCCATACATAGTAGTTATTTCAAATCCTAAAAGCCCACAATAAAAATCAATTGCTTTTTTTAAATCAGAAACTTTTAAATGCACATGTCCAATACGAGTTTGTGCCGGTATTTTATATGAATCTGCCATGTCAAAAATTTTTAAATAAAAAAAATGCGAAGTAGAAACTTCGCATAAATATTTTTTACAAGGCCCCTACTTCGGCCATATCTGGTATATCGGCTGCTTTATACAACCCAGCATCCAATTTTTTCTTTGTTTGTTCAAATGCTTCCAGTGTTATATCCACTTCTTCAAAACTATGCGAAGCCGTAGGAATAAGGCGATAGATAATATCACCTTTGGGAATAACAGGGTACACCACTATGCTACAAAATATACCATAGTTTTCTCTTAAGTCCATTACCATTTGTGTAGCTTCTGGCACGTCGCCTTTCATATATATTGGTGTAACCGGGCTATTGGTATCTCCAATATCGAAACCTTTTTCTTTAAGGCCAGTTTGCAATCTTTCTACATTTGCCCAAAGTTTGGTGCGCAACTCAGGCATGGTAATTACCATCTCCATACGCTTAAGCATACCATCAACAATAAGCAATGGCAAGCTTTTTGCAAATATTTGAGAGCGGGTATTGTAACGCAAATATTTCAAAACGGCTTTTGGTCCACTAATAAAGGCTCCAATGCTACCCATACTTTTTACAAATGTGCTAAAGTAAAGGTCTATTTGATCTTGTACACCTTGTGCCTCATCTGCACCTGCACCTGTAGGCCCCATATAACCAAAACCATGTGCATCATCAATCAAAATACGGAAACCATATTTTTCTTTCAAGGCTACAATTTCTTTCAATATTCCTTGTTCACCATCCATACCAAAAACGCCTTCGGTAATTAATAAAACCCCACCACCATTTTTTTCGGCTAATGCTTTGGCACGTACCAATTGCTTTTCGCAATCTTCTATATCATTGTGTTTAAAGGCAAACCTATTTCCCATGTGTAAGCGTACGCCATCTACAATACAAGCGTGTGCCTCTGCATCATACACAATTACATCCCGTCGGTTTACGAGTGCATCTATGCAACTCATTATACCTTGGTAACCAAAGTTCAACAACATAGTATCTTCTCTGCTTACAAATTTGCTTATTACTTTCTCTAGTTCTTCATGCTTAGCCGTATTCCCACTCATCATCCTTGCTCCCATTGGATTACCCATTCCGTAAGTTGCTGCTGCTTCCGTATCTACTTTTCTTACATCTGGGTGGTTTACTAGACCCAAATAATTATTTAGGCTCCACACAATTACTTCTTTGCCTCTAAATTGCATGCGTGGGCCAAGCTCCCCTTCTAGTTTTGGGAATGCAAAATAACCATGTGCACGATCCATGTGTTGCCCAATAGGACCGCCATCTTTCACTAATTTCTCAAAAACATCTATCATAATCAGCTTTTTTTTAATGCGGCAAAGGTAATTAAAAAGGGATAATTAAAAGGGGGGAATTTTTGAGGGATTTGGGATTAGGAATTAGGAATTACGAATTAGGAGTGATGGATGATGAATGAGAGGTGATCCATGATGGGTAATGAATTAAAGGAAACTGAGAAAGAGTAATAATAAAGTCGACCAATTCTTACTTTCACTTAAATAGAATAATTCATAATGAGCTTTATTATAAATCTTGGTTTATTTCGGCTTTTCAATTGCTTTACTAATAAAAAATATACGAATCTGTAAGAAGGAACTTATTGTTAGCTAATATACCTGGGAGACAATATTTAATAGGGAACATTATTGTAAGCAACGATAGTTGGGTTCTACATAAAAAAAAGCTGTTCCAAAACAAAAAAGAAATAGCCTCTTTTATAACAATTACTCATTAATAAAATTAATGACTAATGGAAAAAGAAAAACTATAATGATTATACGGAAGATAATAAGTAGTTATAAGTAATTTAAGCTGTTTTAAACACTTATTATTAACTTATTGAAATACATTCAGAAGCTGGGCATTATTTCCAAACTACAGGAAAATGCTAACATAGTTATATGGAAACATTGTTATTTTGGGAATACCATTCTATAATCTACTTTTATTTTTCCTTTACTGATGTCATCTAGCTTGCGTTTGAGGAGTGTACGCTTAAGGGGTTTAAGATAATCGATAAACAGCTTACCTTCTAGGTGGTCATATTCATGCAAAACTACTCTAGCTGTAATACCTGTAAAAGTTTTTATTTGTGGTATAAAATTCTCATCTACAAAAGACAAAGTAACAGATTCTTGCCGCATTATGTCTTCCCTTACCCGTGGAATACTTAAACAGCCCTCATTGTAACTCCAAGGCTCACCACCCAATGTTACAATTTTTGGATTTATAAATGTTGCTTTAAAACCTGGGGCATCTGTATACCCATCGGTATCACCATCCTCGTCGTTGGTAAATATCTGCTCACTGTCCATAGTGAATATACGAATGGCTTTATTGATTTGTGGAGCAGCTAAACCAACACCATTGCTGTTGTACATGGTTTCCCACATATCGGAAAGTAACTTATCCAACCCTTCATAATCTGCCGTTATTTCTTCTGCCACTTTTCTAAGAATGGGTGAACCGTATGCTACTATAGGAAGAATCATTGTTTATTTAAAATTTAAAATTGTTGACTTAAGTTTTTTTTGATTTTTATGATAGGTTGCAAAATTAACTTTTTAAAGGAAAAATAAAGCTGAAATATATTAAAATTCACCTTTTTTATATAAATGAAACGGCTAATTGGAAAATTTAAATCTCCTCCATATACTCCTGTAACATAATCGTAGCAGCTATCACATCCACATTGCCTTTTACTTGCCTATCCTTTTTCTTCATACCCATTTCTCTCATAGCCGTTTTTGCCATTTTAGAAGTAAAGCGTTCGTCCACTGTTTTTATTGGCATTGAAGGAAAAGCTTTTTGTATTCTTTCTATTGCTTTTTTTGCAGGCGCTGTACCGTGGGTATCCGTTTCATCTAAATTTAATGGCATCCCAATAATAATAAGTTCTACAGTTTCTGATTCAATATAGTTTTTAAGAAAAGGAATAAGCTCGTGCGAATCTATTGTAGTAAGTCCAGTTGCAATTATTTGCATAGGATCTGTAACGGCTATGCCAGTGCGTTTTTTTCCATAATCAATTGCTAGTATTCTTGGCATATATATTTATTATTTCACACAACGAAACGGCGATAACAAAGAAACAAAGCTAATTCCGCTTTAATATTAATTATAAAAAACTTTGTGCATCTTTTATTCTCAGCGTCTTAGTGGTTCAACTTTCTTCCGTTAATATTGTAAACTCATTCCCCACTCCCTCCGAATTTTTATACAACATATCTATGAATTCGTTACCAAACGCACTCACATACTCCAACACATTATCCACCCTTTCTTGTAAATTATTGTTTGGGTATAAAGCTGCTTTTAATTTTTTTATTTGCCTTTGCTGCGCTTCAAATTTTTTGGTTTCTGCTTTCAGCATTTTCTTTTCCAAAATCTCCAATTTATTCAACGCTTGTGTTCGCAGGGCATGTACATGACAATTTAGTGTACTATCAATATTACCAGCCGCTGTTTTTACTTTTTCATATAAGGCTTTAAATGCTTCTTTCTCTGTTTTTAAATCTATTGCAAGTTGTGTTTCTTTCTTCACTATTTCGGCTATCAATTGTCTTTCGGGTTTAAAAGTATCCTCATATTGCAAACCCAAGCTTTGCATTTTATCTGCTACTTTTTTATTCATTATCGTAAATGAATTACGCAATACCAATGGCGGGAAAAATGCCCCAGCAGCTTCAAAAACATTTTTTAATTCAAGCCAATAAGCTATTTCCCCACCGCCGCCAATAAAAGCTACATTTGGTAAAATCATTTCTTGAAAAACGGGGCGCAAAATTACATTAGGGCTAAACCGCTCTGGGTTGTGATGCAATTCCAAAAACAGATTTTCTTTTGAAAATTTTATTTCAGTATTGGCAATTACAAAACCATTTTTGGTGGCTTCTATTCTTTCCCTAATATTATCTTTTAGGTAAAACAAATTAATAGCCCTGCCACTTGCTTGTACTTTGTACTCTTTTGGAAAAGCAGCCACGGTTTGTGCTACTGCTTTTTCAGAAAACTGTTCTTCTAATTCTTTTGAAATAATGGGAGCAAAAGCTGCTTTTAAATTTTTATCGTCTGGCAATAACACAACCAAACCATGTTTATTAAATAAATAATGTACAAAACCGAAAGTTGCTTGTTCTATCGTTAATCCTTCTTTATAAGTATTTCGAACAATATCTACAATAGCAGTACCGTTTTTTTCTACCGCCAATTGTCCTGCAATGCCATCTATTATTTTTACAAAATCCTTATCAATAACCATTCTACCTACGGCTCCCTTTTGTGTTGTTTGCCATTTGTATTGATACCCTTTTATATGAACTTCGCCCAATTCTTCTAAGTCTGCATCTTCACTACCCATGTAATACACAGGTACAAAATCATTTTCGGGTATGGCTGCTTTAAGTTCTTCACAAAGCTTTATGGCATGCAATATTTTGTAGATAAAGTACAGATGGCCTGTAAAAATATTGGGTTGGTGTGCGGTACAAACGGTAAAAGTATTTTCGCTGGAAAGCAATGCAATATTAGCTTTCAACTTATCAGATATTTGTAAAGTAGCATATTGGTTGCTCAATGTATCTACCAACAATTTTCTGTTTACTGGAAAGTTTTTTCTATCAGCTACCACTTTTTTAATGCCTTCGATATTGGGCTTGTAATGATAAAAATTATCCAATGCAGGCACAGCATCTATATAATCCAAAACCAATTTGGAAAATGCATTTGTTTGGCGGTAAGAAATTTTATGAGCAGTAAACCCCATGTTTATTTTGTTTGAACCACTGAGACACTAAGTATAAAAGTTACACAAAGAAAAATATTTTTTAAAACTTCAATCTACCATGGGCTATAATGTTCAGCTATGGTATACCTTACAAGTGAGTGATTCCTACGCTTTAAAGTATCTCCAAAGTACCAGAGACCAAAGTCCCCCTTCGGGGGACCTGCCTGCCGGCAGGCAAGGTTTAGGGGGCCAGCTCCCCTTCCAAATCATAATCAAAGGCCTTTGTAATTTTCACCATCACAAAATCACCAATCACTAGTTTTTTCTTGGTATTTATGATTACTTCATTATCCACTTCTACACTATCAAATTCTGTACGACCAATGTAACGCCCACTTTCTTTTCTATCTACGAGCACTTTCAATGTTTTGCCAATTTTTTCTTCATTTTTTTCTAAAGAAATTTCTTGTTGGCAATCCATTATTTCTTGCGCACGCTCCTCTTTTTCTTCTGCCGAAATAGTATCATCCAATACATGTGCACTTGTATCTTCTTCGTGTGAGTAGGTAAACACACCTACTCTATCAAATCGCATTTTTTGTAAAAACGCTTTTAGCTCTTCTACATCATCCCTCGTTTCGCCAGGAAAACCTGCTATCAAAGTGGTACGCAAACAAATACCCGGAACCTTTGCCCGTATGGCTTCTATAAGTTCCTCCATTTCTACACGGGTGATATTTCGCTTCATGGCACTAAGCATATTATCGGCTGCATGTTGTAGTGGCATGTCCAAATACTTACAAATATTATCGTGTGCATTCATAGCATCCAAAATCTCCATCGGAAATTTAGATGGGTATGCATAATGCAAACGTATCCACTCCAAGCCTGGTATTACCGCTAGTTCATTTAACAACCGAGGCAATTCCCTTTTTTTGTAAATATCCAAGCCATAGTAAGTCAATTCTTGTGCTATCAGCATTATTTCTTTTACGCCACGTTTTACCAATTGTGCGGCTTCTGCAACAATACTTTCTACCGTGCGGCTCACATGCTGCCCACGCATAAGCGGTATGGCGCAAAACGAACAAGTACGGTTACAACCCTCGCTTATCTTTACGTATGCATAATGCGAAGGTGTGGCGAGCATACGCTCTCCTATCAACTCTCCTTTATAATCTGCTTCAAATTTTTTCAGTATTTGTGGCAATTCCATTGTACCAAAAAACGCATCTACTTCTGGTATTTCTTGCTCCAAATTATTCTTATAGCGTTCGCTGAGGCAGCCTGTAACATACACTTTATCTAGCTTGCCTTTTTTCTTGAGCGCCACATTGTCCAAAATCGTATTAATGCTTTCTTCTTTTGCCTTATCTATAAATCCACAGGTATTTATGATTACAATATTATGGTCCAATTTTTCATTTTCATGAATCGTATCTATATCATTTGCAAGTAGTTGCCCACTAAGCACTTCGCTATCTACCATATTTTTGCTACAACCAAGTGTAATAATGTTTACTCTATCTCTTTTGAGGGTTTTTGTCTTCATAATTTTTGCAGCCGCAAAGGTAGGTTTTTTAGGGCTTTGAGCGGCAAATCTTTATCTGCATTTGTTCGGCCTTAGTCGCTGTACCGTGCCGTGGTACTTGACTATACGCTTATCAGCGTATGCAAGCACCACGGCACATCGCTCCCTCCGCCGCAGCTCTTCAGCAGTATATCATTTTTCAACATATAGGCACATCGTTAAAAGCTTTCACTTTTATAAGAATTTAAACTAGTATGTAAGTATGCTCCACTATCTTTATGAAATATGAGAAAGACCCTATTAGTTTCATTTTTTCAGTTCATTTACATATTCAGTTTTTCACAACAAGGAAGACCTGCCAATGAACTTTTTGATGAAGCAATTGCAAAAGCGAAAAAAGAAAATAAAAATGTATTTATTATATTGACGGCTACTTGGTGTAGCCCTTGTAAATATTTAAAACGAGGACTTAAAGATGCTTACAATGTTCAATTTTTTGATAAAAACTACGTAATACTGGAGTTGCATAATTCTTATGCAGATCGAAAAAAAGGGTTAGTGAATGAGGGAGCTAACAAGCTAATAGCAAGCTATGGAGGCGACACAACTGCCATACCATATTGGATTATTGTAAACCCACTTAAAAAGAAATTACATGGCCAATTAGATTTTTCTAGCAACACGCCTGATTTAAAAAGTTTCATAAATGTAATAAAAAAGACTTCCCATTTAAATCAACCTGAATTAGATATGATATTGGAGAGATTTAGACAAATCGCATTATTAGTACCTGAAGATTAAAATCTATTATTACTCCTTCCCCATTGTTAACCTTAGCTAAAAAGTGGTCGTTTTCTGAATGGTAAAACTGCTTTTTAGATTTCCTCATTCAAAAAATCTAATATTAGGTACATAGATACCTAATATTAATTTTAATAGTGGTGTAAATATGAAGTGCTGCCAATGTATGGCTGGCAGTCTGTGCTTCGTATAAAATTCTCGAACAGACATGTCTACAACTCGTCAGCAGTATATTTTTATTCATCAATAACCGAATCGATTTCAAAAAAATATTTTACATTTATCCTACTAAAACCTACCATTATGCGTATCATCAAAAAAATTTTATTGTTTATTGCTGCGGTAATTGTTTTGTTGCTTATTACTGCATTATTTGTAAGTAAAGATTACAAAGTGGAAAAATCCATAACCATCAACAAACCAAAAACAGAAATATTTAACTACATCAAGTATTTAAAAAACCAAGACAACTTTAGCAAATGGGCAAAATTAGACCCCGCCATGAAAAAATCTTCCACAGGTACAGATGCCACTGTAGGCTTTACTACCATCTGGGAAGGTAATAGTAAAGTGGGCAAAGGCGAGCAAGAAATAAAGAAAATAACCGAGGGACAACGAATGGATTTTGAACTTCGTTTTGAAAAGCCAATGAAAGATGTGGCGCAATCTTTTATGACTACAGACAGTATAGCACCCAACCAAACCCTTGTAAAATGGGGCATTTCTGGTCATATGAGTTATCCGTGGAATATAATGGGTTTATTTATGAACAAAATGGTAGGCGGCGATTTTGAAACTGGCTTAGCAAATTTGAAAGCGTTGCAGGAAAAGTAAATTGCTGTCTATTTACATTATTTTATTTTTAAATGCTAACGCTACACGGAGTTAGCATTTTTATAATTAAAACTTTTAAATAGCTATCCGCTATCAGGTGCAAGGAATATAAAATGGTGGAAAATTAAATATAAACTGTCACTATCAACCGACTAAAATTAAGAATTTAATTTTTATCGTCTGAAAGTACTTGTTTTACTGTGTTATATATTTTTTAAAAAAGTAGACCTCCCTTTTATTTTGGAAAAAGGGACGGTTGGTCAGCTTTTTTAGTTTTTACCTTAACCCATGCCCGACTGGTATTTTTTAATAGTTCATACACATCTAGCATA
>JANPCB010000053.1:0-10780 GCA_031430735.1 Ferruginibacter sp. | reverse complement strand
AAAACTAAAAAAGCTGACCAAC
The DNA here is from genome assembly GCA_031430735.1 of Ferruginibacter sp. GTDB lineage: Bacteria > Bacteroidota > Bacteroidia > Chitinophagales > Chitinophagaceae > Ferruginibacter. Next base: position 10,758 of record JANPCB010000053.1, on the reverse strand, counting down.
CGTCCCTTTTTCCAAAATAAAAGGGAGGTCTACTTTTTTAAAAAATATATAACACAGTAAAACAAGTACTTTCAGACGATAAAAATTAAATTCTTAATTTTAGTCGGTTGATAGTGATAGATTTATATTCATTAGTTATGGAAATTGAGCCAGTATGCATCTAAGCATCCAAACTATCAACATGAATATAAAACACTTCAGCATTTATATTTCCTTTCTTGCTTTGGGAACTCCTTATGTATCTAGTGCACAAGGCAATGTGAAAGATACTATCAATATTCGCCAACTTATAGACTCTTTACAGGCACAGCTGAACAAGCATTATGTTTTTCCCGAAAAGGCAAAAGATGTATCGATACACCTGCATGCACAATTGGAAAAGAAAGCTTACACTGCCTATTTAAAAAATCTTCCAAAGCTTGCGGCGCAGATAGAAAAGGATGTTAAACAAATACATAATGATCCTCACCTGGAGATAGGATACGATCCCAATTTTATTCCCCAGGTGAACAGCAAGCCTTCGGAAGAAGAGACAAAACAAGCGAAAAAATTCTGGAAAGAGCAAAATTATTCCTTTCGAAAAGTGGAGATCCTGCCGGGCAACATCGGATATTTTCCATTTAACGGGTTTGCAGATGATGTAGAAGGTGCCAAAGCCACGATATATTCAGCACTGAGGTTTTTGGCCAATACACAGGCCATCATAATCGACCTGAGAGAAAATCACGGTGGCAGCCCAGAGATGGTTAGCCAGATAGAAAGTTACTTTTTTAAAGAAAAGACGCACATGAACGACATTATAAACAGGGGCGCAAGCGATACGACCGTATTTTATGCAGACCCTGCAAAGGCCGATAGTTTAAACCTTGCCATGCCTCTTTATATTCTTACAAGTAATAACACATTTTCTGCGGCAGAAGATTTTAGTTATGGCATGCAACAAGCAAAAAGAGCAACCATTGTGGGTGAAATTACAGGTGGTGGTGCACATCCTCAAATGCCCTTCCCTATTGGCCAAGGGTTTGTAGCTTCTATTCCTTTTGCACGTTCTTACAATCCTGTTACAAAAACTGACTGGGAAGGCACTGGTGTGATACCAGATGTAAAAGTAAGTGCAGAGATGGCCTTTTTAAAAGCACAGGAACATTATTTTGCAGCCCAACTACTGGCGGCAAATGATGACAAAGAAAAACATACATACGAATACTACCTGCGGTCTCTTATCCCAACAAAAGAAACCAGCAAGCTGGCGTTAAATCTATTAACGCTTTATGCAGGCACCTATCCCGATGTGACCATTTACGTGGATAAAAACAAACTGCTGTGCAGGAACAACCATAATAACCGTGTGTCTGAATTAAAGCACATCCAAAACAACCAGTTTGCAATTGACGAAAATGCACAAATAGAATTTTTCAAGGGTAACTCTGGCCGCTATACAGCTATAAAAATTTACCTGAATGATGGAAGTGTTTTCGAAGAATCAAATAAATAATAAACCAGAGACCATATTTTAACAGGGTATAACGCTAACAAGCGGCTTGGCAATATGGCGGGGCGACGAGTATATGCTCTACTTATTGTTCGTTAATCGTCTTCAGTTCCTACCACGGAATACTATTGAGCAGCAGCATTAGCATTGAACTTTTGTAACTTTATTCGGCAGCGGTTACGGGCTGACGATTTTCGAATACCGCCACATCGTCAAGCTGTACCGCTGTACCGCTGTACGTCATTTTTTAAAACCAACCATCTTAATTGAAAGCAATTGTCTACTCAAAATACGGAGGCCCTGAAGTTCTTCAAATCAAAGAAATAGCAAAACCTTTTCCCAAGGACGATGAGGTTTTAATCAAAATTCATGCGGTATCAATAAATGATTGGGATTTTGGACTTCTAGAGGGTGACTTCATAAATCGTCTAATTAACGGCATTTTGAAACCTAAGAGAAAAGTGCTTGGCTCCGACATAGCCGGATGTATTGAAGCCGTTGGTAAAAATGTAACCAAGTTTAAAACAGGGGACGAAGTATATGGCGATTTGAGCAATTACTGGGGAGGTTTTGCAGAGTATACTTGTGCCCTTGAAAAATCATTGGAACTGAAACCTAATGCAATGAGTTTCGAAGAAGCGGCTGCAATTCCTCAGGCGGCTATGCTTGCAGTACAGGGCCTTATTGATAAAGGGAAAATTCAATCTGGACAAAAGGTATTGATCAATGGTGCAGGTGGTGGAGTTGGCACTTTTGCGTTGCAGATTGCCAAACAATACCAGGTAGAACTAACTGCAGTTGACGGCACGAACAAACTGAATATGTTGCGATCAATTGGATTTGATCATGTCATTGATTATACAAAAGAGGATTTCACCAAAAATGGCCAATGTTATGACTTAATCCTTGATGTTAAAACAAATCGATCGATGTTTGCTTATTGCCGTGCATTGTGCACCAATGGAATTTACGTAACGGTGGGCGGATCCATGAACCGATTATTTCAGGCTTTGATACTGGCGCCATTGATATCGATAATCAGTAAAAAACACATTCGTATCGTTGCTTTGAAGACAAACAAGGATTTACTGTATATAAATAGACTTTTCGAAGAAGGTAAAATTAAGCCCGTTATAGATGGGCCTTACAAACTAAGCGAATATGTGGAAGCGTTCAGACTTTTTGGAAAAGCGGACCACAAGGGAAAAGTAGTAATAACAATGTAGACAGGTTATATACTCCCTCGCCTCGGTACGTATCCCCACGAACCGTTCTCTATGGTCAGTAAATTTTGTTCTTCTTGAGCTATGGCTCGGACAGAAAATCATAGCCTAGCTTTTGGTTCTTATCATTATCAGTTATATATTTATCTGCCTGCCGGCAGGCAGGTTCTGCTTTTGTTTTGGGCTGAAAAATTTTAAATTCCACACTTGCACATAGCGCTACCGTTAGCCACAAGCTAAAAAACATGAAGGATAAAAAGAAACTAATAATAAAAATATCCTGGGCAATAATAATTTTATTAAGCTCTTATTACCTCTATCGTGCAATAAATTTCAGGTTTATCAAAGAAGGTATTGGTCCGACATTTTGGAACAAACAATTTTGGTTTGTATCTCACATTACGACTGCAATCATTCCCCTTGTAACAGGTCCTTTTCAATTTTGGACTTGGTTTCGTAAGTATTACATTAAATGGCATAGACTTTTAGGAAAAGTATATATTATCGGATGCATTTTAGGAGGTTTATCAGCAATATATCTTGGCATAACACAACCATATCCGGGTTCTGTAGTTCCTACATTAATTCTCGCATCTTTGTGGTTATTCATGACATCTGCTGCGTGGATCACTATAAAAAGAAAGAACGTTCAAGCACACCGTTTATTTATGATTCGTAGTTATACTTTAACTTTAGCTTTCGTATTTCTTCGAATTTTATCTGACCTGGTGTACAAACATAATTTTTTGTCCTTTATAAAAAATCAGGAGGTGAAAGACGCAACTTATGAATGGATGAGTTGGGTAGTTCCTGTTTTAATTGTTGAACTCTTTATTTCTTGGTTGCCTTTAATTAAAAAAAATAAATCCACAATAGCCAGCCGCTAACATCAGGTTTTGTGCATTTAGGTCGGGACGTTGAAACTATCATCGGCTTACCTTGGCTTTGGTTTTGGCGGTCGCAATGCTGCCGGGCTTTTGTTGGTTAACTTCGGCTTTTAGTAATCCGCAGGATGTCCACGGGACGCTGTGCGCTTTGCATTAATTTAGCCCAGCTTACTGGCACAAAGGTTCAGTTTCGTGCAGGCAGTTGTTCAATTACACAAATCCTAAACATTAGCTACAATCTTAAAAACTATACAAATACATGAATGATAAACAAGCCGATTTAATGCTGCACTTAAATGAAGTAGTATTCATGCTGAATAAAATAAAACGAACGAATGCATCCGAACGTTCGAAAACCATTGGCCAATTGCAGAGTAAAATATGGGATGAGCCTGAACTTGAAAATGAAGCGCTTTATTTTCTGCAGGATCTTGCAGGCGATTTAAATTTTTACGAGCCGATAGAAAGAGACCGTGATACAACGCTAGGCTATTATGATAGTGACAGACTATTGGAACTGACGGATGCTGCAATAAAAAAAATAGAGCCGCTGCTTGCCGCCCAATAATTATCCCTTGCAATGATAAACCAAATCAACTAAACCTAAAAGAAAATCATATCTCAGATTAGAAGTTTAAATAATCGAAAATTGAACTCGGAATAACCGAAAAAAATGCTGAATTTATGACATCGCTTCAGAATTAAGTCTTTGATAAAATAAAAGCATTACATGTAGAGCAAGGATTTAAATCAGTTACCGCTAATCAAAGGAATTTGTACAACAAAACATGGACATAAACGAACTACCACCAAAAGCCTGTTTTGTACAAGTGTGGTAGAAGTACAATGAGTCCCGAAATTTCGGGATTCGCTATTGAGCTTTGGTTCGGGCAGAAAATTTTAGCCTAGCTTTTGATTCTTATCATTATCATTTATATCCATGGCAACAGTACAACCATCAATTACAGAATGAAAATCATCACTTGGAATTGTCAAGGAGCATTTAGAAAAAAGGCGGAGTTTATCCTAACTCATCTTCCTGATATTTTAATTATTCCTGAAAGCGAACATCCAGACAAGTTGAAATTCAAAGCTGACGTTCCACTTCCAACTGACAGCATTTGGTTTGGCAACAACCCTAACAAAGGACTTGGCGTTTTTTCTTATAGCGACTTTAGGTTTAAACTTCTTGACTTGCACAACCCAGACTTCAAAAATGTTCTTCCAATTGCAGTTACTGGTGGAAAGATTGACTTTACGCTTTTTGCTATTTGGGCAAATAATCCGAAAGACCCTGATGGTAGTTACATAACGCAGGTTTGGAAAGCTATTCATCACTATGACAGTTTACTTAAAGACCAGCCAACAATTTTAATTGGTGACTTTAACAGCAATACTATTTGGGACAAACCTTATCGTGAAGCTAACCATTCATTATTAGTGGAAAAATTAGAACAGAAAGAAATTTTTAGTACGTATCATATTCACTACAAACAGACACAAGGTAGAGAAGAACACCCAACTTTTTTCTTGCAACGAAAAAGTTTTAAACCCTATCACATTGATTACTGTTTTGCATCGGTTGACCTCATTGACAAATTAGAAAATGTAGAAATTGGAACGTACGAAAATTGGATAACGCACAGCGACCATACACCTGTAACCACTATTTTTAGACTATGAAACAAACAACAGTTGCTTCAAATAAAAAATCGTTGATGAATATTGTTAACCCAAAACATATAAAGAAACTCACAAATGCTCATACCATTTTTGCTTTAATAAACGAAAATTATGGAACTCCACCAAACTGGACACGACCACAAGGTTTTATTTCTTTGTCTAAAATAATATTGGAACAGCAAGTAAGCTTAGCTTCTGCCAATGCACATTTTCTTAAACTCAATAATTATTTAGTTGAGTTTACTCCTTCCAATATGCTCAAACTTACAGACGAGGAAATGAGAAGTTGTCAAATAAGCCGACAAAAAACAAAATATCTTCGTGCGTTATCTACTGCAATAATTAGCGGTGATGTAGATTTGGAAGAATTACCAAAATTAAAAGAGACAGAAATAAGAAAACAACTCACAAGCATTAAAGGCATTGGCGATTGGACTACTGATATTTATTTAATGCTTTGCCTTCAATCAAAAGATATTTTTCCGATTGGCGACATTGCAGTTGTGAATACTGTAAAAGAATTGAGTGATGCAAAAACAAAAGAAGAGATAATCTTGCTTGCTGAAAAATGGAAACCATTTCGTTCACTTGCAGTTTATTTTTTGTGGCACTATTATTTAAATAAAAGAAACAGACCGTCAGAATAAAATATATAATGATATGTCTTATGAACAAAATTAATAGAACACCGCTACGGGCAGACAGAAGAACAGCCGAAAACAAGGGGTTTGCTAAAGCGGGGGTTCCATGCTTCACATACACATTTGTGCAAGGTGGAAGTTCAGTTCACCGAATGAAATTTAGTGCTAAAACTCCTCGCCATCGTGAACCCCAAAAACATTAACGGCAATTTCATGAAACAGAATAATCAAGTAGCGCATATTAAAATTAAGTAAGAACAAGTAAGAAAGAAAGATGCTGGCTTAATGACGATTGGTGCTGAATCTCATAAATATGAATTGGGTGTACTTACTTCAGTCGAAGAAGTAAGCAAATTTGAAACGAAGTATCATGTTGAGTTGCCTGAAGATTATAAAACCTTTCTTAGCGAAATAGATAAAGGAGGAATTGATTACCCCAAATCTTGTGATAGTAATTCTGCAGCAGGTCCTTCGCCTCAGCTCGTATCTCCACTGCATGCTTGCTATGGAAAGTTAACTTTCTTCGTCTTGGCCTTGTGTGCGGATATAAAATCGTAGCCTAGCTTTTGGTTCTTATCATTATCAGTTATATCTTTAATTGGCTTTTATTTCGAGCAGACGGATATAAAAGTAATCCCCATCAGCATTACTTACTAATTGTATGCCATTTAATAGAAATAATATCGCAAATAAATATCGTGCATTCGATATTATGGTAAATGTGATAATACCTTTATTAATTGGCTATGCTTGTTATTTTCCTTTCTTTCGAAATCATTTAAACCATCTCTTAAATAATTATATACCAGATTGCACTTGGGCTTATGCTTTTCAATCAGCTATCTTAATTATTTGGGAAAGGAAAATAAAAATTGAATGGACAATTATAATAATTTGCTCGGGGCTTTGTTTTGAAATTTTGCAATATTTACATTTCTTTACAGGAACAGGCGATATTTTTGACTTTCTTACTTATACCATTTCTGTTCTACTAGCGCTAATTCTAAACAATACTTTTTCATCGATATTTAAATTAAACAAATCTTATGACAAAAAAATTTAAAACCAACGTATCTATTTTTATGGTATTTACTTTTTGGATTATTGCTATTGCGTCTAATCCTTCAAAAAAAACTTTTAAAAATGCTGACAAATGGATTCCAGATGATTTCAACCCTTCAAAGACAATATTGTTAGTTCAGAAGTTTACAATATCCGAAAATGCAGAGAGTAAAATGGAAGAGTATATGTCAGAAAAATACCCCTACAAATATGAATTTGTTTCTTTACAAACTATTCGAAGCAAAGAGGGTAAATATTCAAATACTAGTCTTTATAAATATGCTTTAATTATTACCTCGCATACTACAACAAGTAGAGATATGCAAACAGGAAAACCGGGGCCAACTGTAACTGGGTTTGATTATAATTTTTATAATAGAGAAAATGATAAAAATTATCCTGCGACTAATAAAAGTTCGAGTTATGCAATTATGACTTTCAAACCTGTAATAAATTCCATTGTAAAAAAATATGAATGACCCAATCGTATAAACGGCATACAAGATATAAAGCTTAATGTGGCCTGCAATGCCTAACACTAAGCTCTCATTGATACTAAGATTACCTACGCTTGAGCGTTGAACATTAGCCTGCAGGTAATAGGTGATTAAAAAAACAATTGGGCTTTTTAAAAACTATATATAAAAAATTTAATTTTTACCGTAATAGTATTTTATAAATCCAACATAGATTAATACAATAAAAGCAAAAAACCAGCGAAATAATTAAAGCGTATAATCTGTTATCATTTACTCCAATAAATATATACTAAGTTTGAAGTTCCAAAATAAAATGTTTAATCTTAAAAAATCTTTCCAATGAACCGTAGAAATTTTCTCAAAAATACTTCCAAAACATCCTTATCACTTTCCGCTGTTTCATTGGGTTTATTTAAAGAGCTACCAATAATAAACAATGCAAACCAGTTTACAGATTTTGATTTAAATGAAACAACCATTGATACATTACAGCAAAAAATGCAAACAGGCGCAGCTACAGCTTTATCGCTTACTAATTTGTATTTAAAAAGAATAAAAGAAATTGATAAGAATGGGCCGAGGATAAATTCGGTTATAGAATTAAACCCAGATGCGGTAACCATAGCTATAGTTTTGGATAAAGAAAGAAAAGCTGGTAAAATACGAGGCCCATTGCATGGGATACCGGTATTGATAAAAGACAATATAAACACCGGAGATAAAATGATGACTACTGCTGGCTCGCTAGCACTCGTAGGTAATATGGCTGCAAAAGATGCTTTTATTGTACAACAATTAAGAACAGCCGGAGCCGTTTTATTGGGTAAGACTAATTTAAGCGAGTGGGCAAATTTTAGATCAAGAAGATCTACCAGCGGTTGGAGCAGCCGAGGCGGGCAAACAAGATGTCCGTACATGTTAGACCGCAATCCTTCTGGCTCGAGCGCAGGATCGGGTGCAGCCGCTGCGGCTAATCTTTGTGCCATTGCTATAGGTACCGAAACAGATGGCTCCATCGTTTCGCCCGCTTCCAAAAATGGGCTTGTAGCCATAAAACCAACGGTAGGGTTGTGGAGTAGGAGCGGCATTATACCCATATCTGCTACACAGGATACTGCTGGCCCAATGGCACGTAACGTAAGGGATGCAGCCATTTTATTGGGGGCACTTACGGGTATAGATGATGCAGATACCATAACGAACGAAAGTAATGGAAAGTCATTTACAGACTATACTGTTTTTCTACAAAATGATGGATTGAAAAATAAAAGAATAGGCATAGAAAAAAATCATTTACAAGGCCATGAATCTGTAGTTGGTTTATACAAAGAAGCCATTGAAGTAATGAAAAAAATGGGGGCAACCATTGTAGAAGTAGAGCTTTTAAATGCGCTTAGGGTAATTGGCAATGCAGAATTTGATGTGTTGCTGTATGAGTTTAAAGACGGATTAAATAAATACTTGGCTACTGCATCAAATACCAATATAAAATCGCTGGAAGATGTTATTAAGTTTAACAGCGAGCATGAGAAAACGGCTATGCCTTTTTTTAAACAAGAAACATTAATAAACAGTAATGGTAAAGGCGACATCAATAGCAAAGAATATAAAGACGCTCTTGCAAAAACATTTTCTTCGAAAAAAATTATTACAGATGTAATGCAATCAAACAATTTGGATGCATTGTGCGGCGTAACTAGCGGAATGGCTGCTTGCATAGATTTAATAAACGGCGACTACAATACAGGTTTTTCTTTTTCATCGCCTGCAGCTGTAGCTGGCTACCCTCACATTACAGTACCAATGGGGCTTGTACAGGAATTACCTGTTGGTATTTCTTTTATGAGTACTGCGTACACAGAGCCCAAGCTATTGAGTATTGCGTATGCTTACGAGCAGGCATCTATGAAAAGAGTTGCACCAAAATTTTTGCCTACAATGAAATTTTAAATGGGATTATTTTAGGGGGATTTTGGTTTAGTTGGAGAACTAATGTGCTTGTTCCTACAAATATAGTCTCCCAAAAATTTTAAAAAAAAGATGCCCGAAACAACCTTTTATAATTTAATGATTAATTTCTACTGCCAACATTAGGCTTGCCTCAAGGCTGGCGGAAAGCATAACAATGAACATTTATAATTTTGTTCAGTTTTTTCGGGCTAGAGTTACATTCTTGACCTTTTGTACCTAACTTCAACTTAATATTTTCAATCAGCAACGGTTATCGGCAGATGGAAATTCCCAACCTGCAGAAAACCCTGCTATTTTTTTGCAAAACTTAACCACTAAAAAAACCATTTATAAATGACCATTTACAAAATCACACAAACAATATGTTTAATACTTTTTGCCAATATCGCTTTTGGACAAAATAAAATCGTATCAGGAAAAGTAACAAACTTAGCTGGAGAACCAATTGCTTTTGCTACTGTAAGCTTTATCGGCTCTAAAGAATATAGCACTAGGACAAATAAAGACGGGGATTATTATACTAGTATTCCACTTAGCGCAGACTCAATAAAGTGCAGGCACATCAATTATTTTTCCAAAACAATTAAAATTGATGGAAACAACATAATAAACTTGGTTTTATCAAAACAACCAGTTTATTCTACAGATATATCAGTCAATGGGACACATACATATTCACAAGAAGAAATCTCCAAAAGCCAGAAAATTGAAAAATACATTGAAGACGATAAAATTTTTACGCTAGTTGAAATTTATGCAGAATTTAATGGCGGTTCTAATGCGTTAAAAAAATATTTTGAAAAAGCGATTGTTTACCCTGACGCTGCAAATATATCTGATGTAAAGGGAATTGTGAATGTAGGTTTCATAATAGGAACAGATGGTTATGCAAAATCTGTTACAATTATAAAAGGTGTAAATAAGTTTGCTGACGAAGCTGTGTTGAATGCAGTAAAAAAGATGCCAAAATGGAACCCTGCAATACAAAATGGAAGCAACATAGAACAAGAAAGGGAGCTTTCCGTATCATTTGACATAAAAGGAAAAATAGAATAAAACTGCAGGAAACATGGGGTTCTTTGCAAGCATGGCTTAACGCTCAAACTTAGGCTGTTTGCATCGCCTTGCCTCGGTTGGTGTGAGCGGCAACAATAAATGAGCTGTTGCCTATTGCGCACTTGCCTAGATTCTGTGTTAATATCCAAAATATTTTTGTCTAATTTTGTTCTTTAGGCGGTTTTATACTAGCCTGTTTAGTGGGACAGTTTTGGCTGTCCCCTAATTTTATACTTCAGCTAATTGTTGTTCTTTGATTTCAAT
>JANPCB010000052.1:0-19583 GCA_031430735.1 Ferruginibacter sp. | reverse complement strand
TTAGATAAGCTTTTCATATCTAATTTACCAAATGCAACAATCATTGCTTTACCTGCATTTGCGGCTGCTTTACTATCATCTTTGGTAAGCGCATTTTTTAGTGCAATATAATTGCTTACTATTGTTGCAATAGAAAATTTTGCAACTGGCGAAGTTTCCGTGGTTGCAGGTGTTACTGAAGTAGGAGCTAACTGTTCGGTTGTTGCATTTTTTGCAGCAGTATCACTTAGAGTTGCTTTTACCGGCACTGTCAACTTCATTCCGCACTTACTACATTTTTCATCTTTTTTTCCTATAATTTCAGGATCCATGCTACAAGCATACAATTGGTTAGGATCATCGGTTACAGTGGTTGTTTCTGCATTTTTATTTTCGCCGCTATTACAAGCTGTAAATAAAACTGCCATAGCTAAAATAAAAACACTTAATAATTTTTTCATTTTAATTTTTTTTATTGTTAATTAAATGCATTGTTATCGGCAACATTTTTTTACAAACAATTTTTTAAAAACCATTTTCAATATTGAAATTAATTTTTTCATTTGGTTACATTAAAAAAAGTGTATTCAAATTTTACCATAAAACCATTTGGGGCAGTACGTGTCATCGTACTGTACAATTGCTTGCGGTAAGCCAAGTCTATTCTGGCTTGGCTTCTTATTATAAATTGCAATGAAGGTACAATGTCCAAGTTAGATTTTCCATTGGCATTTAATCGTTGTCCCAAAAACTCACACATCAAGTTTATATTGGTTTGATTTAAGCTTGTATATTTTTTAGGATACATTAACTTACCAATAGATAATGTGTAGTTGGTTGCATTGTTGCTTTGCGTAGTAGGAAATTTATAATCGGGCATATTGTTTAAAGCTTTTTCAAAACTAAGCGATGAACTTACAGCAACTTTGTTTACCAATTTGGTAGCTACGATGCCTCCTTCATAGCCTGTATTATGCCCCATAGTTTCTATTTCATCTTGGTGTATATCTGCCCTGTTTTTACTGTACCTGCCATACAAAGCCATTCTAAAATGTTTGTGCATTTCATCGCTGCTATAAAAACGGTATTTTGCATAAATACTACCGCCCTCGGTTTTTAAACCGCCTGTTGTTCTACTGCTATGAAAACTTTGTAAGTGTACCATCCATTTTGCACTAATGCCCCACATTATTTCGGGCATAATATGATAGTTTAATGTACCATCTTTTTCATACATAAAACTATTCATAGCCCTTACTCCTATTGCACCCGCAGGCATATTGCTTGCAGGCTCCGTCATTACAAAAAGCTCTTGGGCTTTGCTTTGTATAGATGTTGCCAATAACAAAAAGACAATTATTTTCTTCATCATTTACATTGCTTTAAGGTGAAAATCTTGTTCATTGTCATTATTGTAACTAGTATATTTTACAAACCGTTGAGATAATTTTTTATACTCTTTCGTAGTTACATATCCTTTGTCTAACAGTTTTACTTTTGTTAAACCATTTAATGTCTGCGCCTTTGTGTCTATAAAAATATATTTATCTATTTGTTTATTGTCTTCTACTGTCTGGTTATTAAAATGCATAAACAATACCATTGAGCCCACAAAAAAGCCTGCTTTTTCTACTTTATCTTTAAAAGTTTTAGGTGTAAGCTGGTTGTCTTTTTTTAGGGTTATCAGAAATAAATTTTTATTTAAATCGATATCTACTTTTTCTACTTCGGCCAAGGTTTTTAATTGCTTATTTATAGCATTGCTACACATAGAGCAAGTAAGGCCTGTAGCCATTATTTCTACTTTAGCAATTTGTGCATTTGAAATGAATGTTGAAACCAACATTGCTGTAACCAATATTATTTTGTTCATTTTATAAAAGTTTAAAAGCATAGCCATTGTTTACATAGCTATGCAAGGTTAGGTTTATTTAATTGTTTCTACTGTTTTGCCACAAGTCAACATCATATTGCCGTAGTAAGGATTTTTCACTGCATTTTCTTTACTCAACCAATCTGCACCCTTTCCATCATTTGCCATTGGGCAATGTTGTACATACACAGGCTCTCCTGCTTTGGTTACTTTTACAAATGCTATCATATTGTTGGATAAATCACTAAAAGCATCTCTTTGTACTGCTACATCTTTATTTGTACTAATGGTAGTTGCAGCCGATTTTAAAGCTTTTTCCACTTTCATAAATGCCATGTGGTCGTCCATTTTCATTTTGCCCATATCAATATTATTCAATGAGGCAAGCAATGCTGTGGCTTTTTGAGCAGTTGTTGCTGCATCTGTTTTTACCAAAGCATCCTTTACTGCAAAATAGTTATCAATTATTGATTGCTGTTGGTCTACTGTTTGTACCAATTTTTCTTCAACGGGCTTAGTTTCAGCCGCCCCATGATTCTCTCCTGTATGGTCTTCTTTGGGCGTTGCTATAGTTACTACATTTGTAGGTTTTGACTTTCTATCGTATTTGCAACAACCAGGCAATTTTGCATATACTGCATCGGGTGCCAAAAAGTTATCGCTGTCGTAACCAACCAATGCAATTTTTTTAAGAATGGCATCCGTTGTTGTTTTTTTGGTATCGTAAGTAACAGTTGCCATGTTTGTTTCTTCGTTCCATTCTATTTTAGATACATTTTTAGTAGTTCCTGCTTTTTCTATTGTTGTTTTACACATTCCACAGTTGCCATATACTTTTATGGTTTCCGTTTTACTGTTTTTTATTTGTGCAAAGCTTGTACTGGTGGTTAGTAATGCAATAGCTATTACTGATAATATTTTTTTCATTTTTTGTAATTTAAGATTTGTAATAAGAATTAGATGTGCATAAACGCACCAATAGCCGATGCACTTTTACGTGTCGGCGTCAAACGAAATATCAATAAATCAAATTAAGAAAGTACAATACAAAACTTGTAAGTTTTGATTGTGTATGTTGGGAGGTGGGTGGTAATTGTTGTAATTATACTTTGTATTTACCGGTATTTGAAAAATACAATAAGCTGTAGGAGTAAGTAAAACAGGGGTAGTTATAAAGTTAACCACATCAACTATACTTCCTTTTTGTTGGTCTGTTTTTAGTTTAAAATGCTTGTGCTCATCTTTGCAACAACCTTTTTTCACCTTGCCTTTCATTCCGCATTTATCGCACTTATCTTCTTTGGCTTCGGTGAGGCTCCAATCTACAAATTTACCCATACAGTAGTGCAAATGCACCGTAGCACCTATGGACGAAAACCCATAAATGACTAGTAAGAATATGATTGCGATTTTTTTCAAGATGTAAAGATAATTTATTATTTGAATTATAATGTTAAAAATTCATTATTTATACTCCTGCCGCATCTAAGTCTGCGTTGGTCTTTTGGTACATAACTTGAGTATTCAACGCAGGCGAAGAGATAGCTTCAGCTTTACGGGAGGGAAAGTTGGGCGAAAGTCTGGTATTTAACGAAGCTCTTTGTATTCACTAAAATCTTTTGCACTCCAGGTATCAGGTGAAGCATGGCTTCCTTCCGTAAAATCAATTTTTACATATTTTATCTTATCCAGCGATGTTAGGTTTATAACTACTGCTGCAATATAAAGTGAAGCGCCGCTCGAACCAATTCTTTCTACAAGGTATTCACTGTCTACAATTTTTGTGAATAAAGTGTCGCCGCTCATTTTTACTTTATCGAGCTTAATATTTGGATACATTTCATTAATCCCCCTTATTAAAGTATCCACAATCAAATATTCTTTTTTCAAATTAGGATTTCTCTTTTTTGATTTATTTTCATAATCAACAAGCCATACATATAAAGATGTTTCAGCTTGCATAGGGTTGTCAAAAATTTCAGTATTGATCAAGCTGTCTTGTTTGAGTTCTTGTACAGCACTGTCTTTATCATCGGACTTAGACTCAGTAGGGTTGTTATTACAAGATAAAAATAAAATGGATGATATTATAATGAATGTTCTCATAAAAAATGTAGTAGACTCAAATATATACAGAACATACCTACGCTCCAAAACATTAAGGGTGCAGATTAAAAAATTAACACCGTTTACTTCAATGTATTTGTGTAAAAAATTTTCATAGGCTGCATTGGTTATCTGGCCAAAACAAAAGACCTTATTTTCGGAAAAAATGAAACCGCCATTATTGTAGCAGCGCCATGGCTAGTTTTTGAGTGGAGAAATTTGGGCCGGAAAGATTGAAAGAAATCACCAAAACAGCTATTGATGCAAGATTAACTGGGTTTGCGCAGCTGGAAAATTTTGATATTGATTTGGTTTAATTCAGGAAAATTTGCCTTCCAAAAACGTTCTTGCTTTCCAATACAATGCTTCGGTGATGCAATGGCAATGCCAGAAATGAGAAACTTCATTATGATCCCAGTAAATGGTAAAGCTTATCTGTTCGCCCTTCATTGTCCATTTTGTATCACCCGGATCTGTTATACTGCCTTCATCATACGATCGCAAAAGCGAATCCTGGTTATACTCAGCATTAATAAACTCACTTATAGCAGGCAATTTTTCCAGGTACGCACTTAAAGATATACAACCAGTAACTACATTCGGTTTAGGAAGTTTAGGATGAGGTGGTTTATCTATAAGTTGCTCAAGGCGGTTATTCCATATTTTGTGTTCAATAATTTTGCCGCTTTCATCATAATTTATTTTTTCGATCAACAAACCATTGCTGTAGTTTTCTTCCTGCTGCAAACCTTCATTTTTAAACCAGGTTTTACTACTCCAGCCATTGGCCGGCTTTCCATCTCTAAAAACGGAGTACAAACACAAAGCGCCATTGGAATGAAATTGTTTTGTTATAATATCACCAGGTTTTTCTATATACGGATGCAATGGAAAAAATTTAATTAGACGTTAATGAAAGGCCATACAACAATCCATCTTTACCACATATCACCCAGATATTTTCTTCATCTAGCAAAACACTGTTTGGTTGCCATGGGGTAAGGTCTGTTGATCGGGTGAGTATTTTTGTTTTATGATTGTATTGCAGCAGGTGATTGCTATACAGTAACCATATATGCTCATCATCTGCTTTCAACAATTTGGTATTATAGTTATCAGCAAGGTCTTCTGTTAAGGAAGAAACATCTACCTGTTGTTTTATTTTTAGCTTTTTAGAAAGTATGCTTAGCTTATCATCATTTAAAACAAAGGTAAATTTACCTGTCGTTATCATCTGCGGCAGGTCTATAAAATCATTACCAAAAATATCTCTCGACAGTTTTCCATTTATTTCCTTCCCATCGTGGGAAAGGGCAGTAAATATTTTTACGCAGGGAATATCCTGTACAAAAATATCTGCATTTACTGTGCAGGTGGTATCCAGTAAAACACCATTATAACCCAATCGTACCCAATTGTTGGCTTCTGCATTGGCCCATATTTCATTTTCAAAATAATATGGCGTACGTGAAAAGCCATGTGCAATAAAGCGGCTCCAGGCAACCGTATCTTTTTTAAGGTCGTAGGCAAGTATGCAACCATAATTGTATATGGCGGTACCATACAGCATCCCGTTTTTCATAAATGGCTTTGTGGCCAGTGGTCCAAATGGCAGCAGTTTTATTAATTTTCCATCTACCAGGCTGAACTGTGCTGCCTGCTGTACTTCTTTTTTAGATATGCCTGCATAAACAATACTATCCTGTACAAATATCGGTATAGAAGATTTATAATTGGTTTCAACAGACCATTTAAGCGACCCGTCTTTTTTGTTATAGGCATACAGATGATAATCGTTGGCATTAAAGATCACCAGCCGGTCATGAATAGTTACCGACGAATAAAAATTGCTCATCTGCTCTTGGGTAAAAACCTGTTGCGACCTGAAGAATTCTTTTTGTGCATAACCTGCCGTTGTAAAAAATAATAAAAAGCTCAATGCAAAAAAATAATTTTTCAGTTGTGTTTTCATCAGTGCGTTTTTTTAAATTGTTTCAAGCGCTATAAAAATAGCGGCCTGTTTTAACCAACTATTCCATATTAAAATATTGCAATGCCTCTTCTTTTTCTATTCCTATAAATCTTAACAACCCATATCTGATCATACCCTTGCAGCAAATACCTGCATACAAATCTTTCCGCCGCCTTTAACAACGCTTCCAACTTTTGGTATTGCTGGGTTTTATTTTAATATTTTTCTTTCGTCCACCAGCTTATATTCCTTTGGTTTAATCTTGCTGGTCTCCATTTTGTTCCAATCTTTAAAAACGATCTTATCAGCCTGGCCTACATATTCTATCAAATAATCGTACTCAGCAAAAGTCCGCTGTTTTCTGCCGGTCATTGTAAAGTCGGACTTTCCATTTAGTTTGTACCTCACAGGTTTATTAAGCTTAATCTCTGCTATTTTATGGTCATCCCGTTCGGGCACACCAATAGCGAGCGGATTTTCGGAATAGTTCAGGTATAAGTTAAAGCAGTCAGGCAGTTTTTTTTCAATTCTGAAAATCTCAAAAGTCAAAGTCCTAGAAAGCCGGTAGTAGCATATTGCTTCATCTTTAACCAACAAAACATGATTCTTTTTGATGTCCTTAAACCATCTGGGCCGATGCGATGCATCCCTTGACGTTGTGAAAGGAAAGGGATCAAAACCATTGATATCTTGGATAATGATGGTGTGTGCACTTTGAAGGTCAGGTTCTTGCTTCCCCATATCTGGTAAATACAAAGTGCGGTTCTCTAAGTAACCGGTCCTAGACATTAAACTGTCTTCGATTTGATTAAGAAGACGCAGTTTGCCTGTCTCATACTCATCTTTTTTAAATCTTTCTTCTGATTTAAATATTTGAATTACATCAATCATTTTTTGCTTGCGTTTTTACGTTAGGGCGACTTTAGAGATCTGGGATTAAAACTAATCTATTTCTTGCGCCTTGGTTCGTGTCTCACGAAACAAATCTTTTTTTTCTACGTTCACGAAACAATACTTATTTATTCCCCGGCAAACACTGCTTGCAAATGGTTCCTGAGAAATGAACCAAGGCACAGTGTATACCTATTTTATATATTCAGGGTGACTTGGGCTAATAAACAATAAGCTGTGTATTTTCTCATCGGACTTATCGGTTATGATCTGGTATTTGTATGAATTTTTTGACCAAGCTTTTCCTTCCTCATTTTCCTCTTTTATTATAAAATTTTCTTCTTTTAATTGTATTTCGCAAAAAACGGTATTTAGAGAAGCTATTTGATTAGTGACCCCTAAAAATGATTTGTTTTTCTCATCATAAAATATCGCAATAGTATTCCCTGCTGGTCCTTTAAATTCTAAGTACACAACTTCTAAATAAGCATTCTTTGGTAAGTTTAGTTCAGTTTCATTCTCTTCTTGAAAAGAATAATTATTATCCTTCATAAAGGCTGTAACAGTTTTATAACTAGTTGTAAAAGCTACTTTTTCTAGCATTGCTAAGTGCCTATCTTTAAAATTAACTTGGGCAGTTACTGTAACTGTCGTTGCCAATAATAGGCAAATTGTAATTAGTTTTTTCATAGAGTTTTTTTTATTTGTTTATATTATTAATCAATGATCTCCGGCTATATATATAGCCACCTAAATACCCTTTACTTTAACTATTTGGTTTGCTAGAGACTTTCCCATTTGTCTGCTTTCATTTCAGCGTAACCCATTTGGCCCGCCATGACATTTTGGTTTTTCACGCACAAAACATATAAATTCCTAAGGGATTTTATTATTTCTTTCCCACTGGATCGGCTGAGACCCATGATCTTAGCCATTTTGCGGTCCTCATCAATCAGCAAAAGAGAACCTTCTTTTAACTCATATCCGGTGATATCAAATAATTGAAAGTACACTGCATTTTTTTCTGCAGTTCCGTTAATAATTACTTTTCCAAACTCTTTTACTTCTATTTTCTTTAGGTTGATGCGGGTCTCGCCTTCATCTACTCCGCCTATTAAATAAGTGATTTTGTTTTGTTTGAGGATTTCATTAATTTGATATTTTGAGGCCTCAAAGTCCTGCGCATTTAACGTAAAAGTCGTTGCCAATAAAAGGCAAATTGTGATTAGTTTTTTCATGATTTTGTAAATTAACGTATTAAAGATTTTCGATAATAAGTGTAACCATCGCAGGTAAAGTAACTTTTATCTTTGTTCATAATCAAAATTGAATTACCGCTTGATATAAATGTGTTTTTTCCTTTAGAGAATGCAAAATTACTTGCAGTCCAAGTGTTTTTTTCCTTGTGTTTAATGTTTTGAAACTTAAAATTATATTGAATTACACTTTCTGGCCATCCACTGTTTCCAACTGCAAATATTAAAGCCCTACTGCCTTCGGCAAATATTGCTGTGCCTTGTATTTGAACACGTACACCATCGCTACGCTCCCACATACCGTCCATATCTTTAGCATCAAAAGTTTGAGCAGTTACTGTAAATGTCGTTGCCAATAAAAGGCAAATTGTGATTAGTTTTTTCATAGTTATTGTTGTTTAGATTATTTTATTCTAATTTTTCTTCAAGTTTGTTTATATAAAATTCTTTACCGTTCATAGTAACTTTTTGCAACACAGTTTTTAAATACTTCGCCGCCTTGGTTCGTAGCACTCGAAACAAATGCCGCTGCCTTGGTTGCTGTCTCACGAACCAATATTTTTTTTACCCCCTATTCCCCGGCAAACACTGCTTGCGAATGGTTCGTTAGACATAAACCAATGCTTTGAGTTTTATTTTAGTTTAGAAATCACATTATATGAAATTTTATTTTTTACTTCTTTTGTAATAGTAAGTCACCATTAGTTTTTTATCCTTAAGTACCAGTTCCTTTGAAGTTAATTTTACTATTTCAAAGTCAGATTCAATCTTATCATCCCCTTTCACATTCAGACTCCCGTATGAAATTGCATAGCTTGCCAAACCAGCCCCAAGTAGCCATCTAAGGCTGAGCTTATTGTCCTCTTTAAAATCAAACCCGCTTCCAAAATAAAAAAGAGAAATTATTGAAGCCTCCAAATCAATTTGATCCTTTTCTTCTTCAGTTAATGCGTTCAGTTCTTTTTTGGTATCTAATAACGCTTTTTTAAATACGGCTGTATATGCATCATTAGAATCACCAGGCTTTGTTACGATTTCTTTGAAAGAAACTTTTTCCAGGTCCCAGCTTCCAACAATAATTTTATAGTATGCCATATCCTGGTTTATTCTGGCAGCGAGTTTTTTCATCGAGGAATCCAGTTCTGGCGTTGAAATTAAATCATACCAATCACTCTCATCTGTGGTAATATTTCTATCTCTTTCGTAAACAAAAGTTGATTGTCCGGGAAGGGTTAGGTACAATTTCATGCCGTCCATATCTTTTAGTCTATAAGAGTACACTAACTTATCAGCAATGCTGAGTTGTGTTTTTGTAATGCTCCACCTTAAGCCAGTTTTTGCTTTCTCTGCCTCAACATCTGAAGGCATAAACCGATACGCATATCCATCAGTATTAAAAACCATTTTAAGTCCCCGTAATTTTTCCGGAACTGCTACCGCTTTATTATCCTGCTCCAATGTTTTTAAAAGCCATTTATGGCCGCACAATATTGTTTTGGTTTCCTCAATGCTCAAGCTTTGTGCTGTTACAGTATTGTGGCAGTTCATAATGATGTTGCATACAAATAAAAATAATATCCTTTTCATGTTTTTTTTATGTCAGTTATTCAATTTCAATTAGTTTACTAATAATTGACTCAGTTTTAATGGTATTACCCCGCCGCCCAGGTTCGTGTCTCACGAAGCAATATTTTTTTTACCCCCTTATTCCCCGTTAAACACTGCTTACGAAGGGTTCGTGAGGCACGCACCAAGGCACGGCATTTACAATTTCTTATTTCACTTTCTTCTTGCATAGTGATTATTAGTTTACCGCCAACATCCGGTCTGATGCAATCCTTCCCGGAACATTGGTTTTATTTTAGCATATCCTCAATTGCTTTTGTAAGTTCCTCTACCGAATTAATAGCGGTTTTTTTATTGCCTTTTACCAACATGGTAAAAGGAACAGATTCAACATTCCATCCGGCATACATGGTCTTTAGCAGATCGGTATTCCAGGATTTCTCCATACGATAGAAAAACCTCGTCTCATAATTGGTTTTAAAGCTTTTATTTAAAGCCTGTACATTTTTTACCCGGCTGTCACCAGATACGCTAATAAAATAAAAGTCAACCTTATCTTTATATAAATCATGTAATCCTTTTATCTGTTCAAATAACTTAAAACAAGGCCCACATCCATTCACCCAAAAAGATATTACAACAGGCCTTGGATGAGCAGTTACCAGTGTTTTCAGCTGGGTATCTGTTATTAGTTGTAAAGGGGTTGTTGGCTGTTCTTCTATAATTTCTTTAGGCGGATTTGCTTTGTATGTTTCCTGCATTAATAAATATAAACGGTTCATGTACTTTTCAATATCCTGCTTATATTTTGTCTTTATATACAATTCAATTGTTTTAGCAGTACTAGGTTTTTCATCGCCGGGTTTGTCGTCACTAAAACGTTCCTGTTTAAAAGTTTTTCTGAAATTCAGTCTTAGTATGTTGTCTTTATCGTCATCAGTAGATACAATTTTATAACTCTCCAGTTGTATCCAGGGGATATCAGTATACCTTGTTATCCAGTATTGCTTCTCCCCCCATAATTTACTTTTTTCCTTAACGACAATCCTGTCTTCTGAAAAATCCTGTTGTACAATAGTTATTTTTCTAAGCATAAAGTCATAATAATTTATATCCTTGTTCTTTTGCATTAGCATATTCAACTCAGCAAAAACCTGCTCTTTAGATAGTTGTGCAATAAGATTTCCTGAAATAAAAGAGAGCATTAAAGTGACAAATAGTGTTTTCATTTTTTTTGTTTATTATCTTATTAAGTTTCTATCCGAAATTTTATTCTCACAAATTACCCATTCTATTTCCTTTTAAAATAAAGTATAAACATTTCCTCTTCATCAATGGTATTAAACACTCCTTCTATCGAAGTGCTGTCAACTTTTTCTAATGTAAGCCTGTCATCTTTAACCTTAAGCTTTAATTCTGTTTGCTCATGGAAATCCTGGGGAATATCAACGTCTAAAATATTATATCCATCATCCTCGTAGCTTGATGTTGTTATTTTAAATGACACTTCCTTTTTTCCAATTTTTCCATCATCCCCTTGCTCATTAAATACTAATTTCCCTAAGTTTCTATAATAATTTCCAGCAGCTCCTTTAATAACTTGGTCATATTTCATGCCTTTAAACTCTATACTGCTTTTATATATTTCTTTTAAACCGGTATAGATTAATTCTTTGTTTTTAATTATGTCCTTTTTTGAATCCTGATCTCCCTCAGCTCCGGTTATTCTGATCCAAGCCTTTATTAAGTTTTCTTTGTCTTTATTGGAGTCATCAAAATAAATGATGTACCCAGAAAAATTCATCTTTTCAAAAAGCCATTTT
Organism: Ferruginibacter sp.; assembly: GCA_031430735.1. Lineage (GTDB taxonomy): Bacteria > Bacteroidota > Bacteroidia > Chitinophagales > Chitinophagaceae > Ferruginibacter. Next base: position 8,117 of record JANPCB010000052.1, on the reverse strand, counting down.
CCATCAATTTTTTGAGCGTTTGTTACAATTGTTACAAAAAACAGGATCATTGTAAATAATATTTTTTTCATAGTTGATTTTTATTTTTTATTTATTGCTACTATTCATAAAGTTCCCTTCTGCAAACAGACTTACACTTATAATTTTATCTTCCCTCCTCCACATTCCTTTACCTGTGTTTTCAGCATTTCCATTATTTCATCACGCCGCCAGTCATAGGTTACATCAATAAATAAGGGTAGCTGGCCAACTGCTGTTGTGGGCACATATTCGCCTTTACTATAGCTATATGTTTCAAACCCCTTTTTACCGGCTTGCAACATGATACAATTGGGTTTGCTTTTATTTTTGTCTAATAGTACATCATCAATATCACTTAAAGGAACAATGGTTAAGTAGGTACCCTCCTTTTTACCGCTGGTACTGATCGTTTTTATGTTATATTCAAAATGCATTTTACAACCCTTAACAAAAACACTTATAAGCCGAAAGGTATTTGAAGTGCCTTCTGATGATATCCAGAAATCATTGGTTTTATTCATGCTTTTTGCCAATGGTCTTAATGGCTCATTGTCTTCGTTAATATAGATCTCTTTTAGTTTATAAAATGCAGATTGTATTTCTTTAAAATTCTTTTTTTCCACTTGGAGGTAATTGAATACTATTTCATTACTATAAGATTTATCAATGTCTTTTTTAAAATAAACTGTACTTAAAGAGATCTCATTTTGAAGAATTATGGACATCTGGCCAACAGGAGATTCTCCAGCCAGGTCGAGGTTAGAGATCTCACTAATATACGCAGGGTCAAACTCACTGGTAAAGGTTGTTTTGGATGATCCGGTATTTGCCACTATTACAGTTATTTTCACGCCCATTTCAGATGGGATTATGGATGCATCTTCTATAATAGCTTTTTTTCCGGATGACCACAAACGGATGTTGCCGATAGCCTCCTTTGCTTTTTCATTTAAAGAACTGATGGCTGCCCGTTTAGCAGGGCTGAGCTTTTGTGCCTGGAGGTTTAAAGAGCCAGAAAGCAGCACGACCAGGCTGAATAAAAATTTCATACGATTGGTTTAAAGGTTTAATAAAAAAAAGCTCGTGAAATAAAATAACCACTATTCCATTTGCTGCTGATTGTTTTTTCGGGAATGGCCATGTCCACTTCTGTGGCCTGGCTGTAGATATTATTATCTTCGCTAAAAATCATGTACCATTTATCTCCTTGTTTTACTGTCTCCGTTAAATATTTACCTCCTTCACTTTCTTCATCAATTGCAGACTGCTCCCATAAACTCCAAATATGGTGATGCTGTTTGGTAATGGTTGAACCCTTGCTCATTACAACCGTCCACCTACCTCCACCATAAGCCATGTCTGTTATCTGGTAGCCTTTTGTCCAATTCGTTTCTATATCTTCTTCCGGAAACTTGCTGCTCATTATAGTTGTTTGAGAAGTATACCCGGTACCTTTCGATGCTACCATCACCCATTTGTTATCACCATAGGCAATATGAGAGATATAGTAATCGGGGTTTGTTTTCTGCAACTTTTCAATAGCAGTTTTTAATTCATTGGTGTTATTTATTAACTGGTATAATTGGTTTGTGTATTTATTTTTTGAAGTAACCAGTAACCATTCTTTACCATCGAATCTGTCTTTATAAATTATATCAGTGATATAAAAATCCTCCTTCCATTCTGTTTTTATATCCGTTGCAGGGAAAGATTGTCTTAGTTTCCAGCGTTGGGTATTTATTTTTTCTCCTTTGGTGTAAGAAAAATACCATTGCTCATCAAAACCTGGGCCGCTAAAATAATTTAAGCTGTGTTTATTATCCGCCGGTATCGAAACTGCAGTTCGGGTGTTTTCTATTTTTTCAGCCTGTTTATAAACACCCGTAAACTTTTCATCTCCTGTATCTTCAAGATATAAATAATAAACCGATGCTTTTTCTAACCTATACAAATACCTTACTTCCTCCTGGTCGGCACCCATACTCATGGTAATATGAGTTTTTGTAATTGTCCATTTTCCTCTTGGAACATCTGATTCCTTTTCTGAGGGTAAATAAACATACATCCTGCCATCGGTTTTAAAGACCCATTTCTGTCCCTGCATTTCTTTTTCCACTTCTAACCTTTCTCCGTACTCTTCCGTTCTTGTGATGAGCCATTTATTACTGGTGAGTATTTTTTTAGTTTCCTCTATACTGAGGCTCTGGGCACTTACAAAATTTTGGCAATAAAAAATTAAAAAGAAAATTAAAAAATTTGATTTTTTCATGTTGGTTCAGGTTAAACAAATCCTTATAACGCTGTTTATGTTACTATCAGCGTTACGATAAAATAAGCCATTATATTATTCAGAAATATTTAGTAAGCGGATATTTTGTTTGGTATTTCAATGCAACATAAGATTTAATTATGATTTTTAAAGATTAGGAAAAAGAAACCACCAGCCAATACCTACAAATAAGTATTTTTAAACCTACTGTATTCTTTAATTACTTCAATAATCTTAACCTATAACCCCAGCCTACCAGTTGCTGTGTATTGTTAAACCCCGTTTTTCGCAACATATTTCTTCGGTGCGTTTGTACCGTTGTTTTTGCAATCGCCAACAGCTCTCCAATTTTTTCGCTGGTATATCCTTTGGCCACCAAGCCAAGTATTTTCAGTTCCTCCCCCTTGGTTCGTGTCTCACGAAACAAATCTTTTTTTTCTACGTTCACGAAACAATACTAATTTATTCCCCGGCAAACACTGCTTGCGAATGATTCGTGAGACACGAAACAATACTTTTTTTATTCCCTGGCAAACATTTTTGCGAATGGTTCGTGAGACACGAACCAAGGCAGTCGAATTTTCCACTCACTTACTTTTATGGCGACAATACCAATGCAATTGAAATACAAATATGGTGTGCATTGGTAGCCTTGCTACTACTGCAAGTGATACACAAAGAACAAAAATCAAAAATGGCATTCTCCATACTTGCAGCTATAGTGAGGCCGCACCTAATGAACTACGTATGCTTGTCATCCATTGTTGAAAAGTACAAGGAGCGACGGCTGAGAAAGAAAAAAGAACCCGGCAAATCACCACCAAAACAAACAACACCCCATGCTCTACAAATGTCCATCGGACTGCTAATGAGCGAATATTAAAAAGAACCCTATTTTAAATGTTAGTCGGACAGTAGTACATAGTTATTATAAAAAAATTGAAAATCTATTTTTTCCCTTTTCTATGTTCATGACATATAAAAACTTCCAATGTATTTCTTTACCTTATTACGTAAAATACCGGTTTGCTCACTGATCTGAACTTTACTCTTGCCTTGAGTGAAAAATGTAAGAATCAATCTTATCTTAGTCATTAGAACTGTTTTATTGGCCATGTAGCAGTTAGATTTAGAAGCCAACTTCCAACATTTAAGGCCGTTAAAACAACCTTAATAATAACAACTAGGGGTGGTCAATTTGAACCGGATAAGGGTGGTCAGTTTGATCCGGATTCAGGTGGTCACTTTCAACCGGATAGAGGTGGTCAGTTTGACCGAATTTTCCTGTTTACACCACCAGAAACTAATTGTCGTTTTTTACCACATTACCTTTCTGATCATAGACTATATACTTATCAGTATTTGAATCGTAAACCTTTACTTTCCCGTTCTTGAAACCATCACTGATTAGATATAACAAGGGTATTATCACTTCACCTTTTTTATTGATATATCCTTCGTTAAGACTACCCACACTAACCTTAGCCAATCCATCTTCAAACAAGAATTTGTCATCATACTTTGCAGGTATAACCAATTTTCCAGTTTTATCTATGGCTCCCCATTTATCATCTATTTTTACAGAAAGTAAACCTTCTCCAAAATAATGAATTTCGCTTTCTTTATAGATAAAAGGAATCACCACTTGACCTTTTTTATCAACAAATCCCCATTTACCATTCAGCTTCGCATCGCCTAATCCATCAGCAAATGCACCTGTTTCATCATAAATAAAAGGAACAATTGTTTTTCCAGTTTTATCAATATAACCGTACCGACCATCGATCATTACTGCAGATGCTCCATCATTAAACCCTGCAACGCCGTCGAATATAAAAGGGATAATAATTTGGTTTTTTATATCAACAAAACCACTCTTGCCATTTAAATTCACACCAAGTAAATTTTCCCTAAAAACGTCTAATCCATCATACATAACAGGTACTAATTCTTTACCTGTTTTATCGATCATCCCCCATTTCTTAGAAATTTTTACGGTTCCAAAACCTTTTTCGAAAGAATAAATATCATCATACTTAAAGTCTGTTATTTCTTCTCCTTTCTTATTGATAAACCCCCATTTTCCATTAAACATCACTCCAGCAATACCTTCTGAAAATTTCATTCCTGCCTGATACTTAAAAGGCAATATTGCATATCCGTCTTTATCAACATATCCTGTTTTTCCATCTCTTGTTGCTTCAATTAAACCTTCACTCAATTTAGATTTATCAAATTCCACAGGACCATACTTTTCTTTTGGGACTACTACCTTGGCATCCTGACCAACATTAGTATTTGCAGCAGGCGTACTACCGGGAATAGTTTTATACGTATTATTAGTATTATTGTTATTATTGTAGGTTGTTTTAGGGGCAGGAGGCGTAGGCGCAGTGTAAGTTTTCGTAACTACCGGTGCTACATAAGCACCTCCTGCCGAATTATTACTACCTTGTCTTGAAGTAGTAGTTGTTTGTGCAACTATCAAACTAGGAACTGCCACAATAAAAAGGAGGAAGATTAATTTCATATATTTTTTTTTAGAGGTTTAAATAATTTGTTTGCATATTGTTTTTTTTATGGGCAGCTTTCAATTCAATCAATATTCATTAACCAAAGATGGAGTAACCAATCTGCACCTGCAATACCTACAAATAGGTATTTTTAATACCAACTGCTGCTTTTACTTATTTCAATAATCTTAACTTATAACCCCAGCCCACCAATTGTTGCGTGTTGTTAAACCCCGTTTTTCGCAACATATTTCTTCGGTGCGTTTGTACCGTTGTTTTTGCAATCGCCAACAGCTCTCCAATTTTTTCGCTGGTATATCCTTTGGCCACTAGGCCAAGTATTTTCAGTTCTCGGCTGCTGATAACATTTTTTAGTTCTTCTTTCATAAGCCAGGCAGTTTTTATTTATTTTTCAAAGATTAGACAAACCAGCTCCGCAGCCAATACCTATTTATGAGTATTTTTAAATTTGAAAAAACAACCATACTTATACAAATGCAGATTTATTATAGATGAAAAATGAAGATACATGGCTGCTGTAAATATGCAGAGCCGAATACAGCCTTATGTATAAGTTATACTTTTTTTTTGCATGTTATTGCTTTTTTCCTCGCTAAGTAAAAATGCTATGTTTTTTAAGCCTATCTTGTTGCCAATGCCACTATCCAAGTCGTTTTATCCTTATGTTGCTGTTATCTTTTTGCTCATCAGCCAAACCAGCTTTGGCCAGTTAAAAAACGATCATGTATTTTACTTATATGAAGACAGTGCAAAAAAGCTATCAGCAACAACAGCGCTGGATTTATTTAAACAGCAAAAGTTCAGCAAAGCAACAGCCAATGAAGTAAATGTTGGATTTACCCGTTCCATTTTCTGGCTGGCATATAAAAACGACCGCGACTTAGCTCCCGATTCTCTTTTACTGTATGTAGGCCATCACCACATCAACCGTATTCATTTCTTTTTTGCAAGCGACAGCAGCTTACAACAACAGTGGCTTACCGGCGATCATTATCGGTTTGCCCAACGTCCAATAAATGCAACGGGTTTTTATTTCCCCATTAATAAAAAAGGGTTGTACCTGGCAAGAATAGATAAAGCGAACGAATCGCTGCAATTATCATTTGAACTCATCTCCCAAACAAAAGCAGTTTTAGCAGAAAGCAATAACAAGATCATCATGAGCTTGTTTACGGGCATGATATTAATGCTGATCATCTTCGGCTTGTATCTTTTTGCCATTTCAAAAGACAGAGTTTACGGCTATTATTTGCTTTATATAGCATCGGGATGGTTGTGGGTACTGGCCAATGCGGGTTATGGTTTTCAATACCTGTGGCCCAACCTGCCGGGATTTGCGAGTAAAGCCAGGCCAATTTTTGTTTTAGTGCCGCTTATTTTTTCTATGCTTTTTATGACACGATATATCGGTGGTATCAAAAGCAGGAATACCATCCTGTCGGTAAAAATCATGAATTTCTTATTGCTGGCTTGTATCATCAGTATTTTATCGTTTAACGAACAAGACAATCAAAAAAACTGGTGGTTGTACATTCAATACCTGATACCTATCATCTCATTTTGTTATGTAGTGGTAACCCTGGTTATTCTTATTACAGCATCTTTAAAACGAAATAAACTGGCGCTGTTTTATCTTGCTGCAGTGCTTACTTTATTCACAACAGCCATTCTGCAAATCTCTTTTTCATTAGGCACCCTTGTAGAATCGGGCAAGTTTTTCAGCAACTTCGGTCTCTCTGTCGGTTACATCATGGAGGTAATTATTCTTACCGCCGGTTTGGTTTACCGCTTTAACCAATACCGGTTAGATAAAGAAAAGCTATTGATAGAAATGAACACACAACAGCTGGACAACACACGTGTATTGATGGAAGTACAGGAAGCAGAACGGAGCCAAGTGGCCAACCAGTTGCATGATGTAGCGGGTTCTTTATTATCGGCGGCCAAACTTAACCTGAGCAGTTTGCGGGAAAAAAATCTGATGTCTGATCAGCAAAACGTTTTACTGTTATCAAAAACAGAGGAAGCGGTGAGCATGGTATCGGATATGGTGCGTAACCTCAGCCACGCCCTTAGCCCGATAATGCTAGAGAAAGTTGGTTTTAAAACTTCACTCGAAAAAATTATTGCTATTGTAAATGCTTCGGGTAAAATAAATACGCAGCTGATGGTAATAGGTTTTGACAAATATGAAACCCGGCTAAACCATTATTACACGGCGTTGTACAGCATCATTTATGAACTGCTGAACAATATTGTTAAACATTCGGGTGCTAAAAATGTTTTGCTGCAGATAGCAGAGTACGAAGATTGTTATACGCTGATTGCGGAAGATGACGGATTGGGTATGGAGCCCGGCCAGTTGGTAAACAAACAAAGCCTGGGTATTGCAGGCATACGATCAAAAATTAATTTTTTAAAAGGATCAATCGCATTTGATAAAAATAAGCCACATGGTCTGATAGTAACCATTGAAATTCCAATTACCAACTATGAAAAGTAAAATTGTTTTAGCCGATGACCATCGTTTTTTATTAGATGGAATAACAACGGTTTTAAAAGATGTGCCCAATATAGAAATTGTGGCAACGGTACACAACGGCTTTGAGCTGATGGATGCAGTAGCCAGGGAAAAACCCGACCTGGTAATAACCGACCTGAACATGCCAGGCCACGATGGCATGCAGTGTCTGCAAAAAATAAAAACAAATTATGCAGCCATAAAAGTGCTGGTACTCACCAATTATATACAGCCCGAACTGGTGGATGAGGTAAAAAAAATGCAGGCCGATGGTTTCCTGAATAAAAATTCTACGGCTGCCGAATTGAAAGAGGCGGTTGAAATTATTTTAGCGGGCCAAAAATATTTTCCTGCTGCTACCGAAATAAATCCCCTTACAGATGACTCTTATTTCATGGATGATTTTTTAAAAAAATACCAGCTTACCAAAAGAGAAGTAGGCATCATACGCATGATAAGCCGGGAGATGAGTACCAAGGAAATTGCCGCCGAACTTTTTCTCAGCGACCTAACCATCAATACCCACCGCCGCAATATCTTCCGCAAGTTGGACATAAAAAATGTGGCCGGACTGATGAATTTTGCCAAACAGAACATGCTGGTGTAATAAATATTTTAAATATGTACAACCTTTGCTTTTTACTTCGTTATCCCTTCCAGCGCAAACAAAAATGCATATTCCCTTGCCCTATCTTTTAACGATTTAAACCTGCCGCTTGCACCCCCGTGGCCGGCCTCCAAATCGGTATGCAATAACAGTTTGTTTTTATCT
>JANPCB010000051.1:0-60143 GCA_031430735.1 Ferruginibacter sp. | reverse complement strand
GATATGAGCAATGCGCCCTTTGAAGAAATATTGATGACAAATTATGCAGACAATAAAGATGCAACGGAGGCCTTTAAACGCTTAAAAAAGGTATTGGATAAATTAAATCCTGCCGGAGGAATTATTGATGACGCCGATGGAAGTGGAAGACACGCTAGCAATGTAGAAAAACAGAAAAAAGCAAAAGAAGGAAAGAAAGGAAAAGAAGATAAAGACGAATAGGGTTTTAATAGCCACAGCAACTTAACAACATCATTTTTTAATTGACAAATGAAAAAGTATACAATTATAGTAGGAGTTATTATTATTGCTTCATCATGCAACAATAAATTTTCAAGCACGTACAATAAGACGATAATTGATGATGGACCAAGTTATTCTAAAGCGGTTGCTGTTTCAGCGGGGAATCTCAAAACAATTTATGTGGCTGGTTTAACCGGCGATGGGTCCGATTTTGAAGCGCAAACACGTTCTACCTTTGATAATATAAAAATAGTGTTGCAAAAAGCGGGAGCTGGGCTAAAGGATATTGTAAAAACAAATATTTATATACCGAATTACACTTCGGAAAAAATGGATATTTTTCGTAAAGTAAGAAAAGAATTTTTAGGCGATAAAGATATGCCGGCAAGCACAGTTGTGGGTGTTTCTGCATTGGCAGCAAAAGATAAGTTGATAGAAATAGAAGCCATAGCAGTAATTCAAATAAAAAAATAAAGTATGAAAAAAACAGGATTAGTAATATTGATTTTTTGTATATCAGTTGCAGCAAATGCGCAAAAGCTAGCATTATCAAAATCTGATATGGTGAAGTTGGATTTTAAAATACTGGCTATAAACAAAGAAAAAATAAAGGCTACAGATGCATTGCTTCTTCCCGCCTACGAGCAACTGTTAAAAGTGGCTGACCAAGCGTTAAAATATAAGCCAGTAAGTGTAATGGATAAAACAGACACGCCACCAAGCGGCAATAAGCACGACTATATGAGTATTGGTCCTTATTGGTGGCCCGACCCATCGAAACCCAAAGGCGTACCATATATCAGAAAAGACGGAGAAGTAAATCCGGAAGTAAAAAACTTTTCAGATAAAACGAATATGCCCAAGCTTTGCGAAAATATTTACAATCTTTCTTTGGCCTATTATTTTTCGGGCAAAGAAGCGTATGCAAAACATGCAAGTAAATTAATAACAGTTTGGTTCCTCGATTCTGCTACTGCTATGAATCCAAATTTAAACTATGGTCAGGCTATTAAAGGAGTAACTGATGGAAGGGCTGAAGGACTTATTGAAGTAAGGCATTTTATTTTCTTATTGGACGGCGTAGCGTTATTAAAAAAATCGGAAAATTTTAAAGAGGGAAAACAAATAAAGCTGAAAAAATGGTTTACGGACTTTTCAAATTGGATGCAAACCAGTCCAATTGGTAAAGATGAAATGGATGCAAAAAACAATCACGGGGTTTGGTTTGATGCTACAGATTTGGCTATTTCAAATTATATTGGCGATAAAGCGCTGGCAAATAAAATTGTGCAGCGTGCAGCCAATAGGTTAGATGTACAAATGGACGAAAAAGGATTGTTCCCTTATGAATTGGCTAGAACAACATCGCTACATTATTCAACTTTCATTTTAGATGCTTTTACTATCATTGCACAGTTATCAGAAAATACAGATACCAACTTTTGGACCTTACAAACCAAATCTAAAAAGTCATTGGAAAAAGGATATGAAGCCATTTTGCCCTTTTGGGTAGATAATACCAAATGGACTTATAAAGATATAAAACCATTTGAAATGAATAATGCATACCAGTGTATTTGGCGGGCTGTTACAAAATACAATTGTGCAAATTGCAAAGACTTGATTAAAGAAAATGCAACTCAATTTGATAAACTTCTTATTAATTTATTGTAAAAAAATAATTACACAAACCCAAATAAACTTGACATGTTAAATTTTAGAACAGAAAACAAAATGGCATTGGTTACTGGATGCAGCAGTGGTATAGGTATGGCCATAGCAATTGAGCTGGCAGAATCTGGAGCAGATATTATTGGCGTATCAAACGACATGCCTTTATCAGGTAGCGAAGTGTCTAAAGCAGTAGAGGCTGTTGGTAAAAAGTTTTACGCTTACCAAGCAGATTTTTCAAATAGAGAATCGTTGTACAGCTTTTTAAATAAAGTAAAAGCAGATCATCCTCGCATTGATATTTTAATAAACAATGCTGGTCATATTATGCGTGAGCCAGCAGCAACACATTCAGATGAATATTGGGATTTGATTATCAATATAAACTTGGATGCACAATTTATTATTACAAGAGAGATTGGCAAAAGAATGTTGGAACAAAAAGCTGGAAAAATTGTTTTCACTTGCTCATTGCTAAGTTTCCAAGGAGGCATTAATGTACCAGGGTATGCGGCAAGTAAAGGTGCCGTGGCTTCTTTGTTAAAAGCATTTGCCAATGAATGGGCGCCGCATGGCATTACCGTAAATGGCGTAGCACCTGGTTATATTGCAACAAATAACACAACGGCTTTGCGTGCAGATGCAGATAGAAGTGCAGCTATTTTATCAAGAATTCCTGCAGCACGTTGGGGCGAGACTTCTGATTTAACGGGGGCTTATGTATTTCTTTCATCACCAGCCTCTGACTACATTAATGGTACTATCATAACTGTAGATGGAGGATGGATGGGGAGGTAGGAAGCAGTGGGCAGATGGCAGAGGGCAGTTGGCAGAGGACAGTTGGCAGATGGCAATTAGCAAAAAGCAAAAAGCAAAAAGGCAAAAAGCAAAAAGCAAATAGCAATGGGCAGTTGGCAAGGAGTAGTGAGAAATTAGTAATAAGAAAGTTTGCAATTCATAGAAAGAACAAATCAGATAGAAGTAAACACCAAACAAAAAACACCAAACAAAAAACAACATAAAATAAACACAAAAAAACAAAAACACTTTAAACCTAATAAATATGCAAATAAGATTTCAAAATAGTCCGAAAGAAACGGCAACAATGAATACGCAGCAATTGCGTGAAAACTTTTTACTGCAAGGATTAATGCAAGCAGGCACGGTGCAATTGGTATATACGCATTACGACAGGGTAATTGTAGGCGGGGTTGTACCAACTACGGCGGCAATTCTTTTGCCAAATGAAGATGAATTAAAAGCAACCTATTTTTTAGAAAGAAGAGAAATGGGAATCATCAATGTAGGTGGTAGAGGAAAAGTTACGGCTAATGGCGTGGAATATGAGATAGACAAATTAGAATGTGTGTATTTAGGTAAGGGAACACAAGATGTTTCGTTTACAAGCAATGATGCTGCAACACCTGCTTATTTTTATTTAATATCTACCCCTGCGCATCAAAGTTATCCAAATAAAATGATGACAAAAGAGGAAGCATCTCCTGTACATTTAGGCGATATACTTACGTCTAATAAAAGAACCATTTACAAATATATACACAACGATGGCATTCAAAGCTGCCAACTGGTAATGGGCTTAACCGTACTAGCAGAAGGCTGTGTTTGGAACTCTGTACCACCGCATACACATACAAGAAGAATGGAAGCATATTTCTATTTTGACATGGATGAATCACATCGTGTAATGCATTTTATGGGTGAGCCACAAGAAACAAGGCACTTGGTAGTAGCCAATAATGAGGCTGCCCTTTCTGCCCCTTGGAGCATGCACTTTGGTGTAGGTACGGCCAACTACGGTTTTATTTGGGCAATGGCCGGAGAAAATAAAGAATTCTCAGATATGGATCAAAAGCCAATTGCAAGTTTGAAATAGTAAGATGGAAATATACAGATGGAATACAAACTACGAGAACGTTTGCGTAAATATTGTTGTTATAAAAAGGTATTTTAAGGGTTAAATTATCATACTTTACAATCAACAAACAATTTGATGTAGAAGTTTTTTAAACGAATGCTTGTAATAAATTAACTGCATGAGAAAGGTATTGTGTTTTGGGGAATTGCTTTTAAGGTTGCCTCCTGCAAATGCAGGGGAGTGGCTTCGTAATAATACAATGCCAGTTTTTGTAGGTGGGGCAGAATTAAATGTTGCCACCGCATTAGCTACTTGGGGTTTGCCTGTAAAATATTGTACTGCTCTCCCAGATAATATTATTTCAAAGGACATAGCAACGTACCTCCAACAAAAAAATATAGATACATCTCCCATAATATATGCTGGCGAACGTGTAGGACTGTATTATTTAAAAGAAGGGGCGGATATGAAAAGTTCCGAAAATGTTTTTGATAGAAAATATTCGTCTTTTTCAACATTGGCAACGGGTATAGTAGATTGGGATGCTATACTAGAAAATGTTTCTTGGTTTCATTTTAGTGCCATCGCACCGGCAGTAAGCCAATCGGCTGCGGCACTTTGTAAAGAGGCATTGGAAGCAGCGTCCAAAAAAAATATTACCATTTCTGTAGATTTAAACCACCGTTCCTTGTTGTGGAAATATGGCAAGCAACCCATTGAAGTAATGCCAACACTGGTTCAATATTGTAACGTGGTTATGGGAAATATATGGTCGGCTAATTCTTTGTTGGGCATTCCGGTAAATGAAAATATTCATGAACAAGCAACACAAGAAAATTATTTGGCCAGTGCACAAGACTCCGCCAAATTTATTTTTGAAAAATATCCCAATTGTAAATGGGTAGCCAATACCTTTCGATTTGATGGTAATGAAGGAGACATACGGTATTATGCGGCACTGGATAATGTAAATGAACAAGCAATTTCACCCATTTTCCAAACAGCCACAGTGGTAGATAAAGTAGGAAGCGGGGATTGTTTTATGGCAGGTTTAATTTATGGTATTTCAACAGAACATACGCCAACAGAAATTATACGTTTTGCCGCAGCTGCCGCATTTGGCAAATTGCAAGAGAAAGGCGATGCTACAAAAAACAGTGTCGAACAAATTCAAAATATATTATCAAAATACAATTAATATAAAAATAAAAAATCAACAAAAATAAACATGAGCAAGAAAGTAGTAACCTTAGGAGAAATTATGTTGCGGTTGTCAACACCCGATTTTAAACGTTTTGTACAAGCAGATACATTTGATATTACTTATGGTGGTGGAGAAGCAAATGTGGCTGCGGCTTTGTGTAATTATGGATTAAACGGAACTTTTGTATCCAAAGTGCCCACCAATGCCATTGGACAATCAGCCATAAATCATTTACGTCGTTATGGTGTAGATACACAATTTGTAGCAAGGGGTGGCGATCGTTTAGGGATTTATTTTTTAGAAACGGGTGCATCTATGAGGGCGTCGCAGGTTGTGTATGATCGTGCAGGTGCTTCCATTGCAGAGGTAGATGCAAGCGAATTTGATTTTGATAAGATATTTGAAGGAGCCACTTGGTTTCATACAACAGGTATTACTCCAGCATTGAGCGATAAAGCGGCAGCACTTACGTTGGCCGCATTAAAAGCTGCAAAGGCTAAAGGTATTACAACAAGCATCGATTTAAATTTCCGTAAAAAATTATGGACAAAAGAAAAAGCACGAGAAGTAATGACCGTGCTTTGCGAATTTGTTGATGTATGCATTGGCAACGAAGAAGATGCTGATTTGTGTTTAGGGTTTAAAGCGGCAGATACAGATGTTACAAAAGGAGAATTAAACCTCGATGGTTTTAAAGATGTATTCAAACAAATGCAAGCAAAATTTGGATTTAAATTTATTGCATCATCATTAAGAGAAAGCCATAGTGCCAGTGATAATGGCTGGAGTGCTTTGGTATATGATGGTACCGATTTTTATCATACAAAACAATATGAAGTAAGAATAGTAGATCGTGTGGGTAGTGGCGATTCATTTGCAAGTGGTTTAATTTATGGATTGGTTACCGGAATGCCCATGGCAGAAGCAGCAGAGTTTGGTGTGGCGGCAAGCGCATTAAAACATACCATACCGGGCGATTTAAATCATGCTACATTGAGCGATGTAAAAGATTTGATGAAGGGTGATGGAAGTGGAAGGGTGCAAAGATAGGCCCCCTCTATCTCCCCGCCGATAGGCGGGGGAGGAAATCTGGAAGATTGATGAAAAGATTAAGTATTAATAAACCAACTTTAATAACAATTTTAAAAAAAGAACTCCGAAGGTTAGGGACTAAAAGTCCCTCCTGTGGAGGGATTTAGGGAGGCTTTATGATAATAGATACAATACAAAACGCACACAAATATTTTTCTCTTCATCCATTGTTTGAAGGTGCATTTGAATACATCAAACAAAATGATTTGGCAAATGCAGCAGATGGAAAATCAGCTATTGCCGAAGGATTAAAAGCCATTATAAGCAATGCACCCGGCAAAACAAAAGAAACAAGCTTAGCCAAATTTGAATGCCACGATAAAAATATAGATATACAACTTTGTGTAAGTGGTGTAGAAACCATCGGTTGGAAACCAAGAGAAAAATGTATCATTCCAAATGGCGAATACAACGATGAAAAAGATGTACGTTTTTTTAATGACGAACCCGATATGTTTTTTAACCTAACCAATGGGCAGTTTGCTATTTTCTTTCCCGAAGATGTGCATGCGCCCATGATTGGAGAAGGCGACATAAAAAAAGTAGTAATAAAAGTAAAAATTTAATGAATTGCCCTGGCATTTATGCCAGGGATAAAAAAGAATTTATGAATAATCCACAACAAATTACCGATGCCATTGTAACACAAGGTATGCTTCCATTATATTTTAATGCAAGCGAAGAAGTAAGTTTAGATGTTTTAAAAGCCATTTACAAAGCAGGTGTAAAAGCGGTTGAATATACCAACAGAGGCGAGGCGGCATTAAAGAATTTTGCTAAGATGGTAGAACTCCGAAATGCAGAAATGCCCGGCCTTTTACTTGGTGTAGGCACCATAAAAAATTTGCAACAAGCAACAGATTATATGAATGCTGGGGCAGATTTTTTGGTGAGTCCGGGCTTTGTAAAAGAAGTAGCAGACTATGCAGTAGGCAATAATATTTTTTATGCGCCGGGTTGTATGACACCATCAGAAATAATAGCAGCAGAAAATGCAGGTATAAAATTTATAAAACTTTTTCCAGGCAATATGCTAGGCCCTGAATTTTTAAGTGGAATAAAGGATATCTTTCCTAAACTGTTGTTTATGCCTACAGGTGGCGTAGATACAACCAAGGAAAATATAGAAGGCTGGTACAAAGCTGGTGTATGTGCAGTAGGAATGGGCAGCAAACTCATTAGCAAAAAATTGATGGAAGAAAAAGATTACCATACCATAGAGCAGGAAACAATAAAAGTATTGGCATTAATTCAAAGCATAAAAAAATAACGATACATGACACAGCAAGCTATAGGAAAATACAGGTGGACGATTTGTGGGATGGTATTTTTTGCCACCACCATCAACTACCTGGATAGAGCAGTTATTGCCATTTTAAAATCTCCCTTAACCAAAGAATTCAATTGGTCAGAAACAGACTATGCCAATATTGTTATTGCGTTTCAAATATGCTATGCCATTGGTTTTTTGGGTGCGGGTCGTTTAATAGACAAGCTGGGAACAAAGATTGGTTATGGCTTGGCTACTGCATTGTGGAGTGTGGCTGCTGTTGGCCACGCTTTGGCCACCAATACGATGGGTTTTTTAATAGCCCGTGGTTTTTTAGGATTTACAGAGGCGGGTAATTTTCCTGCAGCCATCAAAACTACAGCAGAGTGGTTTCCTAAAAAAGAAAGGGCATTTGCCACAGGCATTTTTAATTCGGGCGCAAATATAGGAGCCATAATAGCACCACTAACTGTACCGGCCATTGCAGAAGTTTGGGGTTGGAAATGGGCATTTATTTTAACTGGATTGGTTGGCTTTGTTTGGTTAATATTTTGGTTCATCCTTTATGAAGTACCCAAAAAACATAAGAAATTATCGCAGGCAGAATTTGATTTTATACACAGCGACCCCGAAGAAGAAAAAGATTTAAATGGAGATGTAAAAACAATTTCTTGGGGTAAACTATTAACTTATAAACAAACATGGGCTTTTGCCATTGGTAAGTTTTTTACCGATCCCGTTTGGTGGTTTTATCTTTTTTGGTTGCCCGATTTTTTAGAAAAAGAATATGGCTTAGTAGGCACAGCCAAATCATTGCCTATGGCACTTGCATACACTTTATCTACCGTTGGCAGTGTGTTTGGAGGTTGGTTGCCTATGTATTTTATAAAAAAGGGATGGCCCGTTTTTAAAGCACGCAAAACCTCTATGCTCATTTTTGCTGTAAGTATTTTGCCAGTAGTATTTGCACAATATCTTGGCAGTATAAATATGTGGTATGCCCTTATCATTATTGGTTGTGCAATGGGCAGCCACCAGGCATGGAGCTCCAATATTTTTACTACGGTAAGCGATATGTTTCCTAAATCTGCTACAGCTTCGGTAACGGGCATTGGCGGAATGTTTGGTGCTGTTGGGGGTATATTAATTGCAAAAGGAGCAGGGTTGCTTTTTGATGCATATAGGGCAAGCGGTATTGCAAAATCGTGGGTTGAGGCAAAAGCAAATGGTCTTGGAGATTATGTTACCAATATTTTAAGTTTGTCTCTCAAAGACAAACAAGATCATATCGTAAATTTAAACCAAAAAGATATTAGCAAACTACCCAATGAAGTTATTGAACAATTAAAAGCAATTGACATAACCGCTTTCGAAAAATTAAAGCAAATTCAATTGCCATTGGTTAAGGCAGATTTATCACAGAGTTATTTAATCATGTTTGTTATTTGTGGTCTTGCCTATTTAATAGGTTGGTTGGTTATGCATTTTCTGGTACCCAAAATGAAAAAGATAGATTATTGATTTAAATTTCGCAAACAAAACATGCAGAGATAAAGGCATAGAAGCATCAACATAAAAACAATGTTCAACATTGGTCCCCAGCTTTTCGCTATTATCTTTTTGTACCCGCCAAGGCTCGGGCAACAAAAAGGATAACCGCTTCAATCTGGGCTAGGCCCAACATTGGATCATTGTGCAGCTTTTGTAAGCGTGTCATAAGATAAAAACCATTGTCGTATTTATACATTTTAATAAACAATAAAAAAAAAGAATGTACAATAATTTAAATAGCTTTCATTTTTTACTAATAAAAATATGCCTAGTAAGCTTGCCATTTGCTATTCACTCATGTGCATCTTCTAATATAAAACAAAAGGGAAAGCAAAATATAATTGCGTACTGCGATGCCCAGGCCAGAAAAACAGTAGCAGAGAGCCCACCAAAAAATGAACTGCCCATTATAATTGAAAAAGGAAAAACGGAATGGACAAATATGGAGATACATAATTGGAGGAGTGGTTTTTGGCCCGGTATAGAATGGTATTTATTTGAAAGTACAAAAAGCGAGTATTGGAAAGCCGAGGCCGAAAAAACAACTGCCATGCTAAGTGGAATTTTAGACAAGCCTGGTTTTAATCACGACTTGGGTTTTCAGTTGTATTGCAGTTATGGCAATGGTTATCGTTTAACAGGAAATACAGAGTATAAACAAATATTATTAAGGACGGCTGATTCGTTGGCAACCTTATATAATCCGACCATAGGAACTATTTTTTCTTGGCCCGGTAGGTATAAAGAACTAGGTACTCCACACAATACAATCATCGATAATATGATGAACCTGGAATTGTTGTTTTGGGCAGCCAAAAATGGGGGAGATCGTAAATTGTACGATATAGCGGTTAGCCATGCAACTGTTACTATGAAAAATCATTTTCGTCCAGATTTTAGTACCTATCATGTTTTGTTTTATGATAATAAAACAGGCAATAAAATGAAAGGTATCACACACCAAGGCTATGCTGATAATAGCATGTGGGCAAGGGGACAAGCCTGGGCCATTTATGGTTTTACAATGGCATACAGAGAAACAGGTAACAAGTCTTTTTTAGAAACGGCCAATAATGCGGCCAATATTTACCTTAAAAATTTACCAAAAGATTTTATTCCTTTTTGGGATTTTAATGATCCATCTATACCCAATACCCCTCGTGATGCATCTGCCGCTGCCATAGTTGCATCAGCATTGTTGGAACTATCTACTTTGTGTAATGATACAGCACTGCAAAAAAAATATAAAGTAGCCGCAGTTGCCATGCTCAACGAACTTTCATCTGATAGGTATTTGAGTAAGCAAGCAAACCATGCTTTTTTACTGCACTCCACGGGCAATAAACCTGCTAATAAAGATATTGATATACCCATTATTTATGCAGATTATTATTTTATTGAAGCATTGATAAGGTTGCAAAAGCTACAATAGAATTACTTGGTTCTAATAAATGATATCTCATACGGAACAGCCGAGATTCTTTGTGCTACCGTGTGGACACATGCTTTATGTGAAAAAAGAACACGGATGACACGGACCTGCCTGCCGGTAGGCGGGTTTAACGGATTTTTATGGATAAGAAAATATGGATTTGATTTTTTGCCTCGCAAAAAATCCTTTTAAATCCATCCAACCAGCCTACCGGCAGGCAGGTCTGTGTCACCCACCTGCCGGCGGGCAAGTCCGTGTTCAAATTGTATTTGTGCCCACACGATAAGCCTTTATATGGTTAAAATGCTATGACCGGGCAAATGATGCCACCTACACCTATACACAAAGCGCATCGCTTTATTTGGACTATTTTTATTTAGTATTGGTATAAAACGAAATTGAAAGAAAGTTTGCGCAAGATCCGAACATGGAACAGTAACAACAAAAGGATTGGTTTATCAAATTGGCATTGAGGAGTTGCCTATAATCAATTCAGGACTTAGTACCCTTTTTTCAAATTGTGTCACCGGTCTTTTGCTTTCTATAAGTTGTAATAAAAGTTCCATAGATGCCCTACCCATTTCCATGGCAGGTTGTCGTACAACAGTAAGGGATGGGTTAAGTAGCTCGGCAATATCCGCATTAGAAAAACCGGCAATAGCAATATCTTGAGGTACGGCAAGCCCTCGGCGCATGATGGTTTTAAAGCAACCTGTACTAAGCTTGTCGCTGGTGGTTAAAACAGCATCGGGCTTTTGTTTGAGGGTATAAAGTTTGTTTACGGCATCTTCTATTTCAGAAAAAACCATGCCGCCATAAAAGCAATGTTTTACATAACTGCTATTGTATTTTATTCCATGAGCCTGCAATGCTTCTTTGTAACCAGCCAAGCGTTCATTTGTTATGGAAAGGAATTCTGAGCCTGCAATGGCAGCAATTCTTTTATAGCCATTTAATATAAGGTGCTCGGTAGCGTCATAAGCACCTTTAAAATTATCTATTACCACTTTGTGTGTTTCTATTTCATCTGTTACCCTGTCAAAGAGTACAATAGGCAACCCTTTTTTGTGTAAAGAAAGCAATTGGCTCACATCATTTGTTTCTGTAGACAGTGAAACGATAAGCCCATCTACTGATCGTGACGATAAAGAGTGGAGGTTGAGAACTTCCCTTTCGTATGATTCGTGGCTCTGCGATATAATGACATTGTATCCTTTATCGTTGGCCACCGATTCTATCCCATTAATTACCTGCGAAAAAAAACTATTTGCAATTTCACAAACAATTACGCCAATAGAACGACTTCGTTTTTCTTTGAGACCCAATGCATTTGGATTTGGCCTATAATTTAATTTTTCTGCACAATCAATAACCAGTTGTTTTGTCTCTGCACTTATTTCGTAACTATCTCTCAAAGCACGAGACACGGTAGAAGTGGATATGCCCAACGCTTTTGCAATATCTTTGATGGTAACAGCCTCAAATTTCATTTCAGATAAATTATTTGTATTAAAGTTAAGCTTTTGTTTTTTGAAGTTATTATTTTAGCTGTCAAATTAATGTAGTAGCTTATTGTTAAAAATGTTGAATACTCCATATAACTGTAATGTTGAGCAATTAAACAGTTTACGTTCTTTGCAATTGATTTGAATGGTTATTTCATAAACTTTTACCTGATTTGTAATTTCATTATCGGGAACGTTTGCGTAAATATAGTGCGCTATTTATCCCAATTAGCTATTTAAAAAGTTTAACATTGGGTAACGATTCTGCCAGTTTAAACAATTATTTTGTTTAAACATTAATAAAATTGTTATTAAATTAAAACCTGCTATATGATTAAATTGCATTTTATTTTGCTCCTCACATTCTTGCTCCCTTGTACCTTACTCGCACAAAACAGAACCATCAGTGGCAATGTAAAAGACGAAAGCGGCTTGCCAATAAGTGCAGTAAGTATTATTTCAAAATCTTCGAGCAAAGGAACAAAAACCGATAAGGAAGGAAACTTCACCATTAGCATTTCTGGAAGCGGAAATGCCAATTTGGTATTTTCTTCTGTAGGCTATACTTCACAAGTTATAACCGCAAAAGGAAACGAGGTTGTAAATGTTGTTTTAGTAAAAGAAGCCATTACACAAGAAGATGTAGTAGTTGTTGGGTATGCAACTGTAAAAAGAAAAGATCTTACGGGTACCGTTTCTTCAGTAGGTGCAAAACAATTAAAAGACATTCCGCTATCATCTGCAGCAGAAGCATTACAAGGTAGGCTTGCAGGCGTGCAAGTGATTAGTTCCGAAGGGGCACCTGGTGCAGATATCATTGTAAGAGTAAGGGGTGGTGGTTCTATAACGCAAGACAACTCTCCTTTATACATAGTAGATGGTGTACAAGTAGAAAATGCATTGTCAGTTATATCGCCGCAAGATATTCAAACAATAGATGTGCTTAAAGATGCATCTACTGCAGCTATATATGGTGCTAGAGCAGCAAATGGTGTTATCATTATAACCACAAAACCAGGGCGTGCTGGAAAAACAACCGTAACCTATAACGGCGCTTATGGGGTTAGGAATTTACCAAAAAAGTTGGAGGTATTAAGCCCATACGATTATGTGGTATGGCAGTGGGAAAGAACCAGAGGGGTAATAGCAGATAGTTCAAGCTTTGCCAGAACATATGGTACCACTTGGGATACATTGAGTAACTATAAAAATGTAGCACCAGTAAATTGGCAAGACGAAGTTTTTGGCAGAAGTGCAGTATACCAAAACCACAACGTATCTGTAAATGGTGGAAATCAATTAACCACTTTCAATTTAAGTTTAACCGCCAATAGGGAAGAAGGGATTTTATTAGAATCTGGCTTTGATAGAAATTTAGTAAATTTTAAATTGGATCATAAAATATCCGATAAATTTAAAATGGGAATGACTGCTCGCTATCTTGATCAAGCAGTGAGAGGAGCAGGTACAACCAATAGCGGAACAAGAACCACTAATAGGCTTCGCCATACCATATCGTATCGCCCATTCGAATTACCAACCCCCACTGGAGGTATCGATGATTTTGACGAAGCTTATTTTTTAGCATCAGCTGGAGCCATAAACCCAGTCATCTTAACGAGTGCAGAATATAGAAAGCAATTTACAAAAGCTACCTATTTAAGTGGTTATTTGAATTACAATGTAATGAAGAACCTTGTTTTTAGGAGCACTTTCGGATTCGATAATACCGTAACAGAACAAGACTTGTTTTATAGCAAGATCACCAGTACTGCCCGCAATGCGGCGTCTTTGCCAGTGGCTTCTATCGGTGAGCAAAATAATAGAAGTTTAACCATATCAAATACCCTACAGTACGCTGTAAATAATTTTAAAAAGCATCATGATATCAGTGTGTTGGTCGGTCAAGAAGTGGTTGACACAAAAGTTAAAAATTCATTTTTTCAAACAAATTTTTTCCCTGCAGATATAACGCCTGAAAAGGCACTTGCCAACATGGGCTTGGGTTCTGCTCCTACAGGTTCGGCACAACCCTTGCCTTCCACTTTTATCAATCCTCCAAGTCGTATAGCTTCCTTTTTTGGCAGACTTAATTATGGATACGACGATAAGTATTTAGCCACATTTAATATACGTTCTGATAGGTCGTCTAAATTTGCTCCTATAAATGGTAATTTGGTATTTCTATCTGGTTCAGCTGCATGGCGTTTTACAAAAGAGAAGTTTTTTGAAAATATGAATTGGTTAAGCGATGGTAAACTAAGATTTGGTTATGGCGCAGTAGGTAACAATCGAATTGGAGACTTACTTTATTTGCAGCTATATGGTGTTACTGGGCAGTATGCCATTAACCATTCAATTTTGCCTGGGTTTGCACCAACCTCTTTATCCAACCCTAACTTGCGGTGGGAAGAAAACACTACCCGAAATTTTGGAATAGATCTTTCTTTTTTCAAAAGCAGATTGCAGTTTACAATGGATATTTACAAAAACACGGCAAAAAATTTATTGTTAGATGTGGCCATTCCACCTACAACTGGTTATACAAGTCAAATACAAAATATAGGCGCTACTTCTAACAGTGGTGTGGAGTTTCAATTAAATGCAACCCCTATTTCCAAAACAAATTTTACTTGGACGTCTAATTTCAATATTGCATTTAATAAAAACATAGTTGATAATTTGGGAGGTGTAACACAGCTAGAAAGAAATTCAAACTGGCAAGGTTCAGATGGTATAGCAGATTACTTGGTAAAAGTAGGAGAGCCCGTAGGATTGATGTATGGTTTTCAAACGGATGGGTTTTATAAGGTGGAGGATTTTAATTACAATGCTACCACACAGGTGTATACTTTAAAAGCAGGTATTCCATCTACAACAATTAATGGGGCACCTCAACCAGGGGTGCTAAAGTGGAAAGATACCAATGGTGATGGTGTTATTACTCCCGATGATAGGTCTGTAATTGGTAATGCAAATGCAAAGTTTACGGGTGGTTGGAACAATCAATTTTCTTACAAAGGATTTGATTTTAGTGTATTTGTAAATTTTGTTTATGGCAATGATGTATACAATGCAAACAAAGTAGAATGGACAGATGGTTCTTTTCTTAATTTGAATATGTTGAATATTACAAAAGACAGATGGACCAATATAAATGCTACTGGACAAGTAGTAAGAGACCCAACAGAATTGGCTGCATTAAATGCAAATGCAAAAATATGGACTCCAGTGAGAACGCAGCGTTGGTGGTTACATTCTTGGGCCATTGAAGATGGTTCATACTTACGGTTTAACAACTTAACTATGGGCTATACATTGCCAAAGAAAATAAGCATGAAAGCAAAAATAGCGAGCCTTAGGTTTTATGCCACCGTAAATAATTTAGGTACCATCACCAATTATACTGGGTACGATCCAGATGTTACAGCAAGAAGATCAGACCCACTTACGCCGGGTGTTGACTTTGCTGCATATCCTAGATCTAGAACTTGGGTTTTTGGTGTAAACGTTTCTTTCTAAAAAATATAAAAATAACTGTATGAAAATTAGAATAAATAAAATATTGTTTTCAATCACATTTTTACTAATTGTAATTGTATTTCTAGGCTGTAAAAAATTTACAGAAGTACAACCCGTATCTCAATATAGTGTAAAAGATGCTTTTTCGGATGTATCCAATGCTACGACAGCACTCATTGGTGTATACGATGAATTGCAAGGAGACAACGGATATGGAATTCGCATAAGCATGTATTATCCTTATGATACCGATGAGGGTATTGTATCTGGAAATATTGACAATGGCAGAAGAGGGGTGGGCCGTTACCAATTGTTATTGAGTAATGCAGAAATTGCAAACCCTTTTCGGCAGTTGTACCGTGGGGTAGAAAAAGCCAATTTATGCATAGAGCAAATTCCTTTAATGCCACAATACACAACTGGTAGCGCAACGGAGCAAGCGGCTTTAAAACGTTTATACGGCGAAGCATTGACGCTTAGGGCACAATATTTTTTTGAGCTTATTCGCAATTGGGGAGATGTACCAGCTCCAATGATACCGGCTTATAGGCAAACAGATTTATTTATACCATCCTTTGATAGAGATTCTACTTACGATAAAATAATAGCCGATCTAGCCATTGCAAAAGATCTTGTTCCTTGGAGATTGGATGCAGGTCCACGAAATGAGCGTATAACAAAAGGCGCAGTAAAAGCGTTGCGTGCAAAAATTGCACTTTTTAGAGGTGGTTACGCTTTGCGAAGCAACAGACAAATGGAACGTAGGAGTGATTACCTTACCTACTATGCAATTGCAAAACAAGAATGTGAGGAGTTAATGGCAAATAGAAATCAACATACCCTAAACCCAAATTATGAAAATGTATGGAGAAATGTAACTTCATTTATTTATGACCCACAAGGAGAATTGCTTTTTGAGGTAGGCGCAGGCGGTGGTAATAGCAATAGTGATAGCCGTATGGGTAATTATGATGGCCCTAATTTAAACAACGCTTCTAGGTATGGTGCTGGTGGAGGAGGTATACAAATGTTGCCAAATTATTTTTATGCTTTTGATTCTGTAGATACAAGAAGAGATGTTACCGTAACGCACTTTGCAGTAAATACTTCTTCTAATATTAAAAGTCAAAGACGTTTAGGTGAATTAAATACAGGTAAATATAGAAGGGATTGGCGGGTGCCTTTATTGCCTGGTACAGCCCTTAACCCAGGGTACAATTGGTGTTTGATACGTTTTTCGGATGTTTTGTTGATGTATGCTGAAGCAGTAAATGAATTAAATGGAGCCCCAGATGCATCGGCTATTTCAGCGTTTGAAGAGGTGAGAAGAAGAGCTTTTAGAGGCAATACTGCTTTAATAGGAATAACCCCCACTTCTAAAGCAGGTTTTTTTGATGCAATTGTAAATGAAAGATATTTAGAGTTTGGGCATGAAGGAATTCGCAAGTATGATTTGTTGCGTTGGAATTTATTGGGAACAAAAATTGCAGAAGCTAGAACTAGAATTCAACAAATGAGCACAAGGGTTGCACCTTATACAAACGTGCCTCAATATATTTATTACAAAAATACAGGCGAAGAAATTACTTATTATACTGTGACGGACAGTGTAAATGGAAGACCTTTTTGGAAGCCTACACAGGTGCCGCCAACAGGTACAGTAGGTACGTCGCCTGCCTCAGGAGCACCTGCTACCAGGTGGGTAAGAATAGATTGGGCTCAACATCTTACAGGCAATGTGATAGATGTGGATGGCACTGGTTCTAAAACATTATGGTTGGCAATGGCTTTTTACTTTACTCCTGGAAAAAGTGAATTGCTGCCATACGATCAAGGAACGATTGCAGCTTATCAAGGTAAATTAAAGCAAAACCCTGGATACTGATAAAAAATTATTTTTTCGTTGAACATATAAATGGCTACTGCTTTGTTGGTAGCCATTTATTTTTATTAATATTAAAAATTAAATGATACCAGTTTATAATTATTAGCGGAATGCTTGTATAAACGTAAAGAATTAAAATTGAAAATTTATTGCACCATATCTTTTTTTTGTTTTTGCTTGCATACTTTACAGGCCCAATCTTTGGTTGGTGTAACTGGTAAAGCGGATACCTCTTTTACAAACTATAGTGCTTGGTTATCGGCAATAAAGAAATATCCATTTATTAAAGTTGTTCAACCTATTTCTTCTTCATCCTTTGTAGAAAAAAAGAATATTATTTATAAGAAGTATGGAGAACGGGTATTGTTATTGGATGTTTTTAGCCCTAAAGTAAAGCCCCAAAAAAAGAAAATAGTCATATTGATTTTACATGGGGGAGGTTGGCGCTCGGGTAATAGAGCACAACACTACCCAATGGCGCAACGCTTGGCCCAGCTAGGATATAGCTGCATTACACCCGCATATAGTTTATCTACAGATGCATTATTCCCCACTGCAATCGATGATGTAAATGAGGCAATACAATGGGTGAAAAAAAACGCAACAACATATAACTTTGACACAGCCAAAATTGCCATACTAGGATTCTCCGCAGGTGGTGAGTTGGCCGCTTATATTGGAGCTACAAATACAAACCCTACCTATACCAAGCATAATATGGCGGTAAAAAACAGCATTAAAGCAGTTATTGATATTGATGGTATTCTTTCCTTTGTGCATCCCGAAAGTGGTGAAGGAGATGATAGTAAAAAAATATCTGCTGCCACCTATTGGTTTGGATATGCTAAGAAAGATAATCCAACACTTTGGAACGAAGCCTCCGCTTTAACCTATACTGGCAAATACACGCCACCTACTTTATTTATTAACAGTGCTGTTGAGAGAATGCATGCTGGGAGAAATGATTACGTAAAAATCTTAACAGAAAACAATATTTACACAGAGGTAAAGAGTTTTGAAAATTCGCCCCATACATTTTGTTTGTTTCACCCTTGGTTTGACCCTACTTTATTGTACATTGATGACTTCTTAAAAAAAGTTTTCACAAAAAAGAACCAATAATGAAAAGATATGTTTGCTCACTGATACTGCTATTGTTTGTTGCAAAAACATTTGCTCAAACGTCCAATCCGCAACAATACAAATATATTTTTACTGTTGCAAAAGATGGCAGTGCAGATTATATGTTTATTCAAGATGCAATTGATGCCATTCGTGTATATCCATTGGCACGAATAAAAATTTATATTAAAAATGGTATTTACAATGAAAAAATAGAATTGCCGGCAAACAATACGGACGTAACGATGATTGGCGAAAATGTAGATAGTACCATCATCAGTTTCAACGATTACGCAGGAAAAGGAAAGCTTACCACATTTACATCTTTTACAGCCAAAATATCTGGCAATCGTTTTACAGCAGAAAATATAACTTTCTCCAACACTGCAGGTAGCGTGGGACAGGCGTTGGCTTTGTATGTAGATGCGGATAAAGCTGTTTTTAGAAACTGTAAATTTCTGGGCAATCAAGATACCATTTTTGCAGGTGGTGAAAATGCAAGACAACTTTTTACCAATTGTTATATAGAGGGAACAACCGATTTTATTTTTGGCCCTGCTACTGCAGTTTTTCAAAATTGTACCATTAAAGCAAAATCTAATTCTTACATAACAGCCGCCAGTACTACAAAAGATAATCCGGTTGGTTTTGTTTTTATCAACTGCAATATCATAGCAGATACTGCGGTTACAAAATTATATTTGGGCAGACCATGGCGAGCAAATGCAAAAACAGTTTTTATGTTTTGTAGTTTACCCAAAGAAATAGTGCCAACAGGTTGGGACAATTGGGGGAATACAGAAAATGAAAAAACAGTTTTGTTTGGAGAATATAAAAATACAGGTGATGGAGCCAATACCAGCAACAGGGTAAAATGGTCTAAACAAATTTCGAATAATGATATTAAAAAGTACAGCCTTAAAAATATATTTAGGTATACCCAACATTTGAAAGACCCCAATTGGTTTACTCGAAACATGGAAGATACGTTCAGCAAAGACGCATTTCATAAAACGGCAATAACAGAAATTTTATTATATAAAAATACCATACCAAATAATAAAAATATACCCAATAAAGAAGCGTCAACTTTTACGGATAATGTAACCAGAATTGCAAATGTGAATATACCTACACTTACCATTTTTAAACCTGCAAAACCGAATGGAAAATCTGTAATTATTTGTCCGGGTGGTGGGTATAGGGTGTTGGCCTTTGATAAAGAAGGCACCCGAGTGGCTGCAGAAATGGTCCGTTGGGGTATCACTGTTTTTGTACTGAAATATAGGTTGCCAAATGATACGGCCAATTTTGACAAGAGCCTTGCGCCATTGCAAGATGCGCAGCAAGCTATTAGATATGTGAGAGAAAATGCGAAGGAATTAGGCGTTAATAAAAACCAGATTGGCATTATGGGGTTTTCTGCTGGTGGGCATTTGGCATCTACAGCAGCTACACATTTTAATTTTAAGGCTGATGCTGAAAATACAGATACCATATCTTTTAGACCAGACTTTGCTATTCTAATTTATCCTGTAATAAGTTTCGATAGCAGCATTACACACAAAGGATCTAGAAATTTATTGATAGGTACAAAACCCAGTGAAGCACAAGTAGCATTTTTTAGCAACGAATTGCAAGTAAATAAGCAAACGCCTCCTACCTTTTTAGTACATGCTGGCGATGATGGAACTGTGCCAGTACAAAATAGTGTACGGTTTTACGAAGCTTGCATACAAAATAAAGTACCGGCAGAAATGCATTTGTATCCCAAGGGTAGTCATGGTTTTGGTATGAATAATAAAACAACGGATGACAATTGGATGGAGCGATTGAAAAATTGGTTGAATAAACTATAAGAATAGAATTAGATATTTATTTCGAATATTGTAGAGTAGGATTGGCATTAGAAAAAAAGCGTTAAGAAAATTTGAATGTTTGTCGTTAAGAAATGAAATCAATGATACAAATGTTTGGAAATTATTGTTAGCTTGTAAGTCGCACCACTGTTGGGCCTTTTTCTGCTGCTGTAACTGATTTCATTTTAGACAAATATTCAAATTTTTAGCTTTTTTTCGTAAGCCTTGATTTTTTTTGTTACTTTTTTGCATCAAGGCAAAAAAGTAAATACAAAGAAACCTATTTTTTAACATGCTTTGCAAACTAAATAAATAATCATCAATAAGAATTAATACATGACTAAAAGTATTTTTTTACTGAAAACAACCCTGGTATTTGCTTTATTGCATTTTACCAACATAGCTGTTTGCCAACAAAAAAATGCTCCCACATCTGTATATGTAACCGATAATGGAAATGGTACTTACAATAACCCCATCATACATGCAGATTATTCTGACCCCGACGCAATAAGAGTGGGAGATGATTATTATATGATTGCTTCTAGTTTTACCCAAGTACCGGGCTTGCCTATTTTGCATTCAAAAGATTTGGTAAACTGGAAGTTAATCGGACATGCTTTGAATAAATTAATTCCGGAGGAACATTTTAATACCGTGCGGCATGGTGGTGGCGTATGGGCGCCAAGTATTCGATACCATAACAATGAATTTTATATTTATTATCCCGATCCCGATTTTGGAATATACCTTATCAAAGCAAAAAAAATTGTAGGCCCTTGGAGTACCCCTGTTTTAGTACTAGCGGGTAAAGGTTTAATAGATCCTTGTCCGTTGTGGGATTTTGATGGAAAAGTTTATTTAGTACATGCGTATGCGGGAAGCCGTGCAGGAATAAAATCTATCATAGTAGTAAAAGAGTTAAATGCCGAAGGAACAAAAGCCATTTCAGATGTGGTGATGGTTTATGACGGTCATGAAAATGATCCTACAATAGAGGGACCTAAATTTTACAAGCGCAATAATTGGTATTATATTTTTGCTCCTGCTGGCGGTGTATCTACAGGCTGGCAAGTAGTGCTTAGAAGTAAAAATGTTTTTGGACCATACGAACGTAGGATTGTTATGGATCAAGGCACTTCTTCTACCAACGGGCCGCACCAAGGGGCTTGGGTACAAACACAAACTGGCGAAGATTGGTTTTTGCACTTTCAAGATAAAGATGCATACGGAAGAGTAGTACACTTGCAGCCTATGAAATGGGTAAATGATTGGCCAGTTATTGGGAGAGATGAAAACAGCATAGGTAAAGGAGAGCCAGTTGAAGTGTATAAAAAGCCAAATGTTGGCAAAGTTTATCCTATAGAATCTGTACAGGAAAGTGATGAATTTAATAATACCAAATTAGGATTGCAATGGCAGTGGCAAGCAAACCCAAAGGATGGCTGGGCTTTTACAACCTCACAAGGTTTTCTTAGGATGTTTACCGTTTATAAAGCAGATTCCATAAAAAACAGTTTTGATTTGCCCAATATCCTTGGACAAAAATTTCCAGCCAAATCATTCATGGCCACAACAAAGCTTTCTTTAAAATTAAGTAGAGTAGGTGAAGAATTTGGTATGGCAATAATTGGATTAGATATGGCTACACTGACAGTTGAAAAAAAAGAAGATGGGAGTTACATCAATTTTAGCAAATGTAACAATGCAGATAAAGGTAACCCAGAACAGAAAACAGTTATTGAAAAACTGAATTATACAAGCGAAATCTATTTGCGTGTAAAAGTTCTAAAAAATGCAATATGTGAATTTAGCTTTAGTACCGATGGTGAAATATTTAAAACAATAGAAAAAAACTTTACGGCCAAGCAGGGTAAATGGGTAGGTGCAAGGGTAGGATTATTTGGGACTGCTATTACAAAAACAAACGATGCTGGTTATGTAGATGTAGACTGGTTCAGAATTGAAAAACTTAATTAAAAAAATAATTTCATGAAAAATTGCCTAAAATTTTTATTGTTCTATTGCATCTTAAATGCCCCTTATCACTTACTTGCGCAAAGCAAACAACAAAAAGAAGTGGAAGTAAAAGTTACACAACTTAGCAAGGCAATGATTGAGGGTGATTCGCTAATGTTGGACAAACTTACCAATGATAATTTAGTATATAGACACTCTGGTGGTCATATAGATGATAAAAAAGAATTTATTCATAAGCTGGCCAGTGGGTTAAGCGATTTTGTTAGCATTGATTTATTAGATCAAAAAATTTCTGTAATAAACAAAAAAGTGGTGGTGGTTTACCACACTTTAGAAGCAAAAACAAACGATAATAATAAACCTGCAGAAGTTCATTTGTATGTAATGCTGGTGTGGAAGAAGCAAAGTGGTACGTGGAAATTAGTAGCGAGGCAAGCGGCAAAGAAAGTGTAGGTAAAGGGGAAATTAAAAGGAGAACGTTATCGGGAACGTTTGCGTAAATAAAGACCTTTCAATAGCTTTTTCGCTACGCAATTAATGATTAAATTTAAAAGATAATGCAGTATAAAAATACTTCAACTTGTATTTTTATAGGAGTTAGGATATTTTTAAAAGAATAAGAAATAAATCAACGATGAAAAAGTTTGCAATGATGGTGCTTGTTGTTATTAGTGGCTATGCATTTGTGTTTCCAGAAAAAAAGCCTACCATTTTTTTAATAGGCGATAGTACTTGTGCCAATAAACCAACCGACGATAATCCAGAAAGAGGTTGGGGGCAATTGTTCCCTAATTATTTTACCAACGATATAGAAATTCAAAACCATGCAGTAAATGGTAGAAGTACCAAAAGTTTTATAAAAGAACACAGGTGGGATACAGTAATGAGTCGCTTACAAGTGGGTGATTATGTTATGATACAATTTGGGCACAACGATGCTAAATTAGATGATAGTATCCGCTCTGCACCTGCACATACATTGTACAAAGAAAATTTAATTCGTTTCGTAAACGATATTCGTAGCAAGGGTGCAAATCCTATTTTGATTACCCCAGTAATGCGAAGAAAATTTGATGAGCAAGGAAAATTTGTAGACCAACACGGAGATTACCCTGGCGTTGTAAAAGAAGTAGCGCTGCAAATGAATGTTCCACTCATTGATTTGCATAAAAGCAGCGAAGCCTTGATTGTAAAAGAAGGATTGGAAAACAGCAAGCGTTTATTTTTAAACATCCCCAAAAATCATTTTAAAAACTACAAAGGCAAGGAAGAAGACAATACACATTTTAGCGAATACGGGGCAGCTTCCATGGCTTCGTTGGTTTGTGAAAGTATAAAGGATCAAAATTTACCATTGGTACATTTTCTTGCGCCATCAGATTTCAAAGAAAAGTTTGCTTTTGAATTGCCTAAAATTTATTCGCCACATTTTAAAAGAGACACGTTCAATATTCTTAATTATGGTGCCATTGCTGATGGCCTTACTTTAAATACGATTGCCATAAACAAAACGATAGCGGAATGTGCAAAGCAAGGTGGTGGAACAGTACTTATACCAAGCGGTAGTTTTGTAACGGGGTCTATCATTATGAAAAGCAATATCAACCTGCATGTAGATAAAGGAGCATTTGTAATATTTACCAAAGATTTTGACCAATATCCGCTGGTTGTTTCCTCTTTTGAAGGGGTAGATGCTGCAAGATGTCTGTCCCCATTTGTTGCAGAAAACATTGAGAATATTGCTATCACTGGCGAAGGTATCCTTAATGGAAACGGATACTATTGGAGACCTATAAAAAAAGACAAGCTTACCGAAAGCCAATGGAAAAATTGGCAAAAGCTTTATGGAGGTGTATATGCGGCAGATGGGAAGAATTGGTACTGCTCTCCAAAAGCGTTGAAAGCAGCACTAACAAACAACATAGGAAAATTGACCGATGGCAAAACCTTGAAAGATTTTGAAGATGTAAAAGATTACATGCGTCCAAATATGATACGAATTTCTAATTGTAAAAATATTTTAATTGAAGGGGTAACATTTGAAAATTCTCCTGCTTGGACAACGCATGTTTTACTAAGCGAGCATATAACAATTAGAAATTTAAAAGTAAAAAATCCTTGGTATGGTGCAAATACAGATGCTTTGGATTTAGAAAGTTGTAAAAATGCATTGGTTGAAGATTGCAATTTCGATACGGGCGATGATGGTATTACAATAAAAAGCGGTAGAGATGCTGATGGTCGTAAAAGAGGAATGCCCACAAAAGATGTAATTGTAAAAAATTGTATTGTATATCATGCGCATGGCGGTTTTGTTGTAGGCAGCGAAATGAGCGGCGGCGTAAACAATATGTATGTGAGCAACTGTACTTTTATAGGCAGCGATATTGGCCTTCGTTTTAAAACCACTCGAGGCCGTGGCGGCATGGTTGAAAATATTTATGTGAACAACATTAATATGAAAGACATTCCTGCAGAAGCCATTTTGTTTGATATGTACTATATGGCAAAAGACCCTGTTGTATTGGCTGGCGAAAAAAGAGAACCACCGGTTGTAGAAACAAAACCTGTGGATGAAACTACACCACAATTTCAAAATTTTTATTTTAGAAACATAACCTGTAATGATGCCGCAAAAGGGATTTTGGTTAGAGGCATTCCCGAAATGCACATTAAAAATATATTAATTGAAAATGCGGTGTTGCAGGCAGATGAAGGGATAGACATACAAGAAGCCAGTAACATTACGTTGAACAATGTTACCATCTTATCTAAAAACACCAATCCTGTTGCGTATATTTTAAACAGCGATAATATTACAATAAATAATTTAAAGTATAAGGACAGTGCAGATGTGTTGGCTATTGTACAAGGAGGAAAATCTGCCAATATAAAAATTTTAAATACAGATGTTACAAAAGCAAAACAAAAATTGCAAGCAGGTTTTGGTGTTACAGAGGCCGTTGTAAGTTGGGAAGTACAAAAAGTAGAAGTAAATAAAAAGAAGAAAAAGAAAAAATAAAATGAAAAAATTTGTAATCATATTTCTGCTCGCAATTGTTGTAATGCAACATTCATTTGCGCAGCAAATACCACTGTCGCAACAAATGTCGCAAACAGCCATGAAGATGTGGCCCGATTCTTTTTCTACTGGAGGAAAAGTGGCACGTTGGAGTTATGACCAAGGCGTTATTTTAAAAGGGATGGAAGCTGTTTGGAAATTTTATGGGGATGCTACGTACTTTAATTATATACAACACAGCATGGATTTTTATGTACAAGATGATGGAACCATAAAAGACTATAAAAAAGAGGAGTACAATATAGATCACTTAAACAATGGCAAAGCCGTAATGCTACTGTACAATATAACGGGAAAAGAAAAATACAAGAAGGCCATCGATTTGATGAGAAGCCAATTGGATAAACACCCTCGTACAAAAGAAGGAAGCTTTTGGCATAAAAATATTTATCCTTGGCAGGTATGGCTCGATGGTTTGTATATGGGACAACCATTTTATGCAGAATATGCAAAACTTGCAGGGCAAGATTCTTTGTTTACAGATATAGCCAACCAGTATATAAATATTGAAAAGCATACCAGAGATAAAAAATCAGGATTGTTGTACCATGGTTGGGATGAAAGCAAAACGCAACAATGGGCAGATAAAACGACGGGCTGTTCACCACATTTTTGGGCAAGGGCGATGGGTTGGTATGGGGTGGCATTGGTGGATGTATTGGATCATTTTCCGGCCAATCATCCAAAGAGAGATGCTATCATTGGCATACTAAATCGTTTTGCAAAAGCGATTACAAAAGTACAAGATGCGAAAAGTGGCGTATGGTATGATATCGTTGATTTGCCCAACCGTAAACCAAATTATTTAGAATCATCGGCTAGTAGTATGCTGGTATATACATTAGCAAAAGCGGTTAGGCTTGGTTATATCCCATCCACCTATTTTGCCAATGCTAAAAAAGGCTACGATGGCATTGTAAAAGAATTTATAGAAGTAGATGCTACCGGACAAACAAATTTAAAAGGAACGGTAACCGTTTCGGGTCTTGGCGGCAAACCATATAGGGATGGAAGTTTTGATTATTATATGAGTGAAAAAGTAATAACAAACGATGCAAAGGGAATGGGTGCATTTATTATGTGCAGTGCCGAAATGGAAATGGCGGCTAGGCCTAAAATTGGTGCAGGCAAAAAAGTTGTGTTGGATTATTATTTTAACAACGAATGGAGAAAAACTTTGTATGGCGCTATCGCAAGGCGACACTACACTTGGGATGATACAGAAAACGGAGGCTTTAGCTTATTTGGTGATATTTGGAAATCTTATGGTGCATCCATTACGATATTGGATAAAGCCCCAACAGTCGCAAACTTAAAAGATGCCAACGTTTACATCATGGTAGATCCCGATGGTATAAAGGACAACAAGAACCCAAATTATATGAATGAAAAAGCAGCAACTGAAATAGCCAATTGGGTAAAAGCAGGTGGTATACTCATCATTATGGCAAATGATAGCAACAATTGTGAATTAAAAAATTTTGCAACGCTCACACAAAAATTTGGAATAATATTTACTGATAAGAGTAGAAATATGGTGAAGGGTTCGGAGTTAGAAACGGGCGCAATATATAACAAATCGGCAAATGTTATTTTTAGTAAAACAAAAAAAATGTATTTAAAAGAAATAAGTATAATAGAGGTGAAAGCTCCTGCAAAAGCATTGATAACACAAGACGGCGATGTAATTATGGCTACTGCAAAATTTGGAAAGGGAACAGTGTTTGCCGTGGGTGACCCTTGGATTTACAATGAATATTTAGATGGAAGAAAAATTCCTGCTGCATATGAAAATTTTAGCGCAGCAAATGAATTGGTACAATGGGCTTTAAAACAATCAAAAAAATAGCAGTGAAATATTTTAAAAACATAGCAGTATTGTCTTTTTTCTTTTTTACCTCACAACAAATTTTTGCGCAGCAAGAAATTGTTGTGTCGCAAGATGGTAAAGGAAATTT
This sequence comes from Ferruginibacter sp., assembly GCA_031430735.1. GTDB lineage: Bacteria > Bacteroidota > Bacteroidia > Chitinophagales > Chitinophagaceae > Ferruginibacter. The sequence goes on along the minus strand of JANPCB010000051.1, from coordinate 32,891 downwards.
TAAAGATATACAAGCAGCCATAAACAGTTTGCCTATTGCTTCAGAAAAGTTGCAACGGGTTATTTTAATTAAGCCGGGAATCTACAAGGAAAAGATTTTTATCGATAAAGATTTTATTACACTTAAAGGCGAAAATCCAAAAACTACTGTTATTACTATTTCATTGGCAAGAGACGATTGGCGGTGCGATAATAAAGATGATTATGGAACTGCGGCCATAAATTTGAAAGGCAACGATATAACACTAGAAAATTTATCATTTGCCAATACGTATGGAAAAGACAATAAAAGCGAAAAAGAAATTGTATGCAAAACTGGAACTGAAAATATAAAAAAAATAAGGCCCGATGGACACCAAATGGCTTTGCGTTCTTTTAAAAGTACCCGATTGATTGCAAAGAATTGCATCTTCACAGCATATGGCGGAGATACGGTGAGCCCTTGGAATACGAATGACGGCATGTTTTATTTTAAGGATTGTGTAATGGAAGGGGGAGTAGATTTTTATTGCCCACGTGGCTGGGCATTGGCAGAAAACTGTACGTTTATTTGCCACAACAACAATGCAGCCATTTGGCACGATGGGAGTAGTTTTAAAAGTTCTAAAACAGTTTTATTCAATTGTAAGTTTGTAGGCGATGATAATTTTAAATTGGGGCGTTTTCATAGAGACGCACAATTTTATTTATTGAATTGCAGTTTCCCTAAAAATATGGCAGATGCCGATATTTATTTGGTACCGGCTAAAGACCCACAAGACACTTTGAAATGGGGCAAGAGAGTGTATTACTATAATTGTAAAAAAGCTGGCGGCGATTTTACTTGGCATAAAAATAATTTGCCTGCAGACTTTGGTATAAATGAATTTAATATCCCTTGGGTATATGATTATAAATGGAACCCTACAAATGAAAAAATAGTTGCCGATAAGGAAGAACAAATTATTTCCAATAGAGTTTTCTCTGATACCATTGCAGAGAATATGCTTCTTTACCAGCGCAGCAATGGGGGCTGGCCAAAGCATTTTAAAACATTGAATGTAGATTATAAACATACATTAACCAGCCAAGAATTAAAAGAATTGCAAGCAGATTTTGCAAGCAGCATAGATGCTACCATAGACAATAATGCAACTACCAAAGAAATAAAATACCTAATAAATGCATTTAAAAAAACAAATGATAAAAGGTTTTTAGCTGCAGCGGAAAAGGGGATAGATTATTTGTTAAAAGCCCAATATGCTGACAATGGTGGTTGGCCACAGTATTATCCGGATTTTAGTAGCTATAGAAGTGAAATAACGTACAACGACAATGCAATGATAAACGTATTGAATGTGTTGAGAGATGTAACTGAAGGCAAAAACGATATGAATCTGATTAATCCAAATTATAGGATTAAAAGTGAAGAAGCTGTAAAACGTGGAATTGCCTGTATACTAAAAACCCAAATAAAACAAAAGGATATTTTAACAGGATGGTGTGCACAATACGATGCGAAATCTTTATTGCCGGCCAAAGCCAGGGCTTATGAATTGCCTTCGCTAAGTGGGCAAGAATCAGTTGGTATCATTCGTTTCTTAATGCGAATTGAAAACCCTTGTATAGATATAAAAAATGCTATCACTGCAGGAGTAACTTGGCTAAACAAAGTGAAAATTGTAGGCTATACTGTAGAAGATATTGAAGCACCTGGTACACCCAAGGGCAAGGATAGGGTTTTGTTGCCATTGACAAATAATGTAATGTGGGCAAGGTTTATGGACTTGGAAACAAATGAACCATTTTTTTCTGGACGTGATGGTGTAAAGAAAAAAGCACTTGCAGAGATTGAATATGAGAGGAGAATTGGTTATGCTTGGTATAATAAATCTGCAGAAAAATTAATAGAAGATGAGTACCCACAATGGCTTGCAAAGAATAAATAATTACTTGAAAGGTTTAAAAAAATACGCATGGTATTATCAAAAAAGAATTTAATAAGCATAAACCCGTTAGTGGTAGAAACAGTTGCCAATACTGTTTTTGAATTGCCAGAAAAGGTACTTCAGTTTGGTACAGGCGTATTGTTACGAGGCCTGCCAGATTATTTTATTGATAAAGCCAATAAGCAAGGAATTTTTAATGGAAGAGTAGTGGTAGTAAAATCAACCAGTGGGGGTGACTTGGCCGCTTTTGAAAAGCAAGATGGTTTGTACAGCTTGTGTATTCGTGGTATTGAAAACAATGAGCCGGTTTTCAAAAACATTATTTGTGCTGCCATTAGCAGGGTGTTACCTGCAAAAGAGCAATGGGATGAAATATTAAGTTGTGCAGAAAATCCCGATATGCAAGTGGTTATTTCCAATACAACAGAAGTAGGTATTGTATTAACCAATGATAATATGCATGCCTCACCGCCTAAATCGTTTCCAGGAAAATTGCTTGCTTTTTTATACAAACGGTATAAGTTTTTTAATGGAGATACGCAAAAGGGAATGGTGGTTGTACCTACCGAATTGATATCTGAAAACGGCGATAAATTATTATCCATCATATTAGAGTTGGCACACCAAAATGGATTGGAAATTCCTTTTATTGATTGGCTGGAAAATGCCAATCAGTTTTGCAATTCTTTGGTAGATAGGATTGTGCCAGGTAAGCCAGATGAAAATACGAAAGCAGTTTTACAAGAACAATTAGGTTATCAAGATGATTTATTAATAATGAGTGAAGCGTATTGCCTCTGGGCCATTCAAGGCAATGATACCATAAAAAATATATTGTCATTTGCCAACGCAGATAATGGAATAGTTATAACAGAAGATATACGTTTATTTAAAGAATTGAAACTTCGACTTTTAAATGGAACCCATTCATTGAGTTGTGCAGTTGCTTTCTTATCGGGCATTACAACAGTTACCGAAGGAATGGATAATGCACTCATATCTACATATGTAAAGGAACTGATGCAGCAGGAGATTGCAAAAGCTATCCCTTATGAAGTACCATTGAAAGACGCTTTGGCTTTTTCGGAAAATGTTTTGGATAGGTTTCGCAATAAAGATATTGAACATCTATGGATAAATATTTCATTGAATTATACAGCAAAATTGGAGATGCGCATTGTGGCCGTATTGTTTCGATTTGTAGCGCAATTTGGTAAAGTACCAGATAAAATTGCACTTGGATTTGCCGCTTTTATTGTTTTTATGAAAGCAACAAAACAAGTAAATACAAAATATTATGGCCAATTACAAGGAGAAGATTATTTAATTGATGATCCCCACGCTGCTTATTTTTTTGAACAATGGAATAGTTTTGAAACCAACGAAGTAGTTAAAAACATTTTAAGTAATGAAGAATTTTGGAAATCAGATCTAACAGCAATACCGGGGTTTTTAGAAAATGTTACAGAAAAGGTAAACGAGATAAAGCAAAATGGAATGTTGGCGACACTTCAAAGTATGCGATTCACAATTGCATAAAACAGACTGGTGATGAGCTAGTAAATTATAAATTATGAAACAAAAAGTTTTAAAAGTACATCCATCGGACAATGTACTGGTGGCATTAGAAAATTTGAACAAGGGAGAATTGATTGAATATGCCGGAGAGCAATTTATTTTACAGGATAATGTAGACGCAAAGCATAAATTTTTTACTACTGATTTATATAAGGGCGATAGTGTAATCATGTATGGTGTATTGGTAGGCAAAGCCCAATATGACATAGCTAAAGGAAGTTGGATGAGCACAGATAATATTAAACATGCTGCCGAACCTTATATTTATAGACAAGTGGATTTTAAATGGAAAGCGCCAGATGTTTCAAAATTTGAAGGTAAAACGTTTAACGGTTATCATAGAAGCAACGGAGAAGTAGGTACTGCAAATTACTGGCTATTTATACCCACTGTTTTTTGCGAAAATAGAAATTTAGATGTTATAAAAGAAGCCTTGCACAATGAATTGGGCTATGCTGTTACCGATAAATATAAGCAGTACACAAAAAACTTAATTGAAGCTTATAAAGAAGGTAAAGCGCTTCCTTCATTAGAGCCTTTAACTCCTTCCCCTTCGGGGAAGGCGGGGATGGGGCAGCTTTTTGCAAATGTAGATGGCATAAAATTTTTAAACCACCAAGGTGGATGTGGTGGCACAAGGCAGGATGCAGGAATTTTGGGGAAATTATTGGCGTCTTATGCAAACCACCCCAATGTAGCAGGTGTAACGGTTTTAAGTTTGGGTTGCCAAAATTTACAGGTGCAGGATTTTAAAGATGATTTGCAAAAATTGAATCCAAATTTTGATAAGCCATTGTACATTTTTGAGCAGCAGCAATCGCAAAGCGAAGAGCAATTGATTGCCGATGCCATTAAAAAAACTTTTGAAGGTTTAATAGAAATTAATAAAATAGAAAGAGCGCCCGCACCACTTTCCAAACTATGCATTGGCGTAAAATGTGGTGGCAGCGACGGGTTCAGCGGTATCAGTGCAAACCCTGCAGTGGGTTATTGTAGTGATTTGCTGGTGGCTTTGGGTGGAAAAATATTACTAGCAGAGTTTCCGGAATTGTGTGGAGCAGAACAAAATCTCATAGACAGAACCATTGATGAAGCCGTTGCAAAAAAATTCATTCATCTAATGAGTACCTATAGCGAGCAAGCAGAAAGAGTAGGTAGTGGTTTTCACATGAACCCATCGCCGGGCAATATAAAAGATGGATTAATAACAGACGCCATAAAAAGCAATGGTGCAGCATTAAAGGGCGGCACTTCGCCCGTGGTAGATGTGTTGGATTATACAGAACCAGTTACAAAGCCAGGCCTAAGTTTGGTATGTACTCCTGGCAATGATGTAGAAGCCACTACCGGCAAAGCTGCCAGCGGTGCCACACTTATTTTATTTACAACAGGCCTTGGTACGCCTACAGGAAACCCCATATGCCCTACAATAAAAGTGAGTACCAATAGCAATCTTACCAAACGCATGAATGATATCATTGACATTGATTGCGGGCCAGTAGTAGAAGGAGAAAAAACAATTGCACAAATGGGAGAAGAGATTCTTGATTATTGTATAAAAGCGGCAAGTGGCGACATAATACCCAAAGCCGTACTATTAAATCAAGATGATTTTATTCCTTGGAAAAGAGGCGTGAGTTTATAAAAATATAGGCTAATGTTTAGTTCGAAAATTACGAAGTTGGGTTGGCCTAAGAAAAAAAGCGTTAAGAAAATTTGAATGTTTGTCGTTAAGAAATGAAATCAATGTTACCACTGTTGAAAAATGATTTTTTGCTTGTAAGTCGCACCCTGGTTGGGCTTTATTCTACTGTTGTAACTGATTTCATTTTAGACAAATATTCAAATTTTTAGCTTTTTTTCTCAAGCCTTGATTTTTTTTGTTACTTTTTTGTATCAAGACAAAAAAGTAAATGAAAAGAAACCTATGTAGAAAGCTTTGTGCGCTAAATGCATAATTATAAAAAATATTTAAAATTAATAAAGATAAAAATAGATGAAAACATTTTTAGATGAACATTTTTTGCTAAAAAATAAAACTGCGCAAACATTGTATCACGAGTTTGCAAAGGACATGCCCATTATTGATTACCATAATCATTTACCACCAGACCAAATTGCAAATAATATAAACTTTGCAAACCTTACCCAGGTATGGCTTTACGGCGATCATTACAAATGGAGGGCCATGCGTACCAATGGTATCAATGAAAAATACTGCACAGGCAATGCTACCGATTTTGAAAAATTTGAGCAATGGGCCGCTACCGTTCCATATACTTTGCGCAATCCTTTATATCATTGGACACATTTGGAATTGCAGCGCTATTTTAATATTCATACTTTATTAACGCCAGATACTGCAAGAGATATTTACGAAGAAGCAACAGCTTTATTGCAAACAGCTTCGTATAGTGTGCGTGGGTTACTTGCAAAAATGAATGTAAAAACTTTGTGTACAACCGATGATCCGATTGATGATTTGGCTCATCATCAAAGTATCTTAAACGAAAAAATAGATTTAAAAGTATTGCCAGCATTTAGGCCAGATAAAGCCATGAATGTAGATGTAGCAGCATCCTTTAACGAATATGTAAATAAAGTGGAAGCAGCATCCAATGTAGCTGTACATAATTATGCAGATTATTTAAAAGCATTAAAAGCTCGCCACGATTTTTTTGCAAGCATGGGAGCAAGCGTATCAGACCATGGGTTGGAGCAAGTGTATGCAGAAGATTATACCGAAATTGAAATCAATCATATTTTTGATAAAATTAGGGCTGGCAATGAATTGACTTATACCGAAAACCTAAAAATAAAATCGGCGTTGCTTATTGAGTTTGCAATATGGGATTGTGAAAAAGGTTGGGTACAACAATATCATTTGGGCGCATTAAGAAACAACAATGCAAGGATGCTAAGCCAGCTTGGGCCAGATACCGGTTGGGATAGCATTGGTGATTTTTCGCAAGCAAAAGCATTGGCTAAATTTTTAAATAAATTGGATACCAACAACCAATTGGCCAAAACAATCATATACAACCTTAACCCTGCAGACAATGAGTTGATGGCAACCATGATTGGAAATTATAACGATGGTAGCAGCGCTGGTAAAATACAGTATGGCAGCAGTTGGTGGTTCTTAGACCAAAAAGATGGCATGACAAAACAAATAAATGCATTAAGCAATATGGGTTTACTTAGTAAGTTTGTAGGTATGCTTACCGATAGCAGGAGTTTTCTATCATTTCCTCGTCACGAATATTTTCGCCGCTTGTTGTGCACTTTATTGGGAGAAGAAATAGAAAATGGGGAGTTGCCAAACGATATTGCATGGACTGGCAAAATTGTGCAGGATATTTGTTTTAACAATGCAAAAAGTTATTTTGGGTTTTAGGGTAAAGTAAATAAGGCCTCCAATTTGTTTTTCCTCGAACTTAGCATGTATGCATTTTAAAGAGCAGCTATTAAATATACTAGCCCCGTGCTGTTTAAAACCATCTTTTTACTATAATAGATGTTTTGCAAAAACCTCTTATACCCTACGAATGGTATAAAAATTAAGTATGATACTCAATTTGACCTAAGTATGGTTTAGTTCATTTAGAAATAGATTGCTTTGCAGAAAAGTTTTATCCTTCAAATTCTCCAGCCCCTTGCCTTGTTATTATCCAATCATCGGTTGTACAATCTACAACCGTAGAAGGAACCATCCCTCCAATACCCCCATCTATAACAAAATCTACTTTATCTTTAAAAATTTCAAATATGATATCCGGGTCTGTATAATCTTCCACATTATCGCCAGGCAAAGAAGCACTTAGTATTGGATGGCCTACTGCATCGCAGAGCGCCCTGCATATGGTATTATCTGGTACCCGCAACCCTATAGTAGATTTTTTACTTTGCAATATTTTAGGCACTTGCTTGCTAGCAGGTAATATAAAAGTAAAAGCACCGGGCAAATGGTTTTTGAGCATTCTGTACAAAGGGGTATCTATGCTTTTTGTATAATCGCTCAAATGACTAAGGTCTTTGCATATAAAAGATAGTTGCGCCTTTTGTGGATCTATATTTTTAATACGACATATTTTTTCAACTGCTTTTGGCTGAGATATGTCACAGCCAATGCCGTAAATAGTATCTGTAGGATATATGATAACTCCACCATCTAATAGGCAAACCGCTAATTGCTTTAAAAGCCTTGGTTGTGGGTTATCTGGATGTATGTGTAAAAGCATATGGTATATTTATTGGTTGTAATGGGCATAAATGAATTTTCTTGTTATGAATATTATCCATTTTCCATTATTAATTCTCTATTTTTGCACCGTTTTTAATTCACAAAACTACAACTTTAAACGCATGTCTTTAATTACGCTTGGTACAATGGCATTTGATGCTATTGAAACCCCCTTTGGAAAAGTAGATAAAATAATTGGTGGATCCGCTACTTATGTAGCTTATGCTGCGGCAAATTTCATCAAACCTATACAACAAATTTCTATTGTTGGGTATGATTTTCCGCAAGAGGAAATGGACGAACTTACTAAAAGAGGCGTAGCCTTAGATGGCGTAGAGATTGTGAAAGATAAAAAATCTTTTTTTTGGAGTGGCAAGTATCATATAGACATGAATACACGTGATACGCTTGTAACTGATTTAAATGTGTTAGAAGATTTCAATCCCATCGTTCCAGATTCTTATCAAGGAGCCGAGTTTTTAATGCTGGGAAACCTGATGCCAAAATTACAATTGAGTGTTATAAACCAATTGAAAAAGCGTCCAAAACTTATTGTAATGGATACCATGAATTTTTGGATGGATATAGCATTGGATGATTTAAAAGAAGTATTAAAGCAAGTAGATGTATTGCTGGTAAACGATGGAGAAGCTAGACAACTTAGCGGCGAAATATCGTTGGTAAAAGCGGCAAAAAAAATAATGGAAATGGGACCAGGTTTCTTAATCATAAAAAAAGGAGAACATGGCGCTTTGTTGTTTCACGAAAACCACGTGTTTTTTGCACCAGCATTGCCACTCGAAGAAGTGTTTGACCCTACCGGAGCCGGCGATACATTTGCAGGTGGGTTTATTGGGCATCTTGCAAAAACAAAAGACATTAGTTTCGAAAATATGAAAACGGCAATAATTGTAGGAAGTGCAATGGCAAGTTTTTGTGTAGAAAAATTTGGGCCAGATCGTTTAAAAGAAATTACTAAAGCTGATATTGATGCTCGTATTGGAGAATTTGTACAATTGGTAAATTTTGATATTGATTTGGTATAATTTATTGGGTAGATGGACATCATAATATTGATTTTTTTAGCTATTAAAATTGGAAAACTGGCTACCTCAAAAGGTTTGCCAGCAGGCAAATGGAAACTCTATCTGGTACTTGCCTGGATAGCAGGTGAGTTTGTAGGTGCTTTTATTGGCGTTTCTATTTTTGGAGCAGACAACCAAGTAAGTTGGATATTAATAGCCATTGGATGTGCGCTTACTTCTTACTTCATACTTTATAATTATTTGAAGAAGTTACCCGATGTAATAGATGATAATGAAATAAATAATATAGGAAATTAAAAAACCGGGGTTCTCAACCCCGGTTTTTTATTGGGGTAGATTGTATGGCTAAGAATAGCGCAGAAATTTACTGCACAGATTGTAGGCGCATTCATTGCAAATAACCAATAACAGTAGTAGGAATTTACAATTATCCTTTCTGGTTACATTCATCCTAAAATCCATTTGAAAGTATTTCATTTGCACATTTTCATTTGCTATCTTATTACCAATTGTAAATAAAAATCAGTGCAAATAAAAACGAGGCGCTGTGAGCATAGGTGCAGGAGGCAGCAGGGGTTCGGTCTTAGTCGCTGTACCGTATATAGGTGTATGCGTATGCCGCCGAAGCGGCACGCCTACACCCATATACATCGCTCCCTCCACCGCAGCGTGTGAGCAGTAGCACATTGCTCAACATTTACCTAAGCGAGCACATACACTATATTTTGGACAATACATTAGATACAGTTTGTAATATTTACTAGCTAAGCAGTTATGATTTTTGGCTGCCAATTATTAATTTTTATTAGAATATAGTTTATATTTATAGAGGTAATAAAGCAACCAATAGAAACTTTGTTTCGATTGGTTATAGAACCATTTAATTATTTATCGTAAAAAAGTAAAAACTATATTTTGCCAAGCGGGCATCAATTGACAAATATTATTGATGGGTGTGTAAAAACAACAAGGGAAAGTCAAAAAGAATTGTATACAATCTATTTTGGTTTTTCTATGGCTATTTGTATGCGCTATTGCCAAAGCAAAGATGATGCTATAGAAATTGTAAACGATGGATTCTTAAAAGTCTTTAATACCATCAAACATTTTACCCCAAAATTTGAAAGTGTGGAGGCTTCTTTAATGAGTTGGATAAAAAAAATTATGGTTTATACAGCTATAGATCATTACAGGAAATATAATAAGTTCAACTCCAATGTAGAAATAGACCATATACACAACGATTTAAACGATACCAGTGAAACATCTATAGATATAATGGCTTTCAAAGAAATTATTGAATTGGTACAAAGATTATCGCCTACCTATCGAACAGTATTCAACTTATATGTTTTAGATGGCTATAAACACGAAGAGATAGCCAAAGAATTAAACATTTCTGTAGGTACGTCAAAATCCAATCTTGCTAAGGCAAGGGCAAATATTAAGAATATGATAAAGGCAACTAATAAAAAATTGTATGAGCAACGAACAGCCATTTGAACATATTGAACATAAAATAAAGGAGGCTTCTGAAAATATTTCTATTGCTTTTGATGAAACAGCATGGAAAAAAATGGAAGCCTTGCTGGATAAGAATGACAGAAGAAGACCTTTTTTTTGGCTATGGTTGCTTGTTCCCATTATTTTGTTTGGAGGATGGTATTTTATTGGGCAAAACAAACAGCAGAAATCAGGAAACCCATTGGCTTCAAAAACAATTATTAGAACACTAGATACAACAACTTCATTATCTAAAATAGCGCAACCTTCTCAGCCCATACCACAGGTTAGCATAAGCAATAAAAGCTTGCAGCAAAATAATATAAGCTCCAATGTAATCGGAATTTCTCCCAAAAAAAGCAACCCCCTTTTTGCTAAAAATGACGGTACGAATTTCTTTAAAAAGGCCAAAGAACTTCCTTCAGCAAATAATCCTTTAGAAGATAATATTGCTTCCCAAACCAAGCCTATAAACGATAATGCCAAAACGAATATTTCCATTAGCAGCCCCTCATCAGAAATAGATGAAACCGTTAATAAAGCAACCGAGGCTACTAACGTAACAAGTGGTATTAAAAAATTAGATCAACCGACCAACATAGCAGACAATAAAACGCCTACAAAAACAGATACTCTTTTACCAAAAGAAAATAAAAATGTTGCAAAAAAAAGCAACAAGATCTTATCCCGGTTTTATTTGTTGGCCAGTGTTGGTGCAGATATGGGTGCGGTTAAATTATTGTCTTTTAAAAATAGCACGCTTGCCCCAAGGTATGGGGTAGGCTTGGGATATGAATTCAATAATAAAATGGCAGTACAAATGGGACTTTATGTAAGTAACAAAAAATACCTCGCAGGCCCCAAAGATTACAACGTAAAACAGGGGTCCTATCTGAGCCAAGTAGAAATCATCAGTGTAGACGCAAATTGTTTGGTATATGAAATCCCAATCGTTTTCAGGTATAACTTTATTCAACGCCCTACCAGCTTTTATTATTCTACAGTAGGTATCTCTTCATACATAATGAAAAAGGAGGATTATAATTATAAATTTAAAAGATATTATACAACCTTAGAATATCCTTATACTTATACTGGAAACAAGCATTTGTTTTCGAATATGCAATTCTCTTTGGGGGTAGAAAAGAAAATCAGCAAAAAGGTTGCCATTCAAATTGAACCCGCTGTAAGCATCCCATTAACAGGTGTGGGAGAAGGTAGTGTAAGGTTATTTTCAACTTCATTACAGTTGGGATTAAAGTACCATCCGTTTAAATAGCCACTTGCTTGTAATACTTCTGGTTTATTAATAGTACTTTCAAAAATTAATTTTAACTTTAAACAACCTTTATTAGGTTATTTACGATGATAAAAAAAACTACATGTATGACAAACAAATCTTTACTCAATTTCGGAATGTTTTTTATGTTATTTGCAACAATTTATTTTACAGCCTGTAAAAAAAGTACCGTTGCAGATCCACCAGTAGCTACTTGCGCCACTAAAACAATTGTAGTAACAGCTACAACAACCCCTGCGGCTAGTCCAACAGTTGCCAACGGTTCTATTACAGCGTCTGCTTCGGGGAGTACTGGTTTTACATTTAGTAAAGATGGAACAACTTTTCAAGCTTCCGGAACTTTTAGCAGTTTAGCTGCTGGCAATTATACGATAACTGCCAAAGACGATGCTGGTTGTACAAGTACAAAAGCATTTGTAGTTACCGCTACCTCTTGCCCTACAATTACAGTAACAGGAACCACCACTGCAGCTTCATCTGCCGGCACCAGCAACGGAGTCATCAATGCATCTGCGACTGGTAGTACTGGGTTCACATACAGCAAAGACGGTACAACCTTTCAAGCCACAGGAGCCTTTACAGGATTGGCTGTTGGTAGTTACACCATTACCGCAAAAGATGTAAATGGATGTTTAGGCACTGCTGCATTTACCATTTCATTAGCTACCTGTCCTACAATAACCGTTACAGGTACACCAACTCCCGCATCTGGACCAACAACGGCCAATGGAGCAATTACTGCATCTGCTAGTGGCGGAGCATTACCATATACATATAGTAAAGACGGCACAACCTTTCAAGGTACAGGTGTTTTCAATTTGCTTTTGCAAGGGGCATACACCATTACTGCAAAAGACAACAATGGTTGCCTAGGTTCTGTTATTATAAACGTAACCAATAGCTGCCCTGCTATTACATTAACTGCCACCACAACGGGGGCAGACAAATGTTTAAACCCAACCACTTCAGGCGCTGTATCGGTTTCTGCTATTGGTAGTACAGGTTTAATGTATAATATTAATAGCGGAACTTTTCAAACAGGTACTCTTTTTGGTTCATTAGCACCAGGAACGTACACAATGGGGGTGCGAGATTTAAACGGTTGCACTACCACAATATCTGCTACTGTAGCCATTGCCCCAGCGGGACCAAACTTTACAGCAGTAAAAGCTGTAATGCTAGCTAATTGTGCCACACCTGGCTGCCATGCGGGAGCTAGCCCACAAAGCGGAATAAATTTTGCAGATGATTGTACCATTGTTTTGCAACGATTAAGAATAAAAGCCAGAGCAGTAGATGGCATTCCATCTATAATGCCAGCATCGGGGGCTATATCTAATGCCGACAAACAAAAAATAACAGATTGGATAAATGCAGGTGGAGGGCATAGAAATTAATAAACTTCTATGTCGCCAATAAAAAAATACGTAGCAATAGGAATAGTAACATTAGCAGCTGTTGCAGCAATATATGCATACAAAGAATTTAATAGAAAAACTGCGGATCTTGCTACAGTAACTGCACAAGAAACAGTTACTGTAGCAAATCTAATAGCAGCTTATGAAGCCGATGAAGCCAAGGCCAATAAACAATACTTGGGTAAAACCATATTGGTAAATGGAAATATTGTTGAGATAAACAACCAACAAGATACTTTGATGAATGTACTTTTGGGTAATGCAAGTGATATGCATAATGTAAGTTGCCTATTGGATAAAAAGCAATTTGAAAAAATAAAAAAATACAGTGTGGGAAAACCGATTGCTATAAAAGGAGTATGTACTGGTTTCTTAGCAGATGTGGAACTAAATCGTTGCGTAATTGTAAATGATAAATAAATGGTTTTTATGAAGAGATTGTGTATGGGTTTATTAATGGTATTGGTTTGTAATGCCAGCTTTGCGCAAACAAAGCTTTTTACCAAAACCGGTAGCATTACTTTTTTTTCTAAGACCAATGTAGAAAATATCACTGCAAAAAACAATAAAGTATTGAGTATTTGGGAGCCTGCATCTGGTAAAATAGAGTTTTCTGTTTTAATGAAAGGGTTCGAATTTGAAAAAGCGTTGATGCAAGAACATTTTAATGAAAATTATGTAGAGAGCGATAAGTACCCAAAAGCAATCTTTAAGGGCACGGTAGAAAACAGCAACAGCATTTCATTAACCATCAATAAAAATAATACCGTAAATGTGAGCGGTGCTTTAACGATGCACGGTATTACAAATCAAATAAATATTCCTGCAACCATTACAATTAACAATGCGTTGGTATCAGCATCCGCAAGTTTTGAAGTTTTATTAGCCGATTATAAAATTAAAATACCTTCACTTGTAGCGGATAATATTAATAAAAAAATAAAAATAAGTATTAATATTCCGCTTTATAAAAGCCTTTAACAATACGTATATTTGAATCTATGAAAAAAAATTTACTACTTATTTTATTTGCTGTTTGCATTTATACAGCACATGCACAGGATGGATCTTTGTTGAGCGGGTTGGAAGATAGTACCGTTACAGAAAAAGTGACAGGTGCGTTTAAATCTACCAGAGTAATAAATGCACACTCCACAGAAATGCTTGCCAAAGGAAACCTGGATTTTAGAATATTACATAGATTTGGTTTTGTAAGCGATGGTGCCAAAACATTTTTTGGACTTGATGCTGCTACCATGCGCTTGGCTTTTGATTATGGTATTAGCAATAATGTAATGATTGGTATAGGCCGTAGTACTTTTAGAAAAGAGATAGATTTCTTTGCTAAAGCAAGAATCTTACAACAAGCAACGGGGGCAAAACCAATGCCTTTCTCCTTATTGGTAGCCGGAGGTTATACCATTTATACGGGTGAAAATTCTGTATTGACAAAACCAACACTTACTGATAGGTCTGCATATTATATCCAAACGATCATTGGTAGAAAATTTAATTCAAAATTTTCTTTGCAACTAAGTCCCATATTTGTGCATACCAATACACCCTTTAATTTAACCGATGACCAAAGTATTTTTGCCTTAGGTGGAGGTATGCGATATAAAGTGAGTAAACGTGTAGCACTTACATTAGACTATCATCATCCTTTTGGTGAACTGGCAGATAACAGTACAGACCCATTATCATTAGGAGTAGATATAGAAACAGGCGGACATGTATTTCAAGTACATTTTTCCAATGCTACTGGCATGAACGAAAGGGCATATATTACTCAAACAACAGGCAACTTTTTTAAAGGAGATATGCGTTTAGGGTTCAACTTATCTAGAATGTTTAAAATAGGTAAGCGACGTTAAATATTGGATTTTTTAATCGTTTCTAAATTTTTAAAGCAACGACTCTAACGAGTGCCGCTTTTGCTAGTATGGTAATTGTAAACTTGCTATCCCGCAGGCAAGTCTTTCAATACAAATTGAATGTAGCAATTACCATATTAGCTTTTTTATTCTTTTTTACAAATTACACATAACTTTCAGTGGCTTTAAGAAGTTGGGAATTTGTAAGCCCAAAACTTTCGATTAAACACCGAAAATAAAAAATACAAAACGAACTTTAAATTAAGCCCGAAACCCCCAATTTATTAAAACCGCTGTTGGGTGTTCGTCTTTGTTTATTTAATTCGAATGCTTTTTGTAATCTTGGGCGATTATATCTTTGTAAAAAAATTGGATAAACATTAAAAAGTATATTTAAAAATATTAGCCATAATGATTTTATAAAACTAAATTCAATAATCACATAAATTGTAAATCCGAGAACAATAAAAAATACAATTAAATGTGCTAATTCAGATTGTTTAGTATTATACTCCAAATTTGTTAATGCTTCCATATTTCCATTTACAGGATTTGCTTTCTTGTTCAGTTTTTCCCATCCAATCCAAACTAGCAATTTTCTGAAAACATTAATTCCAAGTAACTTATATATTTTTCCATTATTTTCCCATACTTTTTGGTTGAAGTAATTAGAAGTATTTTTACTTTTAAGTTTTTCAGTAAAAACTCCAATACAAGCCATTAATGTAAAGTTGAGATAGTTCGCAAATAAAAAACCCTGCATCCCCAAAAATTTAATATATGCATAAATTAATGCGAATGTAATTATTGCAATAAAAATTAATATTAGAATTTTTGCAAATTTCATTGATTTATCTTTTTTTAAGATGACGCCCAATGGTTTTCGGATTGTCGATGTGGCGGATTTTTAGTACTAAAGTTCAATAGAATTACTGCTGTTGTACTTTACACAAAAGTTTCATAGAAGTACTTCAGCCGCCATATTGCCAACCTGATGTTAGTGCCAATTTTTATTTATTCATCTCTTTTTCAATTTCTTTAATAAGCTCATTTGCTTCTTTTTTTACATTTTTGTCATAAACCCTTATGTTATTCTTTCCTAGTTTGACAAGAAATTCGATTGTCTTTTTAAATTTTGGATCTGAATATATTTTTTCTTCAGGGTTATCGGCATTTTCTATCATTCTGTCAAAACACTTAAACAGATAATCATTATAAATTGTATTGACTTCGTTGATTGACGGTACAAATATTTGGTAATAATCTAAGATTTTCTGTTTTAGTTTTTCGTCTTCAATGTAGCCAATTTTGCCACTTGACTTAAAACCTTCATAATTACCAATATTCATTATTTGTCCATGTGAATAAATTGGGAAATTAACTTTATTCTTAGACTTATAAATACTGTCAAGTTGGAGAGTCGTTAGTGCTAAAATTTTTTCATAGCCTATGTTTGACTCTTGGTATGCTCCCTTTTCAATGTCGATGTTTATTATGTCATCCTTTAAATCATTCTTTAAATTACCAAGAAACACGGATACTTCTTTTTGTTGATGTCTGTGTTCGCTCCAACTATGTAACCATATTGAAAGTGTTACAGCAAAAACGATTATGAATATTTCAATTGACACTTCTTTTATTTTGTCAG
Source organism: Ferruginibacter sp. (assembly GCA_031430735.1). Taxonomy (GTDB): domain Bacteria; phylum Bacteroidota; class Bacteroidia; order Chitinophagales; family Chitinophagaceae; genus Ferruginibacter. The sequence goes on along the minus strand of JANPCB010000051.1, from coordinate 16,354 downwards.
CAAAGCTGTGTTTTGGGCTTTTCATAGCATTGTAAATTTTCTTGGTATGTTTTTTTACTTCTTCTTGCATACTTTTTTAATTAAAATAATATTTTATTAATGTTTAGAGATCTGGTTTTTTACAAAATGGAACACAATGGTTTGCAGCTTGCAGAAGTGGCGGATTAAGGAAACCTAAACTTTCGGTTAAACACTGATTTTGCTAGTACAAAACCAAATTTAAATTAAGCCTTAAAACCCACTAGTGCAAAGCGTTTATTGGCGGTTCGTCATTCTTTTCTGTCGTTACATGTTGTCATAAATTGGTCTCGGTATTCGCTTTAATATTGTCGCAATTAGTTGCCAACGTTTTGTAACATAAGCAACCTTCTTTTTGCTAATAATTGCTTTGTAAATTTGTCTAACCGTTTTTTCAACAGGCATTACCCAAAATAATCCTTCGCCTTTTGCCATTTCAGTATCAACGAGCCCTGGCCTAATGTCAGTTACAAAAATTGGTTCTTTAAGATTTGTTACTTTCTGCCTCAGCCCTTCTAAATAATTTATTTGATAGGCTTTTGACGCATTGTATGCAGGTGCTTGTCTGCTACCACGAAGCCCTCCAACAGAACTTATTGCTACTAAATGTCCAAATTTTTGTTTTTCAAATAAATTGAATGCCCAATTTGCAATACAAGTGAAACCTAAAACATTTGTGTCAATGGTTCGTTTTTCAATTTCAAATTCCAAATTGTCGTTAAGGTCACCTATTCCTGAACTAATTATTAGCAAGTCAAGTCCACCAAGTTCAGTTTTCAATTCGTCCAATTTTTCAACAGCTATTTTTATGTCTGTAACGTCAAATGTTTTAATAAAATACGAACTTGGTTTTTCTGATTTCAGCTTTTCAAGAAGTTCAATTCGTCTTCCCGTAATTCCAACTACATAATTATTGTCTGACAACAATTTAGCAAGTCCTTTTCCAATTCCCGATGTTGCACCAATTATTATTGCTTTCTTCATTCTTTATGTTGTTCGTTTTCTGTTGCTCTACAATCACCGCTGCTGATCCAGTACGTTCGATACAGCCGAAGATTACAGCGTCCTGCCACACTTGCAGCAATACCCATACTGGCAGTAGTGCTTTTTAAAAGTTATATTTTTCTTTACAAATATGTTTATCAACTTTCACTTTTTCACCTTTATTGTTTGGTAAGATTGTAATTTCATTTGTACATTCTTTATGGTCATTGTTGTTTCTAACAAAAATTAAGGTTGAAACTGTTATAATTAAAATGCTGGTAATTAGTACTACAAATTTTCTTTCACTCATTTTTTGATTTTTATTAAATTAGTCGTCTTAGTTTTTTACAAATTTAATTGCAGTGCCATTTTTAAACCTAACGGCATATAATCCTTTGGGTAATGTTATAATATTTATTGGTTGCTGGTTATTTTTTATGGTAATGGTTTGTTGTAATTTACCGTCTATGCTGTATAATTGTGCGGTAGTGTTTAGGCAATCATTGGTTACTTCAATGGTTACAAAATCGCTACTTGGATTTGGAAATACAGCCAACTTTGTAATTTGTAGATTAGATAATTTAATAGTGGAAGAGTAACTAAATTTACCATTATTATCTATTTGTTTTATACGATAAAAGCCAACGCCTTGCAATGTTGGAGCATATATTAAGGAATAATTATTAGTGCCATTACCTTTACTATTTATATTGCCAATAGTTATCCACTGCCTATTATCAGTTGTAAGCTCAATTACATAAATTGAAACATTATTTTCTGACACTTGCCAATTTATAACGGATTGTTTTTGGCTATTTAAATAACCGCTTATATTTAACCAATTTAGTGGTAAAACTGCCACTTGTGTTTTTACAAAGAAACCGCTAAACCCAGTTACATCAAAACTTACTTCCCATCTACTTGCAGTAGCATTCCATACAATATCTGCATCAGTAGGATTTATGGTTACAGGTGTGCCTGTGTAAGTATTAAATGAACCACTACCATTGCTGCTTTTTCCTGGGCGTTTTTCAATTAATAAATTTGCTTTCCCTGTTGCATCGCCACTGCCGGTGGGTAAGTCAATTATATTTACAGCATTAAAATCTGTAAACTCTTGTTGTGTAAAATATAAAGTAATCTTGCCCGTAGCCGTTGCTGCATTTACATCGGGAGTTATTTCATAATGTCGTTTTACAAACTGTATGTTTTGAGTAGCATCTATCCATAATTTGGCAGCTACATTACCTGTTATAGTATAAGCACCAGTACCATCTATTTTACATAATTGGTTGTTACAATCGGTATAGTTTACCACCGCCGCTGTTTGTGTAATGTAAGAAGTTGTAAAAACATTTGGAATGGTATTGCTTGCCGTAGTACTGTTGTTCGTTTCGTAAGCACCTAAATCTATTGTTCCTGTACGAGTATTACCTACAATATCTAATGTAGGCGTACTACCAGTGCCTACGTCCTTTGCAGGACTGTTACATGGTATACGCAAGCCATCATCTGCGGTTTGTAATATATTATCCACACCATCTGCATCGGCACCGTTTGCAAATAATGGGTCAGTGGTTATAATACCTGCACCGGCTGTAATGTTTATAGTACCTGCAACCGTATAATCTTTAATAATGCTATTACTTACACTTACTTGTGGCACCGCAGTAGTTCCTGTATTGTTGCTATATATTTCTTCTGTATTGGGATCTGTAGCATTGCTTGGTGTAGTATTGTTCCAAAATATGCAGTTTCTTATAACTCCGCCAGATGAAGGAGATAGCAAACTAAATGCCCCACCCCTAGAAGAAGCACTTGCAGCAGTATTACCATATATGGTGCAGTTGGTTATTGTAGGGGCACAAAAACTGCTAGCACTTATAGCACCGCCACTGCCGGCAGTTGCTGTGTTATTGTAAAACAAACAGTTGGTAATTATTGGGGTGCTTATATTTGTGCTTACACCTTGTATAAAAATAGCACCGCCATTTGCAGGAGCGGTATTATTACTAAAAGTACAATTGCTGATAGTAGGGTTACTAGCATTAATATGTATTCCGCCAGCATTTGAATTATTATTTGTGAAAATACAGTTATTAATATTTGCGTTACTGTTAATCTGATTATAAATACCACCACCCGAGGTTACCGTGTTATTAGTAAAAATACAATTGCTAATAATAGGGCTACTACTGTAATTAAGCATAGTACCCAGTGTTCTAGTAATAGCAAAAGTTTCCACTGTAATAGACCCTGTTGCCGCAACATTATAACCTGCTGTAATTATAAAACCATCTAAAGCAGTTGTGCTAGCATCACTTACACTTAAAATTACATGGTAGCAATTATCGGTGTTGGTGCCAAGTGTGCCAATATCCCCACTAAGGGTAGTAACATTGGTTTGCCTATTGCGATTGGCTAGTAATGTTTCAGTACCTGCAAAGCCTCCATAAAGTTTTACTCCATTTTTTAAGTAAAAAGTTTTATCTCTTGCATCAACAGGGCTTGTTGAACCAAATGGATCCTCGGTGGGCATATAAGTACCTGCTTTTACCCATATTTGGTCGCCACTGGCTGCAAGGGATATAGCATTTTGTATGTCTTTTTTGGCAGCAGCCCAACTGGTTCCTGCACCAGTATTATTGGTTTTTGCAGCATCTACATAATAGGTAGTTTGGGCGTTAGCCAATGCTATTGTAAAAGATAAAATAAGTGTAAGTAATAAAAGTTTAAAGTTATTTTTTTTCATAACGTGGTTTAAAAATTGAAGGTTTAAAAAGTACAGTTTTCAAAACTGTAAACTATGGAGAGATTTTTTTGTTTTGCAAAAAATTGATTGACCATTACATATAAATTTCCATCTGGACCAAACTCAAATCCCATTGGATGAACTCTTTTTAAAAATGGAAGCAGAGGTACATTATCATACATACAATTGGTTTGTCGTTTTTATCGAAAGTTAAAATTGTAGCACCATTTTTTTCAAATGAAGTAGTATTTAGTACAGATAAATATAGATTGCCCTTTTTATCTAATGCCATTCCGTCTGGTGTTGTACACGTTTCACCCAAATCCGCAAAAAGTGTTGGTTTTATTACTTTTTCGTTTTCATTATATTTAATCTCTTGTGCATAAGAAACTATAAAATTGATCATGCAAATTACAATAAGAGAATTTTTGATAAATGATTTCATATGAAAGGTTTCTTATAATTAGTAAAACTAGAAAGTTGTTTCAATCAATTTTTAGAATACGTTTATAAACTACATTTCAGCACTCAAAGAATTTATTTTTGAGTAAGAACTAATTCGTATGCTGAAATGTCGTTTTTGAATGCTAAAAGCTAATAGATAGTACAATTGTTCCATCTAGTACTAAAGCCTCACTGTTCCCAAACCCATGTTGTAAGCAGTATTCTTATTTTTTCAAATGTAAATTTTCAATAGTCATCAGCATCTTTTTTGCTGTTTCATTTGAAGGATCTAATTCAATTACTTTGTTGAAATATTTTTAGCTTGGTTGTACTTTTCTACTTTAACATAAGCGTTTCCTAAACTTAAATATCCATCAACATCATTTGGAAATAGCTCTACTAATAGGGATATGATTAGTGAAATTATGACGAAAATATTCTGATTTTTTCATTTCAATTTTATAAGTCTCAGTATCTGAATTAAATGAATTGTTTTTACAAGAATTCAAAGTGATAACTAAAGTAAGAAGAAAGATTTTTTTTATAGATTGATTTTTGATCAACCTATATCAGGACGAGACACCATTGATACGACGTCATGCTGCACTTGTAGCAATACCCAAGTTGTGCGATGTTTTATTTTTCTAATAATTTTCTTATTTCGTTAGCGATGTTTTCTAAATTTCCTTCTGTATTTCCTGTTGAAACATATTTAATAATTCCATTTTGGTCAATTAAAAAGTTTTTAGGAATTGATTTTGTTGCATATTCATTCCATATTATTTTGTTTGGATCAATTCCGAAATTAAAATCCATTCCGTCTTTCCTTAATTTAATTACCTTTTTCAAAACCTTTTCTTTGGTTTCTCCTATTGAAATTGCTAAAAACACAAAGTCATTATTTTTAAATGGTTCGATTATTTTTGATGGAATATCATAAAACTCCATTAAACAAGGTGCACACCAAGTTGCCCAAAAATTCACAAGAACAATTTTACCTTTTAAATCGGAAAGTTTTACTTCTTTACCATCTATTAATTTGAGCGTAAAGTCTTTGGCTTTGTCATTTACGTTTAGGATATATTCATTTTTGTCAACAACATTTTCTTTTTCTTCTACTTTCGAATTCTTTTTTTTATCATTTTCAATCTTTTCATTTTCAGTATAAAGTGAAATCATAATTATAAATTCTTTATCTCCGATTTTATCTCCAAACTTTATGGCTAATTCATTTCTTTCTTTTTCTGAAACGCCTTTATTCATTGCCTTAATATATCCTTCGTTACCATATTTTTTAACTTTTTCCATTGAAGAAATTTCATTGTTAATTATGATTACATATGCTGGTTTTTTAACAACTTTATCTTGTCCAAAAACAGATTGAGTAATTATTAAAAGTAAAAAATAAATTATTTTGTTCATAGTTTCTTTGTTTTTGTTTTCTGTCGTTTTTTTAAAATATCGCATAATGTTTTGCATCTTGGCGAAATTAGACCCAATTTTTCTATTCAACGCAACGTCCTGCTTACACACTTTGGCTCGGAGGAGAGACGTTGCTGAAAAATAATAAAATTTGTCTTTTCATTTGTAATAGTTTTTAAATAATTTCTATTTCAAAAATAGAAAAACAGATTGTGTATGGAGTTCAAGGTTATAAAAAATCAGTTCAAATCTATAACATTGAACTACAAACCTTCTGTTTTTTGGTACTCCGCAGGTATTTGACTTGTTATTTTTTTAAATGGGGTAAAAATGAGTAAAAAAATTTTTAATCTATTCATTATATCGTCATTTAATTGGTTTCTAATTTTTGGTCGGGTCTCTCTGAAACTACAGCTATCGGTTTGGCGGGTATTTTTTCTGCCCATTGATTAATAAAATATGAGAAATTAAAACAATTGGGACTACACAAGTCGGCAGAAAACAATATGGAAATTCCAATACTGCAATATTAGGTTGGTCGAATGCGAATTGTTGAACAGGTAAAGGCGATGACAGAATTGCTAATGAAACAATAATGAATAAAAATACTATTCCAATGATGTTCCAAATAATGAAAAATTGTCTGTTAAATATTCTTTTGGTTGTTAGTTGGTATATTAGGATAACCAATGCAGAAAATCCAACTATAATATCAAAATTCCAACCTTTAAATGTCATTAAGTTTGGAATTTTTTGTTGTAAAAAAAGTTGATACAAAATCAATTCAACTGGCATTCTCAATGTATGAATGGTTAGTAGAATTTTGGAATTTAGTTTTTGTTTGTCAATTCGTTTTAGTGACACAAATGTCAATGCAATTGTTCCTAAAATCAAAAGCGGAAATAAATTTGGGTTATTTTCAAAAACTTTTAAAACGGTAAGTGTTCCGACAATTAATTGCCAAAATATAAACAGCAATAATAGCCTTTTATCTCGGCCTGTTCCAAAATAGAGCAAAATCAAAGACAAAACACTGATGATTAAAAATGCAATATGTGTCATATCTATAAATATTAAATTTTAATTATGGAACAAAAGTATTGAGTTTATTTTTCTAATTAGTTGCCATATGGCAAAAGGCGAGTTCATAGTGAAATTCCATTTCGTATTCTACTCAATGAGTATTTCGTAATACCCAAAAATGTGGCAATATGTTGCATAGAAACATTTTGAACAATATGCGGTTTGTCATTCAATAGCTGGATATATCTTTCTTTTGCTTGGTCAGCAATGATGGATACACTGTGATTTTTTAAGGCAAAATAGGAAGTCACTAACCGTTTTCTTCCGTGTTCTCTAAATGTTTCAATGCTATGAAAAAGTTGCTGAAAAGTTTCAAAGTCCGATTGCCAACAAACGCAGTCAGTCAATGCCTGAATATTTTCTCTTGTTGGATTGCGAAGAAAAAATGATGACCAGTCAATAACAACGTCTGTTGAACTGTAAAAATTTGTTGTGATGTCTTTACCTTTGTTGTCGTTTACAAAAGAACGAGCAAAACCACTTTCCAAAAACCAATACAGATTTTCTGTTTTTCCTTCTTTCAATAGAAAATCATTTTTGGAAAATTTCACTTGTTTAAATTTCGGAAGTATCAAAGCAAGCTCACTTTCTTTAAAGTCAGTTGGTGAGAAAATAGTTTTTAGAAAATGTTTGTCTTGCATATTGTTTCAGGGTTGGTAAGCTGTCTAATAAAATTACCGCTAACATTTTGCTAGTAGATGTGGTCGGGCTAAGTAAAGTCAATTTTTCGGATAATATTTATTATCCCAAGTAAAAACCCTAATTTCTTAAAACCGCTGTTGGTAGATAGTGCATTTTTTACTTAATATATTCGTCAATTTTTATACTTCTATTTTCATTATTCGCTTCTTCTATTGCTTTCAGAATAGTTGCGATTTGAACTTTATCAATCATATTTTTGTCAAAGAAAACATATTCAATTGTTTTTGTATTTTTCATATCCTCTAATGGGTTTTTTGATAGTAGCACTAAATCAGAATTATATCCAATTTTTATTTTTCCAGTATTTCTTTTCATCCAATTGCTAGGCTCAACAGTTGCCGAATAGATTGCTTGTGAGGTGGTCATACCAGATTTAGATAAAGATTCTAATTCATTGTGCAATGAAAACCCCGGTACAACAGTTGCTACATTGGCATCTGTTCCAGCCATAATGGTAACTTTATTATCTACCAGTGCTTTTGTCATATTATGAATGGCTTCCGCATAAGTGTTCCAATAAATTAATGACAGTTTTTTTGCATTTGGGTCGTCTTTTCCATCATATTCATATCCATTTTTACCAGGCAACCAGCCCAATTTGTAAAGTGGCGTTCCTTCAATAATTTTAGGATTGGCATATTTTAATTCTATTTCTTTAAGTTTTAACTTTAAGTCAAATCTTTGATTCAAAAAACTCTCACATAACCAAACAGTTGTAGTAACACTAATATCGTTTGCCTTTAGTTTTTTTGCAATTTCATCTGAACGTATTTTTAAGTAAGAAAGAAATTCGTCTGGATTATTTTTAATTGATTTCCCAAAACCGTCAATTATTATTTTTGTTAATTCTTCAACGTGAGCAACCTCTTTTTGACCTGATGTATAAAATGTTTCTAAATCCACTAATGGAATGTGTCCAATAACAGGAATATTATATTTTTTTGCAATACCTATCGTAGTTTTAAACATTTCTGGATTCACAAAACCATACATTTTTAGTGCGTCATATCCTTGATCTTTTAATTTTTTTATCTTTTTTTCAGCATTTACTTTATTAGAATAATTGACAGACTGTCTCGTCCATTGATAGAAATAACCTTTTAATCCACTAAAACTATATATTGGTGGTGATGCCACAAACATTCTTGGCCCAATACCGTTTTTTTGTAATTCTTTTTTCCATTCTAAGGCAATAGGTCTTCCTGCCATTTCTCTAATAGAAGTTACTCCATTAGCTAGATATAAAAATAAATCGTTTTTACTTTCTTTTATATGAACGTGAGAATCAATAAGACCAGGAATTAAATATTTATCTGTTCCGTCAATAATGGTAAAGGCGCTATCCATTTGTAGGTTTTCTCCTAAATTAATTATCTCTCCATTTTTAATAATTACGTCTTGATTTTTGATAAAATAACTACAATCTTCTGAAAGTATGTTGGTGTTTTTTATTTGAATAATTTTGGCTGGTTTGATAATCGAAGAAATGTCAACAACTCTCGTCGACTTGCCCAACACCTTTTTCAATTCATTATCTGCCCAGATAAAAACACCAACAAAAGCAACTAATAATATCATAGCGGCGTATAGTAATCTCCTAAACCATCGTTTTTTCATAAAATTATTATTTTGATTTGAGAGGCAAAAATAAACTGAAACATAGCTTGATTTAGCGTGTAATGTGGGGTTAGGTATGAAATATGCTGTTTTAGGTACGAAAATTATATGGACAATAAACGCTCCTTGTAATTTTTAGAAACAGGCAGTTCAATTTGGGTTAGAGATATGGTATCCTGATTTTTCCAAGCCTTAAAATGTGTAGGATTTATTAAATGTGAACGATGCACTTGAACTAAAAAATCAAAATCTTTTTGAACTTTTTTAAGTGTACTTCGAATTAATTTTTTTTTAATTTGATTTTCAACCAGAAAGAAAATTTCCACATAATTTTGTGAATTAGAAACACAGACTAAGTCGTTTTTTCTTATTTTTAAAATGTCTAACTTGTTTTCTCCTCTGATAACAATATTTTCGTCTTCTATTGGAATTAACTTAATAGAATATATTCTTGCTAAAACTATAATAGGAGTTGTAATCAAAGCAGATTTAAGAATGATTACTTGAAAAAATTCCAAAAAGCCAAATCCCCCGTGTAAAATTGGACTTTTATAGTATGAAAAGGTGAGCAATAAATAAAGTAAATGGAAAAGTAAAAGTATAAATATTTCAAAACCAATATTCCATTTTAATACTTTTTGGTAAATACTTTTTTGAATTACTGCAATTAATCCATAACATAGAAATGAAATAAGACTAAATCCAGCACTTATAAGAATCCATTGCGTTACACTTATTGTTCCATCATCAAACGGTTTGATAAAATAGGCAAAAACGAAAGACCAAAAACTGATGAAGATTCCTATTAGTAAATGATGCTTAATCGATGGGTTTAATTTATTCATTATAGTAAAAGTCACTATTATATATTGAAATGTTTGCTTTTAAATTCATCTAAGTTTACAAAAGATATTTGTTAGTCAGTTGGTCTTAGCTTCAGTTGATTACAAATGCTCATTGTTATTCCGACCGTCCCAATATTGCCAAACGGTGGTTAGCGGTTAGTGGGTCAATTTTAATGTTGTTTAATGTCAATAAATTGCCAAAGTACGTTTATAATTTTCCACGTCCCATTAATCTTGACTATATGCATATAGTCTATCCATTCGTCAGCAATTAATTTTACAGAAGCTGTCCGTTCAGAAACATCAAGCAGTAAAACTTCCTTTTTGGGCGAAGTTGGAAATTTATCTCCATTTTTATTATAGCTTTCTGCAAGTAAAATCATAGATTCAGTAGTTGTCTCACGAACATAGTCTTTACCTGTTGCTTTGTCTTTCCAAAATGTTCGTTTTACCATTCTTGGGTGCAAGGCACGTTCCATTTGGTTAGGATTTGGTTTATGTTGTGATTCAATGTAATCAAGTGCCGCTTGCTTAATTTCTAAGCTGTCTTGTTTAGTTTGTCCAAAAATAGTATTGCTTGTCAGAAGTAATACAAGGCTTAAAAAAAGAAATCGTATGGTCATTCTGTTTGTAATTATTAGTTTTAAAAACTTTTTTCTTAATGTTTGTTGTTAGTCGTTTTACAATGACCGCCAGCGTTTTGCAGCTTGGCGAAGTGGCGGAAATCGAAGTACAAATGTTCAGTTTTGCACAAAAGTTCAATCGATAACTGCCGTTGAATTTAGCACTGAACCCGCCATTTTGCCAAACTGCTGTTATATGCCGTTTTTCTTGTCATTTTGTTATTGCTTCAATTAAATAGTTCTGCATTATTTTGTCAACTTGTTTGTGTCCATAAGGTGTGTTATAAGCTGTCGATGTTATGACAACTACAATTGGAAAGTCTTTAAAAATGAAAATTCTGTTTCCACCATTTCCACTTGAATAATATACTTCGTAATTTACTCCATTCACGTTGTAAGTTTTATTCCAAAATAGATAACCATAATATTCGTTTTCTGAAATTGTCATTTGGCTTGATAAACTTTTTGTTATCCATTCTTGCGATAATATTTGCTTGCCATTCCAAACTCCTTGATTTTTATATAATTGTCCATATTTCGCATAATCTAAAGAACGCAACTGAACACTACCTGCTGTATTCGCAACTTTTTGAGGTGTGAACTGCCATTTGTATTTTGTAATACCTAATGGTTTAAATAATTTTTCGTTTGAATATTTCTCTAATCCATTAGGAACAGATTTATGAATAATGTCGCCAAGAACTACAACTCCTGCTGTAAAGTAGTCCCATTGTTTATTCGTTACTTTTGATTTGTCAATAGGAAGATTTAAAGCAAATGCAACCCAATTTTTAGTAGGATACATATTCTCTTCATTTCCTGGTGATTCCGAGTTCATATCAGAACCGTCAAAAGTAGAACTCATTGTAAGCAAATCTTTTAAAGTAATGCTCTCTTTTGCTGTGGAATAATTTTGAAAGGTGTTGAGTTTGTAAAATTCATTTAAGGTTTGCTTTTCGCTTTTTATGTAATTGTCTTTTATTGCGATTCCCAAGAGTGTTGAGGCAAAAGATTTTCCAACAGACCTTGTATCGTGAAGTGTTTTTCTATTTGCACCATTAAAATATTCTTCTAGCAAAAGTTTGCCGTCTTTTAAAACGACAATACTCGTTATGTCTTTTAAATTTTTTGAGGCAATTTTTCGGTTGAGTTCCTCAATTTTTAAATTATCTATCTGGCTTGTTGAAATCTGTAAGTCTTTTAATGGTTTTATTTTTTGAACTTTAACAAGTTCTTCGTTGATTTTTATTTCGGGAACAATAATCTTCAATTCTCCTTCGGCTATTATGTGTCCTGTTAAAGTTTCGTTTAATTTTAGGTAAGGTCTAATTTCAATTTTAAGTAAATGTTCTCCATTGGTTAAAGCGTCTTGTCCGCCATTACCATAAAATCTATTCCAAAGAAATCTTCCCCAAGAATCTTCATTGGTAGAGCTTATTAATGGAACTCTAAAAAATTTTCTTTGATTTTTGCTTTCGGCATTTCCTGCTCCAACATTCAAATTTTCAGCATAAATTTTTTTGTTGTCAATAAAGAAAGTGAATTGATAATTTCCGTTTTTTGTAAGCTCTTCTGCCGATAATTGTGGTGAAAGCAAATGAAGATAATTTGTTAATGAGTTACCCAAAAAAACTCTAATGTTAAGGTCAGTTTTTTCTTTAAGTTCAAATGTTGTTAAAAAGTCTGTCTGTGTAAAGGTTTCAATAGGAACTGTTTTACTTATAAAAGCAATTTTTCCAATATTTGCTTGATGAATGGGGTAGGTTATGCTGTCGCATTTTACAAAGTCAGAAGACTGTCCGAACATAGTTGCCGATAAAAGCAAAAGCATAGGTATTAAAATACAAGCTTTTTTCATATTTTTACAAATTAAAATTATTTTGCAAAATTACTAAGGTAAAAAGAACTGAAATAGAATGGAATTAACATAATGGAAATTAGCTAAAAAGAGATTTTCTAAAATTATTAGGATTTATACCACTTATGGATTTGAAACAACGGTTAAAGTGGCTTTGGTCTGAAAACCCACATTCATAGGCTATTTCAGTTAATGAAAGTTGATTATTTGATAGTAGTGTATATGATTTCTCAATTTTTAATTTTCTTAAATAATCGCCCAAATTACAATTAAAATATTTTGAAAAATCTCTTGAAAGATGGACAGGATGAATATCCAATGTTTTGGATAGATAGTCAAGCGTTAGTTTTTCTGAAAATTCATAGAATAGAATTTCTTTAATTTTATTAACCCAAATTGGGTTTTTGTCAAACTCGATTTGTGTGTTACGAAACATTTCGGCAAGTGCCTGTAAAATCAAAGACTGAATTGATAATGTAGTTGTGTCGTCTTCAATTTTTGTTTCTTTAAATATTTTGTAAAGAAAAAATTTGATGTCAACGTTAGAGATTTTTATGCTTCCTTGTAGCTTGTCAATATTAAAATCCAAATTGTCAAACCAAGTGTTTTTTAGTTCAATTTGAAACCCTCTGGTGTAACCTTCTGGCTTTATGTTGTAATGTGGTTCTTGCCAATTATGGAATAAAAGACTTCCTGCCGAACAATTATAAACTTCTTTTTTATTTCCTTCAATTACATTTCCTTGCAAAACAAAAGTAAAATAAGCATTTTCGTGGTAGTGCCAGTCTACAAAGTCAAGGGTATATTCTGTGTCGGTCAATGTAATTCCGTTCAAATGAATTGTTTGATTAGTCTGCCCATAAAATTCTCCTGTCTGTAGTTGTTTCATAATTTTGGTTAATTAGAGTTGCTCTGTCGTCCTAAAATGGCATATATTGCCAATACCCATATTGGTGGCAGTATTATTTTTTATCAGCAATATTTGCAATATTATTTACCACTTCATTTATTCCTTTTAGTTTGTCTGTCGCTCGAAAATAGCACACAAAGTCAGTCTGTCTATAACCCTTTGTGGGGTTTTTTATATTCGGATCCCAATCTTTGAAAAATTCCATATATGCAATTCTCAGAGAGTTGTTTTAGGTTATTAGACAGTTTGACGTCAGTCTGTCTAATCACCCTATGTAGGTGTTTTTATGTTTGGATCCCTTTCATTCTTTATTCTATTTTTTCAAATTTAATTTCTTTTGCTCGTGAGCCTGATATTTTGCAACGAATTATATCAGATTTTTCATTTCTAACAAACTCTATTTTTTTTAAAAAACCCTCCGAACTAATGAAAATATTGGGTTGTAAGATACTCATTTTTATGTTCGCATTTTTAGGATGTGTTGCAATCAGTTGGTTATCTTTTAAAACAAACGTATACGATGTTTGTAATTCAGGACTATAGTACTTACCAACAAAGTCAGAGAAATTTATTTTGGATTCGTCAAAAGGTTTTAAGTCAATTTTTTTTCCAATGTATACAAAGTCTGATAGATGCCACTTTAATTCACCATTATTAAGAAAAACAATTTTACTATGAGGAAGACCTGTAAACAAAAATTCGCTATGGCTTATTAATGGCAAGAGTATTTTTTGATTTTCTCCTTTTACTTGCAAATAAAGATTTTTTTCATCGTTTGAAATATTGATAATTAATCCCGGCATCACCTCATAATTTCCGTTATAGGATTTTAGTATTTCTTCATTGATTGTAAGTTCTTGTTTGTTTGGCTCGGATATTTTTTGTTTATCGGCAAGGAAAATATCAACGATTTTGTAAACTACATCTAATGGGTTAAATGCCTCTGAATTTCCAATGATTGCAACAGAAAAACGATGATCAGGAATTCGAAGAAGATAAGAACGATATCCTGCATCACCACCACCGTGAAAAATTACATTTAGTCCTTTGTAGTTTTTAAGTTCTTGACCAAGGGCATATGACAAGGTTTCTCCATTAGTGAGTTGACTTTGCACTTTCATTTTATCGAAAATTGTTCTGTCTCCCACAACCGGATTTTCAAAATTCATTGCCCATAAACTTAAATCTTCAACAGTAGTATTAAGTCCTGTAGAACCAACAATGGAATTATTTAAAAGTCTTTTTTTATAACCATTTGGGGTAGGTGCGTAAGAATAAGCTTTGTTTTTTATAATCTTTTCATAATCCTGTGGAAATTGAGAGTTTTTCATTTTTAGGGGACCAAAAATTCGCTCGGATGTAAATGTAGCAAAACTTTTTCCTGACACCCTCTCTACGATTTCAGCCAATAAATTGTATCCGGAATTGCAGTATTCAAATGCAGTATTGGGGTTAAAATTTAATTCGCTTAGATGAGCAATTAAACTCACAATTTCTTTGTTGGATATTACATCTTCGGGCTTAATTCCAACCAACGCTGTTAAGTCGCCCTGGTCTTTTATGCCACTAGTGTGATTAGTTAAATTTCTAATAGATATTTTATGTCCATAGTTTGGTAATTCAGGCAGGTATTTTTTAATATCGTCATCCAGCGACAATTTCCCTTCCTTTTCTAATAATAGAATTGAAAAAACGGTGAATTGTTTTGAGACCGAAGCTACTTGAAAAACCGTAGTTGGCGTAATGGGTATGCTGTATTCTAAATTGGCTATACCAAAACCTTTTTTATAAATAAATTTACCGTCTTTTACCACTGAAATGGCTATCCCTGGAGCATCTTCGTTATCATATTGCTCCAAAAGTCCATCTGTTTTTTCTAAGGATGTTACTGCTTTATGCTTGATTTTCCGAATAGTCAAATCGTATTTACCAATGCTTGTATTCTCATCGAATGATTTAATTTCAAAAAAATAATCTCCCTTATGAGTAGAAGTAATGGAAAACACCTCGTAACCGTTGCTTCCATTTGGGCTATCAAAATCGTTAAGTTTTTCACCAGTAAAATCAAAAGTAGAGATTATCACATCTGTTCCTCTTTGAAGTAATTTAAGTGTAGCAATTTCATCTTTTGCCATTTTAATTTTATAACGATGCCTTTCATTTGGTGAAATATCTGTGCTAACAGTTCCACCCATTTTAAGAAACCCCTTTTCAGTTTGTGCATTTACTTGACACACTTGAAAGAGAAATAAGATGAAAAATAGTGAGTTCTTTGTTGCCATAAACTTTGTTTTATAATTTGACACAAAATTGAATGAACAGCTTTTATAAAGCGACCGAATAAAAAAAGTCGAACCAATTAGTTGAGATAGAATTGGTTCGACTTTTTATGTTATTGCGTTTTACTTTTTTATTTTGTTGATAGTGAGCGTTTTCTGAATTCTGTTGGGGTTTGGTTAGTGTATTTTTTAAACGCAGTATTAAAGGAGGATTTAGAGTTAAAACCTACTTCATATAGAATTTCTAAAACCGTAAACGCTGTTTTAGTGGGGTCTTGTAAAATTGTCATTGCCTTTTGAATACGATATTCATTTACAAAATCAAAGAAATGTTGTCCTATATGGTGATTAATCAGAACGGATAGTTCTTTTTGTGGAAGATCGATTTGTGAGGCAAGTTCCTGAATGGTTAAAGCCGGCTCTAAAAATGGCTCCTTTTCTCTCATATAATTCTTTAGCGTTTCAATTTTTTGCGAAACTTCAGCATTGATTTCGATGTTATGTGTTTTATTTTCTTCCTGTAAAATGGTTTCAACAGGTTCAAGTTGTATTTCAATACCTCTAAAAAATTGTGGCTGATATAATGCTTTCAATACAATCCAGCAAGTAACCGACAATGCAGAAATACTTACTACGATGTTGGATAGTATAATAACATCCTTATTTTGAGTCAGGGTTAAAATCATCTTTGAGACTACAAACAAGTGAGCAGTTAAAAAAACGAGTGTCATTTGTAACAACCATTTGTAATTTATGGTATCTGCATTGGTGTAATTTTCGAGATATATTTTTTTATACTTTTTCAAAGCCAAAAGTA
>JANPCB010000050.1:0-39045 GCA_031430735.1 Ferruginibacter sp. | reverse complement strand
AAGGGATAGGTTGGTTTTGACACAAGATGCCAATATGCGGTCTGTAACGCAAAAAAAATGGTTATATACTAAGTATGATGAATTGAATAGACCACAATCATCAGGGTTTATTATAGATCCTATTTACTACAATGATTTTAGTTATCACTTTAATGCTGCTTATGGGAGTATAAATTATCCCGATTTAACAGCCTATACAACCAAGGAAGAATTATCCACCACTTTTTATGATAATTATGATTGGCTAGCCAGCTACAGCACTGGATTATCTGCCACATACAACAATTCATACGACACCTATTTTCAGCCAGCTAGCAATAGCAACTGGCCTTACCCACAAGCCAATGCAAAAAGTGAGCAGGTAAAAGGGATGCCTACGGGTAGCCGTACAAAAGTACTTGGCACAACAAATAGTTATTTATATAGTATTGCAATTTACAATGAAAAAGGAAGAACCATACAAAGCCAAAGCACCAATATTACTGGTGGGGTAGATATAGCAACAACTCAATATACATGGGCTGGACAGCCGCTAGTAGCAGTTAACAAGCAGCAGTTGGCAAGTGCACAAAGCACTGTAACAGTAACACAGCTTAGTTATGATGACTTAGGGAGAGTAAAAAAAACAGAAAAGAAACTGAGCAACAACTTGGTAAAAAATGCTAATGGAGTATTAAACGGAATGAGCGATTATAAAACCATAGCCGAAAATAAATATGATAAACTAGGGCAGCTTATAAATAAAAACCTCGGTACAAAACCTACAGCAACAGCCCCACTTGCAAAACTAGATTACGAATACAATATAAGGGGATGGCTTACCTCTGTGAACAAAAACTTTGTAACAGCAGGCAATACAGGTGCAAACAACGATGAATATTTTGGCATGCAATTAGGATATGATAAAGATGGTTTTGGCTCATTTGCCAAAAAGCAGTACAACGGTAATATATCGGGTAGTATATGGCGTAGTGCCGGAGATGGAATAGACAGAAAATACGATTACGATTATGATGCTGCCAATAGGTTATTAAAAGCTGATTTTACACAACACAATGGGGCAGCATTTGTAGTAAATACGGCCATAAATTTTGATGTAAAAATGGGCAATGGTATAGATCCTAACGCTGCCTATGATTACAATGGCAACATAAAACAAATGCAGCAGTGGGGGTTAAAAATAAACGGCAGTACACTGATAGATAACCTTGTGTATGAATACAACACAAATAGTAATAGGCTAGCAAAAGTTACTGACCAAGGAATATCCACAACCGATAATGGAAAGCTTGGAGACTTTAAAGACGGTACAAATGCCAATGATGATTATTTTTATGATGACAATGGAAATCTTAACATAGATAATAACAAAAATATTGGTAATATTACATACAATCATTTAAACTTGCCACAAGTAATAACGATACCATATAAAGGGACTATTGCCTATACTTACGATGCAGGTGGCAATAAACTAAAAAAAGTTACGCAAGAAGACCCAACAACTGCAAACGGAAACAAAACCATTACAACAACTACTAATTATATAAGCGGCTTGGTTTACGAAAGCAAAACAACAAGCCCGCCAAACACACCCACTACCGACTATACTGATGTACTTCAATTTATACCACAAGAAGAAGGGCGTATAAGATTTAAACCTGCAGAAGGAGCCATTGCTGCAAGCTTTGAGTATGATTATATGCTCAAAGACCATTTAGGAAATGTACGGGTAGTGATAACGGAAGAGCAGAAAGTAGACCCATACCCAGCAGCTACAATGGAAGTAGCACAAGCAACTGATGAAGAAAAATTTTATACAGGGCTTAATACAACAAGAGAAGATAAGCCAGCAGGCTACCCAGTAGATAATACCACAACTCCAAATGATAAGGTAGCCAAAGTAGTTGGCAGCGGCAATAAGATTGGCCCAAGCATTACATTAAAAGTAATGGCGGGAGATAAATTTAATGTGAAAGTGAGCAGTTGGTACAAAACAAATGGCGCACCAATAAATAATCCTACTACTCCAATTTTAGCAGATTTAATAAATGGATTTTTAGGCGGCGTAGGTGCTGCAATAAGTTCTTCGCATGGAACAACCACCACAACACAAATACAAAATAGTGGAGTGCTTACACCTAATATAAATAATTTTTTAAGTACACAAGTAAACGACCCATCAAGACCAAAAGCATATTTGAATTGGATATTGTTTGACGAGCAATTTAATTTTGTGAGCAGCAGCAGTGGTGCGGAACAAGTACCGGCAGAAAGTGAATTTGGAAATGTACCAAACCAACAAGTAAAGCTGCATGTAAAAAATGATTTACCAATAAATAAAAGTGGTTACTTGTATGTGTACGTGAGCAACGAGACACCTAACATAGATGTGTATTTTGATAACTTGCAGGTGACCCATACGAGGGGGGCGATGTTGGAGGAGACGCATTATTATCCGTACGGCTTGACTATGGCAGGTATCAGTTCCAAAGCAGCCGGTAAGTTAGAGAACAAATACAAGTACAATGGCAAGGAATTACAAAGCAAAGAGTTCAGCGACGGTAGTGGTTTAGAGTGGGCGGATTACGGCGCAAGGATGTATGACCCTCAGATAGGAAGATGGCATGCCCAAGATAAATTTGCAGATGTTTATATAGCACTTACTCCTTATCAATACGCTGCAAACAATCCAATTAAAAACATAGACGAAGCTGGTCATCTTTTGAAAGATAAGGATGGAAATATTATTGCAACAAGCAATGGTATGGCTCCTTCTATTACAAGAAGCGTAACGATGGGGGATGGCTCAAAGCAATCCATCAAAATTGATATGGAAAGTGTTACTATCTATACTGATGCCGGAACACCGGTACAGGCTTTAAGAGCTGTAAAATCATATGTTGCAGAAGTTGGAGCGGATGGTACAGTTGGCGAGTATAAGGAAGATAAAATGTATAGAAATTTTCGTTCTAATTGTCATGGGTATGCTCTGGCTGACGGTAACCTTTGGGTAGGGACAGAAGATGGTCAGTCAAGTTTAAGAACGATACTTGCGGACGAATTTTCTGAAGCTGAAAATGGGTCATTATCTATAATAGAATGGACAGAGAACAACGGGGAGCAGGTAATTGTTCATTCGGGAATGCCTAATGCTGACGGTACTTATAATCAGAAAGATGATATAGGTGTAGCTAATCCAAATGCTTCAAGGAGTGATTTTACTGAAGGTGGTAAACGAACAAACACCCAGGGTGGGCAGCGTCAAATTGGTGAAAAGAGTTACAACCGTAAGAGTGCAACGAATAAAACAACTAATCAAAGTACTTTTAAAAATGCGGCGGCTAAAGGGGTTCGCATTACTGACCCTGAAGAGATAAAGAAAATATTAACAGAATTGGGTTCGACTGGAAAATAAAAATCTATGAAATCGATACTCATTTTAATACTGTGGATATTATCTGCTAAATCTTATTCACAAACTTTTAGTATAGTTAAAAATAGATATAGCAATGCCAATAATGGTAGTACAGGGTGGACGTTTAGCATTAAAGCCGATTACGATACAGGTGTGTCTAAATATTACTGGGCATCATGTTATTTTGGAGAGCTACCCGCCATAACGGATAGCATAAAATTAGTTTTAATCGCATCTCTGTTATCTAAAGCTTATGATACATCAGTTTGCGGAAAACCAGTTGAAGCTTTGTCTTATCGGTACAAGGGCAGGTATAATCGAAATCCACAATCCACAAGATATAATTTGCAGATTGAAGCTCTTGTGTTGATAAACTATATTGCCTTATCAAGCGATGCAGTATCTTATTCTCCGTTCCCGGTTATATACGATAAGAAAAAAGAAAAAGAAATAACAACATCAGGTAAAGAGTTAGATGAAGTAATCAAATGTTATAAAAGGTGGTTTGAAAAAATTAAGCGAAAAGGGTTGAAACCATATTCTTTACCAATGATTAGTAAAAAGTATGAATGGTATGGAAGTTTGTATCAAAAGCAAAGAATGTTTGATAGCCCTTCTAAATGGGAGAATCTTTACAGTTGCCCTGTATTAATAAAACAAGAAGATTAGGTAGTGTTCCAATCGTGTTGGTATTTTTTAGAACCCTTATCCATACTGGATTTAGGAAAAAAATAGTTTTAAAAGTTCTTTGATTTTAGTTTTTCCCATGTGCATGCAGCGGCTGCGCCGCTGCATGCACATGGGATTGGCGTTTTGCCTCTCGCCACAGGCAGAGAGCTACAAATACAGCTCACGCTTCGCCCCTTGTGAAGAAATGGGGGCTGGCTTTTGCGCAATAAGTATTCTTCCCTCAGATGGTGCTAGTCCTCCTATTTATTAAGTCGTTGCCTATCACATATCGGAGCCTCAGGTAAGGCTACGATGGGCAACACAAAGTAGCAATATTAGCAACGAAGGAGAAATGAACCTACCTACGGCAGATGTAAATGAACCAACGATGAAGTGATGAGAGCGTTTTACTATTTTGGTGTAGAAAGGATTTTTTACAGCTGATTCTTTTATACCGGCACAGAAAGCTAACTTACAGGCTGCAACTCATTTCTGCCAGAGTTACTTTTTTTAATTTGAAAGTATGCTGCTATAGTTGAAATTAATAGGTAGCTTACATACCTGCGCCAGTAGAAGTTTTCTAAAAACTTTAGAGATAAACGCAAGCTAGGTAGCTATCAAATTTGTGATACCACAATTTTAAAATTATATTTGAGCAACATTTCAAAATAAAATATGGCAAAACAAGAACTACAAGATTTGGTAGCAGAGCAAAAAATACTTAATAGGATATATGTAATAAGAGGAGAAAAAATAATGTTGGATAAGGATTTGGCTGAATTATACAATGTGGAAACTAGGGTTTTAAATCAAAGTATTAAAAGGAATATTAAGCGCTTTCCCAAAGATTTCATGTTTCAATTAACGGAAAAGGAATTTAAAAACTTGATATCACAAAATGTGACATCAAGTTGGGGTGGTACAAGAAAAATGCCCTTTGGTTTTACCGAACAGGGTGTTGCAATGTTATCAAGTATTTTAAATAGTGATGTTGCAATAGAAGTAAACATTAGAATAATAAGAGTGTTTACAAAACTACGAGCGCATGCCCTTACACATAAAGATATATTAGTTCAATTAGCAAAACTGGAGAAAGAAGTAAAGGGAAACAGCAAAGACATTGAAAATATTTTTATGGTTTTAAAAGAATTGTTAGAGAAACAACAAAAGCAAATACCTGTAAGAAAAAGAATTGGTTTTAGGCCAGACGATATTTAAAAATTGTCTTATTTACTTAGAAAAGATTTTCCTAGATATGCAGCCTTGCAAAAGTTCGGAGTCGTATTCTTCCCTCAGTTGGTGCTAGCCCTCCTATTTATTTAGCCTTTGCCTAGCACATATCATAGCCTCAGGTGAGGCTATGATGGGCACCCACTAAGTAACAATATTACCAACGAAAGAGAAATGGACCTGCCTGCAGATGCAAATGAACCAACGATGAAGTGAGGAGAGCGTTTTACTATTTTGGTGCAGAAAGGATTTTTTAAAGCTGATTCTTTTATACTGGCACAGAAAGCTAACAGACAGGCTAAAGCTCATTTCTGCCATAGTTACTTTTTTTAAATTTGAAAGTATGCTGCGATAGTTGAAATTGATAGGTAGCGTAGATACCTGCGCCAGACTACGTACTCACGAGGTGGCAATGTTACAAGCAAAGTCAAAGGAAGCAATCATATAAATTTAACTTGCCAATAAAAACATCATTTTTTTTGAAAAAGAAAAAATGTAAATTTGTAAAAAACAAGTCAAGTTATGAATACAACAGTGATACGCCAGCGATTATCAAATTATATACAAATAGCAGATGATAAAAAAGTAAAAGGATTGTATGCACTTTTAGAAGATGAAATACAAGAGGGTGAAAGAATTAGTGTTGCACAATACAACAAAGAATTAGATGCTGCTATGGAAGAAGTAAAACGAGGCGAGGTGTATAGCCATGATGAAGTTGTGAAAATGTCAAAAAAATGGTGATCAAAAAAAGGAAAGTAACTTGGACTAAGCTAGCGACAAAACAATTTAATGCTGCAATAAAATTTATCCGTAAAGAATCGGAGCAAAATGCAGAAAAAGTAAGGGTAACATTACTTAATAAAATTATTGGTTTACAAGATGACAGATGGATTCATAGACACAATCCACATAAAAGAAACAATGATGGCAATTATCTTTATTTTGAAATATTGCTTTACAGCATTGTTTATTACGCAACACCCAGCGAAGTTTTTAAAATTCGAATTAGGCATACAAGCATGGAGCCTAAAAAATATTAGAACCCATACCTGCTCCTGATTCCTAGATATTCAGACTGACCTTGACCAGCATGATGTTACCAACGAAGCGAGATACTTTTCTAAATTTGAAAGTATGCTGCAATAGTTATTAATTAATAGGTAGCTTACATAGCTGCGCCAGTAGTGTATAAAGGTAAGTAGGCTATCATTTCTATTTAGCATCTTGTTTCCAAGGGGATAACCGTGGGTTTACATATTATGATGCGAGAAGTGAATTATATTTATAGTGTAATAAACTTCTTTGTTTATTGTCTAACCTTAAAATCCTTTTTCCAGCGGCGGCTTAGATAACCATTAAAGATGTGCGCTATTTTATTTTTGCTTGTTTTAGGACAATTTTTAATAGCGATGTTATAGCCTGTTGGTTTTGTATAATTATTTGTTGGTTGGCAATATTAAGTTGTAAAGTTTGCTGAAACAAATTGCATAAAGTTTCTACCCCCCCCCCGATATTTCGGGCTTTTGTATTAGTGCGGTATTATCTTCTCCCACACTATGGCTGTGATAATCGTTTAAAAACTCATTTGGGTTTATATTAAACTCATCTCTCAAGCTCTGCAATATCTCAAGGTTTAGTTGGTAATTGTTGGTTTCTAATTTGCTGTAGGTAGATTGCTCAATGTGCAGCCTTTTGCCCATTTCTACCTGCGATAATCCTAAATCTTTTCTTAGTTTTCTTAATCTATCAGCTTTAAACATGGTATGCTAAATTTTCATAAAGATATGCTGAAATGGAATATTTTTTTTGCAAAAATTTAGGCAGTTTTGTAATTCGAATTTAATTAAGAATTTTTTAAAGAGGTAAGGTTTTCCTAAAACCACAAACAAAATGAAAAAAATTATTTTACCGATTATTGCAATGGTAGTTATCTTACTCTTTTCATTTGCTAAGCGAAGTGAAGACTATGGTGTTACAAAAATTTCAGATAGAGAGTATGAAGTTGCTGAAAATAATACCATTCCGCAAGCTGCAAAAACTGAAATTTCCTATATAATTTCTTCTGCTTATGGCATTACTTTAAGTCAAACTTCTGACTATGAACTTGATTATCTTGAACGAGTAAGTTCTTTAGTAAAGAATATTAAAATTGTAAAAGTAATTTTAAAAAAATACATTAGTAAAAGAAATAGGGAGATTTTTCACCAAAGAGTTGCTGTAGTAGGATATGATAATGATGGTGGTAGTGATGATGGAGGAGAAGAAGATATTGAAAGATTAAAAATAATATTAAATACTTATTCAAGACCTTAGGGAGTTTTCAAGGAAAATTATTAAAATGACATTAAAATCTAATTGGTATTCACAAAATAAAAAATATATTATCATAGGAGTTATTTTTCTTTATTTTTTTTATATAGTCTTAGGTGCTTTCGACTCAACTCTTCAAAGTCAAGCGGAATCGTATGGGAAAAAATATGTGCAGCCCCGTGTTATTAATTGGTTGCTCAACAACAAAATTACAAGTCGATTAAACCGATATACTGGATTGGAGGTTGGATATGGATATTTTGCTCCTAACGTAAGAGCCAAATTTTTTTTAGACATAATCGTAGACTCAAATATCATTTCTCCAAGATTCAATACGTTTGAAGGAAAGATGAAATATGAAAACCAACTTGGCGAAATATTTTCTAATTTTTATGATAATGATACTACTTCTGAAATTTCAACTTTAAAAAAGAAAGTAGACAATCTCAAGATTGTTAATATTGTTGAGTATGCCCTAAAGACAAATCAAATAAAAAAATTTTATAGAATACGAGTTTTAGGATATTGTTTAGATAACAATTCACTTAAAGACTATAGAAATGGTTTGGTGGAAAAAAAACTTATCTTGAAAAAGATAGACCTTAAATAATGAAAAGTACCGACGAATTAAAAGTTAATCTAACTTGGCTAATTTTTTTTAGAATTTCCATCCCTTTACTTTGTTTTGTAGAATTATTTAGTTTTTGGAGTGACTTTATTATTTTTTATTCTAATAATGAATTAATTAAAACGGATATAGTAAATGCATATACTGATAGTAACAGTTTATCTCTATTCGACCTTTATAATTTTTTAAAAATAAAATTCGATTTATCAGCATCTTATTTACTTTACGTTCGTTCTATTATAATAGTTTATTGTATCAGTTTGCTGTTAGTTATATTAGGATTACTAACTAAAATGAGTACCATCTTTTGTATATTTTTTCAGCTTTTAATTACAAAATCATATCCTGAAATTCAATCAGGATATGATTATTTTACAACACTATGCTTTTTCTATATTTTTATTTCCCAACTAATTTAGAGTTTTCAGTCGATAAAAAATTCAAAACAAAAAAGTTTTATATTTTTAATGAAAAGCAGTCATTAGCAGTCATCAAAATACACGTTTGTATAATGTATTTTTTTGCCGGTTTTGATAAATTGCTTGGATATAATTGGAGAAACGGCGAGTCTATGTGGAGAGTGCTAACAGAATATAATGTGACTAACTTATTTGATTTTAAGAAATTATATAGAACACCATTTTTTTTTATTCTTGGTTGGCTAACAATCATTTTTGAGCTTCTTTATCCTGTATTTATAAATTTAAAATTTACAAGAAATTTTTGGTTAATTTCAATAATTATAATGCACGCTTTAATTGCTTTATTTCTTGGACTTACTACTTTTTCATTAATTATGGTTATTTTAAATTTGACTGCATATTATTATCCATTTTTAAACATTTCAAATGAAAAAAAATAGACAACTACTAATTTTTTTTATTTTTTTATCTACTAAAATTTTTGCTCAAGATAGTTTACAAATAGTTCTTGACAAACTTAAATCGCAATGTAGTAAGTCAACAACTTTGGTGTTAATTACAAAAAGTGGCGAAGAAAAATTTTCAGCAATAAATAATTTTTCTCCAAGCATTAAATACGATAAGAATACCCCTTTTTTTATTGGAAGTGTTTCTAAAATATTTACTTCTGTTGTAATTTTAAAATTAATAGAACAAAATAAATTACAATTAAGTACTCCGTTATCTAGTTTTGCATTTTCGAAAAGGTTAAACAAAAATATTTCTCAGAAAATTACCGTTAATAACTTATTGCAACATACTTCTGGTATAGCTGATTTTGGCGATACCGTCTTAGATAAGAGTAATCCTGAAGCTTCTTTGGGGGAAACGTCTTTTATTGATCCTAGCTTGAGTTTTTCTACTGAATTCATTTTAACAAAGCTTATAAGCAAAAGTGAGTTTAAGCCTGGTATAAAATGTAAGTACAGCAATACTAACTACTTTTTATTGGCACAAATAATACAAGAGTTAACGGATATGCCCTATAGTGAAGCAATAAGGAATGCCATAATTGTACCCTTAGAATTGAAAAATACTTTACCTTATTTATCTAATAATATAGAAGGTTTAATGAATGGTTTTGATGACTATGGCAATGAGATTAACAAGTTTAACTTTATTCAGTATAATAATATTTGTGAGGGCTCAGGTAATATAACATCTACTTTAACCGACCTTACCAGCTTTTTTAAAGCACTATTTATCGATAAAAAATTATTAAAAGATTCCACTTTAAAGTTGATGTTACAATTTATACCAATGAATGAGTACGGTGATGAAATGGGGTTAGGTATTTTAAGAACTAGGCAACTTGAAATTCCCTTTGTTGGGCATCAAGGAGATATTTTATTAAATCAAATTGATGTATTTTATAACGAAAGGTCACAAGGTATTTATGCGTTAGTTACAAATGAATCAAATATAAAAGTTAAAAATAAAATACTTGTTGCTATTTTCAAAGAGTTTAAAAGGCAGATATCAAAAGCTGACTAATATTATTTTTTAAAACTTATTTAATACTTCGCCTTGCATTTATATTGCATAAAGAAATAATTTTAAATTTATGGTGTTCAAATATAAAATCTAAGCTTGAAGTTGATACCTTCATTTTTAAATATTGAACCCGCAAATGAAACAAAAAACACTTGGGTATCTTTGTGATAAAAAAAGAAACATTAAATAATTTTCTTTTTCAAAACTAGCATATATGCAGCCTCGCAAAAGTTCGGAGTCGCATTCTTCCCTCAATTGGTTCTATTCCTCATATTTATTTTGCCTGAGCCTATCACACCTCGTCGTCTCAAGATAGGTACTCACAAAGTAATAAGGTTACAAACGAAGGAAAAACCAACAAAAAGGAAAAAGCTCTATTTCTTAATATTGTTATTCTTCCACCCACTTATCCCTTACAACCACTCCCGAATTTTCCACGATATTTTTTCTAAAAACATGCTTAGCACTTACTGCATCTTCATACCTAATTAAAACTTTACCTGCTTTGCAATTGTAGATATTATTGTTTTCTATAAATGATTGTTGAACTCCGTACAGATTTATGATTGGATCATTGGTTTCTGTACCGCAATCTTTTATAGTATTATTTGAAAAAGCAAACAGCGGCCCCATGGTACTTTCATCTGCGCCGCTACGCACCATGCTGAGAACTTGTCCCGTATTATTGTTGAAACGGCTATTGGTTATTTTTAATTTCTCTACATTGTAATATCCTTTTTTATCTGTTTCTGCAGCTAGTTTAAAAATGGCTTCTTTGTTAAAGGAGAAAGTGCAATTGCTAATAATGATACTGTCGCATAAACTGGATTTAGCAGCGCTGAAAAAAGGCTTACTTCCATTAATAATATTGCAATTGCTCATATAAAAGTTGCTATGGTTGGCGCTGCCAGATGTATCTGTTGTAATAAAGTTATTTGAAAGAATGGCTGCTATATCTAGTTGAACATTCACAATAGACAAGCTACTTCCCGCATTTATTTTTATCGTATACGCTGTATTGCTTTCCGACGAAAAGCTGATTGTTTGCTTATTGCTTGTAATGGTTACATCATTATTGATATTGATGGGTGTATTAAAATGATAAGCATTTCCTGTTAAACGAATAACCATTCCCACACTATTATTTTTAGAAAGCATTTGTATGAGTTCTTTGGATGATTTACAGTTTACGATAATGGGTTTTTTAGAAACAATGATTTTATTTACATTAAACCATTTTGCGCCGGTAGCATTTGCCCGTATGCTGTTCAGTTGCGATGCATTGGATAAGCCCGGCTTGTCCGATAAGGCAGTTTGCAAACGCTCTTTTCCATTTTTTTGTAAGGAATCTATTATTATTATTCCTACATTATTATTTCTGGCTGGTACTGGTAAGTCAGCAATCTTTTGTACGCTTACAGTAGTTTTTGTAAAACCATTTACCAGTGGTTGTTTAATGGTTTTACTTACTGTGTTCCCAGCAAAAGCTATCCCATTTATACTATCATATACATTGTACAATAAGTTGTCTTTTGTATTATAAAAAAGGTTGTTTAAAAGCGAGGGCACTGAAAAACTGGCTGTTTATCAAAAGAGGCTGTTTTCTAAATTGAAAACAGCCTCTTTTCTTTAAAGTATTCGAGTCGGGGTCCATCACCAATTTCATATAGGCGATTCTCAGAGCTTATAATTTACTTTTAGAAAGCCTTTAAAATCTTAAATGACTTTTTCAGTGCCCTCTTAAAAGCAGCACATTTTTTGGCACAACGGTTCTTTCGGCATCGCTGCCTATGCCAAAACTCATGGGTGTACATTCATAAAAACTATTATTGCAAATGAGTGCATCGGTTACTTCCAAATACCGATTGGCAGGGGAATTTGGTATACCATTCATAATGGCAATGGGCGATCGAAAGCCCACGCCACGGCATCTGTAAAATAAATTATTTAACACCCATTGTCCTTTGTTTATAATACGTACACCTCCTGTACCTATTTTATCATTGCCCCAAAAAAAATTGTTCTCTACTGTATTGTAATTTCCATGACGAAGCACTACAGAGCCTTGGCATTCTTTAAATACATTTCTGCGAATGTTATTGTGGCAAGATTTAATAGAAATGATTTCGGTTTCACCATCACAATGTTCAAAAAAATTATCTTCTATTTGTGTGTTTGAGTTGTATTGGCAGTGCTCAGATACGCCTACCCTTATCATTTCTCCCCCATTGGATGCAAGCGGTATGCGCACCCCAAAATAATTATGGTCTATTCTATGAAAGTTTTCCCTGCTGCGCTCATCATCCAATAGCACAGCAAGCAATACGCCAATGTTTTTTTTGTTTAAAAAACTACAGTGGTCTAACCGGTTGTTTTTTCCACACAATGCCACCCAATAATTTTCATCCAATCTTTTTGGGTTGTTAAAATCATTGATAACGGTATTGGTTACCCTGCAGTTGTTGGCAACTTCATTTTTGCTTGCTCTAAATGTAATGACTGCATCCTTTCCTGCAAAGCCATTGGCAAAATAAAGCCCGTCTATTATTAAAAAACTGCCACCAATTTTTATGCTCGAATTACCGGTAATCAGTACCTTGCCTGCAACAGCTGCTTTAATCGTTATCGGATTTTCTTTTGTTCCGTTACAATTCAAGGATAAAGTTACATGTTGCCATTCGCCATTTTGAAGTATGATAACATCACCAGGTTTTGCTGTTTTGTTTGCTTCATCAAATTCACTAATATTTTTTACCAAAATATTTTTTGCATTTGCAAAAAAGTAAACACACATAAAACATACAAATAGTAATTGTTTTTTCATACCAATTTTTTTATTAAATGTTGAATTAATTTTTTTGTGAAGATTCTCTTATGAACAACCTTGGTTTAATAACTGTTTCAATGTGATTCATGTCTTCATTGTTGTGCATCGTTTCTATAAACAGTTTGGCTGCTGCTTTTCCTATTTCAAAAGATGTCATATCTACACTGGATATTTGCGGAGTAACAACACTTACAACTGGCTCGTTGTTGAATCCTACAAGTCCTATATCGTGCGGCATTTTTAGTCCCTTTTTTTTGATGGCCAACATCGCACCAATGGCCATTCTATCGCTAATGGTAAAAATGGCATCGGGTCTTTTTTTCATTGCCAATAGCTCTTGCGTAGCAAAAAAAGCATAGTCTTGGTTAAAATCGCAATGAATAATAAGGTCGTCGTCTTTTTTTATTTTGTGTTTTTTTAATGCATTCAAATAGCCATCCATTCTACTATTACTGATACCCAAGTTTTTTGGGCCTGCTAAAATGGCTATTCGTTTATAACCCTGTTCTATCAAATGTTCTGTGGCAATAAACCCACCATTTTCATTATCTAATCTTACACTTGGCGCAACCAGATCTGGCGTTACCCTATCAAAAACCACCATCGGAATATTTCTTTCCTGTATTTTTTTAAAATGTTCAAATGTTTTCGTTTCGCTGGAAACAGAAATGATAAAACCATCTACTAAACTTTCGAGCAGCCTTCTGGTATTTACAATTTCTCTACCAAAAGATTCATTGCTTTGGCAAACCATTACCGTATATCCAGCTTCGAGTGCTACTTCATCTATACCCCTTACCATCATAGATAATACATAATCAAGATTGGGTACAATTACGCCAATGGTATGTGTTTGTTTTTGCCTGAGGCTAAGCGCAAGCCTATTTGGTTGGTAGTTTAACTCCTCCGATAATTTTAAAACGGCTTGTTTTGTTTCGGGATTTACATCGGAGGCATTGCGCAGCGCTCTAGAAACGGTTGAGATAGAAATTTTTAATTTCTGCGCAATGTCTTTTATCGTAGCAGGCTTATCCATAAAGTAGCTTTTGTGAAGTAAAGCTAAATGTAAAATGATTACGAGAATGCCGGCAGCGTTGCCGGTAACGTTCTCGATGCAAAAAATTTGCTCTACGCTTAATGTATTTTACTTATTGTTGAATATTATCTAATAAAACTCCAAAATATTTAGATAATTAAAATTAATCATTACTTAACAAGCGTAGGTATTTTGATTTAGTATTACAGCAGGATACTTGCTATACGAAGTTTTTGTTGCTTCACACATTTGTTTTTATGACTGTCTTCTCTTCGTGGTAGCCTGTTTTTTATAGATTTTTTACATTCTTTTTAATATACATATTTAACTTAATGAAAGGTAAAATCGCAATAGTAACAGGGGCTTCAAGAGATATTGGTAGGCAAGTAGCTATAAAACTTGCTGGGCAAGGAGCAAGCGTATGTGTAAATTATTTAGACAATAAAGCACTGGCAGATGAAACAGTGAAAATGATAACGGATGCCGGAGGCACTGCTTTTGCATGTTATGCAGATGTAACCAAGCAGGCAGATGTACAAAATATGGTAGAAGCTTGTACAAAAGAATATGGTGCGGTTATTCATGTATTGGTAAATGTAGTGGGCGGATTAATGGGAAGAAAGCTGTTGGAAGATATAGACGAGGCATTTTGGAACAAAGTAATTGAGGTAAACCTTAGTTCTGTATTTCTTGTTACAAAAGCAGTAGTGCCATTTATGAAAGCGGGTGGTGCCATCGTAAACTTTTCGTCGCAAGCCGCAAGAGATGGTGGCGGTTTTGGTGCTATGGCATATTCTACTGCAAAAGGTGCTGTGCTTACGTTTACAAGGGGATTGGCAAAAGAGCTTGGGCCAAAAGGTATACGGGTAAACTGTGTATCGCCCGGTATGATAAACACTACTTTTCATGATACATTTACAAAGCCAGAAGTGAGGGCAAATGTAGCAGCAGCTACTCCTTTAAGAAGAGAAGGGAAAGCAGCAGAAGTGGCAGATTTGGTTTTGTATTTGGCCAGCGATGATTCTTCTTTTATAACAGGTGCTAGTATGGAAATTAATGGTGGAACTTATTTCGTTTAATGCGAATTTAAAATATTATGATGCTTCGATTGCTATTTATTACTTCTATCTTATGTTTGTCGGTGTGCACAAATGCACAACAACATCCTATAACTTTTTTTACAAAGGCCGATGCTGCCGATGTAAAAAAGAATTTGAATGTCTACCCCGCATTATCTCAATCGTATAATGAAATAAAGGCTCAAGTAGATGTGTATGTTGGAAAAGAGGTAGATGTACCTTTCCCCAAAGATGCTGCAGGCGGTTACACACACGATAAGCATAAAGCAAATTATACCCTTATGTTTAATAGTGGTATGTTGTATAATATTACGGGTGATGCAAAGTATGCAACCTTGGTAAAAGACATGTTGCTCAAATACGCCCTACTAAATCCTACCTTAAAAAATCATCCACAAGCCACTAGTGCATCTCCTGGTAGAATTTTTTGGCAAGCCTTAAATGATGCCAATTGGATGGTATATGCTGGCATGGCCTACGACCTAGTTTATAATTCGCTTAGCATTGCTGATAGGAAAAAAATTGAAGAGGGCGCTTTTAAACCTGAAGTAGATTATTTTACAAAAGATTTAAAAGAGTGGTTTGATCGCTTACACAACCACAGTGTATGGGCATGTGCGGGTGTAGGAATTATTGGCATTGCCAGCAACAACCAGGATTATATTGATATGGCTTTAAAAGGCGTAGATAAAAATGGCAAAACTGGTTTTATAGCACAAATGGACAATCTCTTTTCGCCTGATGGTTATTATACCGAAGGACCTTATTATGTGCGATATGCTATTTTGCCTTATATATTATTTGCAAATGCGTTAAACAATACCAATCCCTCTTTAAAAATATTTGAACACAGGAATAGCATCCTTCAAAAAGCATTGATGACTTGCTTGCAGCAAACAAATACCGATGGTGTTTTCTTTCCTATGAACGATGCCATAAAAGAAAAAGATTATACTACCAACGAAATTGTAACGGCTATCAACATAGCATGGTCTGTGTATGGTAGCAATGATGGGTTGTTAACCATTGCCAAAAAACAAAACAGGGTAATGCTAAACAAAGGCGGTACAGCCATTGCAGCGGCGCTATCAAAAAATAAAAATATCCCTGCTTCCTATCCTTATAAGACAATAGAAAGCGCCGATGGGGTAAAAGGCAATGAAGGCGGTATAAGTGTTTTGAGAAATGGAAAAGGAAATGATTTAACCAGTTTGGTCTTTAAGTATGCTTCGCAAGGTTTGGGCCACGGGCATTTCGATCGGTTAAATATTAATTTGTTTGATAAAGGAAATGAGATTTTGCAAGATTATGGGTCAGCCCGTTTTATTGGTATTGAGCAAAAATATGGAGGTCGTTATCTTCCAGAAAACACTGCTTATGCCGCTCAAACCATTGCACACAACACCATTGCAGTAGATGAAACCAGCCATTTTGGTGGCAACAGCGATTTGGGAGAAAAGTCGCATGCGCAAAAGTTGTTTTCAGATATTACCAAACCTACTGCATTGGTTGTTTCTGCAAAAGAAGAAAAAGCATATAAGAATGTTGGGCTTCAACGCACGGTGTATATGCTAGAATTGCCTACAGGTAAAAAACTAACAGTAGATATTTTTAATGCCACATCAGCAGATGAACACCAGTACGATTTGCCTTTTCAATACAATGGGCAATTTATAAATACTTCTTTTAAATATACAGCCAACACAAAAAAGCAGGAAACACTGGGCACAAAAAATGGGTATCAATTTATTTGGAAAGAAGCAGAAGCTACAGCAGCAGATACAACCATACAGTTTACTTTTTTAAATAAAAATACATTTTACACAATATCATCCCTAATACAAGGCACTGCAGAAATTTTCTTTACACGTTCTGGTGCCAACGACCCTAATTTTAACGTAAGGCGAGAGCCATCCTACATCATTAGAAAAAAAGGAAAGAACCAATCGTTTATAAATGTAATAGAGATACACGGAAAGTATGACCCAATAAATGAGTTTTCTACGAATGCATATGCGGAAGTGAATCAAATTAAATTGGTACAAAATGACGAAGAATTTTCTGTGGCTTCATTTATGGTAGCAGGCAAAAAAGTTTGGATAGCACAATGCAATAAAGATTTTGAAAAAAGCAACAATCATTCAATAATAATAAACAACGTAAAAATGGAATGGGCGGGCCCTTATACAGTTTTATATGATGGAAAAAAATTAAAATAGAAAAGCTTAATTAATAAAAAAACAACTTTATGAACACAAACGAATTGGTAAAAGTATTTATTAAGGACGACGAGCTAGCTTGGGAAGAAGTAGGCGAAGGAATTAAACGAAAAATAATGGCGTATGATGAGCGTCTAATGTTGGTAAAAGTAGGATTTGAAAAGGGGGGTATCGGTACCGTACACCAGCACCAGCATACACAAATCACCCATGTGGAAAGCGGTGTTTTTGAAGTAGAGATTGATGGTGAAAAGCAAATGCTAAAAGCCGGCGATGCCTTTTTTATCCCATCTAATGTATGGCATGGTGCCGTATGTATGGAAGCAGGTGTGTTGATAGATGTGTTTAGCCCAATGAGAGAAGATTTTATTAAATAACAATAAAGATTTCATAACCAAGTAACGATTAAAAAACAAAAATTGCTATCATGAAACAAATACGATTATTATTGCTGATACTACCATTGCTTTTGCTGAGCGGGTTTGTATTTGCACAAAAAAAAGAAATAACCGGTAAGGTTATAGACCAAGCAACAGGAGAACCGATAAGTGGTGTTTCTGTATTGGTGGCTGGTGCCAAAGGCGGGACTACCACAAAAAAGAATGGTTCCTATTCTATTTCAGTAAAAGCAGGTGCAACTACCCTCGTTTTTTCATCTGTTGGTTATGGCGCTCAATCAGTGGCTATAGATGGTAAAGCGGTGATAGATATTTCTATGACGGCACAAGCAAAAGTAGATGAAGAGGTAGTGGTAATTGGATATGGCACTGTAAAAAAATCTAGCCTTACAGGTGCTGTTTCAAAATACAAAAATGAGCGGTTGGATGAAACTCCTGTTTCTCGTTTGGACCAAGCATTACAAGGTAAAATAGCTGGTGTTGTTGTTCAAAACACATCATCAGAAGCGGGAGCCGCTCCCAAAATAAACATCAGGGGTGTAACCTCTATCAATGCAGGTGGTAGCCCGTTGGTAATTGTAGATGGGCAGCCAATACCAGATGGTTTGGCATTTGTAAATATGGCCGATGTTGAATCGGTGGAAGTATTAAAAGATGCGGCATCTGCAGCCATTTATGGTTCTAGGGGCGCAAGCGGTGTAATTATCATAACCACCAAAAGTGGAAAATCAGAAAAGACAAAATACAATTTTAAATATTCTATTGGTAGAAAAACGGATTATAAGCGTTATGATATAATGACAAGTTCAGATTATGTAAATCTATTGTACAGCGAAGGGGCTTTAAGATTTCCAGATTCTACCGCTTATATGGCGCAATTTACAGGTTCAGCCACCCAAATTGAAAATCAAAAAAATGCTTTTAGATTAGCTAAAGGTAATTTAGTTACAAACGGAGAAAGGGCTGAGTATGCGATAGAGCAAAATCTTAGGGGCGGACAAGGTACAGATTGGCAAAGCGAATCATTGAGACCAGGTTTGTTTCAAAATGCCCAGCTTAGTGCATCTGGCGGAAATAAAGCAACAAGGTATTTTATTTCTGGGGGTTATCAAAGAGACGAAGGAATGATGAAAAAAAGCGACTTCGAACGTTTTTCCGTAAGGGCAAAAGTGGATTTGGAATTTAGCAAAAGGGTTAAATTAACGGTTAATGTAAATCCATCATACACCAACAGAGAAACACCTTCCGAAAACTTTACTAATTTTTATAGATACCCTAGCTTCTTGCCTGTATACCACAATGAGTTGACAGCAGCGGCGGTAAATACTGTTCCACAATGGGCAGGTATTAGAGCAGGCGATTTTGCACAACCTAGGCATTTTACGGGTGTAGTTTACTCAGGCACCATGCCAGATGGTTCAGTATGGGCGCCAGGAACAACATCAGATCCATTCGGTTCTGCACAAAACAATCCAAGATCTTCGGTACTCAATCAAGATCAAAATGCAAAAGATTATCGTTTACAAAGTTCAGCAGATTTGAATATAAACATTTTACCGGGCCTTGATTTTAAATCGTTGGCAAGCATATATATCAATACATCTACTGCTTTAAACTATGCTAAAAGAAATGCGCAAGCAGATGGAACGGTAAGCAGGGGCGTATTTTTATCAGGCACTAATACGGACCTTTTATCAGAAAATACTTTTACCTATAAGAAAGATATAAAACAACATTCAATAAATATATTGGGCGGTTTTACGGCACAAAAAACAAATACCATAAGAAATCAAACTACAGGGTTAGATTTTCCAAATGACGAAGTAAGAACACTTAATCAAGCATCTCAAATAGATAAGAACGGAACCTTTGGCAGCGAAACGCCTGTAGGATTGATTTCTTATTTAGGAAGAATAAATTATGATTACAATGACAAATACTTATTATCTGCCAGTTTTAGGACAGATGGTAGTTCTTACTTTGGGCCTGGTCAAAAATGGGGTTCTTTCCCCTCTATTTCTTTGGGGTGGGTAGCTTCAAAAGAAGCATTTTTACAAGATGTAAAATGGTTGAACCGTTTAAAATTCAGGGGTAGTTATGGCGCTACAGGAAACAATACCATTGCTCCTTTTTCTTATTTGGATTTGTTGTATGGTGGCAATTATTCCTTTGGTGGAGGTACGGGTACATTAAGCTCTGGCCAGGTAGCATCTGCTATAAACATTGCTAGGCCGGATATTACATGGGAGCGTACTTTTTCTACAAACTTTGGAGTAGACATTGCTATGTTTAAAAACAGGATAAACCTTGGAATAGATGCTTATCAATCTAAAACAGAAAGATTGCTTTTGCAACAATCTGTGCAAGCTTTTGCTGGTGTTCCACAATACTTCAACAATATTGGTAGTTTAAAAAATGTGGGAATAGAATTTGAATTAAGTACCGTTAATATTACAAACAAAAAATTTAAATGGACAACTTCAGCAAACTATTCTAGAACCAGAAATGAAATCATAGAGCTAGGGGCGGAGGCATTTTTGCTAAACCAAGGTGAAAGAGGAGAGGGTTACCAAAACAAAATTGGCGATCCTTTGATTAATTTCTTAGGTTTTAAAACAGATGGAGTGTGGCTTTCGCAAGCGCAAATAGATGAAGCAAAAACGAAAGGACTAACAAGCAATTTGAGTAATGTATTTGTACCAGGAGGGTTAAAAATTGTAGATGTGAACGGGGACAACATTATAGACAATAAAGATAGGACAATCATCGGTTCGCCTTATGCAAAATTTACTTGGGGTCTTACAAATGCCTTTACATACAAAGCATTTGATGTGAGCTTTACTTTGCAAGGAGTGCAAGGTGGTCAGGTAATAAACGGAGATGCAAACTACAATGAATCTAAGCGGAAACTTAGGGTGCTCAGCGACAATCGTTGGATAAGCCCAGCAAATCCAGGCGATGGTAAAACGCCTTATTCTACCATTGGATTTAACTGGATGTTGACTGATTATGTGGTATCAGATGCGTCTTATGTTTCGCTAAGAGAGGTAAATGTAGGGTATAGATTACCAGATGCTGTTGCAAAGTTTATTAAGCTCAGTTCGCTTAGGGTTTATTTTGCAGGCCAAAATCTTTTCTTTAAAGCTGCCGACAATTTTAAAGGGCTTAACCCAGAAGGCAGGGCAAGCAATGGACCATATTCATCTGCTTTAATTGATGGATACCAAAGAGGCAGTTTCCCCATTCAAAAAACGTATGTAATAGGCATTGATATAAACTTTTAATAAATAAAATACTTGAAAATGAAACGCATAAAATATATCATTCTAATTGCAGCTATTTCTTTAACAGCGTGCAAAAAAATTATTGACTTAGAGCCAGTATCAAATAGTGATGCTGCTTCATTTTATTCAAACGTATCTGAATTAAATGCGGGGCTCACGGGTTGCTACAGTGGTATGCAGAAGCCCTTAATAGATGAGTGGACCCTTACCGAGCTGCGCAGCGATAATGTTATACAAGGAGGAGCTGGTAGTACGTCTACCGTAAATAGGGACTTGAGCGATTTGGATATGTTTTTTCCGAACGTATCTCATCAAGGGTTGTATACTTATTGGTTGAGCACCTATTATAATATCAGGAACACCAATTTATTGCTAAATGCATTAGGGGCTAATTATACAGAAGCTACGGGCACGTTGGCTTATGATTCTATTACGATACCTATTGAAAGTACACCCAAAAGAAGATTGGCGGCAGAAGCATCTTTTATTAGGGCCTACCATTATTTTAACTTGGTACGCTTATATGGTGGTGTTTTTTTGGTGCATGAGCCAATAAGCCCCGACCAAGCAAAAACAGTAAATAGAACGACTATCGATGAAATATATAAATTAATTGTTGCTGATTTACAAAACGCTGCAACCAATGGTAGTACTGCCAAATTTAATGTAATACCTACAGCAGAATTAGGAAGGGCAAATAGTTGGAGTGCCAAAGCATTGCTGGCAAAAGTTTATTTAACATTAAACAGAAAAACGGATGCAGCGTTGTTGTTGCAAGACATCATTGCCAATAGCGGATATTCATTGCAAGCTTCTTATGCCAACGTATTCTCTATTACCAATGAAATGAATTCAGAGATTCTTTTTGCTATTCGATATAAATCTGGAGGCCTAGGATTGGGTTCTCCATTGCCCAATTTATTTGCACCTAGCAATAGTGGTAATGCAGTTGTAAATGGAGATGGCAGAGGCTATATGTGGCCTTCGCATGAATTAAACAATGCTTATTTCAATTTTAGTCTAACAGGTGCATCTGTTAAAAAAGATTCTTTAAGAGTGGTGTTAACAAATGTTCCTGCAAATGCAAATATTTTGCCTGGAATGTCTGTAACGGGAACACAGTTATTGGCTGGTACAACAGTAGCTTCTATAGCAGGTAATATACTCACTTTGTCACAGGTTGCTAACGTAACTTCTACTACTGCCACCCTTAATATTGCTGACCCAAGAAGGGCCATCAGTATTGGCAATTATACCAGTACGGTAAGGTTTCCATCAAAATTAATTTCAAATCCTGCGGTAGTAAATGATGCAGAAAACGATTGGATAGTTATTAGATATGCAGATGTATTGTTGATGTTGGCAGAAGCACAAGGAAATACTCCTGCATCTATAGCATTAATAAACCAAACAAGGAATAGATCTAGATTGGCTTCACTTGACCCCTTGGTAATAAATACCAACGCTTTGTTTGAAAAAGCATTGTCAGATGAAAGAAGATTTGAGTTGGCTTTTGAAAATCAACGTTGGTTTGATTTGCGAAGAATGAATACAAACTTTACAACGCCAACGCTAACGGTAGAACAGGTTATGAAAGATCATTTTACCATTATGTATCCGTTGCATTATACAAGTTATCCTAATCCAAGATTATCACTTACAGAAATGCAAGCATTTGTAATACCCAATCGTATGTTATTGCCAATACCACAAAGAGAAATTGATAACAATACGCAAATAGTAATACCACAAAACCCAGGATATTAATTTATAGAAACCGTACCCATAACTATGAAAAAGTATTGGATTTTGTTTATATTATTTCTACCATTTTATTTGGCTGCACAAACCAATGCTGATGCCGAGGTAAAACTGGTAGAGTACCCTACAGGATATACAGCTCAATTAAATGTTGAGTACACAATGGTAAACGGTTGGCAAGGTAAAGTAGATCTTTACCTTCCAGCTATAACCAACAAGCCATCGCCTATCGTTATTAATATTCATGGTGGTGGTTGGAACCATGGTGTAAAAGAATCACAGGGTGGTTTCAATACTTTTTTTAAACAAGGATTTGCTGTTGCCAATATGGAGTATCGCCTTACTGGCCAAGCTACTGCTCCGGCAGCAGTAGAAGATACCAGGTGTGTATTGATTTATTTAATAAAAAATGCAAAAGCATTAAATATCGATGTAAACAAAATAATCATCATGGGTGGAAGTGCTGGAGGGCACTTGGCATTGATGGGTGGCCTATTGGGAAACAACCATCTTTTTGATAACAATTGTGCCGGCACAGAAAATATAAAAGTAGCAGCCATTATAAATAAGTATGGTATTACAGATGTGTGGGATTGGGCTTATGGGAAAAACCTTACCAGCAAATCGGCTAAGAACTGGTTGGGCGCAAAGGCAAACGATGAAGCATTTGCAAAATCTGTTTCGCCCATTACTTACATAAATAAAAATAGCCCGCCCATATTTATTGTACATGGCGATGCAGACCCTACGGTGCCCTATCAACAATCGGTAGCACTGCACAAAAGATTAGTAGAAGCAGGGGTGAAAACCGAATTCATAACAGTGCCTGGCGGTTTGCATGGGAAATTTGAAAAAGAAAAAAATAGTGAAATAAATAAAGCTATTATCAATTTTATTTTAAGCCTAGATAGTTTTAAATAGCATGAAAAAAAATTTGAAATAGGATAAGAAAACATGGATATGGTTTTGTTAGTATCGGAACTGTAGATGCAGCAAATCAGTGCAATTATATTTTTACGCTCGCAACTACATTGATAGGTGTTTACACATTAAAAAAAGGTAATTATGCAATTCTAATTGCCAGCGAAAATGAAAAAATAACAAGTAAGACTTTTATAAAATAATAGCAAACATTGCTTCAAAGGAGTATCAATAGAAAGTAATTAGACGCTTTTGTCTAATTGCTTTCTTTTAAAAACAAATAATCAAAAAAAATGGCGGTACTAAAAATTAGAAGTATTATATTTTTTTTGATTTGTGTGTTAAGTTTTCATACAAGCTATTGTGGGCATCCAATTTTTAAAAAAGTAAAAAAAGTATTAGAAAAAAATATTCTAATAAAGGCAAATGAATCTTTGCAATTGGAACCCGAAACAATCACAGCTGTATCAAGTGTACGTTCTGCTGGAGGAAAGCACGATTTTTTTTCGGAAGGCGATTATTGGTGGCCAAATCCACAAGACCCAGCAGGGCCTTATATTCAAAAAGATGGTTTAACCAACCCAGATAATTTTGTAGCACACAGGAAGGCAATGATAAGGTTTAGCCAGATTGTAGGTTCTTTAACATCGGCATATCTGCTTACAAAAAATGAAAAATATGTTGTGCATGCTTTTAAACATTTGCGTGCTTGGTTTATAGATACGGCTACTTATATGAACCCATCGTTGTTGTATGCACAGGCAATAAAAGGAAAAGTAACTGGTAGAAGCATTGGTATTATTGATATGATACAGATGATGGAAGTAGCCCAATCTGTTTATGTATTGCAAACTGCAAAATCCGTAAATAAAGATGAGGTACAAAAAATAAAAAATTGGTTTGAGCAATATCTACATTGGGTTACAACACACCCATACGGAATAGAGGAGAGAGATGCTAAAAACAACCATGCTACTTGTTGGGTAATGCAAGTGGCAGTGTTTGCAAAATTGGTAGGCAATCAGGCATTGTTAAAAGAGTGTAAAAATCGTTTTGCTACCATTTTATTACCCAATCAAATGGATAAAGATGGTAGTTTTCCATTGGAACTTAAAAGAACAAAACCATATGGTTATTCGCTTTTTAACCTAGATGCTATGACAACCATTTGTCATGTGTTATCCAATAAAAATGAAAGCTTGTGGGATGTAACTATTAAGGGTGATGTGCGTCTACAAAAAGGGATAGAATTTATGGCTCCGTTTGTAGAAAAAAAAGAAACATGGAAGTACCCAGCAGATGTAATGTATTGGAACGACTGGCCAGTGGCACAACCATTCTTAATTTTTGGATATGATAGATATCATAAAAAGGTGTGGTTTGAATTATGGAAGAAGCTGGAGCATTTTCCAAAAAATGAAGAAGTAATAAGAAATATGCCCATTAGAAATCCGCTAATATGGTTGGTAAATTAAAATAAAAAAAATGAAAATAATGAGTAAATCAGTATGGGTATGTAGTTTTTTTATGCTTGTATCAGCTACAAGTTTGTATGCCCAAAAAACAACCAAGCCCAATATACTTTTTATTGCTGTAGATGATTTTAAACCAGAGATGGGTGCTTATGGCAATAGCTTGATAAAGACGCCGAATATAGATAGGTTGGCAAAAATGGGCACCGTTTTTATGAGCAATTACTGCCAACAATCTGTGTGTGGTCCTACACGTGCAAGCCTTATGACGGGTATGAGACCAGATGTAACCAAAGTTTGGGATCTAAGAACGCAGATGCGAGATATGAATCCAGATATTCTAACGCTTCCTCAATATTTAATTTCTCAAGGTTACACCACTTCAGGTATTGGTAAGATTTACCATCCAAGCAGCGCTATTAAAAAAGTAGATCCTGTATCATGGAGTATACCTTATTTAGAATTTAAAGAATCGGATTATGCCAATGGGTTGGGTTTTCCTGCAAATGCACAATATCAAAAGGCAGAAACGAAAGCAATGTTTCCACCAAAAGAAAAAGGAAAAGCAAAAGAAAAGAAAGACGATGAAGATGATGAAACACCCACAAGTACAAAAGGTCCTTCGTCTGAATGTATAGATGTACCAGATAATGCTTACAATGATGGAGTCTATGCTTTAAGAGCAAAGGAACAAATTACTGCTTTAACAAAAGAAGGAAAGCCATTTTTTATGGCGGTTGGTTTTCATAAACCACATTTACCTTTTGTAGCACCTAAAAAATATTGGGATTTGTATAAGAGAGAAGATATGCCCTTGGCAACATTTCAAGAACATTCAAAAGATGGCCCGCTGATGGCTTACCACAAATCTGGGGAGTTAAGAAATTATACAGATATTCCCGAATTTGCAACATTGCCAGGAGAAGATTTACGCATCGGATTGAAAACGGAAAAGCAAAATGAATTGATACATGGCTATTATGCCGCCGTTTCTTATATGGATGCACAAGTAGGTATTTTGTTGAATACACTGGAATCATTGGGTACATTAAATAATACCATTATAGTTCTATGGGGCGATCATGGATGGCATTTGGGTGATCATGATTTGTGGGAGAAGCATACAAACTTTGAACAAGCTACACGGTCACCTTTAATCATTGCTGCACCAGGTTTTAAACCCGGAAAAACAATGTCACAATCGGAGCATCTAGATATTTTTCCTACTATCTGTAATTTAGCGGGAGTACCCATTCCTAGTCAATTACAGGGTAAGAGTTTGAAACCAATCATGCAGAACAATAAGGCAACGGTAAAAGATTTTTCGGTGAGCCAATATCCAAGAAAGTTGAACAAGGAGGAGATGAAAAAAATGGGTTATGCTACCAATAAAATGATGGGTTACAGTTTTCGTACCATAAAATATAGATATACGATTTGGATGAATGAATTTACAAGTAAGGATGTATTTACACATAAGAAAATTTATGCAACAGAAATGTATGATTATGTAAAAGACCCATTGGAGAAAGTAAATGTGGTAAATGATAAAAATTATGTAGAAGCGTCCAAGGAAATGTATAAAAAAGCAGTAGCGTTTTTTAAAGAACAAGAAAAAAATAATTAATTAAAACCCATGAGTAGAAGACTTTTTAACCTTGTAAAAACAACAAGCATTATTGCTTGCACTTTATTAATGGTTCAATTTGCAGCGGGACAAACTTCTACTTTGGTAAGTATAGGTGCAGGCGGCGTATTATCATATACAACAGATATAAAGGGAAACAAAATACCAGATTATAGTGGTGTAGGATATATGAATAGCGAAGCGGCCATACCAACAATAGCGGTTGTAAAAACAGTAAATGCTATAGCCGGAGATAATTTAGCCAATGTGCAAAATGCCATTAACGAAGTAGCGGCTATGCCATTAGATGCCAATGGATTTAGAGGAGCTATTTTATTTAAAAGTGGAACATACAATATTAGCAATAGTATTACGGTAAATGCAAGTGGCATTGTTTTAAGAG
The DNA here is from genome assembly GCA_031430735.1 of Ferruginibacter sp. GTDB lineage: Bacteria > Bacteroidota > Bacteroidia > Chitinophagales > Chitinophagaceae > Ferruginibacter. Next base: position 11,805 of record JANPCB010000050.1, on the reverse strand, counting down.
GAGAAGGATTTAATGGTGCTGGTACAAATTTTATTGCTACAAGAACAGCACAACATACACTTATAAATTTTGTAGGAGCTAGCGGTACTACTAATATTACGTCTACAAAAAAAGATATTACGGATGCATATGTACCTGCAGGGGCAAAGCAAGTTACCGTAGCGGCAGGCCATGGTTTTGTTGTGGGCGACAACGTATTTATACACCGTATACCAAATGCTGCATGGATAAGCTTATTGGGTATGGATTTGCTTACAACCATCGGCCCGGCTGCCACCAATTGGACTGCCTCTTCTTATGATTTATATTACGAAAGAAAAGTAATAGCCGTAAATGGAAACATTGTTTCTTTGGATGCGCCCAATATGGATATTATAGACCCCTTGTATGCAACAGCAGAACTGTCAAAATATACTTCTGCAAGAATAGAAAAATGTGGTATAGAAAATATGAGAATATCCTCTGTGTTTGCATCTGCAAAAGATGAGGCGCATGGGTGGACAGCCATTTCTTTTGATAATATTATAAACAGTTGGGCCACCAAAATTGAAGCATATTATTTTGGTTATTCAGCAGTACACATACTCGACGGTGCGGCTTGGATAACAGTGGATAGTTGTAAAATGTTGGATGCTAAATCTGTTGTAACAGGTAGCAGACGATATTCTTTTAATGTGGATGGGCAGCGTAATTTGGTAAAAAATTGCATTGCGAGAGAGGGAAGGCACGATTATGTAAATGGAAGTCGCACTTGTGGGCCAAATGTTTTTTACAATTGTACAGCCACTTTGCAAAGCAATGATATTGGGCCACACCATCGTTGGTCTACAGGCATATTGTTTGATAATATTGTAGGCAACGGTCGTATGAATGTACAAAATCGTTCTGTATCAGGTTCGGGCCATGGTTGGTCGGGCGCACAAACTATGTTTTGGAATTGTACTGCCGCAAGAATGGTGGTACAAGACCCACAGGGAGATCACATCAATTGGGCAATTGGATGCATTTGTCCAGATATTACCAATGTGGGCGATTGGGTTACCGAGCCACTTGGCTTTGTAGAATCGCAAGGAACAAAAATTGCTGCTATACCTAGTTTGTTTATAGCACAATTAAACAATAGATTATCTGGCCTGTTGCCTTTGGCTCTTTTAAATTTTAGTGCCACATTAAAACCGCAATCTGTTACATTGTCATGGTCTACAGCTGCAGAACAGCACAATGCATATTTTAACATCGAATATTCAAAAAATGGAATCAATTTTACTGGTATTGGAAAAATAAATGCAGTTGGAAACACAAACAGCATTTCCAATTACAAATGGGAGCACAAAGATCCTGTTGTAGGCATAAATTATTACCGGCTAAAACAAGTAGATGCAGGAGGTAGTTTTTTATACAGCGATATAAAAAAAGTTGTATTTAAAAAAGCAGGTTTACTGCTTAAAAGTAATGTTGTAAAAGATATGTTAGCAATAAAGGTAAATGTACCAACAGAGGTTAATATTTTTATGCAGCCGGGGCAAAGGTTGTGGGTATGAAAATACAGCAACAAGAAAATATTAATGTAAGTAAATATAAAGCTGGAATGTATTTTATAAAAACCAATTTGGGAGATACGGCAAGTTTTTTAAAGCAGTAAAAAAGCAGTATAAAAAGTATGAAAACAATTTTAAGTATAGTTTTAGTGTTTGGTTCATTGTTTTTCAATGATGCTACAGCACAGCAAAAAGCCAAACCCAATATTCTCTTTATTGCCATCGATGATTTAAAACCAATATTGGGATGCTATGGAAATACGCTCATAAAAACGCCTAATATAGACCGTTTGGCAAAAATGGGAACCGTATTTATGAGCAACTATGTGCAACAAGCTGTATGTGGACCTACCCGAGCAAGTTTAATGACGGGTAAAAGACCAGACTATACAAAAGTGTGGGACCTTAAAACGAAGATGAGGGATATAAACCCAACTATTTTAAGTTTGCCGCAATATTTTATTACGCAAGGTTACACAACACAAGGAATAGGAAAAGTATATGATGTGCGTTGTGTAGATAAAGACATAGACAAACCATCTTGGAGCGTACCATATTACAAAACAGATAAAAAATATTTCCCTGCAGATATGGGAGAACCCGCTTTGGATAGGTATCAACTACCTGCCACAAAAGCGCTGGTAGCAACTTACATGAAACTGGCATTGGATAGCGGGAAAACAAAAGCAGCAGCCACCGATTTTGTGCAAACAAAAATTAAACCTTCTACAGAAAATGCAGACTTGCCAGACAATGCTTACATAGATGGTGCAAATATGTTGCAAGCAAAAAATATTTTAGCTCAACTAAGTAAAAGCAGCGAGCCCTTCTTTTTGGCAGTGGGTATTTCCAAGCCGCATTTGCCTTTTATAGCACCCAAAAAATATTGGGATATGTATAAAAGGGAAGATATGCCCGTGGCAGCATTTCAAGATCAAACTAAAAATGCTGTTGCTGTTGCCTATCACAATGCAGGCGAGTTAAGGGGTTATACCGATATTCCACCACTTACTTCTTTTACAGATCAAAAGCCTTTTGGTTTAACCTTGCCAGTAGATAAACAAAAAGAATTGATACATGGATATTATGCGGCTGTATCTTATACGGATGCCAATGTAGGTAAGTTATTGGATGCATTGGATTCCTTGGGACTTACAAAAAATACGATCATTGTACTTTGGGGCGATCATGGATGGCATTTGGGTGACCATAATTTGTGGTGTAAGCATACCAATTTTGAAGAGGCTACACGTGCACCTTTAATTATTGCAGCTCCAGGAGTAAAACCTTCTAAAACAAATTCGCAATCGGAGCATATTGATATTTTTCCTACCTTATGCGAATTGGCTGGACTAGCTGTTCCTTCGGTGTTAGATGGAAAAAGTTTGATGCCGTTGATGAAAAATCCTGCAGCATCTGTAAAAGAATTTTCTGTAAGCCAATACCCAAGAAGCAATGTTACCGCAGAAAACGAAAGGTTGGGTTATGCAGATGCAAACGCCATGGGCTACTCTATAAGAACAAAACAATATCGTTATACCATTTGGATGAACAATGGTTTTAGAAGTACACAACCTTTTAACAAAGATTGGATTATAGGTATTGAATTATATGATTACAAAAAAGACCCATTAGAAAAAGTAAATGTAGCAAACGAAAAAAAATACGCTACCGTTTCTAAAGATATGAATGGTAAAATGATGGCATTTTTAAAATCGCAAGTAAGGTAAAAAAATAAAAATGGTATTTGGATTAAAGTATAGTCTATTGATAGTAACAATTGGTATTGGATTTTCTTCCAATGCCCAAAAGTCTATTGTTAATTCCAAGGATGGTAGCACAACAAAATCTTGTTGCACTTCTAAAATGCCAAGCCGGTTTGGCACAATAAAAAATAAAACAACTACTGGTAAACAAGCTATCAATTCGCCCATAAAAAATCATGAAGGAATGGTATGGATTGAAGGGGGGACCTTTAGCATGGGTGCAGACAATGAGCAAGGCAGGCAAGATGAATACCCAAAACATTCTGTAAAGTTGAATGGTTTTTTTATAGATGTAACGGAAGTAACCAATGAGCAGTTTGCTGCATTTGTAAATGCTACCAGGTATAAAACAACTGCCGAAAAAGATGTGCAATGGGAAGAACTAAAAAAACAATTGCCAGCCGGATCCGAAAAGCCTGATGCTGAATTGTTGAAAGCGGCTTCACTTGTATTTGTACCTACAGAAAACCCGGTAAGCCTGCAAGATTATAGCCAATGGTGGCAGTGGACACATGGCGCTAATTGGAAACATCCAAAAGGGCCTGGCAGCGATATTGTTGGGAAAGAAAAAATGCCGGTGGTGCATATAAGTTGGGATGATGCAAATGCTTATTGCAAATGGGCAGGAAAGCGTTTACCCACAGAAGCAGAATGGGAGTATGCAGCAAGGGGCGGTGCAAAAAATAATATTTATACCTGGGGAAACGAAAATGTAGATAATGTAAAACCAGCATGTAATTATTGGCAAGGGAGTTTTCCCAATAAAAATGAAAACAAAGATGGTTATTTTGGGGCTGCACCTGTAAAATCATTTGCAGCAAATGGATACGGATTGTACGACATGGCTGGTAATGTGTGGGAATGGTGTGCAGATTTATACCACAACAAATATTACGAACAAGTTGCAAAGCTTGGCACAGCAAATAATCCGAAAGGGGCTACAAAAAGTTATGATCCTGATGAACCTTTGGTAGCTAAAAGAGTAATGCGGGGCGGTTCGTTTTTATGCAACGAGTCCTATTGCAGTGGGTATAGGGTGGCAGCCAGAATGAAAACTTCTGCAGACTCTGGTATGGAGCACTTGGGTTTTAGGTGTGTAACAAATAAATAGAATATTAAGATGACAAGGAAAATTAAATATTTTTTTTACTGTTTTTTTGTGCTGTGCAATATCAATGTTGCTTCTGCGCAAAGCATACATGCGCCTACTGGCAAAATTATTTTTAAAGACAATTTTAAAAAGGATAATAAAAACTGGGTGGCAGAATTTGAACAGCCTATTGGATCATCTATAAAAATTGCTGATGGCAAATTGGATCTAAGCGCTACAATTGGCGCTACTGTTTGGTATAAAAATAAAATAAGTGGTAATGTAATAATTACCTATACTGCAACGGTTGTAGATGCTGCTGGCAAGAACGACAGGGTTTCAGATTTGAATGTGTTTTGGATGGCTAGCAATCCTGTATCCGATAATATTTTTCAGCAAGATGGGAAATTTTCTTCTTACGATAATTTGCACCTGTACTATGCAGGTATTGGTGGACACGATAACAGCACCACTCGTTTTAGAAAATATGCCGGCAGCGAAGGAAAAAAAGTTTTAAAAGAATATACCGATAAAGAGCATATGTTGGAAGGTAATAAAAAGTATACCATTAAGATTATTGTAAACAATGGGCTTGTTCAATATTTTATAAACGATACGTTGTTTTGGGAGTATAAAGATGCCACTCCATACAAAGAAGGTTATGTTGGATTTCGTACAACCACTAGCCATCAAATATTTGAAGATTTTAAAGTATATAAAATTAATTAGTATTAACTCTTATTGTAATTGAAATATAACATAGTAATATTATTTTTCTTTGGTTGTTTATTAATGATAAACAATGATGCTGTATCGGCTTCCAAGTTGAACGATGCTGTATTTCAAACAGGGCGTACAGACTCCATCATGCTAGAAAATGATTTTGTAAGGGTAATGAAAAATGCGAGTATAAAAACCGCAGCGGATGCAGCCATTTTTGGAAAACGAATTATTGTTGCACTCACAAAATTGAATGTTAAAAAGAGGAATTTAAATAGAACGATTGAAAGAGGAGGTATTGTTGTTTTTTTACCAAACGAATTTCCCAACATTAAAAAAGGAGATTATTTTGAAGTGGCTTTTAAGAAAAATCATCCTGAACCCAAGGGGCCACAAGAATGGCTTGAGCCACAAAAAAATAAGATTGTGTATGAAGATGAGTTGTTTCGTGTTTTTGAAGAGCGCCTTGCGGCTGGAGATACACGGGCGTTACATAGTCATGCACAGCGGGTGGTTGTGCGATTGAATAAAGTTCAGTTAACAGATCCTCGCATTAATCCTAATGGAATTGCAGGAGAAGGGATTCAAATTCCAAATACCGTAAAATTTGCAGAGCCAATGGTACATGTGGTTAAGAACTTAAGTACAGACACCCCGCTGTTTAACATTATTATAGAATTTAAAACGACCGTTTATAATAATAGCACCAACAAAAAATAAGGTAGGCAAAAAAATAAGTATGAAAAATAGAAGCACTTTAATAAGTTACATCGTTTTACTGTTTATAAGTTTTACCCTTTCATCGAAGGGTAATTCGCCGAAAAATATAGCGGTGGGCAATCTATTATACAAAGAGATAATTGTTGCCAATCAAAATGAATTAAAGTCAGCCATTGCCGAAGCCAAGCCTGGGGATGTTATTATCATGAAAGACGGTTTATGGAAAGATGTATCAATTAATTTTAACGCTACAGCAAGTGAAAAATCAATGATTACATTGCGTGCACAAACTGCCGGAAAAGTTATTTTAAGTGGAAACTCTATATTGATTTTTTCAAAGCCATACTTGATTGTAAATGGGCTTTTGTTTAAGCAAGGTGCTATTACAAAAAAAGAGAATGCAGTAATTACTTTTAATGCAGATAATTGTCGTTTGACAAATACGGCCATTGTAGATTACAATCCTGTAGATTTTAATACAGAATATTATTGGATATATTTTAATGGCAGCCATAACAGAATGGACCATTGTTTTTTTACTGGCAAAAGCAATATGAGGCCTGTTGTACAAAACGATGAAGAAGATGCCCGATACAATCAAATAGATCGTTGTTACATAAAAGATATACCGTACGTAAAAAATGCAAATGGCAGGGAGATCATGCGAATATTCGGTTATGGCCATGCAGACCAAATGGGAGATGATGGTGCATATATTACCATTGAATACAACTTGTTTGACCATGCGCATGGCGAGGGAACAGAAATCGTTTCATTAAAATCTAATTACAATATTGTTCGATACAATACAGTCATCGCTTCAAAAGGTGGGCTAGTAGGGCGCAGGGGCAAGAACAATACGTTTGAAGGCAATATTGTTTTGGGTAAAGGAGAACCAGGCTCTTCTGGTATTCGTGTTGCAGGCCCCAATCACCGGGTTGTAAATAATTATGTAGCAGATGTAGCAGAAGATGGTTTGAGATTGATAGCGGGGGAATATTTTGAAAAAAGCCTTACAGCAAATTTTGCGCCTAAAAAGAAAAATTTACCAAAATACTTGCAAGTACAAAACGGATATTTTGCGCACAATACATTTGTCAATTGCGGCGAAGATGGAATCAATGTAGGCTTTTCGTATAAAAACCATTGGCCCGACTTGCAAATGGTTTTGTTTCCAGAAAACAATAAGTTTATAAATAACCTAGTGTCCAACTGTACAGAGAATGCCATCAATATAGAGGAGCTTGATAAAACCGCACCATTGGATGTGTTCCATTTTAAACCAAATTTTTTTGAAGGCAATATTGCTTTTGGAAAAAAGGTATGCAACACAACTTTACCAGATGGCATTAAAAATATCGATCCATTGTTAACATCATCCAGCGATGGTTTGAAAACGTTAAATGCAAAGAGCCCTGCCATAAACAATGCAGCAGCATCCGATGTAAAAGATGATGTAAGTGGCATTGTAAGGGATAATAAAAAAGACATTGGTGCCCAAGAATACAGTACACTAAAACCAAGTCGCAAGCCTTTAACAGCGGCGGAAGTAGGGCCAGATTGGATGATTAAAAAAAAAGATTAAAAAATAAGGAAAAATAGATTTCATTATCAACAGTAAAATAAAAAATATCATATTTAATAAAGGATTATCCTTAGCGATGCTGGCATTGGTGTTCGGTACAACCTATGCCCAGCAAAATAAGACTGCTTTAAAAAAGCCCAACGTTATTGTAATACTTACAGATGATATGGGCTTTTCGGATATTGGTTGTTTTGGTTCGGAAATACGCACACCGAATATTGATAAGTTAGCTGGTAATGGAATAAGTTTTACGCATTTTTACAACACGGCCCGTTGTAGTCCTTCTCGTGCATCCTTGCTCACGGGCCTGTATCCGCACCAAGCGGGTATGGGGCATTTGTCTACCGAAAATTTTAAAGAGCCCGGGTTTGTAGATGACCTAAGTAAAAATGCGGTAACCATGGCAGAGGTATTTCAACAAGCAGGTTATGCAACCTATATGGCTGGCAAGTGGCATGTTGCAAAAAATATTACCAACGCTGGAGACAAATCAAATTGGCCATGCCAGCGAGGCTTTCAGCGATTTTTTGGCACACTCAATGGCTCCGGAAGTTTTTATGACCCCGGCACACTAATCAGCAACAATTCTTTTATTGCCCCTACTAAAGATTTTTATTATACAAATGCCATCAGCGATACGGCTGTAAAATTCATCAACGAAAACCCTACTGAAAAACCTTTCTTTTTTTACATAACATACACGGCAGCACACTGGCCCTTGCATGCTCCCGAGAGCGAAGTGCAAAAATACAAAGGCATGTATGATAAAGGCTGGGATGAAATACGTAAACAGCGTTTTGAAAAATTAAAAAAGCTGGGCATCATAAGCAACAATGCAGTACTTACGGAAAGAGCTGTTACTATTTCTGAGTGGAAAGACGAACCTTTAAAAGATTGGCAACTAAAAAGAATGGAAGTGTATGCTGCAATGGTAGATATAATGGACCAGGGCATTGGTAGAATTATTGCTGCATTAGATAAGAAAGGTGAATTAGAAAACACCGTTATTTTTTACATGCACGACAATGGAGGATGTGCCGAGCCATTGAATTCAAATCAAAAGGAAATTCCGCCTACTGCAGAACAAAAAATGGGTAAGGCTTATGCTGCCGACTCGGTTTTTGTAGGCAAGCAACCAATGTATACACGGCAAGGAAAATTTATAAGAAGTGGCAAAGGCGTAATGCCAGGCAATGCAGATAGTTGGGTTGGATATGGAGAAGAATGGGCCAATGTAAGCAACACACCATTCAGACTTTATAAGCATTGGGTGCATGAAGGAGGAATTGCTACACCGCTTGTTGTGCATTGGCCCAAAGGGATACAATCCAAAGGGCAGTTACGAACACAGCCTGGGCACTTAATTGATATTATGGCTACCTGTGTAGATATTGCAGGCATTAATTATCCAACAAATTTTAATGGCAATAGCATTCTATCATTAGAAGGAAAGAGTTTGTTGCCGGCATTTAAAAATAAAAAAATAAAAAGAGAGTTTATTTTTTGGGAACATGAAGGCAATAGGGCAATACGTGTAGGTAAATGGAAATTGGTTTCTAAAACAGAAAAAAATAAAAACTTTTCCGCTGCTGATGAAATAGCATGGGAATTGTATGATATGGAGAAAGACCCATCCGAAACAAATAACCTTGGCGCAAAATATCCGGAGAAAGTAAAATCAATGTCAGCAATGTGGGAAAAAGAGGCAGCAAGGACAAATGCAAAACCTTGGCCATGGAAAGCAAATAAATAAAAATGAAAAATAAATTTAAAAATGCTTTATTGTTGGTTTTAGTGCTGGTTGGTTTTAATGCCAAAGCAACCATATATGATGTTGCAAGTGTACAAGAATTGAAAACTGTTTTAGCCAAAGTAAAAGCAGGCGATTTTATTATTTGGAAAAACGGAGAATACAAAGATGTAAACATACATTTTATTGCAAATGGCACAGAAAAAAATAAGATTGTTTTAAAAGCTGAAACAGCAGGCAAAGTTGTGTTTACGGGCAATTCACAATTATCGGTAAAAGGAGCTTGGCTACAGGCAGAAGGATTTTTATTCAATGGTATATCTACTTTAGAAAAAGGCGATGTGTTGTCGTTTAGTGCTGATGCAATGCATAGCCGCATTACCAATTGTGCTGTTATCAATTACAGCCCCAAAGATTCTATGGCAAATAATAATTGGATTAGTTTACAAGGCACATACAACGAAGTAGATCATTGTTATTTTACCGGTAAAACCAACCAAGGACCGTATTTGGTAGTACGCTATTACAAAGCGCCTGGCTATGTAGATGGCAGCGATGTGGCACCTTCTACCTATCATCATATTCACCATAATTATTTTGGTTACCGTACCATGCCTACCGACAATGGTGGAGAAGATATGCGTATTGGAGACAGCTTTACTTCCTTTACCCATGGCTTTAATATGATTGAGTATAATTATTTTGAAGACCACCGGCTAGAGCCAGAAGTGATAAGCAATAAAAGCTGGGATAATATTTACCGCTATAATACATTTATAAACAATGATGGCCAAATGGTATTGCGGCATGGCCAAAAATGTATTGTATATGGTAATTATTTTGATGGAAAAAACGGCCGTAACACAAGTGGTGGTATTAGGATTATCAATGCCAACCAAACCGTTTTCAACAACTATATTATCAACGCCGAGGGTAGCCAAAAAGACGCTTCAAAAGCCGGCATCGTAATTATGAGCGGTTTGCAAGGCTCTCCATTAAATGGCTATTACCCTGCAGACAATGCGTTGGTAGCTTACAATACAACGGTGAACTGCCAAACGCCCGTTTATAAAATTGGGTATGGTAACAAAAGCAAAGGGTTACCATTTGTAACACCTCAAAATATTTCAATAGTAAATAATCTTGTCATTCAATCTGTAGGAAATAAACCGATAGCGGTAGAATTAGAACCGGTAACCTATGCAGCTTTTACCAACAATGCTTATACCAATGGAGAGGCAGGTTTGAAAGGCTTTTCATCCATAAAAGAAAAAAAGGTAAAAGAAAAAAATGGATTTTATTATGCGTCATTTCCTGTAAACAAAAGCATTGTAGATGCCATTAACCAGCGATTGGTTATTCATAAAATACAACTTACTGAAAAAGATATAACACAATTTAATCCTACATGGAAACTTACTAAAAAAGAGGTAGGAGTAAGTTGGATAAAAAATTAAAAATTAAATAACACTAAATATGAAAAAAATCTTATTGGCTTTTTTGTTGCTTGCCGCTGCAATACAAGTAACTGCACAAACCGGAAAAAAAAAGAAGACAGTATCAAGCCAATTAACAACAGCAAAGCCCAATATCATCTATATACTTGCAGATGATTTAGGTATTGGAGATGTGAGTGCTTATGGTTCTGATAGCAATCATACACCCAATATTGACAAACTTGCAAAAAACGGCATACGGTTTCAACATATGTACACAGCCCCATTATGCGGTCCTTCCCGTACATTGATCCTTACAGGCCGTTATGCTTTTCGTACGGGCGGTGTTAACCAGGATATGGTAGGCCGTATAAAACCTGAAAATGAAGTACTCATTCCTTCCGTTTTAAAAACTGCCGGTTATACTTCAGCATTGGTTGGTAAATGGAGCCAGTTTTCATTAACGCCAAAAGATTTTGGGTTTGATGATTATTTAACCTTTCAGGGAAGCGGCGTTTACTGGAGTAAAGAAAAAAAGAAGGCAGAAACTTATATTGAAAATGGCAGTGAAAAAAAATTGGGTAGTGATTATATGCCTGATCTGATGCACAAGCACCTGACCGATTTTCTGGTAACAAACAGGAAAAAACCATTCTTTTTATATTATTCAATGGTGCATGTTCATGCAGAAATTCAACCTACACCGGACAGTAAGCCTGGAAGCGATATTTACGCTGATAATACTGCCTATATGGACAAACTGGTAGGAAAACTGATAACAGTTTTGGACAGTTTGAAATTAAGGGAAAATACAATGATTGTTTTTATGGGCGATAACGGTACCGCCAATAAATATGCATACAGAAGTTCTATTGGAGGAAAACAGCTTTCCGGTAAAAAAGGCACCATGTTGGAATGTGGAAGTTTAGTGCCAACGATTGCAAACTGGCCGGGCGTTATTGAAGCCGGTAAGGTCTCCAATACCTTAGTAGATGCCAGCGACCTATTACCCACATTTGCTGATCTGACCGGTGCAGCCTTGCCAACAAAAAATGTGTTGGATGGCAGGAGTTTTTTACCTGAATTATTGGGTAAAAAAGGCAACCGAAGGGAATGGATTTTTATGGAGCTAGGCAACAAATGGTATGTGAGGGATGCCAAATGGAAATTGAATAGGGAAAACGAATTGTTTGATATGAG
>JANPCB010000049.1:0-7687 GCA_031430735.1 Ferruginibacter sp. | reverse complement strand
GTATGCACAAAGCGTAGCCACTGTTGAAGACAACATGCCTGAGCCACCTGATTTTACAAGTATCGATAAAGATAAAGTACAAGCCACGGTAGATAAGCTAAACGAAGTTTTAAATACAAAGCCTGGAGTAGAAAAAAAAGTAAAAGCGAAGTTGCAGTATGTAACTAAAAACTATCCTGCAAACATAGAAAAATATGAAAAGCATGAAGTCGTTTTAGGAGAAAGAAATAGTTATAGCAAAACAGATAAAGATGCAACCTTTATGCGTATGAAAGAAGACCATATGAAAAACGGTCAATTAAAAGCAGCCTATAACGTACAGGTATCTACCTCTAATCAATACATTGTAAATTATACCATACACCCAAACCCTACCGACACAACAACCCTATCAAATCATATAGCTCAACATGAACAAAGTTATAACAAACCGCCTCAAATAATTACCACAGATGCTGGTTATGGTTCAGAAGAAAACTATAGTTTACTCGAAGGCAAAACAGTAACAGCTTACGTAAAATATGGCATGTTTGATAAAGAACAAAATGAGAACTACAAGGATGAACGTCCTTTTAAAGCAGATAAATTATTTTACAATAAAGACAAAGATTGTTACACCTGCCCAATGGGACAGACCATGAATTACATTGGAGATATTACAAGAAAAACGAGTACAGGTTTTGAACAAACACTAAAAAGATACCAAGCAAAGAATTGTGCAACCTGTCCACTAAATGGAGCATGTCATAAATCGCAAGGCAATAGAATAATAGAAATAAATGAAAACTTACAAAGGCATAAAGCAATCGCATACGAGCGGCTCAATAGCGAAGAAGGGATAAAGCACCGAAAGAAACGATGTTGTGATGTAGAGCCTGTATTTGGAAATATAAAACAGAACCATGGGTTCAAAAGATTTATGCTTCGTGGTAAAGAAAAAGTAACCATAGAATGGGGATTAATATCGATTGCGCAAAATATTAGAAAAAAAGCAGCCTAAAAAGGCTACTTTTTTAACTTTTTCAAAAACAAAGCCCTCTATAATCAAACAGAATATTTTTTTCGCTTTTTAACTCAAAATAAAATCCATAAAAAAGAGGATGCCTCTTTTTTGTTGTGAGACATCCTCTTTTTTTATATCAATAATTTAAATAGAGCTTAAAAATATTTATTAAGAATCTAGAAGTATTACCCAAAACTGTTCGCAATGATTTATGCATTTTTCTTGTATAGAAAATACTGTCAACCTGAGAGTGCTCAAGATTTTTTTATAATTAAGGCAGCGCCTAAATTTCGAATAGAAAATATTAATACGAAAGTTGATCTAATTTTTATTTTGGTAGGCTTATCAATGAAAACATTATATAAATTTTGAAAATATAGTATAGCCTTCCATTTTATTATGTTGTAACTTATTTCTTCTCCGCCCTTGTTGGTATACCAAATCTAATTAAAATCTTCAAAGTATTCGTTTGCATTATTGAAGCGTCGCATTTGTTGGTGTGCAGCGCAGCTAAGCAGCCAAGGGCACCAAATGCACGCCATATATTCATAGTTTTTAATCTCAAATCATTTAATTTAAAGTGCTGATAAACGGTTAATTCTAATTTTTGCTTCAGTCCTACTACTGCATTAAAGTCTAAAATAATAGACAGGCTAACGTTACAATGCTAGTTTTTCATCTATATAAATTCTTCCTTCACAAACCTGTTAAAGTAAACAAGTAAATGCCTGTTGTATTCTTTGTTGTTTAGTAGACGTTTATAATCTATAAATTGTTGTGAATAAAAATATACTGCCAGCATTGTAGAAGTAATCAGGCGATATTCAACAACTTTTATGGTATAGAATTAGCTCCTTAACGTTTTCAAAAAATATCAAGCAGTACACATGACATAAAAAACCGGCTGAGAAACTCAGCCGGTTTTGATAATGATATTTTTTTATTGCCTCTCTAAAAACTTTAATGCTTTATAACTATTTTATTGTTACTGTTAAAGCCATTTTCATCTTTCACCGTTAGTATATAAATTCCATCTGCAATGTTTGAAACATTGATGCTATTGCTTCCATTTACCATGTTATTTCTTGCGATTAACTGCCCGGTCATAGAGCTTAACGTCGCTTGGGTTCTTCCTACAGTACCTGCAAGGTTGATAAATATCTTGTCATCCTGTATGGGGTTTGGATAAATGGAAACCTTTGGAGTGTTACAATTAATTACTACGGTTGCAATATCTGAATATTTGTGCAGCCCATCTTTGTCAATCATTTTGAGCCTGTAGAATACTTTTTCCGAAAGCGCATCTGTTTTACTATCTAAAAAATTATAACGAATTTGAGAACTGCTGTTCCCATTTGCAGCAACAGTTCCAACCTTTGTAAAATTACTACCACTTGCACTTCCTCTTTCTATTTCAAAGCGATCCGTATTTAATTCATTTTCTGTAACCCAAGTTAAAGATGGCTCGCATTTTACTAAGGTTGCATTAAAAGTTAGGAGGGTGAGGGGGAGGGGGGCAACAACAACTGTAAGAGCAGATTGGCCAAAATCATCAATAGTGCTGCTATTTTGTGCAGAACCCGATGCAGTACAAGAGCTTGTACCACCAAAAAATAACTGACCAGTAAAGTTTTGGCCTGCACCAAGACTAATGCCCCTTACTTTAATGATTATACTGCGATTTCCATTAACTGGTATAATATCTGTACCATTACAAATATTAATAGTTTGAGCAGTACTATTAATAATTGACCAGCCAGGAGGTAAGGTTTGTTGTGCATTGGGTAAAAGCTCCACAATATTAGGCAAGGTAATTCTAGGTCTAACTCGGTTAGCAGTTATGTTTGCAGTACCTGTGTTACCTACAGTTATTAAAAGATCAAGAGTAGCAAGTAGAGGAACTTCTCCGGAATTTGTAGGGTTTGTTGTACCTAATCCAATTACTTGAATAGTTGGGTTAGCTACCTGCCCATTTACATTTGTTGTAATAGTCACAAGCGCTATAAAAGAGATAAATAAATTTATTTTTTTCATTTTTATTAAGTTTAAAAATTTAGGGTATGGAGAAATATTTATATTATGGAATGCATTGTGCATTGGGGATGAAATTTTATTCTTTGTTTTGAGTATTTTTAGATACTACTTTGTATTATTTTTTATAAATTTTCTTTCTTTCCTTTCACCTTCATTTATATAGACCAATAAATAGGTTCCACTTGCAAGCCTATTGATATCTACAGTTGTAATGAATGTATTTTGCGGAACCGCTTTAGATAAAACTAAAGTCCCATTCATTCCAAATATCTGAATAACAGCTTCCTCTAGTGCCTCAGAATGGTTTACTGTGATATAATTTTGCGCTGGGTTAGGAAAAACTTTTAAATCTACGCAGCCGGGAGGCAATATTAAAACATCCGTAGTAGCGGTGCAACCGTTGGCGTCTGTTATAGTGTAATTCCATTTACCAGGTCCTTTTATAAAATTGCCAATGCCTGTATAAGGAAGTTTACCACCTGTTGCTTCTACTTTTACAACTGTTGTACCACCACAGTAGCTAATTGGTAATGCTGATGCTGTAGTTTTTAAAATATTTGGTTGAACAATTGTTAGCGCAGTTGTCGTAGCTAAACATGATTGATTGGCTAATAATCTTACCCTAGCAGTATATACTCCAGCTACTACATTAAAAGTATTACTGGTTTGAAATGCGCCATTGTTCAAACTATATTCAAAAGCTCCGGAGCCTCCTGTTGCTTGAACAGTCAGTATAGTATTTCCTCCATTGCATGCGACTAAACCCGCAGTTAATGATGCAGTAATTGCTGTTGGCTGGGTAACGATTGTACTACTAGAACCTGTGCAACCATTGGCGTCCCTTATAATGAGTGAATAAGTGCCAGCAGGTACAGTAAATGTATTGGCTGTTTGATAAACACCGCCATTTAAACTGTATTGATATGGTAGAACTCCACCAGATGCAACAACCGTTAAAGTACTGGTACCGCCAAAGCAAGTAATAGCACTTGCTGATACCGATGCTGTAGGAGATGAAGGTTGAAGATTTACTATAATATTATTAAGTAAAGAAGGTATGCATCCATTACTATTCTGTGCAGCTATAGAGTGTGTTCCAGCCGTTGTGGGGAAACCTCCAACTGGGTAAGATAGAAAAGGTCCACCATCAAAACTAAATGTAATACCTGATGTGGGAGATGTAATTAATATTGTACCAGTGGCTACAGTACAAGAAGGTTGTAAAACATTCACTGTGGGAACAGAAGGCGCAGTTGGCTGGATATTAATAACAAAATTAGCAAAGGGTGATAGACAGCCGCTTATGTTTTGAGCAATTAGGCTGTGGCTACCAGAAGCAATTCCCGTATAACCTCCTATAGGATAAGCAGCAAAAGCACCTCCATCTAAACTAAAAGTTAAACCCGTTGTTGCTGAATTAATAGTTAAACTTCCTGTTGCTATTGAGCAGGTAGGTTGTACAGCAGTAACAGTTGGTGCTAAAGGAGCACCCACTACATTGTTGATTAAAACATTAACTGATAATGCAGAAGTACAACCCGCAGAATTTGTGACAGTAAAATTGTAAGACCCTGCTGCTAAACTACTAACGGTAAAATTTGCTGTATTACCAGCGATAGCTCCTGGATTGATTTCCCAGTTACCAGCAGGAAGTCCATTTAATATTACATTTCCGGTAGATAATGTACAATTTGGTTGTGTTATTGTGCCTATTGTAGGGGCAGTAGGTGTAATAGGTTGAGCAGAAATAGTAAAAGTTGTAAAAGGAGAGGTACAATTATTGCTATTTCTTGATTGCAGCGTATGTATACCTGTAGTCAATAAAAAGCCACCTGTGGGATAAGGTATAAAAGCTGCATTATCTACACTAAAAACTAACCCGGTTGTTGATGTTGAGATAGTAACAACCGCATTTGCATTTACACAAGTTGGCTGCACAATAGTTACAGCGGGAGCTAGTAAAGCAAGTGGCTCTGTGACTATCACATTAGCTGTGGCTATACATGAAAAAGGATTAGCGACTTCCCTAACCGTAATTGTATATGGAGACCCTACTGCATTTACATTGAAGATATTAGATGTTTGAAATGGCGCTGCGCCGGTAATACTATATTCTACAGTCCCTGTGGCATTTGAAGGTGTGGCAATTATATTGGTTGTTCCCCCATTACACAGTATTGTTCCACTAGATGCAGTTAAGCCTAAATTACAACCTGCTACTACTGTAATCGCAGATGCAGCAAAATCATCATTAGTGTTACTATTTTGTGCAGAACCAGATGTGGTACAAGAGCCCGTACCACCAAAAAATAACTGACCAGTAAAGTTTTGGCCTACACCAAGACTAATACCTCTTACTTTAATGATTATGCTGCGATTTCCATTAACAGGTATAATATCTGTACCATTACAAATATTAATAGTTTGAGTAGTACTAGAAACAATTGACCAGCCTGTGGGTAAGATTTGTTGCGCATTGGGTAAAAGCTCCACAATATTAGGCAAGGTAATTCTAGGTCTAACTCGGTTAGCAGTTATGCTTGCAGTACCTGTGTTACCTACTGTTATTAACAGATCAAGAGTCGCATTTAGAAGCACTTCTCCGGAATTTGTAGGGTTTGATGTACCTAATCCAATTACTTGAATAGTTGGGTTAGCTACTTGCCCTACTGCATTGAATGCTAGAAAAAGATCACCTATGCAAATAAGTAAAAATATTTTTAAAAACTTCATTTTTATAATGTTATTCAAATCCATAAATTGATTGTATTAATTATTTTAAAACCGTAATCGTAGAGGATGATGTGTTATCTCCGTTATTATCCCCTCTTGTAGGACTACCACTATCAGAACCAGGAGCTACTCCATTTGAAAAAAATATATTACCTAAAATGATTGATGGTCCTCCTACTGTTTTTCCTTTAATTTCAATAAGTATTGTACGGTTTCCATTTGCAGGAATAACATCTATACCGTTAGAAAGTATCATAACCCCATTTTTATTAGATAGAATGCTCCACCCTTTTGGTAAAATATGTCCAGAATCTGGTGCTTGTACTATAGTTATTGGAAAACAGATTTGCGGCCGCAATTTATAGGCAGGAATTTCATTAATGGAGCTAGTATTGGATACAGTTACTTCGAAAAATATTGTTGAATCTATTTTTACAATTCCAGAGTTTTGGGTTAAGACATTTAACATAACATTTTGCGAAAAACTTTTCTCAAAGAAAAAAAGCAAGAACACAATTTGAAATAATAATAATGAAATTCTCATGATTGTTTTATTGGAGTTACTTCGGTCCTTGTAAATCACTTTGGCGGCTAAATAAAATTTTTTTCAAAATTATAAATATGAAGCGTAGCAATTGGGTTTAATAGGTTATGTAATTATTATATAAATGTTATCTCAATAATTAATTTTCTTCCATCACAAAGCCATGTAACCAAAAAGGTAACCTTTGCAAAATAATTTATTTATATACTTTAAGAGATTATAATTTTCCTTTGTTAAAACAAAATTGCATGAAATCAAAATATCTTTTTATCCTCTCATTTTTTCAAGTGCCATATTAGTGCAATCAGCAAAGATTAACGGCAAAGTTATTAACAGCAATTCCGGACAACCATTAGGTTGTGCTTCTCTTACATTAATTGAAAAATCGATTTTAAAAGTAGCAAATCAAAATGGGGGTTTTAGTTTTAATAAGCTTGGGGCAGGCACTTATTCTATAAAGTGTAGTTACAAAGGTTATGAAACAAAAATTATTGTAAAAGATAATGATTCGCAGATATTAGTATTTCTTTGGGTGTAAAAGCATCTGATGCGTTAGTAGTAACAGGAACCAAAAGATTAAAAGCTTCAGTAGTTCCCTTAACCCTCACAGACTTTAGTGCTACTTTAAAAGATTGCCAACCGTTTTTAACCTGGACAACAGAATCTGAAATAAACACAGCTCGTTTTGAAATAGAAAGAAGCAACGCTAGCAATAGCAATGATTGGAAATTTGTAGGTACTGTAGCCGCAAATGGAAACAGCTCATCAAAAATAAATTACAGTTTTAACGATAAAGGTATTAATGCAACATCAGAAAAAGTTTTCTATCGGTTAAAGATGATTGATAAAGATGGAAGGTTTAATTATTCGAATATTTTACCCGTATTGGTTAATTGTAAAACAGGTAACCTAATAGTATATCCGAATCCTGTTCACGATGGCAAACTGAATGTAAGCCTTTCGGGTACTGTTGGATATGCAGAAGCAAACTTAATATCAACGACTGGCCAAGTAGTATTAAAAAGTAAAATGAACAACGGTACAAATTATTTGAATGTTTCGAACTTGGTTGATGGAGTATATGTTTTAAAAATTAGTGATAAAAATGGATTTGAAAAAACCATCAAGGTTTCTATCAAGCATTAAGTAAATAATTTTATAAAGTCTTAGCATAAAAAAAGCTACTGAAATTTCGAGGGCACTGAAAAAGTCATTAAAAATTTAAAAGGCTTTCTAAAAGGAAATTATAAGCTCTGAGAATCGCCTATATGAAATTGGTGATGGACCCCGACTCGAATACTTTAAAGAAAAGAGGCTGTTTTCAATTTAGAAAACAGCCTCTTTTGATAAACAGCCAGTTTTTCAGTGCCCTC
>JANPCB010000048.1:0-30124 GCA_031430735.1 Ferruginibacter sp. | reverse complement strand
ATACTGGCGCAGTCACAGTAAAGTTAGTGTTAGAAATATCGAAGAAGATATTACCAACGGCTTCTACTTTTATGCGAGCAGTGGTAGTAGCACCTACAGGAATGGTTAAAGCTTCTGTACCATCATTAGCAGTACTTGCAGCCAAAACAGTTGGGAAAGTAAGTCCACCATCTGTTGAGTAAGTCACCCTTACATTGGCACAACTTACAGGAGCTGCCGTCGTATTGTTTACATTCCAAGTTATTGTTTGTGTAGAACCACCTGCCCACGATACATTCGTATTGGGAGAAGTAACTTGGAAAGGACCAGATGTTGCATCAACTGTTACAGTCATGTCAGTTAAAGCCGTTTGACCAACTTTACCTGTTCCGGGTGTTGTAACTGGAACATATATAGAATTATCCCGTACGGTTAATCTAAAATTTAATGTTCTACCCACAGAACTTAACGCTTCGATAGTAGCAATTGCATCGCCTCCAGGTAAAGGACCCGTAGTAAAATTACCTGCAAGTATGGTTGCAAGTATTGGGAAAGTTCTAGTTGGGTTTGTAGTTGCTGGAAATGTTAACCAGTTGGGACCAGTTAATTTTGTAGGGCTTGCAACACTAGCATTTCCGGTAGTTGTTGAGTTGTCATTTTGCTCCCAGCAATAAGTAAGTACATCACCCGCATTTGCATCGGTAGCCGAACCTGTAATGGCAAACGGGGTACTAATAGGTATTGTACGAGAAGTAACTGGCGCTACCACTGGGGTTGCGTTGGTAGTAGCAAGACTAGTAGTAATAGGACAAGTCTTACCTGCTAAATTCGTTTGTATTTGTTGGATGGTAGCTTGATGGAAGATATCAATTGAGTGATTAGACACATCCTGATTTGTAATACCAGCATATCCCATAATGGTAATACCAGAACCTACTTCTTTGTTTACTCCAGTACCTTCATTAGACTGAGAAAAAGTATGGTTACCACCCAATTGATGGCCAATTTCATGAGCAACATAATCTATATCAAAGTTATCACCTTGTGGTATACCATCTGCAGGAGAAGTAATGCCTCTTCCTTTTTGACCATCAACACATACACAACCAATACAGCCTGCATTTCCACCACCACCAGATGCACCAAACATATGACCGATATCATAATTGGCCTCGCCAATATTGGCTAGTAATGCTGCTGCCAATTGATTATTCCAATTTCCCAATGTAGTGTAAGGGTCTGTTGCAGGATCGTAATAAATTACGTTGGTTGTTGTTGGAATTAGATTAAGGTGTAAGGCTAAATCTTTTTCATAACAACCATTGCAACGGGTTAATGTACCATTATAACCAGCTAAAACTAACGCAACTTGTGAAGCATTAAATGCTCCAAAATAATTTGAGTACTCACCATTACATGACTGGGCTAAACGCATTGTTTTTAATACACCATTATCAGCTTCGGGTCTTTGTGTATTGGCTACTTGTCCATTTAAACTACTAGCCAGGTTTTGATCAGCTGTAGAACAGGTCCAAGGTAAACCTCCTTTATTTCTTTGTGATTTGAAAACTGCATACACAGTGTGGTCTTGAGAAAAGGGCTCAATATATTCATTTTCTTTTTCTGTTCTAAAAACCATTGTTTGTATTCCTTGTGGGGAAATACTTAGTTTTAGTGTAGCAGCTTTATCAGTAATACCTTTACCAGAATAAGCCCTGATTTCTGGAAATTGCGCTTGCAAAGCAGGCTCAAAATTGGATGCTTCAAAAACTTCAAATTGTTCAATAGTACCATTAGCATTTGGTAAACTAATTACAGTAGATTGTGATTGAGGATTTCTACCTACGATAGAAAATAATTGCTGCCTTAAATTTGCAATTTGTAAATCAAACAATTTGAATTCTTTTGGAAAAGATTGTCTTGCTACGGCTTTGTCAGTAGGAATATTCTGTCTACTTCCAAGATGTGAAGACCAAACGTTTTCCGTTTGTGCAAACCCCATGTTGGCATAAAAAACCGTAATGAGGATTAAGAGTAAAATTTTTTTCATAATTTTTGAGTTAATTTTCGCTAAAAGTAGTAATCTTTTGGCAAAATAGCGTAAAAAAGCCCATGTCTTTTGTAAAAAACACAGGCGAAATACTTGTCTTATTTTCTAAACTAAATTGAAAGATTTTTTTTTGATATGTTGAAATCCTTTTATGAGTAATAGTATGAGAAACAGTATCTATAAAATGCTGTTTATAAATTATTTAATCTATACAGCTACATTAAAATCCCTCAATGCATCATTCAAACTTGTTTTTAAATCGGTGCTTGGTTTGCGTTTGCCAATAATTAATGCGCATGGTACATTGTAATCGCCCGCAGGGAAACGCTTTATATAACTGCCAGGTATCACTACACTTCTTTCTGGCACCAAACCTTTGGTTTCTACTGGAGCTGCGCCAGTAACATCAATTATTTTGGTAGATTGGGTAAGTACTACATTGGCACCCAACACAGCTTCTTTTTGTACCCTTACACCTTCCACTACAATACAACGGCTACCAATAAAACAGCCATCTTCTATAATTACAGGGCTAGCTTGCAATGGCTCTAGCACACCACCAATACCAACACCTCCACTTAAATGTACATTTTTGCCTATCTGAGCGCAACTACCTACGGTTGCCCACGTGTCTACCATCGTGCCTTCATCTACATATGCGCCTATATTTACATACGAAGGCATAAGCACCACATTTTTCGCTAAATAGGCACCGTACCTTGCTACTGCATGGGGTACGGCCCGCACACCAAGGCTTTTGTAATCTGATTTTAATTTCATTTTATCGTAAAACTCAAAAGGAGGTAACACATAAGTTTCCATTTGTTGTATGCCAAAATAAAGTAGAATAGCTTGTTTTACCCATTCGTTTACTTTCCACGCATCTCCATTTGGCTCTGCGGTTCTTAATGTTCCTTTATCTACTTGTTCTATAACAGCTCTTATAGCATCTTTGTATTGTTCCTCTTTTAAAAGTTCACGATTTGTCCAAGCGGCTTCTATTAAATGTTGCATATATCAATTTTTATTTTTTGCGAAAATACTAAATATAAATGTTGACTTTTGTTTCTTATTTTTAAGGCTTAGAAATCTACAATGTTTCAATGGGTTTTATTAAGTTAATGTAGTTTTACTAGAGACTCATATTATTATTTTTTGTAAGGAGGAAAAATTTGATTCATAATTAATGTCTGAGATAAAACACATCTTAATTCGTTTGCCCAATTGGTTGGGCGATATGGTTATGGCTACCGCATTTGTGAAAGCAGTGCAATTACAGTACCCCAATGCTGCCATTGATGTGATTGCAAAAAAAGGAATAGATTTTTTATTGGATTATTTCCCCCCAATAGGTGAGCGGTTTATTTTTAGTAAAGAAGAATATAAAGGTCTTAGGGGTGTTCGGAAATTTGGAAAAAAGATAGCTGGCCAAAAAAAATACGATCTTTTCTTTTGTTTACCAGACTCATTGTCTGCGGCGGTGATGGCTTCGGCAATAAAGGCAAAAAAGAAAATTGGTTTTAAAAAATCTATGCACGTTGTTTTTTTTACCAATGTATATAAAAAGAAAAAAGCGGTACATAGGGTAGAAGAATATGTAGACCTTTTAGAACAATTTGTGGGACAGAAATTGGCCATTCCAGCGGTTAGGCTTTTAAATAATCAAGTACACATAAAGGAGTCCTTAGTTGTAAATATAAATTCCGAAGCCATCTCAAGACGTTTGCCGGTTTCAAAAGCGGTAAGTATAATTGACGCCATTAGAAAAGCGATACCAAATGAAATAATATTGGTAGGCAGCCCAAAAGAAAAATTATTTGTAGATGAAGTAGTTGGTTTACTTTTTGATAAAAAAGATATTACCAATATAGCTGGACAAACGACTTTATCAGAAATGGTAAATGTATTTGCAGCTTGCAAAGCAGTGTTGAGCACTGATAGTGGTCCGGCGCATGTATGCAATGCACTGGGTAAAAAAACGATTGTACTATTTGGTGCAGGCAATGAAAACAATACGGCACCCTATAATAAAGAAAATTGCATCATAATGCGATTGGGTAAACTGCCTTGCGAGCCTTGTGTAAAAAATAGCTGTAAAGTATATGGCGTGCCAGAATGTTTATTGCAATTGGATGAAGATTTGATTATAGAAAATGTTATAAAAATTTTGCGTTAAATGAATTTTGCAAAAGACATAGAAAATTGTTTGAGGGTACTTAATGCGGGCGGAATAATACTTTACCCTACAGATACTATTTGGGGAATAGGTTGTGATGCTACAAATGCAGCAGCAGTAGCAAAAATTTATGCGTTGAAACAGCGTGATGAAAAGAAGAGTATGCTTATTTTAGTAGCAAGTGAAAATGAAATTAAACAATATAGCAAAGCACCTTCCGATAAGATAAAAAGTTTATTGGCAACTACCAATAAACCGCTAACAATTATATATCCCAACGCAAAAAAACTAGCAGCCAATTTAATAAACGAAGATGGAACAATTGCGATTAGAGTAGTAAAAGACGAATTTTGTAAAATATTGATAGATGCGTTTGGTAAACCCATTGTATCTACATCAGCAAATATTTCTGGTGAAAAATTAGCTCCTATTTATTCCGAAATAAGTAAAGATATTGTAAGCGGAGTTGATTATGTTTGTGAATATAGAAGAGAGGAGGTTATTATAGCTTTACCAAGCAGAATTGTAAAATGGACTGAGCAAGATGAACTAATTGTTATGAGAGAATGATGGAATCTGTAAATTGTCCTTTGTTTCTATGAATACAAAAAAACGGTAGTAAAATAAATTATGACCCCCGAAAGAACAGAACGAATAAATGAGGTACTTGCCAAACGCCAACCAGGGCTCACCATTGTGTTGGAGAATGTAAACGACCCACACAATATTGCTGCAGTAATGCGCACTTGCGATGCAGTAGGTATTCAAGATATTTATATTTTAAATACAAAAATTGGAGCGCATGAAGCGTGGAGTGCAAAGGCATCAAGTAGTGCAGTAAATTGGTTAACCATACATCAATTTAACAATCTCATTGATTGCATTGCTGCCTTAAGAAAAAAGTTTGATAAGATTTATACTACCCATTTGAGTACCGATGCTGTGGGCTTGTATGAACTTGACCTTACCAAAAAAGTTGCGTTGGTTTTTGGCAACGAACACGATGGTTGTAGCGAGGAGATTATTTCGCTGGCCGATGGGAATTTTATTATTCCACAAGTAGGTATGATAAAGTCGCTCAATATTTCGGTAGCTTGTGCAGTGAGTGTTTATGAGGCTTTTAGGCAAAGAGATGCCATAGGTGATTATGATAAAATGCAATTGGATACAACCGTTGCAAATGACTTAATGCAAAAATGGGATGTGCCAAAATTTGAAAAAAGATTAGAAGCAAAGGCACAAAGAAAAATGCGTTTTGAGTCGCAGAAAAAACATTCTTCCGATAATATTGAAAATAGAAACGAAATAACGGAGTAATTTAAAAACTTAACAATAAAACTGAGATTTAAAAAATAATTTTATGAATAGACTACTATTGCTATCGATTATATTGGTATCCAATGCTGCCATGGCACAACAAAAAAAGCCAATCACCCATAGCGTATATGATGGATGGAAAGCAATAGGGGAGCGGGCTATAAGCAATGACGGTAAATATGTAGTGTATGCTGTGAACCCACAAGAAGGCGATGGGGTATTGGTATTACAAAACATTCAAACTGGCAAAAAACAACAAGCCGAAAGAGGGTATGCTGCCATAATTTCTTTTGATAGCAAATATGTTTTTTATAAAATAAAGCCACGCTTTGCAGACACAAGGCAAGCAAAAATTAAAAAGAAGAAACCCGAAGAAATGCCAAAGGATTCATTTGCTATTGCCATTTTAGGGACGGATAGTTTGGTGAAAATGCCATTGGTTAAATCTATAAAAGCGCCCGAAAAGGGAAGCGGTTGGCTGGCCTACCTTGCTGAAAAGCCTTTGCCCGACACAGCCAAAAAGAAACCTGTGGTGGATTCATTAAAAATGAAAATTGATGGATTGGTAAGATTAGCTGATTCTTTAATTAGAAAATCGTTGGATTCTGTAAAAGGTAAAATAGAAAAGGAAGAACTGATAATGGCTGCACAAAAAGCGGTAGAAGAAATTTATAAAAAGGCAGATGGTTTTTATGAAAAAGATGCAGAAGGAGACGATGCAATTTCTGACAAAGCTTCGGAGGGCACAGAACTTACTATAAAAAACCTCGTAACGGATAAAGTAAAAAAGATCAAACTGGTAAGTGAATATTATTTTGACAAGAAGGGAACAAAGCTGGTTATAAAAACCACCAAGAATGCAAAAGATACAACCAGCAAGGCTTATGTGCTATTGTACGACTTGCAGCAAAATAAGTTGGATACGATTATGAAAGGGTTTAATGATGCCAAGAATTTTGCATTTGATGAAGAGGGAATAAAATTAAGTTTTCTTGCAGAAAGGGATAGTACTACCAAAGCATTACAAAAATTTTATAAACTTTGGTATCATACAAAAGGAAATGATACGGCTACTGTTTTAGCTCAAAAGAATAGTGAAGGTTTACCTACCGCATTTGTAGTAAGTGAAAATGGAGAGTTAAATTTTAGTAAAGACGGTACAAAATTATTTTTTGGAACAGCACCTATTGTAGCAGCAAAAGATACCAATTTGGTAGATTTTGAATTGGCAAGGTTGGATGTATGGAATTACAAAGATGATTATTTGCAACCTCAACAATTAAAGAATTTATCAAGAGAGTTGAAAAGGGCTTATTCAGCTGTTGTACATCTTTCAAATAGTAAAATTGTACAACTGGGAAGTGATAGTACAGAAAATATTGGTTTAGTAAACGAAGGAAATGCAGATTATGTATTGGCACAAAGTAGCAAAGGAAACAGGGTTTCTTCTCAATGGAGCGGCAGCGAAATGTTTACTGCTTACACTATAAATACAACAGATGGTAGCAGAAAATTGGTTGCAAAAAATGCGCTGGTTCGCTTCCGTTCATCGCCTATGGGTAAGTATATTTATTGGTATGACGAAGCAAAGAAAAATTATTATGCCTACAATGTTCTTACAGGCATTACCAAGAATGTAACTGATAAAATAAAAGTTCCGTTGTACGATACAGAAAACGATGTGCCCGATAACCCAAGTGCAGCAGGGTTTTCAGGCTGGATAGCCAATGATAAATACATGTTGGTAAATGATGAGTATGATATTTGGGTGGTAGATCCCGAAGCGACAGAAATGCCAAAAAATATGACCAATGGCTTTGGCAGATTGAATAAGCTAACTTTTGATTACGTGAACACAGATCCTGAAAAACGATTTATAGAACCTATAGAAAGAATATTATTGCGAAGCTTTTCTAAAGTAGATAAGCATGCTGGCTTTGCAACATTAAGTGTAAATGAATTTGCCAATCCATCAATATTGTCAAAAGAAAAGTATTCTTTTTCGGCGCCAATAAAAGCAAAAAATGCCGAGCAATATATTTTTGCGAAATCGAATATCCTTTCATCCGAATTGTTCTCATCATCCGATTTTAAAAATATGCTACAACTCACCAATGTGGCTGATCAGCAGAAGGAATACAATTGGCTTACGGCGGAACTCGTGCGGTGGAAAATGTTTGATGGAAAAATGAGTGAAGGCATTTTGTATAAGCCAGAAAATTTTGACTCTACAAAAAAATACCCTATCCTTTTTTATTTTTACGAACGCAATGCCGATGGTTTGTATAGTTACAAGCAACCAGCGCCCAGTGCGAGCACTATCAATATTCCTTATTTTACCAGCAATGGGTACTTGGTTTTTGACCCCAATATTTATTACAAAACAGGTGAGCCAGGGCAGAGTGCATATAATAGTGTAGTAAGTGCTGCAAAAATGCTTAGCAAAATGCCATGGGTGGATAGTACCAGAATGGCCATACAGGGACAAAGTTGGGGTGGTTATCAAGTGGCTTATTTGGTAACCAGAACCAATATTTTTAGGGCTGCGGGTGCAGGCGCACCTGTAAGCAATATGACGAGCGCTTATGGAGGTATACGCTGGGGTACAGGTATTAACAGGCAGTTTCAATACGAAAAATCGCAAAGTAGAATAGGGGCAACTTTATGGCAACGACCAGATTTATATATTAAAAACTCACCATTATTTGCCATAGATAAAATAAAAACACCCTTACTGTTGATGCACAATGATGCCGATGGCGCTGTGCCTTGGTACCAAAGCATAGAAATGTTTACTGCTATGAAAAGGCTAGGTAAACCAGTGTGGCTGTTGCAATACAATGGCGAAGATCATAACTTGGTAGAAAGGAAAAATAGAAAAGACTTATCCGTAAGGCTTGCACAATTTTTTGATTATTGGTTAAAAGATGCAAAACCTGCAGATTGGATAAAGCAAGGCGTACCGGCCACAAAAAAAGGCATTAGTTGGGGTTTGGATATAAGTGAAAAATAATTTTAAGTTTTTATTTGCATTTTCTTTTTCATCTTTATCATAAATCTATACGTTATGATAAAAAATCAATTATTTTTTTTAATGCTGGCGATGGTATGTTTAAGTTCTTGTAAAAAGCAAGACTCCGAAATTATTCCACAGGCAACAGCTAATCTAATATTTAAATTTAAATTTGACCCTACACAGGTAAGGTTGAATAATATAGGGGCTGTTTCTACAATTCCTTTAGGTAATGCTGCGCAAAATCCAGTTATGAATAGAATGAGTGCTCATTATATAGAACTTACCCCTACTGCATTTACAGCATTGGGTAATGGCGCTGTAGTGTATCGTGCAACAGAAACTTCTGTTGGAGGAACAACTGCAATTGATTTTACAAAATCATTTTTTGCCAGTAACAATGAAAACTTTTTTTCCATTCCATTGAAATCGATGGCTGTGGGAGAGTATGAGTATGTAAGAATTTCACTTGCTTATCAAAATCTAGAGGTGCGTTTTCATTTAGATACGGTTATAAATATTCCACCTGCTGGTCCTACTACTATTTCGCAAGATTTTCCAACTACTATCGCCGGTTTTATTGGTTTTAATACTTATATAAATTCATTTACAATAAAAAATCAATCTGTAACAGTAAATGCAAATAAGTTACAAGGATTTTGGGGAGCAGAAACAAGTGGTGTAATTGCAGGCTTTCCATTTAGCTACAATACTACTGGCCAAGCACCTGCTAATGCAACAACTGTTGTGAATCCAATTTTTGCAACTTCACCCGTACCGCAGGGGTCTTGCCTTGTTACGGGTGCTTTTGCTGGAGGTGCTAAATTGAAAATAACAGGCAATGAAACGAAAGATATCGTAATCGTTATTTCATTATCCACCAATAAGAGTTTTGAGTGGAAAGATACAAACGGCAATGGCAAATGGGATGCTACAAAAGGTGAGCCTGTTGTAGATATGGGACTAAGGGGCATGATACCAAGCATACAATAATGAAAATCTAGGCATAAAAAAAGAGGATGATTCCGTATTGTATGAATCATCCTCTTTTTTAATTTGGGTAATATCTTATTTTACATCTATACCATCACTTAACTCTGCATCTACTAATATTCTTCCACAGTTTTCGCAAACCATAATTTTTTTACGAAGTTTTATTTCACTCTGCTTTTGCGGAGGTATTGCATGGAAACATCCACCGCAACTGTCTCTTTCTACCGCCACAACAGATAAGCCATTGCGGTAGTTTTTGCGAATTCGATCATAGCTCAACAATAATCTTTCATCTACCGATGCTCTAGCTGCTGCAATATCTTTGCTATAATGTTTTTCTTCTTTTTCTGTTTCGCTGATGATTTTTTCTAGCTCACCTTTTTTACCACTTAGGTTGGTTTCTTTGGTAGCCACTGCTTTTTTGGCTGCTTCCAATTGGTAAGCTTTTTCAGCTATTTCCTCGTTGGCATCCTTAATATGTTTTTCGCAAAGCTTTTCTTCAAGCTGCTGCATTTCTATTTCTTTGTTAATAGCTTCAAACTCTCGGCTATTTTTTACATTTTCGCTTTGCTTTTCGTATTTTGCTATAAGTGCTTTAGCTTCTGCAATACCAGTTTTGCGCAATTCTATAAATTCTGTAATGCCGTTTATTTCTTCTTCTACACGAGTTTGGCGTGCATGCAATCCCTCAATTTCATCTTCTAGGTCTTTTACCTCCATCGGTAATTCGCCCTTAAGTATCTGAATTTCATCCAGTTTACTATCTATTTTTTGCAAACGCACAAGAGAGGTCAATTTTTCTTCTACCGAAAATTCTTTAACTGCTGCCATAGTGTTACTTGTATTTTTGTGTTTTACGAGACAAAATATTGAACAGGATTCGTATTCACACCTGTTTTTAGGAGCGCAAAGTTAGGGAATTTATCGCTCAAAAGTTCAAATAGTAAGTCTATCGTAAACTGTTCGCTTTCATAATGCCCAATATCTGCCAATAAAAGTTGGCCATCTGCATCAAAAAACTCGTGGTATTTTATATCTGCTGTTACATAAACATCGGCCCCTGCTGCTTTTGCTGTGTTTGTAAGGAAACTACCTGCGCCTCCACAAATAGCCACTTTTTGCAATTTTTTATCTGTAAATGGGGTATGACGAATTGTTTTTAATTTAAATACTTTAGCTAAAAGTAATAGAAAACCAGGTTCATCCAATGCTTCAGGTAGTATTCCAATTACGCCGCTGCCCGTTTCTTGATACTTATTTTCTACATTAAAAATATGGTGAGCTACTTCTTCGTAAGGATGGTTTTGTTTCATAGCCAGCACAATTTGCCCCTGTAGCCAAGTGGGAAAAATTACTTCTATTTTGGTTTCTTCCACTGTTTCTCTTTTGCCTATTTCACCCGTTTGTGGATTTGCCCCTTGTTCTGGTTTAAAACTACCTACCCCAATATGGCTAAAACTACACTCGCTGTAGTTGCCAATGTTGCCTGCGCCTGCTGCAAACAATGCATCGGACAATTGTTGGGCACTTTTCGTAGGCACATACACTTCCAATTTTTGTAAAATATTTTTCTTTGGTGCAAGTATTTGCACATCTTCTAACCCAAGCTTTGCTGCTATTTTTCCACTAACACCGTGCAATACATTGTCTAAATTGGTATGTATGGCATAAATGGCTATATCGTTTTTAATGGCTTGGATGATGGTACGCTCTACATAATTTTTGCCATTTATCTTTTTTAATCCACTAAAAATAATGGGGTGATGTGCTACGATAAGATTGCATTTTTTTTCTATTGCTTCTTGTACAATGGCCTCTGTACAATCTAGGCTGATGAGTACTCCTGTGCAATTGTTGTGCGCATTGCCAGTAAGCAAACCTGCATTGTCATAATCTTCTTGAAGGGAAGGAGGGGCAATGGTTTCTAGAAACTTAACTATATCCTTTACAAACATGTTAGAATTTTTGCTTAATGCTCAAAATTAGCTAAATTAATTGACTGGGAGCTACGCTTTAGACTATTGAATGGACCTTGGTACAATAAATATAGTTTTATGAAAACAAAAATACTTTATGCTCATTTATTACTTTTATTACATTGTATGTAGCTGCTTTCAAAAAGATTTTACGATTGAAAATACAACGCCGATTTTTACAAAAATGGAATTGTATGCTACAAAGATAAATTTTTGCAGATGCTCAAAATGTTCTTATGCAGTTTGGGGCAATCTGTGCAACTATGCCAATGCAAAGCGGAAAACTGCCCTTAGGAAAATGGTATTTATAGGCAGGCCTACTATAGTTTTGAAAACCCTGCACTGTAAAAAGAATCACATTAAAATATTGCAATTTTTAAAAATGGGAGCATTACCAAAATTAAAAAATCCGAGCTATTGAGGTTTATACAGCGATACGTATTATTTTGAATATAGTGCAGTTAATGAATTAGATTTGATTTTACAAAAATCAAATGATGCGGTGGGCTTAATAATAAAAACAACAAAAAATTAGATACAAAATATTTTCTAGGATTAAAATATTGAAAAGGTACAATTGCAACGCAAAGGCTATAATGCAACACAGCGATATAAAAGTGAAATATTAAAAAACAGCATTTGGATTGTGTCGTGATTGGATGTTGGTAATATTTAAATAAAATGAAAATTATGAACAATAAAGATTTATATACTCAGTATAAAACCACCCTCCAAAAAATTGCCGACATTAAATATGCATCGGCGGTTTTGCAATGGGATCAAGAGACCTATCTCCCCAAAAATGGTAATGATGCAAGAGGCAGGCAAATAGCCACTTTAAGCGAATTGGCACATGAACAATTTACGGATACCAGTTTTGGAAATTTATTAATCCAACTTTCTGCACAAAAAAATTTATCTGATAAAGAAAAAAGAAATGTACAACTAAGCCTGGAAGATTTTAATAAAAGCAAAAAGTTACCATCTGCCTTTGTAAGGCAAATGAGCGAATCTGTAAATAAAAGTTTTCATGCATGGATACAGGCACGCAAGGAAAATAATTTTAGCATTTTTGAAAAGCCTTTGCAGTCCATCATTGATTTAAAAAAGCAAGAAGCAGATTTATTGGGGTATGAAAATCATCCCTACGATGCGTTGATGAATGATTACGATAAAGGATTAACAACTGTTATTGTAGATAAGTTATTTGCAGACTTACGGCCACAATTATCTGATTTATTGCACAAAATAGCTGCACAACCGCAAGTGGACAATACGATATTGCATCAACATTTTGACAAAGCAACCCAATGGGATGCAGGTATAGAAATATTGAAAAGAATGCATTTTAATTTTGATGCAGGAAGGCAAGATATTAGTGAGCATCCATTTACTACTAACTTTAGCAGTACAGATGTGAGGGTAACAACAAGGGTAGATGAAAATGATTTTGGTAATATGTTGTGGAGTTGCATACACGAGGGTGGCCATGCATTGTACGAACAAGGGTTACCTGCGCAGGAGTATGGTATGCCACTTGGAGAGTACTGTAGCCTTAGCATACATGAAAGCCAAAGCCGCTTGTGGGAAAATTGTATCGGTCGTGGAATTTCTTTTTGGAATTATAATTATTCTTTTTTGCAAGAAAAATTCTCAAAACAATTCAAAAAGGTGGGCCTAAACAGTTTCTATAATGCTATTAATAAAGTGCAGCCATCTCTAATACGTACAGAGGCAGATGAACTTACCTATCATTTTCATGTAATGATACGATATGAAATAGAAAAATTATTAATCGAAGGCATGATTGTTGCAAAGGATATTCCAACATTATGGAACGAAAAATACAAACAATATTTGGGTGTTACAGTGCCCAATGATTTGCAAGGATGCTTGCAAGATGTGCATTGGAGCCATGGTAGTTTTGGATACTTTGCAACGTACAGTATTGGTAGTTTGTATGCGGCACAATTTTATGATACCATAAAAAAGCAACATTTGGCGCTTGAGGCAGATATTTCAGAAGGAAATACACAAGCATTATTTGAATGGCTGCAAAAAAATATTTATGCGTTTGGCAGATATCATAACTCAGAAATGCTTTGCAAAAATGCTACTGGGCAGTTATTGAATAGTAAATTTTTTATTGATTATGCCAAAGAAAAATTTGTTAATATATATAAATTTCAATAATTTGTATAGGTATTATCGAGTTTCATCGAAATTTGAGTTGTGTTATTGAAAAAAGATAGATTTATAAATATTCATTTATTAAATATTTACAACTATTTAATTTCGGCAAGGAGATTATACATATTTATTCCTGCACAATTTAAAGTGTAATTTAGCGTTTTACAA
Source organism: Ferruginibacter sp. (assembly GCA_031430735.1). Classification (GTDB taxonomy): domain Bacteria; phylum Bacteroidota; class Bacteroidia; order Chitinophagales; family Chitinophagaceae; genus Ferruginibacter. The sequence continues at coordinate 16,262 of JANPCB010000048.1, read as the reverse complement.
TTGTGACATTCAATTGCGGCTTATCCATCCGTATTATAAAACAAAAAAAAACCTATGAGCGCAAAATCGCTCTTTAAATTATTGTGTATATCTACATTGCTTTTGATGAGTTTCTCATTGAGGGCGCAGCTTGTTGCAGATTTTAATGCAACACCATTATCAGGTTGCGCTCCCTTTCAAGTTGTTTTTCAAGATGCAAGTACCGGAGGAGCTATTTCATGGGAGTGGTATTTAGGAAATAGCCCCACACCAAATACCCAACAAAACCCACAAACATTTTATGTAAATGCTGGATCTTATACTGTTACCCTCATTGTAAGGGATGCTGCGGGCAATACCGCTACCAAAACCAAAACGAATTATATAACAACTTTTGCAAAGCCTACTGTAATTTTTACTGCTACACCACTTACTGGGTGTTTTAACTTGCCTGTTCAATTTACCGAGACTAGCAATCCTGGTTCGGGTACTATTACCAATTGGTCTTGGGATTTTGGGGATGGTACTGCACCTAGTAATGCCCAAAATCCCACCCATATCTACACAACTGCAAGTACCTTTAATGTAACATTGACTGTTACAAATTCCAATGGATGTTCAAACTCGCTTACTAAAACAGGGTATATTGTTGTTGGTAATAGACCAACAGCGCTTTTTACAAGTTCTGTTCCATCTGGTTGTACAGCACCGGAAACGATTACATTTCAAAACCAGTCTACAGGTCTACCATTAACGTATCAATGGGATTTTGGTGATATTGGTCCAGGATTTAACCCTACATCAAACCTGTTAAACCCACAACATACTTATTCCGCAGGTTCTTACACCGCCACATTGGTTGTAACAAATAGCTTTGGTTGCACAGATACCATAAGGCACCCAATTTTAATTGGATCTGTACAAGCAAACTTTAATGCCCCTACAACCGCCTGTGTAGGAACTGCCGTAAATTTCACCAATACTTCTTTGCCTACTCCATCGAGTGTTTTATGGGATTTTGGTGATGGACCAGGCCCTGGATCTACTTCTACCGCTTTAAATCCGGTGAAAATATATAATACGCCTGGGGTTTATACAGTAACGTTAACTGGCTTTTTTAATGGATGTCAAGATATAGAAAATAGACCAATAACCATTTTCCCGAAGCAAACGACTTCGTTTACTGGTTCGCCATTGGCAGCTTGTAAGCCACCTTTACAAGTAAATTTTACAAACACATCTGTGGGTGCCGTAAGTTTTCAATGGCATTTTGGAGATGGAGGCACTTCAACATTGCAAAATCCTTCTCATACCTATTTAACATCGGGCAATTTTACCGATACACTTATTACTACCAATATTAATGGTTGCTTAGATACATTGATAAAGATAGAATATGTAAAAATTCAAGCCCCAAGCGCAACAATAATTGGCCTACCTAGGTTAGGCTGTGCGCCGCTATCTCATACTTTTTTTGCATCTGTAAATAGTGTAGTACCAGTTGTTGGATACGAATGGTTTTCCAACAATGTATTGTTTTCTACTGCGGCAAATCCTACAGAAATATTTGCTGCAGGCGTGTACGATATTAAATTGGTTATTACAACTGCTGGAGGGTGCACCGATACGACCATTGTAACGGGTGGAATTAGAGCAGGGATAAGGCCTACAGCAAATTTTTCTGCAACACCTACAAGCGTGTGCGCATTCTTACCAGTTCAATTCAATGATTTAAGTGTGCCAGTATCTCCTACGACGATAGATTATTGGTTTTGGCAATTTGGTGATGGAAATACAAGTAATAATCAAAACCCATCGCATACTTATGAAGACACGGGATTCTTTACCGTAACACTAATAGTAGGTAACAATGGTTGTAGAGATACCCTTACACTCGTTGATTATATATATGTAAAACCACCGATTGCTTTGTTTAATACGATTGCTAATTGTAACAATAATTTTAGCAGAAATTTTGTAGATAATTCAATAGGAGCAGATACATGGGCTTGGAATTTTGGAGATCCTGCCTCTGGCGCAAACAATACGTCCAACATTCCTAGTCCAACGCATGTTTTTTCTGCGCCTGGAACCTATATAGTAAGCCTTACTGTTACCAATATTTCTACAGGTTGTACATACACAAAAACAAGCTCTGTAATTATATCAAATGAATTTGCAAATTTTACGGCGTCATCGTTAGAATTTTGTAAAAATAATGGTACTACATTTACAGCCTTGTCTGCAAATGTTACGCCACAGATTGTAAGCTATGATTGGGATTTTGGGGATATGTCGCCCGCAGGTACTGGTGCAACGGTAACACATAACTATTCACAAGTAGGGTCTTACACTGTAACGCTTATCATTACAGATGTAAATGGGTGTAAGGATACTTTAATAAGGCCTTCCTACATTAAAGTTTATGGTCCTCTAGCAAATTTTAGTACTTTTCCTTCTGGTACTTGTTTGCAAACAAGTATTTTATTTAACGATTTAACGATTACAGATGGTATTCATCCGATAGATACCTGGGCTTGGACTTTTGGCGACAATGGACCCAATCCACAAATTTTTACAGCACCACCGTTTTTTCATTCATACGCAAATGCTGGAGTTTACACCATAAAATTAGTTGTAAAGGATACTTATGGATGTGTAGATAGTTTAACGAAAGTGGATGAAATAACTGTTTCATCACCCATTGCAAATTTTTCATCAAACGATACAGCATCTTGCCCTGGTAAAATAATTGCCTTTACAAATCAATCAACGGGGCCTGGGCTTACTTACAGTTGGGATTTTGGAGATCCGCTTTCTGGTGCCAATAATACTTCTACACAAGCTACACCAACCCATATTTATAACCAAGATGGTAATTATACCGTTACCCTTACTATTACGGATCAATATAATTGTACTAATGTAATAGTAAAGTCTCAATACATAAAAATTGCTTCACCTGTGGCCGATTTTACGGTTAATAATATTTTTGGGACTTGTCCTCCAATAAATGCAAATTTTATGAACACCTCACAAAATGGTATTTCATATTTATGGACATTTGGTGACGGACCCGCAACGGCCAATAGCTTTAATGCTTTTCATACCTACAATGCAGTAGGCAATTTTACAGCAACACTTACAGTTACTAGTGCGGGAGGTTGTACAGCTGTAAAAACGCAACCTGTAATTGTGCAAGGGCCGTCTGGAAGTTTTACTTATGGTCCGCTTACGGGTTGTAGTCCGCTTACTGTAAATTTTCAGACGAATATTATTTCCGCATTTACAGTAGATTTTGATTACAACGATGGAATAATAAGTAATAACACTACACACAATTATTCTTTAAATGTTATCAACAATACGATTGTGGGAGATTATGTTCCTGTAATGATTTTGAAGGACGCTGCAGGTTGTGTTGTAACGGTGCAGGGTTTAGATACTGTAAAAGTAAAAGGAGTTATTCCAGATTTTACACAGGATACGTTGCTAAGATGTGGAAGCGGTGATGTAGCTTTTACTAGCTCCTATTTGAGCAATGATTTGCCACTGGTATCCTATTTGTGGGACTTTGGAGATGGAAGTCCTACTTCTTCTTTGCCATCGCCTGTTCATAATTATGCCACTACAGGATTATATATTCCCCAACTTACTTTAACAAGTCAACAAGGATGTGTAGCAACCAAAATAGCACCTGTGGCTACAAAGGTTGTAAAAGTACCAGATATTAGTTTTGTACAACCAAGCAACAAATGTGTGCCAGCTGCTGTAACTTTTAATGCGGTAAATCTGGTAAATCCAGATACCTCCGCCATAACATGGAATTGGACTTTTACCAATGGTAGCAGTGTTATGAATGCAGTAGGTGCAAATCCAGCACCAATAAATTTTACTACAGCGGGCATTTATGCAGATACTGTTTTTGCAATAAACAGTAGTGGATGTAGAGATACGGCTACTGGTTCAATAGAGATTTACCCGAAGCCAATAGTGGATGCTGGATTAGATATTTTTATTTGTAAAGGCACAGGACAGCCTTTAACAGCGAGTGGAGCCCCTACCTTTGTGTGGAGCCCGGCCATTGGCTTAAGTTGTGTGAATTGTCCATCGCCGATTGCAATGCCAGATTCTATAAAACAATATACGGTATTAGGAACATCCGCATTGGGTTGTACAAATACAGATAGTGTAATAGTTTCTGTAAAATATCCATTTAACTTAAATGCAAGTTTAGGTGATACTTTATGTGTGGGAGAATCGGCAAAGCTAAGTGCAACAAATGCTGCTACCTATGTATGGAGTCCAAGCAATGGCCTAAATACAACAACAGGGGGATTTGTAGTTGCAGCACCTACAACTAGTACAACTTATATGGTTATAGGTACAGATGATAAAAGTTGTTTCAAAGACACTGCTTTTTTCCCAGTAAAAGTTTATCCAATACCTGCTGTGAATGCGGGCTTGGATAAAACAATCAATGTGGGAAAAACAATTACCCTTACGCCAACTGTATCAGCAGATGTAACCAATGTTGTATGGACACCCAGCACATGGGTAGTGGCCAGTAGTACGCCGTCCATTACAGTAAAACCAAATTTACAAACAGAGTATAAAGTTACTGTTAAGAATCCAGGAGGTTGTACGGCATCGGACTTGGTAAATGTATTTGTGCTATGCGATGGATCAAACTTCTATATACCAAATACATTTTCTCCCAATGGAGATGGTGCAAACGATAAGTTCTTCCCGAGAGGAACAGGTTTGTTTACCATAAAACAAACAAGGATATTTGATAGATGGGGGCAAGAAGTGTTTGCCAAGTATAACTACAAAGCCAACGATGAAGCAGCAGGATGGGATGGTACGTTTAAAGGGCAAAAATTGGCAGTAGATGTATATGTTTATTTAATTGAGATACAATGCGAAAACAATGCAACGATGATTTACAAAGGCAATATCGCATTAATCAATTAGTATCATCATTTGTTGTTAAAAAAAAATAAAGTAAAACAAATTAGCGGTTTCAACGTTATAGTATTGGATTTGTAAAACAAAGGGATTAATAATTATTTTAATGAAATCAATTTTACGCACATACATAGCATTTTTTACATTACTTTTTTGTGCGCCAATGGCAATGGGTCAGGATATACATTTTTCTCAAATATTTGAAACGCCTCTTTTGCGTAATCCTGCATTGGCGGGTCTTTTCTCTGGCGACATTAGGGTACAAACTGTGTTCAGGTCACAATGGAATAGTATTACCAATGCGTATCGTACCGGATCTGCCAATGCGGAATATAAAATAGGCATTGGGCAATCAAGCGATTTTATTACCGTGGGTGGACAAGTTTTATATGACAAAGCAGGCACGGTGGACCTTACCTCTACACACATATTGCCAGCGCTTAATTACCATAAATCTTTGAATGGAGAAAAAAGTACGTACCTCTCATTGGCAATGATGGGTGGCTGGGTTCAACGCAGAATCGATAGAAGTAAAATTACAACCAATAGCCAGTTTAATGGAAGTACTTATGATCCAAATTTATCTACTGGTGAAACATTTTCTAAATCTTCCTACTCTTATTTTGATGCTACTGTAGGGATGAGTTTTAGCACACAATTGGGCGAAAATATAGACAACAATATGTATGTTGGTTTGGCTTACCACCATTTTAATAAATCCAAGAAATTGTCTTTTTACACCAGGAATGATATTGAAATGACCCCCAAATGGGTAGCTTCTGGAGGCATTAGAATGAGCACTACAGATTATGGCTATATTACTTTTGAGGGAGATTATACTAAGCAAGGTGTAAGTACAGAAATAATAGGAGGCTTAATGTATTCCATGAAATTAGATGATCCCGAGAATCCAAAATATCTAATACATGGAGGTGCTTATATGCGCTGGAACGATGCTATTATTCCAGTAGTGAAAGTAGAAACAAAACCACTCGCTTTTGCATTAAGTTATGATGTAAATATATCTGGATTGAAAAGAGTAAGTACAGGAAGGGGAGGATTTGAATTGTCCGTTACTTATCAAAAATTCTTAGACAAATTTAATAGCAGTATCAATGCTACTAAGTGTCCTAAGTTTTAATATTTTTTTGTTTTATGGATGTTAGCATAAAAGCCTTGTATTTATTGCAGGGCTTTTTAATGGATGTTACTTTTATTAATTTTTATAAGTTTCAGACAGCTTGATTGAAGCCTTTCTGTGGAAGCAGTTTTTGTAGGTGTCAGACAGCTTGATTGAAGTCTTTCTGTGAAAGCAATTTTTGTATGTGTCAGACAGCTACATTGAGACAGCTACATTGTAGCCTTAATTATTTTTATTAATGTTAATACCCTTTTGTTTGAACCATTAAGTTTTGCCTCATATAGGTTTCTATATGCCAAAGGAAAGGCGTATAATCACGCTTTTGTATCTTTGCGCTATGATAAACAAATTGTCTGGGTGGAATGATACAATTGTTGCCTTAGCTACTTCTCCTGGTATTGGAGCCATAGCAGTTATAAGAATTTCGGGTAGCGATACATTTAAAATTATAGACGCTTTATTTCCTTCAAAAAAAATAAGCGAGCAGCCATCCCATACCTTGCATGTGGGGTTATTAAAAGATAAAGGAGCCCCAATAGATGAAGTAGTGCTTGCTATTTTTAAAGGTCCTAAAAGTTTTACAGGAGAAGATACGATAGAAATAAGTTGCCATGGTAGCACGTATATTCAACAAAAAATAATTGAAGCTTGTGTAAGCAATGGCGCACGCCTTGCACGTGCAGGAGAATTTACCCAAAGGGCTTTTTTAAATGGAAAGATGGATCTTACACAGGCAGAAGCGGTGGCAGATATTATTGCAGCCAATACGGCGGCATCACAAAAAGCGGCACTGCACAATATACGTGGTGGTTTTTCGCACGAGCTTGCGTATATGCGTGAGCAACTCATCAGCTTTTCTGCACTCATAGAATTGGAGTTGGACTTTGCAACAGAAGATGTAGAGTTTGCTGATAGGGAGAAGTTTTACAATCTTATCAGTGAGTTGTCTGTTTCGGTAAATAGGTTAATAAGTTCTTTTGCATTAGGCAATGTAATAAAGAATGGGGTAAGCGTAGCCATCATTGGCAAACCAAATGCAGGCAAATCTACTTTGCTTAATATTTTATTGAACGAAGAAAGAGCTATTGTAAGTGACATAGCTGGCACTACCAGGGATACCATTGAAGAAATAATAAACATACAAGGTATTTTATTTAGATTGATAGATACTGCAGGCATTCGTGAAAACTCGGGAGATATTATCGAAAACTTTGGTATAGAAAAAAGCCTTGGGAAAATGCGAAGTGCAGATATTGTGTTGTATATTTTTGATGTGAACACAGAAAGTAACAATGATTTACAAGCACAAATAAATACTTTTGAAACAGAAAAAATAAAATACTTACTCGTAGGAAACAAGGCTGACAAAGCGGTGGAAGAAAATAAATTCACCCAAAAAGATATCCAATATATTTCCGCTAAAAACAATGAAGGTATTGATGAGCTAAAACAAACGCTGTTTACTGCCACCGTGCACGCAACTACCAATGCCGAAAATAATATTGTAACCAATGCTCGCCACTTGGAATCGCTTAAAAATATTTCATCATCGCTCATTGCAATAAAACAAGGATTGGATGCCAATATTTCCGGCGATTTATTGTCATCCGATATTCGTACCGCTTTATATCACTTAGGAGAAATTACTGGTGAGGTTACGAATGAGGATAAGTTGGATTTTATATTTAGTAAATTTTGTATTGGAAAGTAAATTACTTTCCTTTGTTTGTTAAGTGCCTGTTTTTATTAGGTTTAAATAGGTTTTTCTTTCTCTTATTTGTTGCCCAACTCTACTTTTTTACTTATCTTTGTTGCCCAGTTGTTGCCCAAACGGCTATTTTGTTGCCCACATATTAGTTTGATGGAAATCAGGCGAAATAATGCACCAAGTAGCACCACCCAGCAACACACTGCAACAAGTAGCAACAAATGAGTAGTACAATTAAACTTCCTAAATTCTGTAATCATTGTGGTAAGGCTTTCATAGCCCAAAAGACCACAACGAAGTATTGTGGCCATAAATGCAACAGTGCAGCCTACAAGAAAACCAAGCGAGAAGAAAAAGTAAACGCAGAATTTAAGAACCAACAAAGCAAAATTGTTTCCGCTTCTCCAGTAGGTACTACTGAAACCCTACCCAATCCCAAAGCAGGTAATCACATTAATTTAAGAGAGAAAGAATTTTTAAGCATACTGGAAGTTGCTACCCTTTTGGGTGCAAGCAGATGGACCATTCAAAGAATGATTAAAAGTAATCGTTTGCCGGTGGCAAAGCTGGGCAGTCGTACCATCATCAAAAGGGCTTCAATTGATAATTTATTTAACTGAAAAGAATATGAAAGTAACATTAAGACAACGGCTCAAAGGCGATAAAATAAGCCTTTATTTAGAATACTACAGTAATGGTAAACGCCAATACGAGTATTTGAATTTGTATTTAGCACCCGACCCTGAAAAGGGAAAGCTAACCAATGCAGTAAAAGAAGAAAATAAAAAGATATCGGCATTGGCTGAAACCATCCGCAGTAAAAGGCATTTGGAAATTCAAAACAGCACTTATGATTTCCACGATAAGGAGAAGCTAAAAACATACTTCATTATGTATATGGAGGCATTGGCTGAAAAGAGAAAAGACAGCAAAGGGAATTATGGCAATTGGGATAGTACCATAAAGCACTTGAAAAAGTATTGCCCAAGAGATATACAGTTTAATCAAATCAATAAAGCCTTTGTTGATGGCTTCAGGGATTACCTTTTGAAAGAAGCCAGTACCAAAACCAAAAAGGCAATTTCAACTAATACCAAATACAGTTACTTCAATAAATTCAGAGCTGCACTCAAACAAGCTGTGAGGGATGGTATTTTAAGAACCAACCCTGCCGAAATGGTGGAAGGCTTGCCACAGGGCGAACCAGTACGAGAATTTTTAACCCTCGATGAATTAAAAAAATTAGCCAAAACCGAAAGTAAAAATGAGTTGATGAAGAAGGCTTTTATTTTTGCTTGCCTTACAGGTTTACGTTTTAGCGATATTCAGAAATTGAAATGGAGTGAAATGCAACAATCAACAGAGTTAGGGCATTACATCCGTTTCGTACAGCAAAAAACAAAAGGATCTGAAACCTTGCCCATATCTGATGAAGCCTATAATTTATTAGGGGAAAAAGGAAAGCCAGCCGACCCGGTATTTCCTGATTTGATTTACTCCGATAGTCGCAATGCAGATTTGTACAGATGGATGATAAAGGCAGGTATTGAAAAGCACATCACTTTCCACTGTGCAAGGCACACATACGCCACATTGCAACTTACTTTAGGTACTGATATTTTCACAGTATCAAAGTTGCTTGGACACAGGCATTTAAAAACAACACAGATTTATGCTAATGTAATTGATGAAAAGAAAACAGAAGCAGCTAACAAAATAAATATTGGCTTATAATGGAAATAAAAATATTGAATAGCATTTTGTTCAAAGAACTTATGCCCTGGACTTTTGATGACAAAGGCACAAAAGCCATCAACGAGAAAATAAAAAAGTTAGGTAGCAAAGAACCCACCACAGAAGCCGAGTTGGAGCAACAGCTTCAAATATTGTTGGCTGATTATTCCGACCTCTCCAAATGGCTTACAAAGCATAATACAAAGGGTACAAGCACTTTGAAAAATCATTGCTACGCAATAGATTTTCCAGCTTACAGCGATGCAGTAAGCAAGTTTTATAATGCAGTTATCAGCCTTGAAACACTTCGTGTTTACAATGCTTTTAATACCAAGATGCAGAAGTACAGCAAAAAGGTGGATATAGTATATCACACCACCATTGCATTAAAGAACATCAAAGCACTAACAGTAAACACAGTTAAGGAGATTAAGGAAAGAGGATTTGAGGAAGCACCTACCGAGCAAAGCTCGTTACCTCATTTTGTATTGCAGTTATTAAGGCAACACCTAACTATTTTATTTTTTGATATGCAGGAGTTGAGCAAAGCCAGTATTGACAGCCCCACCAGTATTGAAGATTTTTATTTGTTGGATTTGAATTTACCAAAGGCACAGATTAGTGAGTTGCAGAAAGTAGAAATTGAAACAGAGAAAACCGAGAAACCAACCACTAAAGAAAAACTATCTTTTGGCTTTACAGGTGCAGAAGCAAAACTGAAATCCACCATCACTTCATTAGTAAATCAAGTAGAGTTTTTGAATGAGGATAAATGCACCGCAGACCATTTAGTATCTATTCTAACATCAAAGGCACTCACTACCAAAATGCACAAAGTTTATTTCGGTTGCGAAACGGTGCAGCTTAGATACATTATTGATAAACTTAGTGCCAGTTTCAATAATCTTACACCAACTGCAATTGCAAAATCAGAGTTGTTTTATACAAAGACCAACAAACTTTTAAAGGCTCAAAATCTGTATTCAAACAAAATTGAAAGCCCCAAAAATCAGTCAATCATTGACAACATAATTAAGCAAATGCAATAAAAAATAGTGAGATTAGGGAGTTATCTCAATGAGATATAACACTCTAATTCTTTGCCCCTGCTGCATTGTAGAATTTTGACATCGTAAACAAAAAAATAATTTACGATGACAGAAAATAATTTAATTCTCGACAAGCTCACAGAAATTGCAAACAAATTAGATGAGCAAAATTTACTGCAAAAAACAGTATTAAACTTTAATGAGGCTTGCACATTCCTTGATGTAAGCCCCTCACATTTGTACAAACTTACAAGTACAAAGAGTATTCCCCATTTCTGCCCACAGGGTAAAAAACTCTACTTCAAGCGTTCCGAGTTAGACGACTGGTTGCAGCGTAACCGTCAATCTTCTACTGAAGAAATTGATGCTATGGCTACCGAGTACATACTCAAGAACAAACGCAAATAGAATTTTTTAACCGATAAGAAAGAAAAGAAATGGCAAGTAGTACCATATTTAAAAACTTTACTGTCCCGGTAGAAAAAAAATCTCTACTGCTGATAGGTAAAGACATTATTTCCGACAAGTACAAAACGGAGGTAGAAGAAATCCGCAATCTTATTGCACAAGGCAATAAGGCAGAAGCCGACAACAAAAAGAAACAGTTATTAGCTTTTACGCCTTCGGCTGTATTCAGCGAAAAAAGACAAATGCCTTTTCTTGAAATGTACAGTGGCTTTGTGCATTTAGATTTTGACAAACTCACACAGGAACAGTTGCAAACTGCGTTTGCAATCATTAGTAAAATCTCATACACATCACTTTGTTTTATCAGTCCAAGTGGCAATGGCTTAAAAGTATTTGTTGAGGTAAGTACAGAACTGGTACACCACGACATTGCTTATTTGCAAGTGCAAAAGCATTATGAAGATGCCACAGGGCTAAAGGCAGACCCCAGCTGCAAAGATGTTACAAGGCTTTGTTTTATGAGCCACGACCCAAACGCATACAGAACAATCCAAAACGAAAAATTCATTGTGGCTTTGCCCCAATTCATTCAAGAACAACAATCGCAAACGCCTACGGCTAATGCTCCAGTTGTTCCAATAGAAAAGGCAGAACCCGAAGACCTCAACAACACTTTTATTTTCAATCAACAAATTCAATTCACAAATCAAAAAGCATCATACAACGATGGAAACAGAAATAATTATATTTATCTGCTTGCTTCTAATTGCAACAGAGTTGGTTTATCGCAATCCGATACTGAAATACTATGTACACAGCATTTTGATTTATCTGAAAGAGAAATTAAGACTGCCGTAAATAGTGCCTATTCAAAACACACCCAAGAGCATAAAAAGTTTGAACCCAAGCAAAAGCCAACGGAGCAAGAGGAAACACAACCCGAAGAACAGATGCCTACTTTGCCCGATGATGTGTTTAATACAATCCCCGAATTTTTAAAACACATTACCAATGTAGCCACCACAAAAGAGGAAAGGGATATTTTATTGTTAGGTTCATTGGTTACTTTAAGTGCTGCAATTCCTAAACTCATTGGTAAGTATGGTGACAATCCAGTAAATGCAAATTTGTTCATTTTCATTTCTGCCAAAGCATCGGCAGGGAAAGGCATTTTAATTCATTGCAGAAAATTAGTTGAACCCATACATTTAGCACTAAGAAACCAAGCCAAGATAATGAAGCAACAGTTTGAGGTGGATATGCAAGAGTTCAACTCAAATAAGGGCAAAGATGCAACCACCGAAAAGCCACAGAAACCACCGCAAAAAATGTTGTTCATTCCTGCCAATAACAGTGCAACAGGCTTTTTAGAAATATTAGGCGATAGCGATAAAAGAGGGCTCATTTTTGAAACAGAGGGTGATACCCTTGCCAAAGCATTTAAAAGCGATTACGGAGACTTTAGCGATGGTTTTCGCAATGCTTTTCAACACGAACCTATCTCATATTATCGCAGAACAGACAAGGAATATGTTGAAATTGACAGACCTTGTTTATCAGCTTTGCTTTCAGGTACTCCCAAGCAAATTACAACCCTCATTCCAAATGCTGAAAATGGTTTGTTCAGCCGTTTTATGTTCTATGTAATGAATATGAAATTGGTTTGGAAAGATGTATTTGCATCTAAAACCGAGAACGGTTTAGATGTGCATTTTGAAAAGCTGGGCAATGATTTTTTCAGTTTGTACCAAACTTTACAAGCCAACCCCGATGTACACTTTTCTTTGACCCCATCACAGCAATTGCAATTCAACCAATTCTTTGAGAAAATGCAAACCTTGTATGTCAATATCCAAGAAGAAGAGATTATCAGTTCAGTAAGGCGTTTGGGTTTAATTGCCTTCCGTATAATGATGATTTTTTCAGCACTCCGCATTATGGAAGATGGAAACATAGAACAGAACCTTTATTGCAACGATACCGACTTTCAAAACACACTGGATATGATTACCATACTGGTAAAGCATAGCAGTTATGTGTATTCTCAAATAGCCCAGGAAACATACAGGCCCAAACCAAAGCACAAGAAAGAGCAGTTTTTAGAAAACCTGCCTTACCATTTCAACCGCCAAACCTATGTAGCCACAGCCCAGAGCTTGGGCATTACCGACAAGTCAGCACAACGCTACATCAAGGAGTTTAAAGATGCTGATATTATCCAGTACGATGGTCACGACCAGTACACCAACCCCATCGCCAAAAATCCTCAATAGTTCCTATTTGAGGATTTAAGGATATGAGGAGTTCCCTCTCCTTTGGAGAGGGCGGAGGGTGAGGCTCTTCCTCAAATCCTCATTTCCCCACTTTCTCAAAACTTTTTCACGTACTACTTTTTTTAGTAACTCTTTGCTTTTGTTTTCTTATATTTGCCAATATTTGTCAAGACAATATTATTATAATGGCAACACAGTTTGGTGAACGAATTAGAGAATTAAGAACGAAGCAAAATTTGTTGCTGCGGCAGCTTGCGTCTCAATTGGATGTGGACACTTCTATTATTAGCAAAGTAGAACGAGGCGACAGACAATTAAAGAAAGAGCAAATCCCATTATTAGCCCAAATACTCAAAGCTGATGTAGAAGAATTGCAAACCCTTTGGCTTGCCGACCAAATATATGCTGTGGTAAAAGATGAAAAATTTGCCAATGAAGCTATGCAAGTAGCAGACAAAAAAATAAACTTAAAGAAGAAGAAAAAATAGTGAAAATAAACTCAGACATAAATGTTTTAGGCAGTTTACCTGATTGGAACTTAATTCAAGTTTTCCTTTCGGAAGATATGATTTCCATCAAAGAGAAAGGTGGGATACATACCTATACCGCTATTAAAACGGATAAGTCTGTTATGCGATTTGAAAAAGCTATTAAGGCTACTTTTTTAAGTTTTAAAAATTCCAAATCAGAATCTATTTTTCTTTCTGTAATAAAGGCAAATGCAATTTCTAATGAAGTACTTTTTCTTTTATTCTGGAATGCTTCTGTGAATAATGAATTATTAAACTATTTAAATTCTAAAGTCTTCTTTCCTGCCTTTTACAGTGGTAGGGTCTCAATAAAGAATGATGAAGTAGTAGCTTGTATAAAAGATTTAAAAGAAACGGAAGATGATCTAAAGAAGTGGTCTGAAATTACTATAACTACTACAGCTTCAAAGTATCTTACATTATTAAAGAAGTTTAGGTTGATGGAAGGCTCAGTAAATAAAAGCATCACCCATCCTCATTTATCGGATACGATGTTTGTTCTCTTTGCTTACTGGTTAACAGCCATTTCAGAAAAACCAAATCTATTGAATAGTGAATGGTTGAAATATAGCTTCAACGAAAAACAAACGTTTATCGAAAGGCTATTACAAAAAAAGTTTTCAAAATATTTTAATGTGGTTTATACAGGGGATAAACTAAGTATAGAACCAATAAAACCTTACGATTCAATTTATGAGTACAGCAATAAATCCTGAACATATCATTACGCAAGTAAAGAAATTGGTCGAATCAGATAAGCGGTCTGAAATAAGACTCAATGCCAATGGAGGTAACTCAATTTTGTTGGTGTGCCCTCCAAATTTGGAACATCAGTTCATAGTAAAATTAAAAGAGCTGATGGGTGCAGAATATTCAATCATTGATCTTAATGAATTGCTTATCTCATTTGTAGAAAATAACAAATCTCATTTAGCTGATATGTTTGATTTGCTGAGGGGTTCTGTACATCAAATTTTTAAATCACCGGAAGGCGAAACAGGTCCTGACTTATTCTCAATCATACTTTCTAAAATTGAAAACTCATATAATGAAGATAAAATTCCAGTAATGATTCATTCAGGTGCTTTGTATGGTAGTGGCATCGATAATATTCACTTAATGGAAAGTGAGTTGGTAATGAAATCAAAAAAACCTTTAATCATTCTGTATCCAGCCACACAGGATGGAGACCAATTAATGTTTCTAAATTCTCGTCCAGCATCTAAGTACAGATGTATGATTGTTAACTAAAGAATTAAATAAAAATGAAAATAAAAGACATTCTAACCATAGATCTATCCGAAGACATTAAAAACGTCATTGACTTAGAAGATATTTCAGAAAAGGAAATACAAACTGAAATTGAAAGCTATATTGTTACCGATGGTTTAGCAAAGGAATATGCCGATTTTGTTGGCATATACACTTCCAATATTCTTGAAACAGGTGTTTGGATTTCAGGTTTTTATGGCTCTGGTAAATCATACTTTGGTAAACTACTTGGCTATATGTTGAGTAATCGCATCATAGCTGGCACACCTGCAAGAGATAGAATAACACAGCGTTTTATTGGCATAAATGATGAAGCATTAGTGAAAAACGCTTTATCAAGATTGGATGCCATACACTCAAGAGTAGTATTTCTTGACATTGCAAAACAAGACACTTCAAAGGGCTTATCATTCACCCTTTTCAGGAATTTTTTAAGGTCTCTTGGTTTACCTGAAAATGAACACGGTATTTTCTTATTCCAATTGATGCTAAGTGAAAACAAGACTGCTGTGCAAGATTTTATTTTTGATTCCACTGGCTCAGATTGGTCTGAATTAAAAACAAGCTCATTCAAGTATGCAAAAGCCATCAAAGAGTTATTCATTAAAAAAGGTAACTCTGATGCAGATTACGATAATCTAATAACTACTATTCGTAGGGATATAGACCAGTTTAGTGCTGCTCGGTTAAGAGAAGAAATAAGCAACTATTTGAAGGTTGAAAAAAATGAGAAAGTAATTTTTCTTTTTGATGAAGCCAGTGAAGCCATTAATCAGAAAAAATTTAATTTATTAGACCTGGAAGGCGTAAGCGAATCCCTTTCTTCATTAGGTGGAAAGGTTTGGTCAATTGCCATAGCACAAGAAAAATTGGATGATGTAATTAATAACTCCAATGTAAGTAAAGCACAACTCACAAAAGTTACCGACCGATTTAAAACTAAAATACATCTTGAAGCAACCGAAGTTGGTGTAATCATTCGTAACAGGCTTTTAAAGAAAACCGAAACGGGTATTCAAAAATTGACTGACCATTACAAAAAAAATTCAGGGAAAATTGGAGGGCACTGAAAAAGTCATTAAAAATTTAAAAGGCTTTCTAAAAGGAAATTATAAGCTCTGAGAATCGCCTATATGAAATTGGTGATGGACCCCGACTCGAATACTTTAAAGAAAAGAGGCTGTTTTCAATTTAGAA
>JANPCB010000047.1:0-7796 GCA_031430735.1 Ferruginibacter sp. | reverse complement strand
ATTTTTATATCCCTAGGATATACATCTGGCTTACATTGTTTGTTTTTGTTCATATTACTTTTTTTAAAGTTACTACTTAGTAACCCCCACTTTTGTAAAGTGTTTTTAGTAATAGGACACAGTCTTTACACAAGAAACAGTTTATGAAAATCTTGAATTACCAGACCTTGTTTACAAATACAGGTTCTGGGACAATGCACATCCTTACCACAAAACAATTCTCTCAAATCAAGAGGTATACTTTGCTTCACCACTGACTTTTGAAGACCCAATTGATTGCAAGAATTTAACTCGATATGACCTTCTTTCAGATTTTGAAATTTATAACAGATACTTATCGGAAAGCTTTAAGCACAACCCAGGGTACACAATGGGACAACACAAAGAATTTGCCGACCATTGGTTTGAAATTAGACCTCTTAGAGACAAGGCAGAAGTTAGACAGTACATGGAGCAAAAGTTCGTAGAATTATGTAATCGTTTCGGTGTTCTTAGTTTAACTGAAAAAAATGCATTGCCTGCAATGTGGGAAAAATATTCTGGACAACATACTGGAATATGTGTAGGTTTTGATGCGAAAATCACTTTTCAATTTTTTGGAGGTGGTGGTAAAGTCGACTATTATAAAGTCCTTCCTACTATTCATCCCAGACCAAAACATTCTTTCGAGGAACAAACAACTATACAAGTCTATTCAAAAGAAGAGAAATGGGAGTTTGAACAAGAATACCGAACGCAAAAATTGTTTTTTGTTAATAAGGCTACAGATGAAGACCGAACAATAAAACTTCCAAAAAGAGCAATTAGAGAAGTTATTTTCGGAGCTTTAATGGACGACAATGAAAAAATAGAATTAAATGTTTTAATAAAAAATGAATTGCCTCATGTAACAATTAAACAAGCGATAATAAATGAGGACAATTCAATAACAATTCAGTAAAGCTTAACCCATGTCATATATTTCTCAAGTCTATAATGTGATGCTAGCATCCCCAAGTGATGTTAGTGAAGAACGATTAATTGCCAGAGAAATCATTTTGGACTGGAATAATATAAATTCACCCACCCGAAATATAGTATTGCTTCCAATTGGTTGGGAATATAATTCTGTGCCCACCATGGGAAACAGACCACAAGAAATTATCAATAAGCAAGTTTTAAACAATGCCGACTTACTGGTGGGAATTTTTTGGACAAGAATTGGGACACCCACTGGAAAAGCAGTCAGTGGAAGTGTAGAAGAAATAGAGGAGCATATTAATTCAGGTAAGCCTGCAATGCTTTATTTTTCAAATAAACCAGTCTTACCATCTAGTATAAATCATGAACAATACGAAGCTGTTAAAAAATTAAAACTAGAATATCAAAGTAATGGACTAACTGATACGTTTGAAAATTTAGAAGAATTTAGAACTAAATTTCAAAGACACTTGTCAATGAAGTTAAACACCGATAATTTTTTCGAAGGTTATCAATCGGATGAGGGACAAGAGTTATTTACATCTTCGACCGTTAAAAATGAAGCTCTAAACTCTCTTTCAGAAGAAGCAAAAACACTTCTTATTGAAGCAACGAAAGATAGTAATGGACAAATCATGCGTCTAGCTTACATGGGTGGATTTGAAATACAAACAAATGGGAAACAATTTGTAAATCAAAATGACCCAAAAAGTAAAGCACTATGGACAGCTGCACTGGAAGAACTTGAAATTGAAAATTTAATTGCTGATTTAGGTTACAAACGAGAAATATTTGAAGTGACAAATCTCGGCTATCAAATGGCAGAGACACTCTAATAAAAACTGCATGCAACATAGGTATTGCCAATAGTGGGGCTAGACATTGAAACAATCAGCAGTTGTATTCTGTTGTACTCCGGTTCGGGGCTCTACGAATAAAGCCCAGCTTTAGTTCTTAATATTTAACTTTATCAAAAAGCCAGGCAGCGGTTCCGGGCGGTCGAATATAAAATTTCCCACCATCGGCAATACCTGATCATTAGGTGCAAATGGTAAAAGACACACCGCAACTTGAAAAGCATAACTAAGTAAAATCAGAATAAACAATGATAGTTCCATCAATGACTGTTCAAGAGATTCACAAAGAAGTCTTTGATGATATGGAGAACCTTAAAATAAAACTCAAAGAAATCCCCGATGATTTCAAAAAAAATGTTTTGAGAAGCAGCAGATTCCCATTTACAAAGACTTACGAATTTAAAACACAGGAAAAGAAAAATTTATTTATTGTAGATTTTACTGCAATAAAAAGGAGTTATTGGAAAAAACCAATTTTAACCATTTATGGGATTTACTCAAGATCAGAAGGTAAGTACGCAGTCTCATTAAGTGTAGATATGAATACTATAACTATACATCCACCCCATTTTTTCAAAAGGTATAGAGAGCGAATTTTAAAAAATGACTCATTTTCAAGCGAAGAGGTCATTAGGCTATATTTCAAAAACGACTGGGGTTTTACAGGTGCCGTTGTAAACGAGGATTATGAATCTGTTTACCTCCATTTTGAAAGTGATAATAAAAATGAAAAACTTAGTTTTGTTGGAGCGAACTCACAAGGCTATTGTTTTGGTGAAAAACAAGGCAATGTCAATATCCTCAAAACAATAATTTCAGAAGAGATGCTGTTTGAAAACCAGAAACCAATATTTAGCAAACTAAAAAATGCGTTGAAAGAATTTAATAAGGAAAGATATGGGACTGACATATAATTTTCATTGAGAGTATACATACTCTACACCTATTGGGTTTGCTGCAAGGCTAGTTGGACACTGGAGCAATAGTCATTTTATAGCTGTTGTGCTTAACCTGGCTGGACGGTCATTGTTGGGCTTTTGTTTGTTAACTTGTACTTATATATCTTTATCCTGCCTGCCTGCCGGCAGACAGGTCAGCAGCAGTTCCAACCCTACAAGTATGCCCTTCCATTGGCGGTAATTTTTAAAGGGAAAATCGCCTTCAGATATGACTATAATTTGTTTGTACTTAATAATCAAAATTTAAACAAAATGGTACTTGCTTTTTTTGAAAACGAAAGTCAACAAATAAGAAAAGTTGTCGATTATGCCCAAAATTACATTTATCAGACAGACGACTTACTTGACATGAAGAATGGCGAGATGGCTACACCCAGCGAAGATCCCGGACATTTGGTACTTGTTGGAGTCGGAAGTTGGATATGTTATTATCTCGTAGACCATCCAAATAAAGGTCGTTGCCATTATTTTCACATTAAGCCCGACATATCAGGAGAACTTCCTGATAAACCTCAAATAGAGTACATAATGAAAGAGTTCGGAATTCAAAGTCCTTTATTGGATGAGTATATTAACATTAACAACGAAGACATGGTGGTTAATCTTGTTCTTCCACTCGATTCCTAAAACTACCTTCAACATTGGGTTTGTGCAAGGCTTGTTGGACGGATTTATGTTGAGCTTTTGTTTGTTAACTTTTACTTTTATATCTTTAACCTGCCTGCCGATAGGCAGGTTAGCAGCGGTTCCGGGCAGCCAAGCAAAGAATTCCAGCCCTGCTAGCAAGCCCTGCCCGTAAGCTATTCTAAATGCTCTGACTTTTGAAATGAATGAAATTAAATACTATATACTACGCTTTATTATTTTGCTTATTTATGCTTTGCTAATAGCATCTATAATTACAGTCGTTTTTGGGACATTATTTATTGTTAAGGACTATGCGAAATTCATAAATGAAACTCTAAGACGTTCTATTGGCTGGATTTTAGGATTGTTTTTAAGTGGACTTCTAATCTTGGGCATAAAGAGTTTACCTCCATATTTAGACATGCTTAACGATTTCGCAAAAAAAGTGAAAGCTGATAACAAAAACTAGATGTCATACAAAATTCTTCTTTCTAAGCCGTGGTTCGTGGCATGAAACATTTTATTCTCCTTTCGTTTCGTGTGCCACGAACCGGGGCTAAAGGGCTTTTGTTTGTTAACCTTTACTTTTATATCTTTAATCAGCAGCGGTTCCGGGCAGGACGAGCAATGAATTCCAGCCCTGCAGCAAGCCCTGCTCGTTAGTGGCCATTTTAAAAGATACCATGGATTTCAACAATCTCACAAAAAAAGAAATAATTTCATGCCATTTAAATTTACTACAGAAGTATGATGATGAGACAACTATATTTTCATCATTAACAGCTGCATTACGTGATGCAAGGCAAAACACTGGAAGAGATTTAGTTACTGGAATTTTAACCAATAAGGACGATGAACACAAATTAGCAAATTGGTCAGGTGCCATGTGCTACTTGATTATTTTAGATCAATTGGGTAAATGTTATAAACCCAAGGGCTTTCCAGACTATACCGAAAAAAATTCAATTCAAAGATGTTTGAAATACTATACACATTTAAGTGATGAAGAAATAGATGCTATTTATGCTTTGAGAAATGCGTTATTACACGACTACAGCATCTCAAATTGTAATAGTAAAAAGCCATCTCTACAACATCATTTCACGTTACTAGGTTTTAGATTGCCAAATCTTATGGGACTTCCTACCAAGAGCTGGAATGGAAATATTGAAACAAAATCAAAAGAGAACGTAACATATATTAGCTTACCAACCTTTGGAGATATGGTAGAAAGTATTTGGAATTCAACTTTAAACTTACATCGACACAATGACCTTGTTGTCATTTTAAAAGGAGGAGTTTCTGAAATACGTACACGTTATTTACAATACATATTTAATGACCAAAACGGCCACTAACATTGGGTTTGCTTTCGCCGTTGCAGGTAGCCCAAGGTTGCCGTTGCAGGTATCGATGCAAGGCAAAGGACCAGTGTGTTATCCAACTAATTCTACTTTAAAATTTGTAATACGGTTAGCAACTGTTGTTATTTTCTGAAATAATAATCAGCAAGAGAGTTGGCAATAACACGTGGATTTGCTTCATCTGTATTAGTGAGAATGATAATTGTAAGGCCATCATTAACAAAACGTGCATATACAGATCTAAACCCAATATTTGCACCACCATGTTCAATTATTTTATGTCCATTGTATTCATCAATTCCCCATCCAAAACCATAATAATTTTTTGAACCTGCTTTATCAGAAGTTTTAATAAACGGTTGCCAAAGTTTTTCCCAATTGTCTTTTTGAAGAATAAGCTTTTTCTCTCTTAATACTTTCTCCCATTTAATCATATCCGAAGATGTTGATAGAAACCCACCACTTGGTCTTATAGCAAACATAGCTGTTGCATTAACCAAAGTGCCCTGTTTATACATATACCCATCGGCACGGTTAGGAATGATTTGATAAAAATCAGTGAGGTAACTATTATTCATTCCTGCCGGAATAAATAATTTATCATGAATATAATCCTGCCAAGGCATACCACTTACCTGTTTTATAATTTCTGCCAGCATAAAATAAGCTAAATTACAATACTGGTATTTTTCTCCTGTTTTAAAATCGAGTGGTAGCTTGTAGGCCGACTTAATAATGTCGATATCGGGTTGTATTTTGAAATTGTCATAAGCAGGGCCTTCTCTTTGCAAACCCGATGTATGAGACATTAAATTTTTCAAAGTAATGGGTCGCCAAGTTTCTGGTGCATCTGCAAAAAATTTATGTACAGAGTCTTCAATACTTAGTTTTCCCTCTTCCATTAATTTTATAATAGCTGTTGTAAAAAACTGCTTACTTACTGAGCCAAGCCTTATAACAGTTTGGGAGCCAACCGGTACATTTAGTTCTACATTGGCTAATCCATAACCTTTGTTTACAATTGCATTTCCATTTTTTATTACAGATAGCGAAAGGCCAACAATTTTTTGCTTTTCCATCATTTGCTTAACTATAATATCCGTACTATCAATCTGTGCAAATGAAAGCGTTGGCAAAAAGAAAAATATTAATAATTTATGCATTGGGTAATATTTTAAATTTATGTTGTTTTTTGATTTGTAAATCTACTCCTATCTCTTTACATTACCTTAAAAACATATCTCTGTTTTGTAACCCTTTATTTTGCATTTTCAACGTTTTTATACCAACTGCTTTCCCAAAATTTATAACGAGGAATTACAGTGCATTAAGTGTTTTCAAAAAAATTTCTTATAATCTTTTTGTTCAGGAAACTCCTATAAAAATTCGGACAAAGCAGTTATTCCTCTTCACAGCAACCTCTAAGCCCGGTTCACAGCGCCGAGCTTCTTTTTTTTCAATTAAACTTTATATTATCGAAAAATTGATATTTTTAACATCGTTTAAATGAGTTAATAAAAATAGAACTACTTTTTTTAATTACGCTTAATTTGAAATAACAATATATATGAGTTGGAAATGCCCAAAATGTGACAGAACTTTAAAAAATGCTAACCAATGGCATTGCTGCATTAATCAAGACATAGACAACCTTTTTATAGGGAAACCAGATGAGTTGATATTTGCTTTTGACAAAATCTTATCAAATGTATTTGACTTTGAAAATGTTGAAATCAGTGCAACCAAAAATTGTGTTGTGTTTTTTAAAACTCAAACATTCTTGGTAATAAAGCCAATGAAAAAAGAGTTAGATGTTAAATTCTACTTAGCAGCGCCACAAAATATTTTCCCAATTTTAAAAGTGGCCTTGTACGGTAAACAATACGAACACCATATAAGACTTTCAACTATTGAAGAAGTGAATCCTCAGCTGTTTTCATTCATCAAACAATCGTACAGTTTATTTAATCAAGGTAAATAGAATACCAAAAATCTATTTCATTTTTATTAGTTTATAAATTGAAGCCCAATTTAAGAGCATTTTTCCAAACTCATTAAACCCATTCAAATACAATGCTAAAAACAGAAAAATTTGAAAAAGTAGAAATTACCTCTGCTACTGAACTTAGAAAATGGTTGCAAAAAAATCATACACAAAAAGAAAGCATTTGGTTAGTAACTTATAAAAAGGAAGTAAAAGAAAAATACGTTTCTGTACAAGTAGTTTTAGACGAATTACTTTGTTTTGGTTGGATAGATGGAATAAGAAGAAAATTAGACGAACAAAAAACTATGCAATTAATTTCCCCCCGTAAAGTACAGCATTGGACAAAAACCTACAAAGACAGATTTGCAAAATTAGAAAAGCAAGGGCTAGTAGCGGAAGCAGGTAAACAATCTGTAATCATTTCAAAGCAAAAAGGGCTTTGGAATTTTATGGATGATGTAGATGCCCTTATTAAACCAAAAGACTTTATAGAATGCTTAGAACTGCATCATCCAGCCATAAATAATTTTGATGCTATTGGTGCAGCAAGTAAACGGTTTATGTTACGCTATATTAAAATTGCAAAAACCGCCGAAACAAGAGCAAAACGAATTACTGAAATTACTTTATTAGCAAAAGAAGGTAAAAAATTAAAAGGTAGTTAGGTAAGTTCTTTAATACCAAAAAATATATGAAGTCAGACTTTGAAGCAAACAGCCTAAGCCGTGGTTCGTGGCACACTAAACATTTTATTCTCCTTACGTTTCGTGTGCCACGAACCGGGGCTAAGGTTTTCTACTAACGTAGAATTAGTTATTAGTAAATCTGCCTTAAATACCTGTGCAGTATGTTTTAAAAAGCATTGTGGGCTTTTGTTTGTTAACCTGTACTTTTATAACTTTAACACGAACTGTGCATAAAACCAAATAAATCAGGCTATTTTTTTATAATAATTTCTGTCAAATAGAGTTTCGTTTTTTACTACCCCAAAAACCTGTTTTAAAAGCTTGTTTGCTACTGCTATAATGGCTAGTTTTTTGTT
>JANPCB010000046.1:0-3955 GCA_031430735.1 Ferruginibacter sp. | reverse complement strand
CTCTTTTGAAAGATTTTCTAGACTACTATCTTTAAAATAGCTAACTAAAAATCGTACAGCTGATTCTTGCTTATTACGGCTTTGAAATTTCTCTGCAATGTTTATTGAATCATTTTTCAGTTCCTCATAAAAGCTTTTTGCCAATTCTTTCGCTCTGTCTCTCTCAATCTTATGCTCCAGCTGATACTCTGCTAAAAACCCGCAGAACACAGCGAGGAACAACATTAAAAATTCCCAGAAATAAGATTTCCAGTTTTTCTTATGATGTGGTGCCGCGGGGTCGTGGGCGTGGTGATGTACTTCCATATCTTGTTGAGTTACGGGTGGTGGGTTATGAGTTATGGGTTGTTCAGCTTCAGGAATTGTTTCATCAGCAGGAACAATGGATTCATCAGTTGTGGGATTGATCAACTGTTGCTCATGCACTGCATCCTGCGGATTGTTTGGTGGCTTTACTTCCTCTTCGTTGTGGATGGGTTTATTTTGTTCCATTATTTACTTTAGATGGTATTCATTCTTAAGTTCATTTATCAATTCATCTGCCAGCAACTTCGTCGGCTTTAACCGAATATCAATATTAAAACGCAAATTCCTTTGCTGAACAATGGCCATATTCAACAGCAACATTATTTTATCCCTTTTTGGTTCGAGAGATTCCGTTTTAATTGAAAGGTAATTTTCGATTAATGCCGATGACAACGAATCAATAGATGCAATTCTGTATTTAGATAAAAGCTGGTGGTAAGATGGGTCGATAATTTCATTGATGCTGTTCAATAAACTATTGCCTCTTGTTTGATGATTACTGAATTCTGCTTCCGTTTGGTTTACCATGGCTTCATACTTCATTAATTTTTCTAACAGCGAATAATTCTTAAAATAACGAAGACTACCCGAATTTTTAATTTGCTCAAACGTGGCCCGGTTCCATGAAAAAGCTTCGGTCCAGTATAAAAATCGGGTGTAAAAGGAAAATGCAGCAGCATTTTTACCTTCCAGCTTTCTTTTAGAAACCTGAAGCAAGCTATCTACAAAAACAATGTAACGTTCCGACTTTATCTGATGAAAGTCTGATGACAATTTATCACTTTCTAAATCTTTTATTAATGACTTTGCAAACTCCTTTGCACGGAGGTGTTCTATATAATGCTCTCGTTGATTTTCTACAAGAAAGCCAAGTGTAATGGCAAGGAACAACATTAAAAATTCCCAGAAATAATTTTTCCAATTTTTCTTATGATGTGGTGCTGCAGGGTCGTGGGCGTGATGATGTACTTCCATATCTTGTTGAGTTACTGGTTGTGGATTATGAGTTATGGGTTGTTCAACTTCTGGAGTTGTTTCATCAGTTGAAGGGTTGTTCAACTGATGTTCATGCACTGCATCCTGCGGATTGTTTGGCGGCTTTACTTCTTCTTCGTTGTTAGGTTTGTTTTCTTCCATATTTATTTTAGATAATGTTCTTTTTGTAAAAAAGCAATGATACCCCACGCCTAGGGTTCGTGTCTCACGAACCACAGCTTGCATTCGTGAGACACGAACGCAGGCTGAAAATGACGGGTATGCTGTTTTGTAAACCAAGGTAAATAAATTCGGATATCTTCATCAAGTTTTACTTTCCCCTGTTTGGCCACCGAAGCCATATAAAAATTTGTTTCGGTTGTATTGGGAGTATTATTTTCAAGATTCACCATTCCAAATCCTTTGGCATAAATAAGGGAATCATTTCTTACAATACCGATGGCACCCCCAGGACTTTTTGGATTATCCCATTGTATAAACAATTCATCAATTTTCTTTTTAGTTGAGTCATCAATTGTTTGGGAAAACGAAAGTGAGTAAAAACCGATGAGTAATGAAGGAATAAATATTCTTTTCATAATTAGTGTATTTTAAATCACTTACCAAAAGGCATTTTATTTAATAGTTCTTTATACCGTGAATCGTTTCTAATCGGGTCCCAAACTTTGTCATACTTAAACCAGGTCATCCAGTTACCTTGTCGGTTTAAATATTGATTGAGCAATGAAAACGCTTTGTCATATTCACCCAATGCAACATAGCAAACGGCTGAGCGGTACTCAACCACCTGGTTTAATTCTTCAATTCGCTTTAATATTTTTCTTGCTTCCTCAATCTGGCCATTTTTAATTAATGCATAAGCCAATAATGCTTTTGAGCCTCCATCATAGTCTTCAAAAGAAGGGTTTGAAGTTTTTAACATGTCAACGGCTTTAGCTGCTTTGTTATTAGCAACATTATTCATACATGAATAAAAGCTTTTGGCCCAACTTTGTGGGTTGATTTTACTTAAGAACTCATTAGCTGTCTCATATTCTCGTTTCCAATAGTAATATATTCCTGTTGTCAGTAACACACGGCTATCTGTAGGTGACATTTTATTTGCTTTGTCAATCCACTGTTGAGCTTCCTCCCAATTACCTTGTAATGCAAGTGTTTCACCGTAAGAAGCATAATTACTGGCATTGGCTGAATCGTACTGAATTGCTTTTGCATAATGCTTCAAAGCCTCCTCCCATTCATATTCATAATTTTTATTCATCCTAGCCAGTTGTGAAAAGGCCTCTGAAGAAGTGCTGTCAATTTGCAATGCTTTATAAATTGCATCTTTTGCTTTTGGTAATATAACAACAGCACTGCTGTTATACTTCGGGAAATTTGGGTATGAAAAATCAAACAGCCAGTACGTTTTACATAACTCAATATAAGCAACAACAAAAGAAGGATCTGTGCTCACTGCTTTTTCTAACCAAGTAACTGCCAGTAATAAACTATCAACCGAACCGGCATTTCTCGGGTTGCCGATTTTTATGTAGTGAAGCGCTTTGCTGTAACAGGCATTTGCTGCTCTGTTTTGGGAATATACTTTACCAGTAACCTGAGCAATACTGCTAAAGGTTGTAGTAAAGAATACTAATAACAAAACAATTAATTTTATATTCATACGCTCTTCAATAATTTACTTTTTAAACTTTCCATATACCGGTTGCCGCGGAAAAATATTGCTTACTGTTTTACCATTCTTTAAAATAAAACTTCCATTCACCATTACATACTATATACTTGCTTTTTCTTAAGCACTACATCTCTCCATTTCATAAATGGGCTTTCAATGGCGAGGTGTAGCAACCATGCAATTAGTATGCAAAATGCAATACAGATTAAAAACATCACATTCCCGTTTTTGTCTATTCCCCAATTTGAAAAAAATTCCTGTACTATATGAATGACTCCTTTATGAGATAAATATATGCCATAAGAAAGCGTAGCAATTAGGGTCGTGATTTTTGAATTCAATTTATACAAAATACTTGTAGGACAAACGGCTCCCATCACAAGAAAACCATAGCCTATTGAAATGAAAGGGAACCCAAAGATAGAAGTTGCATAGGAAGAAAGGTCGGAGCAATAGAAATACGCTGCTGCTAAGAGAACAAGGCCTGTTAAAATTAAATGATTTCCATAGATTGAAATTTTATTCCAGGTCTTTGGCAAGTATTGATAAATGGCTGCAATGGAAACACCAATTAATAGTCCATCTAATCGATTGTAGGTTGGATAATAAACGAATTCTGTCCACGATGCCAATGAACTTTCATTTCCAACTGCTGGAAGATAACCTTCATGCCAGCTATACAGTCTTGTAACAAAACCAGCAACAAACAACATAATCAAAAGCCAATAACCTTTTTTAAAAAGCTGTGTCATTTTAAGAAAAATCAATATCAACGGAAGGAATAAATAAAAATGCTCTTCTACACAAAGCGACCAGGCATGTGAAAATGTACCGAAGTTTTTTATGTCTAATCCAAAGTTTTGCGTAAAGGTTAAAAACTTCCAAAGAGGAGGTAAGGCCTCCTTTTCACGAAAAAATGGGAAACAAAAATAAATGCCAACCACCACAAAATATATTGGAATAATTCTAAAAAATCTT